>JAIXZA010000075.1 GCA_027489965.1 Verrucomicrobiaceae bacterium
AATAACTTTGCCATCAGCACCGACTTCATCGGCCAGAACTGGGACTAGCCAGACGCCGACTACGCCACCCGTGCCCGCATTTGGCAGGCCCATGAAGACTGGCAAAAAGGCCTCATGTGGACGTATGCTTATCATCCCCGTGTGCCTGAAAAAATCCGCACCGCCTTCCAAAAATTCGGTTTGGCCAAAGATGAATTCACTGATAACGGCCACTGGCCACGCCAACTCTATGTTCGCGAAGCCCGCCGCATGGTCTCCGATTATGTCATGACGGAAAAGAATTGCCGCCGCCTAGAGATCGTCCCCGACAGTGTCGGCATGGGGGCTTACAATATGGATTCTCATAACATCCAGCGCTACATCACCGCAGAGGGTTATGTTCGCAACGAAGGCGACGTTCAGATCGGCAGTCGCCCTTATCCCATCAGCTACCGCAGCATCCGCCCACGGGAGGAAGAGTGCAGTAATCTGCTTGTCCCCATCTGTCTGAGCGCCAGTCACATTGCCTATGGCAGCATTCGCATGGAGCCTGTCTTCATGGTCCTAGGCCAGAGTGCGGCCACGGCTGCCGTCCAAGCCATCGAGCAAAACGTCAGTCTCCAGTCCATCGACTCCGCCAAGCTCAAAGCCCGCCTATTGGCAGATAACCAAATGCTCGACTTTGAGTCTCCGCCCGCTCCAGCTGTTCGCTCCATTCAGAAAACCGACCTGCCTGGCATCATCGTCGATGATAGCGAGGCTCAACTCGCCGGGTTCGATTCTCAGGGCCACACCACCCCTGGATTTATTGGCAGCGGCTATCGTCATGATGGCGGTGTTGGCGATGGTCAGCAAAAAGCCCGCTTCATTCCAGCGCTCCCCACAACTGGTCGCTACCTGGTTTCCATTGCCTACAGTGCCTTAGCCAACCGTGCCAGCAACGTCCCCGTTATCATTCATCATACCGAAGGCGATACCCAAGTCATCGTCGATCAAAAGCAAAAGCCTCAAGGTAAAAACAACCTTCATCCCATCGGTACTTACAACTTCAACTCCGGCTCCAAGCACTCCGTCGAGATCACCAACACCGCCACCAACGGCCACGTCATCATCGACGCCGTTCAGTTCCTAGAAGTGAGGTAAGCTGACTGGTCGGCCAGGAGGGGCCAAACACAGCCAACTCTCAATCGACCTCATATACACCACCCAGGATCTTTACCTTGGGTAGTTGATGTTGTTGTTCGAATTTGAGGTAGGCGGGCTGGAGGGTTTTCCAGAAGGGGTAATGGGGATCTTCTTGGGCGGCTTGCATCCGCTCTGAGCTCATGCGGAAGGGGAAGATGTGGGTGGGGATGTGGGATTGGCCGCTAGCGAGGGCGGACTCGATGATGAGGTAGATTTCTTCGATGCAGGGGTCGGTCATGGCTAAGCATCCTATGCTGACATCGCTGCCATGAATCATGATGAAGCTGCCAGTGCGTTCATGATGGACATCATAGGCATTGGGGTAGCCGATGTTCATCGCCAGGTGGTAGTTGCTGGCGGGATTGAGCTGCTTCGCTGTGATTTGATAAAAACCTTCGGGGACTTGGCCATCGCCTTCCATGAGCTTGGGGCCTAGCTTGCCTGATGCAGCGGCAATGGGGTAGGTGCGGAAGAGTTGCCATTGCTGATCGTTTTGCAGCCAGAGTTCGAGTTCACGGCTTTCCTTGAAGGCTCTGAGATAGGCTGAGTCGCCGAGTTTGAAGTTGGCTTTCTCGAGCTCTTTTTTGAGGCCAGGTTTGACGCGCTGTTCAAGGTCGCTCAAGCGCTCAGTGGCGGGTAGTTTTTTCCAGGCGTTGGGTTCTGGTGAGGCGGGGTAGGTGAGCGATAGAGGGGTCATCGTGGCAGTGAGGGCGCTGAGATCAGGCAGTGGGATGCAATCGGCACAACCGGCGGTGCTGCCGCGCATGAACCAAAAGCCTGCCCAAGCGAGCAGGGAAACAAGGCAGATCGGGAGGATGATTTTGGCCATGTGGTTTTCGGAGGTTAGAAACTCGGTCAGAACAGCGGGGCTATCGTTACGCAGTTATAGGGGTATCTTGGAATGGAAGAAGAGAAAGTCGATCCATGTGAATTACGACTGAGGAACAAGGAAGCCTGTCATTCAAAGAGAATGTGGATTTGAATCATCCATTCAGATCTAGGGCGTGTTTAAAAACGCAGAACCATGGCTCTCGGGAGGAGGGGGACGATTGGCTTCGTTGCTGAGGTTGTCGTTATATATTCATAGCGAGTGCACTCAGGTCTTGCCTCTTATCCCTCTGCGCTCCGAGTCTCATCATCCTGAGTTTTAAAACACACCCTAGTTCCAAAACTTTTTCCGGCTCTTGCAGTGAGCGCAACCTCGGGCGAGAGGCAAAGGCATGTCTGATTCCATACCTTTCCAATCGTCTAGCCCCTGGCTGGTGCGCATTCCTGAGATTTTCGAAGGAGTGGCGGCGGATGTTTTGAAGCGAATGGGTTCTGGCTCACACACACGACTGGGGCAGGATTATTATTTGATCAAAGAGGGAACAGCAAAGGGCATTCAGCAGTCTGAAGTGGCGAAGTTTGCCCGCTGGAATCTGCCGATGGAGCATAGCTGGCCCTGCAATCCACAGAAAATGGACGGCTTTATTGAAAAGGCCGCGCAGACGCTTTTGAAGAAGTTTGGAGATCGGAATCCCCAGGCCATTTTTATCGGCCAGCTGAACGCGACATCGCCGGACAAGTATTACAAGAGTCTGGCCTCCAATTTGCGCGGACGCGTGCTGCAGGTTTTCCCAAAATTAAAGGTAGCGACGGTGGAAGAACAAGATCCTTTGGCTGAGACGCTGTTTTGTTTAGTGGGTAAAGAGGGGCTTTTCGGTGGGATGCAGACTCCGCGTGCTTCAAATGGGCTGTATGCAGGTGGCAGCAAATACATTGATCAGGATTCGCCCGACACGATCAGCCGAGCTGGGGCAAAGATTGCGGAGGCACTGCATTATCTTTTGCTGCATCGACCTGCCATGGCAAAAGGTAGTCACTGGGTGGAGCTAGGAGCCTGTCCTGGCGGCATGACTTCTGAGTTGCTTGCGCGTGAGCAGCGCGTCACGGCCATCGACCGCGCGCCTTTGGATCGTCGGCTGGACAGGCGTGCAGGACTGAAGTTCGTTCACGCGGATGTGGCTACGTTTGAGCCAGACAAAGGAACCACCTTTGATGCGATACTTTCGGACCTCAATGGTCCACCTGAAGAATCCATTGAACACGTCATGCGTTTGACGCCCTATCTGCGGGCCAAAGGACTGGTCGTCTTTACTCTCAAGGTGCCAAAGATTGAATCGGTGGATGGTCCTTGCGCGCTGTTTCGGAAGATCGCCAAAATGGCTTCAGTGGCAGGTCTGAGGTTGTTTGCTCAGACCCACCTGACGTACAATCGCCACGAGTTCACTTTGTTCTTTGAGCGGCATTAAAATAGGCACCTATTTGAAGTGCTTTTTGCTGGCCTTCATGAAGGGTGCATATTCTTCCATGCGCATTTCGACACGCTCACGGATGGTGCGCTCGCCGATGCCTTCATGCTTGGTGGCCACGAGGGCTTTGAGCAGGTCGATCAGGGCGCGGGTGTCGCTCATCATGACATACTCAGGGACGATGTTCTTTTTCTCGTCCAGATTGTGGTAGTTCCCTAATGGCACGGAGACGCCAGCTGAGCGAATGCCAGCGGCCTGCATAGCGGTAGCTTCACAGGCACCGGCATCGAGTAGGCATCGCTGAACGCGGATACCTTGTTCCTTGGCCGTTGTCATCAGCACGGCGGTGCTTTCGTTATCGAAGATGGACAAGCGATCTCCGACACGAACGACTGGACCACCACCCATGACAGCGCCATTCACAGGACGGCTAGTTTCGATGGAGAGAAAAACGGCGTCTTTACCAAAAGGCCATTTTTGAGCGATGTGCCAGGCACCGAGGAAGCCGACTTCTTCGGCGCGGGTGAAAGTGGCGTGGAAAGTGGTGCTGATATTCAGCGTAGCTAGCTCCCAGAAGGTGGCGATGATGATGGCACAGCCGACGAGGTCATCGCAGGCATTGGCCTCGATCTTCTCGAAGTCAATTTTGACAGGGAATTTCCATGTGGCGATGTCACCGACAGGTTTGCCTCGCAGGCCTTTTTTGATGCCAGCTTCGACTTCAGGCTTGGCCACGCCACCAAGGAAGGTCCACTCGTCCTTTGCCTCGGGATTGCGGACAAAACCAGGATGATCCATGTGGGCACCGAGCACCCAAGTTGGCTCACTTTTATTTTTGCCGTTCTTATAGGTCGCCAAAAGATTGCCAAACTTGTCCTGCTTGACTTTGACATTGGGACAATCTTTGAGAAGAGCCAGAATTTCGTCACGAACATGATATTCGTGGAACGGAGCCGTTGGCTGTTTCAATATACGCTTGAGAATGTTCGTGAGGTTGGGCACTGCCATGCACGCAACGTATCGACTTTTTAACAACTACCAACTGCCAACGTGAAGAACCTCCGATTTTTCTTTGAAACCGCCCTAGTATCTGGGGCTGCCTGGATTATGCCACGATTGCCGAGATCGCTGATCATGAGTGTTTCCCGTGGGCTGGGTTGGTTGGCCTGCCAATTGGACTCTCGCGGACGGCGGACAGCACGTCAAAATCTGCGTGCCGCCCTGGGGGACGATCTGACTGAGGCAGAAATCCGGCGCATCACGGTGGGCTCCTATCAAAACTTTGCCCGCACTTTTCTAGATCTCTTCTGGAGTCCTGCATTGACGCAAGAAAACTGGCAGGATCACGTCAGCATCATCATGGACGATCCAGAAGCTGAGGCTAAAGCTCGCGAGACTGGTGCTGTCTGGGTGACACCACATTTCGGCAATTTTGAGTTCGTCAGTCTCGTCTGGGGTTTCCGAGGGGTGTATTTTACCATGGTGACTCAGGATTTTAAAAACCCAGCTCTTACTGGCATTTTTACACGTCTTCGGCAGAGTTCCGGCCACACTGTGATCTCTCAGGAGAATGCTATGCTAAAACTCATGAAGGCCTTGAAACGCCAAGGTCATGCCGGCTTGCTGACAGACCTGAACATTAAGCCTGGGAAATCGGCCACGGTCATTGAATGCTTTGGCCTGAAGACCTGCGTGCCTACCTTGCATGTAGAATTAGCGCGGAGACTGGGTCTTTCGATCATTACTGGCGTTTGTCAGCCTCTCGACGGAGGTCGCTATCAAGCCCACATTTATGAGGCTTATCAGCCGAAACCGGATGAGGATGTGACTCAGTTAACTCAACGCGTCTGGGATCACTTTGAGAAAGCCATCCGCAAGAATCCTGAATGCTGGCTCTGGATGTACAAACATTGGCGTTATCTGCCAACGATGGAGCGCGATAAACGGTATCCTGAGTATGCAAATCCGAGCCCCGTTTTTATGGATTTGATCGCTGAGCGCGCAAAGTCTAGCTCGTAGTCGTTCGGGCTTTAATTCTGCGTCAGCAAAGGTTTCAGCACTGTGTCATAACACCTTTGAGCCTGCTCCTGACCCGCCTCATAAAAGTCAGGCATTCGTTTTCCTGAAAACAAGGCTGGCCGATCATGCGTGGTCTCGGTGATGATGACTTTTTTGTGATGAATCGCAGCTAGACGCAGACGGTATTGCAGGAGTTGCTCGCTGGCGCAGCCATGAGCTTCTGCCGTGAGTTTAAAGAGGTTCAGTGGGATGAACTTCGGGAAGTCGTGTGTCGTGTGATGGATGCGGTGCACGATGATGGTATCCACAGCATCATCCTCAAACCAGGGGTCCATTGGTGCCTCGTGCACGATGCCGCCATCGAAGCACATCATGCCGGCATGATGGAGTGGTGAAAAAATCGTCGGGACACAGGTGCTGGCCACAATGGCTTTAGCCAACGAGCCTGATTGTAAGAAATGGGCTTGGCGATTGTCGATGTCCGTGACGGCAGTCAAAAAACGAGGTTCCTTCAATGCTTCAATCTGAAGGTCACCAAACAACCCTTCCAGATAATCTACCGCGGCCGTGGATTTAAAGGGAGCAGGATAGGGGGAGTGAAAGGTGTTAGCTGCAAATTGTCTGAGCCATGGAGTGCGACTGATAAACGATTGCCGAAAACTCCAGGAAGTCACGACTTCACGGATCTTTTCCTGACTCAAACCTGCGGCATACAAACCTGCTGCAATGGCTCCTGCCGAGGATCCACCGACACGGGTCGGGCGAACACCAAGTTCGTGCAGACGTGCTAAGAAACCAGCATGTGTGGCATAGCCTAAAAAGGAGGCTCCTAAGGTGATGGCAAAGCGCGGCGTGCTCATGGTGCAGGCACCTCCTCTAGATCGACGAGATTAGGGCGACTGCCACTGATGAAGATCAAGCCACCGATAAGTCCCCAAACGACGCCCATTAACCAACCTACCAAAGAGGCCGAAATAGCCATGGCCTGCGGTAGGCCAGTCAAAGCGTGGATCAACGTTTCAAAAGTCTTTTCACGCACACCCAATCCTGAAACTGAAAAAGGCAATCCCGAAACGGTATCCACAATGGGCATCGCGGCTAGGACCTCCATCAGCGGGGCTGTGCCACCCACTGCATAAATGGCACAGTAAAAAGAAAGAAAGTGAATGGTGAACAGAGCAATGGATAAAAACGTCCCCAGTATCGACCCACGCCAGTCTCGACGAAGGGCGTCACAGGCTGTTGCAAAGTTTTTCAAAGGCGCGTAGCCAAGCATTTGCGGCCACTGTTTTTCACCCCATTGGTAGAGTCTGGGGGTAAAGGAAATTGCAGAGACAAGCACCATCACTAGTGAGCCAATCATGAACATCTCAAAGCCATCCAGGATCGTCATGACCTCGGGGCTTAAGCTGCTGAGACGATCACTGAAAATAAATCGGCAGCTAAGGAAAAGTAAGCTGAGCCCCACCATGCCCAGCATGTGATCTAACATGACTGACACCATTAACGGCAGACGTTTGAAGTCATGCTTTTGCCTGAGCGCTAGCACTCGATACGCATCACCTCCGATGACGCCGACAGAGGTGATATTGAAAAAATTACTCACAAACGTCACGCGGGCTACCTCGGCGCTGGAGACATCCTGCTTCTGTCCTCTGAGCAGGACATGCCAACGCAGAGCTCCCAGCCAAGTAGAGAAGCCAACACAACCAAGACCGGCCAGTGTCCACTGCCAATGGCTAAACATCGACGCAAGATGCACCAAGATAGCTGCCCTGAAGTCAGGCTCACGAAAAATCATCCACAGGAGCCCTGTCGTGATGCCCAATTTTAGCAGGATGAATACAGCCTTTTTCATGCTTATGCCCCGACCCGAACTTAGGCCAGCCCTGCTTCTTCGATCGCTTTGGCGATGCTTTCCACATTGGCTAAGATCTCGCGAGCTTTGTCTTGGTCGGTGATCTTGAGTTTGAAATGCTTTTCAATGGCGACCACAAGCTGCAACGCATCCACACTATCTAGGCCGATTCCTGTCGGTCCGAACAGCGGCGACTCATCACCGATCTCATCCACACTGACTTCCAACATTAGTTCGCTGGCCATGACTTCTTTAATACGGGCACGGAGATTCATTCGGGAGATGATGGATCGGGAGGGCTGGGGGTGTCGGGAGGAATGGCGATCAACTAGACGAGCGCGCCGTCTAGCTTGAGCGACGTTCCAGTCATATAGCTAGCCTCAGCGCTGGCAAGGAAGAAAAGCACTGCGGCGATTTCTTCTGGACGTGCAAAGCGGCGCATAGGCGTCTCACGTTTGACCGCTTTAATCTGCTCATCCGACCAGCTTTTGGGCAGAGCACCTTCAATATGGCCTGGGCAGATCGCATTGACGGTGATTCCCAGCCGTGCGCATTCTTTGGCTAAACTCTGTGTCAGCCCTAGGACGCCAGCTTTTGCCGCCGCATAGTTTGTCTGTCCTGCCGGCGAGTGCAGAGCGCTCAGGGATGCCACGTTAATCATACGCCCCCAACGTTGCTGCATCATGGGTTTCATGGCCGCCTGGCATCCTAAAAAAACTGCATTTAGATTGGCATCCAGCACCCCAGACCACTGAGTCTGCGACATGGAGGCCAGTAGCGCATCGTCATGATAGCCCGCATTATTGATCAAAACATTGAGCAGTCCACTCTGCGCCTCGATCCCCGCTAGTGCTTCTGTCCAAGCCTCTTCTGAGGTGATTTCCAAAGGACAAAGAAAGGCTCGTCCAGGAAAGTCTGCCACCACCGCCTCCGCTTGTTCTCTCCGCTCGCGGACACCCAGAAACACGTGGCAGCTTAAATCACGCTCCAAAAAATAGCGCGCTGTAGCGTGCCCAAGCTTTCCATTGGCCCCAGTGATTAAAATACGACGAATCAATTCCATGCGTTTTCATACTCAGTTCATAGCATTCTGCCACTGATTGATTGCCGATTGCTGATCAGAATCTGATAGCTTCCCCTATGGAGTTGCTTTTGGCTCTGGCTTCTCAGCAAACTGGAAACCATCAGTGGCATCAATCAATGCGATTTCCGCCATAAGCTTTTGAATATTGCAGCTAGAAGCAGCGAAGTTCTGTTGCAGCTTTTCAATGATGTTTTGGCCGTAGGCAGGAGTCGGCTGCTTGATCAAGTGATTGAAGAGATGGCGGATGAAAGCTCGGTGACCAGCTGGGTTGTCGGCTACATAATTCACAATGTCTCGCGGACCAGTAAGACGTATGGTTTTACCATCATCATCGGCGAAATCACTGATGGCGTTTACGGGTTTGTTGTTGTCCTTAGTTCTCCAGCGGCCGATCGCATCAAAGTTCTCCAGACTAAAGCCCAATGGATTGATGGTCGAGTGACAGGACATGCAGGAGTTGTTGCGTGTCAGCTCCGTTATTTTCTCCCGCATGGTGAGGCTCGGGTTAAAATGGCTTTCATCAAAGGTAACTGCCATTGGAGGCGGCTTGATTGCCATGCCGACGATGTTCCGAGTGAGAAAGACGCCACGGTGAATGGGTGAGGTCTGCTTGCTGTAAGCCATAGACGCCAGCAGATATGGATGTGTGACAACGCCTGCACGCTGTTTGGGATCAAAGGTAACGCGCTGAAAAGCGTCTCCTTTGATGGGTTGATCATAAAAGGTCCCAAGTCGTTCGTTAAGCAGCAAATAGTCAGCCTGAAGCAGTTCTCGGTAATCCGATTTTTCACTCCAGACAACTTGGTCGACAAACTCCAAAAGAGACTCACGTAAATCGGCTAGCACATCGCTGTTAAAACCTGGAAATGTTTTGGGGTCTTTAGAGGTGTTTTCAGCGTGCTCTAAGTCTAGCCACTGATGAAAGAAGCCTTGGATCTTCGATTTGGCGCGTGGGTCATTGATCATGCGTTGAGCTTCGACGTTGATCTGGTCCCTTGTCTTTAACCGCCCGCTGGCCGCAGCCTGAGAGAGTTTACGATCTGGGATGGAGTCCCATAAACTCAGGGCCAATCGCGACGCGATGTCGAATGCATCAGGCATCTCATTTCTCGGAAGAGCTGGATAGAGGAACTGAGGCGATTTTAGAGAAAATAAGACCACTCGTTTCACCGCCTGATCGGCTGTTTTGGAAGTGTTGAAATGCTGCTCTACATACAGTTGCTTTTGCTCATCAGTGAGCGGATGACGAAAAGCGCTTTCAGTGAAGTTGAGGGCAAACTGTTTGAGCTTTTCGCCCCGGTCTGGTGCATCTGACTTGGTGCCGGCAAGACGATCTATTCGGGACTCAATGTGTTCTGCTGTGGCGATGGCTGCATCGGTGGTGGCTTGTTCCCAGGCTTTTGAAATGCTTGATCCACGCTCATAACCGACGCTGCGGTCATCCGCTGGGAATGCTGTGTTAACGATCATCTGAGCTTGAGGGCGATCTGTCCTGAGCGCATGTTCAGGAATGATCTCAATAGCTCCATAAGGCGGCTTCCACCAGAGTTCAACGGAGGCTGATTGTTCTTTGAATTTAAAGTGTTCCAAAATGAGTCGGTAGGCACGTCCGCCCACTAAATATAGGCTCTTCTTTTCCTCTCTCACCTCGGGTCCGTTGCTGACCCATCCGTCGATAAGTGGCTCTACATCGTCATTGACGAAAAGACGCACGCCGTTTTCCGTCTTCACCATGAATTCATAAATGCCGGTTTCATTGGCGACGACGCTTCCATCCCATCGATTATTGAATTCACTGGCGACAAGCTTGGCCTTATCGGGGCTATCACTTCCGAAATGGAAGGCAATTTTTGTTTCCAATCGCTCGAATTGTGCGCGCTTGCGTTTGTTTTCTTTTTCCTCTTCCTCTTTGCGCTGCTTTTGTTTCTGTCGTTCGATCGCTTTCTTGAGAGCTTTGGTGGCTTCAGCAATTCTTTTTTCGTCGGCTTTTGCTACCTTGAGTTCTTCAAGTTGCTTTTCTTCTGCCAACTTTTCGACAGGCTTAGGCGCTTCCGGTTTGGGTAGTTCAAAGCCACGATAAAAACCCTTCAGCCCCCTTTCAGCGGTGATCGGACGGTCATAGCCCGGGCCATTGTGAAATCGACCCACTAAGTCCATGATGGAGTTTCTATACTGAGAGATCGTCAGCCGTGTGAGGTCCTTGACTGGCGGACTCAATTTAGCCTGGGCTGCAACGGAATAAAAAGCGTCGTAAATGTAGGAGGCCACGGCTTTGGCATCCTCTCCGACACAAGTGCCCTCTTTATCCTCGGGCATGGTCTTTTCGATCTTGCGAATCAAAGCTTCGAGGGTGCGTTCTCCGGTAAGCGGCTCGTCGTATTTTCCGTCCACACCTTCTCCATCTTTGCCGTGACATTCAGTGCACATTTTCTCGTAGATCACCGCACCTGGATGCGGGCTATCGACTGCCAGCAATTTGTCTGCTGGGCAAAGGAAGATAAGGCTCACGGATAGAACTCGGTGGAGCTTGAGCTGAAAGGAGTGTATTTTGTGCAGAGGTGACATGGGGGCTTGTCGGACCTGATTGAGCGTCACTACATAAAGCAGCACGCTCTAAATTATACAAGACTCACTGGGGCAGTCTTTCGCCTTCTTGAGCTTGGAATGGCAGGAATGATCGTCTTTGAGGTCTCTTTTTTTGGCGTAAAATTGGCTGCCAGATGGATTTAGATATGATTGAACTAAGATTTCAAAGTTTAGTGCGTTTAAATCGGGCCATGAAAAACACACTTCTTACTGCTTTCGTCCTTGTTACTAGTCTGCTCAATGCGGAAACTACGATCACTCTATCAGGGGTGCATAATTGCTGCAAAAGCTGCACCAATGGCATCACCAAGGCCGCAACTAGTGTTGAAGGAGTTACGGCAACAGCTGAAGGCAAGACGGTAAAAGTGACCTCCAAATCTAAGGCTGGCGCAAAGAAAGCTGTCGAAGCAATCATGGCTGCGGGTTATTTTGGGACAAGTGATGCGGCTGAAGAAAAGACTTCATCCTCACTATCAACGACTAAGCCTGCGAAAAAGCTCACGGAAGCCACCGTTTCTGGGGCGCATCTCTGCTGCCAGAAGTGTGCCAATGCGATGATCGAGGCGGTGAAGGCTGTCCCTGGAGTCAGCGAACACACCATTGTCTCCAAGGCCAGCACCTTCACGGTGAAGGGTGATTTTACCGAAGCTGATCTGCTGGCTTCGATGAATAAGGCGGGTTTTACTGGCGTGGTTAAATAATGTTTGATGGGTTGGGGAATTTTTTTCATGCTGGCGCGTGCAGCGGCATCCTTCCTGCTTATGAGAAAGGGATGACCTCAACCAACCCCCTTCGGGAGCATGGCTTCCGACTGCTCGAAGACGACCTTAAGTTTCTCATGAACGCCTTTGCGGCGGTGCTCCATCGCATCGGCGAAGGTGACTTGGCTGAAAAGCTGCCTTGGCTGGGTAAACCTGAGGCAGCTAGCCCACTGCCTACTCGGGCGCTGGGCCAGGCGTATTCGATCGCATTTCAGTTGCTCAATATTGTGGAAGAGCGCGCGGCTTCTCAGATCCGCCGACTTCGTGAAAAGGATCGTGGTCCGCTCGCTGAGCCGGGGATGTGGCCAGATAACCTTCGTCAAATGAAGGCGCTGGGGCTCACCGAGGATGAACTGGTCGCTGTTTTGCGTGATGTGCTGGTGGAACCTGTTTTGACCGCGCATCCGACAGAGGCGAAGCGTGAGACCGTGAGGGATCTGCATCTGGAAATTTACGGCCTCATGAACCGTCACGAGAATCCAGCCTACACTCAGCGAGAGCAGGATCGCATTCAGGCGCAGTTGGAGACTCAATTGGAAAATCTGTGGCGCACAGGAGAGATCCATGTCACGAGGCCCACCATCGATGCCGAATTGCAAAATGCGCTGCATTACCTCCGGGACGTTTTCCCTGAGGCTTTGACGCGCGCTCACATTCATCTGCGTGAGGCCTGGATCGGTGCAGGGTTTAATCCTGCCAAGGTGGATGATCTGCCACCTTTGATTCGCTTTGGCAGTTGGATCGGTGGGGATCGTGACGGACATCCTTTTGTGACTGCCGATGTGACCTCCAAGGCACTAAAAGCCATGCGTGTAAGTGCTCTCCGGGTCCATCGCCGCGACATGGAGTCCTTGGCTCAGAACTCGCCGTTGAGCTCGCTGTTTCAAATCACGCCACCAGTGCTCCAGACGCTTATTGAGAAACTCAAAGGTATCTTAAGCGCAGAAAGTTCCGTTGATGTGGATTACATCCTGGAGCGCAATAAGGAGGAGCCTTGGCGCTTTGCGGCTTACATGATTCGTGCCCGTTTAGCACTGGAAATTGAGAAGCCTGGTGTTAAAGCTGGTTACGCGACACCCGCGGAACTGCTGGTTGATCTGAACACTTACGCTGAGTCCTTGGAGTCAGTCGGGGCAGGGGCCTTGGTCACAGAATTCATTGTGCCGTTCCGTCGTCGTTTAGAATCCTTTGGATTTCACTCTGCGACGCTGGATGTTCGGCAGAACTCGGCTTTTCATGAGAAGGCCTTGGAACAGTTACTCAGCACAGCTGGACTGTTAGGAGATCGTCCGCTTTCTGAATGGTCATTGCCTGAAAAGCGCGCTTTGCTTGAAAGAGAATTGTTGTCTTCTCGCCCATTCTTAGCTGCTGGCATGTCAGCAGGGCCCGAAGCCGATACGGTCTTAAATTGTCACCGTGTCTTGGTCGCTCATATCGCTCAATATGGCACGGCAGGTCTTGGGGCGCTGATCGTTTCCATGACGCGGAATGTGGAAGATTTGCTCACGGTTTACATTCTGGCTCGCGAGGCCGGTTTGATGACCTGGGAGTCAGGTGGACTGCATTGTCCGCTGCCTGTTACTCCTTTGTTTGAGACAATGGGTGATCTGGAAGCTGGGCCTGGCATTGTGGATGAGTTCTTATCGCATCCAGTGACGCGTCGCAGTCTCAAGGCCAAAAAGCCGACCTTGCAGATGATGGTGGGGTATTCAGATTCCAATAAAGACTGCGGCATCTTTGCCAGTCAATGGGCGTTGCATCGCGCGCAAAATGAACTTTCTGCTGCGACTGCAAAACATGGCGTGCAGCCTATCTTTTTTCACGGTCGTGGTGGCACAGTGGGGCGTGGTGCAGGACCTACCCATTGGTTCATGGAGGCACTGCCTCAGGGGTCTCTGAGCGGTTGTCTGCGCATGACCGAACAAGGAGAGACAATTGCCCAGAAATACGCTCACTTGGGTTCGGCCGTCTATAACACTGAACTTTTGATGGCCTCTGCAGCTGCTGCTACGGCGCGTCATCGTCATGGGCCCGCCGTTTCAATGGATCTATTTCCAACGCTGGATGTCCTAGCTGGGTGGAGTCGTGATGCTTATCGCGCATTTTTACAGACGCCAGGATTCATGACGTTTTATCGCAGTGCCACTCCGATTGATGCTCTAGAACATGCGCGTATTGGATCGCGTCCATCCCGCCGCACGGGGCAGGCAACTTTGGACGATCTGCGAGCTATTCCATGGGTGTTTTCTTGGACCCAGTCCCGCTTCTATCTGCCCGGATGGTTCGGTGCAGGGTCAGCGTTGGAGCGTTTGAAAAATGAGGACAAGGAAGGATTCTCGGCAATCCAGACAGGTTTGAAGTCTTCTCCGTTCCTTCGCTATGTTTTAACCAATATTGAAAGCTCTTTGGTCAGCGCCAAAATCGAATTCATGCAGCTTTATGCTGGGCTCGTCGCCGACGTGGAAATTCGGGAGCGCTTTTTGGGTATTATCCTAGCCGAATACGAGCGGACAAAGGCAATCTTGGAAGAGCTCTTCCAGGGGACCTTTGCCGATCGCCGTCCAAGATTGGCTTACACTCTGGATATTCGCGAGGAACCACTGCGGGTGCTGCATGTTCAGCAGGTGAACCTACTCCGCGACTGGCGCGCGCGCTTACAAGCTGGGGAAACAGAGATCGCGGATGGCATGCTGCCTGACATGCTGATTTCCATCAACGCGCTAGCTTCTGGACTGCGGACGACCGGTTAGTTTTTGGCCATGGTTCGCTCCTTGAAATAACCAAGTTCTAGGAGCCAGTCATTGTCAATTTTTGCTGCTAAAACAGCCACGGCCTCTCTTGGCGTTTTTTTGTTTAGCCCGACCTATTTACGAAACTCTACTGCAACGTGCTGCAAGCTTACATTCGCGGTGTCTCATGGCGACTTTCAAGAATAGATCTGGCTAGATCCCATCATGGCGATTTTATCTGAAATCCAGGGTTGCATGAAGGCGGGGGTGCGGCTTTGAGTCAGATATGGAATCGATTCCCACGCCGTCTTCTCTTGATCCTATCCTGTGTCCTGTCACGCCTTGGTACTTCAAGCGGATGAGTATGATGGCGGGTATGATTGCTTTGTTTGGGCTTTATTTCTTGTATGACGGGAAAGTAGGTTATCCCAAGGCTAATGAAATTGCAGAAAAGAAAGCCTGGTTTGATGATGAGGTTTTGAAGACCTTTGATGAGGCCAAAGCTGCCGGCAAACTTGAGGCCTGGACTGCAAGTGCCAGATCCCAGGGTTGGCCGATTGGCCGTGATGCCGAGCCTCCACGCTGGATCTCTTATGCCGCGAAAAATGGCTGGCCAGAGAAGCCTCACCGTTACACTCCTGAGGAAATCCAAGGCCAGTTTTATTGGGGAGGCGGAACTTTGCTGGTTGGCCTTTTCGTGGCAGGTCTGATGCTCATCAATAAGAACAAAGTCCTGCGAGCTGAAGCGGATCACTTCATCACCCCTGAAAAGAAGAAGGTTTTTTTTGCTGATGCCTTCCGGATCGATAAGCGCAAATGGGATAATAAAGCCCTGGCCTACGTCTGGCACAAACCTGAAGGTGGCACGGCTTCCAAGGTAGTTATTGATGATCTGAAATACGCGGGTGCAGGGCTTGTTTTGGACCGCCTCATGGCCAACTTCAAAGGTGAATTGATCGAGAAGCAGGCTGACCCTGTCGAAAATTCACCAGAGGCAAGCACAGACTCTGTCTAATGCTTCTGTTTCTGCACTTTACGAATCTAGTCAAAAAAGAAGGAATTCTTTCTTGCCAAAGAGAATCCAGCCGCTAACTCTCCGCCGCACCCATTCCCCCAATACACTATGGCAGATAACATCCAAGACAAAGTCCGTGACATCATCGTCGAACAACTCGGCGTAAACCCAGAACAAGTAACTCTGGAAGCAAAATTCATCGAAGATCTTGGCGCTGATTCCCTCGACACCGTTGAGCTCGTCATGGCCTTTGAAGAAGAATTCGGAATCGACGTTCCAGACGAAGAAGCTGAAAAACTGATGTCTGTTGGTGACGTCGTCCGCTTCGTTGAAGAAGCAGCCGAATAATTCGTACTGATTTTCATTCATTTCAAAAGCAGGCGGGAGACCGCCTGCTTTTTTCGTACTTTCCAGTGAGCCCTTTTATCTGATCCATGACGTTTTCCAATCCCTGGTTTCTCGCAGCCGTTCTCGGCGGGTTAGGCGTCTTTCACCTCGAGTTGATCGTGACGCTGTTGAATTTGGCACGCTTGGGTCGCCCGTTGTCCCGCGCTTTGGCCGAGGTCTTTCCAGAGAAAACGCGCGAAAAATTGCAGGAGTATATCACAGATGGCAAGAAGGTGGACTTCTCAAAAGATGCGGCCTTTCTCGTTGCCCTGATCCTTTTTTGGTGGGGCGGTGGTTTTGGTTGGTTGCAGTCCTGGGCTACGAGCTTTCAGTTTGGACCGGTCGAGACCGGTGTGCTGGTCATCGCCCTCGTGCTGCTGGCTCAGACGTTGATTGGTCTGCCTTTCGAGATTTGGGATACCTTTGGGGTAGAGGCTAAACATGGATTTAACCGCACCACGCCTGGAACCTTCATTCAGGACCAACTGAAGGGGCTGCTACTCTTGGCGGTCATTGGTCTTCCGGTGGCCTGGGTGATTGTCTGGTTCTTTCAGACGCAGGCTCAGGCAGCTCTCTATGCCTGGATGTTCATGGCCAGCTTTAGCGTCCTCATGACCTTCTTGGCTCCGCGAGTTTTCATGCCGCTGTTTCATGACTTCCAACCTCTCGAAGCCGGTGAACTGCGTGATGCGATTTTGGCTCTGTCTGATAAGCTGGATTTTCCAGTCAAAGAAGTCAGCGTGGTGGACGGATCAAAGCGTTCTTCCAAGGCGAACGCTTTCTTTGCCGGCTTTGGCAAAACGCGTCGGATTGCTCTCTATGACACGTTGATTAGCAGTCATAGCACAGAAGAGATCGTTGCTGTATTGGCGCATGAGATTGGCCATAATAAACGTCGTCATGTGCCTGTTGGTATGGCCGTCGGTTTGGCCGAGATGGGGCTGATGTTGTTCTTGCTGAGTTGGGTGCTGAAGTCTCCAGGCTTTTTTTCGGCCTTTGGAGTTGCTGGCACGCCTGTTGGTATGGGCTTGGTGCTTTTCGGAATCCTTTATCAGCCGCTAGGGATTCTGACAGGTCTCTTGGGTCTTGCTTTAAGCCGAAAGAACGAGTTTGAGGCGGATGCCTTTGCGGCAGCTGCCGTCGGGAGTTCTGTGCCGTTGATGGAGGGACTCAAAAGGCTGTCACGTGATCATTTAGCCCATCCTCAGCCGCACCCACTGGCTGTGTTTTTACACTACAGTCACCCACCCCTCGTAGAGCGCTTGGCAGCTCTGGAAAAACTACGGTTAGGATAGCCACCAGAGTC
Organism: Verrucomicrobiaceae bacterium; assembly: GCA_027489965.1. Lineage (GTDB taxonomy): Bacteria > Verrucomicrobiota > Verrucomicrobiia > Verrucomicrobiales > Verrucomicrobiaceae > Prosthecobacter. The sequence goes on from JAIXZA010000075.1 coordinate 17,204, forward strand.
TTCAATCACAGGCATTGAGTGCCCTGAAACATTGACAAGGCTGCTTCGGCGACTCAATTGAGGTTATGCTTTTGTCTGCTTGGTTTCTGCGTCTGTTCCTTTTGTCCTGCTTAATCGTGGGCATGCTGCGCTTTCATCATCAGAGGTCTGAGCGCCAGATGCGGATTGAACTGGCACGCCAAGAAGGTCGTCTGCTCATGGGCAATGGAGCGGAGCCGGCGACGTTGGATCCGCATCTAGCAACCGGGGTGCCTGAGCACCATATTTTTGATGCTCTCTTTGAGGGGCTGGTGGCTACCACGGTGGAAAACCCAGATGCCAATGGACCCGGTGTGGCCTCGCATTGGGACTCGACTGACTTTACCACTTGGACTTTTCACATTCGCACTGAGGCCAAGTGGAGTGATGGTGTGAAACTGAGCGCGCATGATTTTGTTTATGCGTTTCAGCGGATCTTGTCACCACAGTTGGGTGCTGAGTATGCTGAGATGTTGTATCCGATGGTGAATGCTCGGGAGTTTAATGAAGGCAAGCTGGACGACTTTTCGGCCGTGGGCGTGAAAGCACTGGATGCCAATACTTTGCGGATCAGCTTAAATGGTCCAGCCCCTTATCTTCCCTCCATGCTAAAGCATTATGCTTGGTATCCAGTGCCGCGCCATGTGATCGAGCGATTTGGCAAAATGACAGATCGGGATACGCCTTGGACGCGAGTGGGGAACTTGGTTGGCAATGGTTCCTTTAAACTGAAGGAATGGAGGTACACCCACTCGATCACGGTGGATCGTAATCCTTTTTACTGGGACGCAGCAACAGTGAAACTCAAAGAACTGATGTTTGTGCCGATCTCTAGCGATGCAACGGAGGAGCGCGCGTTCCGTGACGGACAGATCCACATGACCGAGACGATCCCGCTGTCCCAGATTCCCATGTATCGGGAAAAGTACCCTGAATTCTACCAAGAGAACGCTTTGCTGAGTACCTATTTTTATCGCTTCAACACGACCAAGCCGCCGATGAATAATCCATTGGTTCGGCAAGCACTGGCGTTGGCGGTAGATCGTGCTGGTTTGATTCGCAATATCCTGCGCGCTGGCCAGAAGCCCACCACGGGATTCACACCGCCTGGGGCAGGGGAAGGCTATGAGGCGCCTGACATCCTTCGTTTTGATCCTGAGAAAGCCAGACGTCTGCTGGCTGAAGCAGGTTATCCAGGGGGCAAGGGCTTCCCCAAATGTGAGATCCTGATCAATACCAGTGAATCTCACCGTACGATTGCTGAAGCCATTCAGGAGATGTGGAAAAAGTATCTGCAAGTGGAAGTCGGCGTGCTCAATCAGGACTGGGGTGTCTATTTGGATTCACAAAGGCAGCTCAACTATCAAATAGCCCGCGCTGGCTGGGTGGGTGATTACCTAGATCCTTACACTTTTCTGAGTCTCTGGCAGTCAGGTGACGGGAATAACCAAACGGGCTGGAGCAGCCCCAGTTATGATGGTTTTTTACAGGCCTCCCTGCGTGAAGGCGATTTGAAAAAGCGACTGGCCCTTTTAACTCAAGCGGAAACGATTTTGCTCCAAGAGTTGCCTATTCTCCCCGTGTATTGGTACGTCCGCCCGATTCTTGTGCGTCCTGAGGTTCAGGGGTTAAAGTCGTCATTACTGGAGCATCGCTGCTACAAAGCGATCTATTTTAAGGCGAACAACTGAGATTAGGCTTAATTCGACGTAGGCTTCTGCTTGAGTAAGCTTTTCCAGTTCACGAGCTTCATTGCCGTGGCGGCTTCATAGTCGGCTTGTGCGCGGAAGTATTCGGCCTGGGCATCGACCTCAAGGAGCCGACCATCAAAGGTGGCTTGTTCTCGTATTTGCAGGGCTAGAAGGTCCGTGGCACCTTGTTCAAGACGTTTGGCTTCTGCTTGCTCAAGTTGCACAGCGAGCTCGACATTGCGCGCTGTTTGTCCGATTTGCTCATGCGCAGCTTTTGTCGCTGACCAAGCATCGCGGATCTCAGCGACGATGCGTTCGCGGGCAAATTTGGCGTCGTTATTGAGGCGTTCTAGTTCGGCGTCGATAGTCTGCAGTCGGCCTTTGGCTTCGTTTCTTTGCAGTGGCACACGGAATTCTATGCCAACCGCGGATTCGGTTTGTTTGCGGTCTTTGTAAGGGCCTGAACCAAGATTCTCGCTGACACTGGCAGTGAGGTCGAGATTCGGCATGAGATTGTTTTTTGCTAGCTGACGATCAATCCCAAACTTCTCCTGGACGAGTCGAATGCGGAGTAACTCTGGGCGCAAGGTGAAGGCGGCCATGGTGGCTGGGCCGACTGTACTTTCGATCGGAATCGACGCTTTCGGGAACTTAGCTGGAAGATGATGACGGGTGATCACGACGGGGTCGTCGTTGGCATCTCGATAAAAGAGGGAGAGTTCGATGGATGCGGCCTCGAACCGACGGCGAGCCTGCACGGCTGTGAGTTGCCGACTAATTACGAGACGCTCATTGTCCACTTTGACGATGGGAGCGAGCTGGCCTTTTTGAGCTAACTCAGCAATGGAGGATTCGCGATCTTTGGCGATGCGGACGAGATTTTCAGTCACATCAAGGCGAAGCCCCATGGCGACCCAATTGTAGTAGGAGCGCATGGCGGTGCGGACGATGTCCAAATGCTGCCTCTGGATGAAAGGATCGGCAATTTCTTGATCGAGTCTGGCTTTCCATAGCGAGGCACGACGTGAATCAATGGTGCTGTCACGCAAAAGATTGAGCCGTATGCCAGCACGTAGCTCGCCATCCAAGAGTGTGCGGCTTTTATCATAATCAGCCAATGAGCCACTGCTGATTTTGTAGCCAGCAAAGACATTGCCGCCCCAGAAAGGCAGGGGCTGATCAAAGACGAAGTCGCTGCTGCTGCCGTCGTAGTAGCCTGTGGGATTGAACGAACCACTGGCTCTGAAATTAAGGTCAAAGGCACCACTTGCCTGCTTGAGACGACCTGCGGCGATGTCGCGCTCGATCAGAGCGATGAGATAGGGTGGGTATTGACTGGTGACTGAATTCAAAACGGCCTCCAAGGAGATCGTTTCAGCCTGCACTGAAGTCAGACAGAGAAGAGACGCGCAGAGAGTGGCTTTGAGTGCCTTGGTTCTGATGAGAAGAGGGAGCGCAGGCATGATCACTTCTTTTCCTTCCCAGGTTCTTGATCGGCAACCACAGGTGGGAAGCCGTTCATCTGACGCCAGATCTCTTTCCAAAGAGGAACTTGTTGTAGCAATACCCAGCCATTGGCGCGCACACCTTGGCGCAACCATCGGTTGCCTGGCCAGAGGATCTCGTGTTTTTCTCCGCCCTGAAGAGAGATGTCTGGTTTTGGAGCTACAACGATGCGGAAGCGTCCTTTACCGTCGTCGGCTGCATCGACAAAAACAACTTCCCCACCAAAGGTGCCCACGGCGACACTAGGCCAACCGACAAATTGAATCGCAGGCCAGCCTTCGAACTGAAGACGCACTTCACTGCCTGGCGTGATGCTGCCATCAGCTTCGGTGTGACGAGGGCTGATGAGTGGCATGTCATTGCCATCCAACAGCATTTCCACAAACCGGCTGGCCGTCTCGGGAATGACAACGCAAATGGGAGAACCTGGTCGCAAGTAGGTGCCATCGGTGGCTTGAACAGAGAGCACAATGCCATCGCGTGGAGATTCCACGACTTGTCGCTGATTCTGGCTGATCTGGATGTCAAGACTGGTGATATCTCGGCCGGCTGATTGCAGCTCGGCTTGAGCTGTGCCTCTTTGGGCACGGATGCCGGAGATGGTGGCATCAAAGTCATTTTCCGTGCGCTTTAGGTTGGCTTCAGCACCTGCCAGATTGGCTTCAGAGCTTTCACGGATCTGCTTGGCTAATTCGTAATCGCGTTGAGAGACAAGACCTGGAGCCTTGAGTTCTCGAGTGCGGTTGTAGTTAAGCACTGCGGTTTCAGCGGTGATTTTGTCAGCGGCGACTCGTTGCTGAGCGGCATCAATGGCCTGACCTTTGGATTGTTCCAGTTGCTTTACCTGAAGCTCTAAATCATCCACTCGTTGGGCCGCCGCGGCACGTCTGGCGATGAGAGCATCATGTTGGCTACGCAGATTCATGAGGAGGTTCGGATCATTATCTTGAATCTCGACGATGACATCACCCTTATGGACCTTTTGACCTTCGACGACGTGAAGTTTTTTCACCTGTCCGGCGACGGGAGCTTCGACGTTGATTCGTCTTTCTAGTGGGTCAAAAGCGATGACCTTGCCAGCTCCACTGACGGATTGCTGCCAAGGTAAAAACCAGACGGCTAAAACGAAAAGGACAAATAACACCGAAAGAATCCGTGCTAGAAGCCTAGGCCAGCGGCATGATCCAGCGCGTGTGATTGCTGGTAGATGACCACGCAGGTCAAAGGACGATTTGGGATGGGCAGCGTGATTCATTTGGCAGAAGAGTGGCAGACTGGGTCGTCGAGATCCACACTGCGGTCGCAGCGGCTGGCGACGAGTGGATCACGAGTAGCGATGATGACCGTCCATGGAAGATCCCGTGAGAGCAACATGGCTGTGAGTGTGTCCATGCTGGCTTTATCCATGCCATCAAAGACGTCGTCCAGGAGCAACAGACGAGGTTTTAATACCAGGGCGCGAGCCAAGAGAAGGCGTGTTCGCTGACGACTAGATAAGGGTAGGCCACCAGTAACTAGCGGTGTATGCATGCCGAGAGGTAGAGCCATGACATCGTCTAGAAGACCCACCGATTGGAGGGCACGATGAACTTCATCGAGTCCAACACCCGGTCTGCCGAGGCGGATGTTTTCGGCGATGGAGCCATTGACGATGTCTTGCGTGCGGATCAGCATCACACTGGATCGAAGCTCTTCTAAATACCAAGATCTGAGATCAAAGCCGTCTAAACAGATGTGACCTGAAGTTGGGTGCCTGAGGCCAAGAAGCAGGTCAAGCATGGTGCTACAGCCGCTGCCTTGAGATCCCATGAGGGCCACTCGTCCACCGGCTGAAATTTCAAAACTGACATTGGTAAAGATTTCGCGTCCATCCTGATAGCTGAAGCCGACACTTTGCACACTGACAGCTGCGCCTTCTCCTGCGGGGCGCGGTAGATCACCATCTTCGCTTTCGATTTCCAAATCAATGAGGTGTCCTAGTTTATCGACAGCAGCCATGGCATCATACCAGCCTTCGAACTGTTTTCCGAGTTTAGAGATCGAAGCAACAATGGCGCTTACGATGAGTTCACTGGCGACCAATTGTCCAAGGGTCAGTTGCTGGCTTAGTACCAGCCAACCTCCAACAATCAGCAGAGCCGAACTGGCAAGTACTTCAAGGAAGAGAAGACCACTGATCTGGCGCATGAGCACCTTAAAGTGTCCACTGCGTGCTGTTAAATAAGCGCGGGCCAGTTGATCGGCTCTCTCAGTGGCTAAAGAATAGCCGCCAGGGCCTTTGAAGAGCCGTGGGTAGCGGGCCAGTTCTTCGAGCCAATTGACGACGTCGTACTTACTGATGGATTCTTCAATGCTGGTGCGAACAGCACCACGTCCAAGGCCAAACACAATGAGAATGATGGCCACCAAAATCAGGAATGTAAAGGCCAGTAGGGCAGGGTGGTAGAAGCCTAAGACGATCAGACCGATCAGCCCACCAAGCACGATGTTGATACCGTTAAGCAGGAGTAGTGAGGTGCTTTTCTGGACGGTGACGACATCTAGAAAGCGGTTGACCATTTCTGGGGCGTGAACACCATCGAGTGAGTCTGCTTTGACTCGCGGCAGCCGATAAGCCAAGTCGGCAGTCATTCGGACAAAAATGCGTCTTTGAATGACTTCAGCGACATAAAATTGGAGCCCGCGAATGATGGCAGACAGCATCAAGCAGGCAAACAATGCTAATGCAATGAAGGCAAGGGCTTGCTGGAAAGGCGCTGATTGGCTGCCAAAGGCTAAGTTACTGACCAAGGCATTCACGGCCAGAGGGAGAGCGAGATAGAGCAAACCCGTGATGACACTAAAGACGACAATGGTCCACACGTCCCGCATCTCAGGCTGAAGCAGGCCAAAGAATCTTTTCATTGAAGGTATGTCGGCATGGTGGCCGCCGTCTGCTTCATGATCGATGTGGAAGGTCGGAAGTAGAGCTGATTCTTGGTCTATTGCCTTGCCCCGCAGGCCTTCTGCGGGTCTTTCGGCAGTGACGGTGCCGATGTCTAAAACTTCAGAAACACTCTTTAATCCAAGCCTTCGAGCCAGCTCTTTACGGCCCACATATTCAGATTCTAATGGATGATCTGGGCAAGTAATTCGGACGCGGAAAAAGCCGTGTTTGCGCAGCAATAGCCAGCGTTGAGCTTCAGGCTGCCAAACAATCAGAGGCTGTTCATCTCGGGCTTTCCAGATCGCATCAGCCAATGGCTCGCGATATGGATCAATGCGAATACCGACAATCTCAGCTGCTTTAATAAGCCTTTCGAGTGGTTCACCTTCATCCCGCGAAGCTTGCGCCACAGCGTGTTTGATTCGTGAACTATCGTTAGTAGAGTTAAGCACCTGAGATAAAAAGCCCAAGGTTTCCACATCATGTGTGGAAGACGAGTTCGGGACAGGTGGTTGTGGGGAGGGGGAGTCTGCGGTGGCAGGCATTCGGTGACATATACGCACAGAATGGATTTTGGATTGCTGAAAATTAAAAAAAACGTCAGGGTGCTGTCTGGTTCGTCACTTGACATCTCTGATGGCCTGCCTCCAAAGTCAGGTCTCCCACCATCCCTTCTCAATCACCATGATTTCACTGCAAAAGTTTTTTGGCAAAACAGACGTTTTTTATGATTTGCTGGAGGCTAGTGCAGTAGAAGCGCAAAATAGTGTTTCGGCCCTGAAAACTTTAGTCGCTCAGAGTGCAGATGCCCGCAGTTTGGAGGCATTGATTTTGTCACGTCGGAAAGATAAGCAAATCACTGAAAAGATTGATGAAGCGCTGTGCCGCACCTTTGTGAGTGATTTGGAACGCGAAGATGTCGAAGCTCTAGCCAACGCTATCTACAAGATTCCAAAGACCGTCGAAAAGATCGCTGAGCGTATCGTGATCGCCCCAGATCGAGTAAAAGGAGTCGATTTCACCAAGCATCTCAAGATGATGCAGGACTCCACGGATACCGTTGTGAATATTGTTCAGGAGTTACGTAAAAATCTAGATCTTGAACGCGTGAAGGACCTGAACGCCAAGTTGCAATTCATCGAAGGTGAAGCGGATAAATTGGTTCTCGAGATGTTAGCCGATTTGTATTCGGGCAAATATGAAGCCGTTTCTGTCATCTACCTGAAGGATCTCTACGATCTGATGGAAAAGGTCTATGACCGCTGTCGGGATGCCGGCAATGTTGTCTCTCACATCGTTCTCAAATATTCCTGATTTCCGAGCATGACTTCTGCCTTGCTCCTTCTCTTTGTAGTGCTGCTAGTGGTGCTAGCCTTTGAATACATCAATGGCTTTCACGATACGGCTAACGCTATTGCTACCGTTGTTTCTACCAAGGTGCTGACGCCCCGTCAGGCATTGCTGTTAGCTTCCAGCACGAACTTGATTGGGGCCTTCTTCGGTCAGGCGGTGGCCAAAACTATGCACAGTGGTCTGATAGATGATAAAGTCGTGGCCGTCACAACGCTCACCATTTTATGCGCCATGCTCGGCGGCATTATTTGGAATCTGATTACTTGGTGGTTTGGAATGCCCTCTAGCTCCAGTCATGCACTGATTGGTGGTCTGATCGGTTCCGCAATGGCTTCTGCTCCAGGCTCATGGAACTGGCAGGTTCTGATTTGGTCCCGAATGAAGATGGATTCCAAGACTGGCCTACCCACAGGTGATATGGAAGGTATCTTTCATAAGGTCGTTATTCCGATGATTTCCTCACCTATTCTTGGGTTCTCCATCGGATTTATCGTCATGGGCATCTTATTCTTTTTAATCCGCAATTGGCGTCCAAATTCGGTGAATTCAATTTTTGGCAAGCTACAGATCGTTAGTGCTGGCTACATGGGCTTTGGCCATGGTTTAGCGGATGCTCAGAAGACCATGGGGATCATCATGCTGACACTTTTTGCCTCGACGAAAGCTGGAGAATTAGATCATCTTCCTTCTTGGCTGCACTTCCTTCGGATAACTGATAAGAGTGCCAATATTCCCCTTTGGATTATGATGACCTGTGCTCTAACCATGGCCGCAGGCACCTACGCGGGTGGGTGGCGCATCATTAAAACGCTGGGGCATAAGATGGTGAAGATGAAACCCGTCCACGGCTTTGCTGCGGAGACGACTGCAGCTACCATCCTGGCTGTCACTGGATCTTTAGGCATGCCTGTCAGCACCACTCATACCATCACAACCAGCATCATGGGCGTGGGCGCTGCCCGTCGCTGGAATGCTATCGAATGGAGCTTGGTCGAGCGCATTGTCTGGGCCTGGGTTATGACCATCCCTGTCACTGCAACACTGGCTTATGTGATTTACAAGTTCTTGGCCATGTTTGCTTGAGCCTTGGTTCGAGTGAATTGACTCGGAGATGTTGGCATTGTCATCCAACAACAAACCAAACACCATCATACTTCTTTTCAAGCCGGAGGCTTGGGATCGATATTGGCCGCTGGCTCCAACCCAGAACACTCACTTTCCACAGGCTGCCCTCTTTGGTTGTCTTCGGCAATTTGACTGCAAGAAACATCAAACCTTGGAGGACACGGACATGAGCCTGATGAAGCGCAGGAAAGAGCAGTTAGGTGAAATTCGATCCCGACCCATTGCCTGCGCTTGATCATCCGAGCTACATCCAAAACCGCTCATTCAAAATCTATTCGCCGTTTGCCTCTCTGCCACCTGCGGCTAAATCAAGGGATCAGCAGACAAACACAGTTGCGTTGGATTTTCAATGCTTATGCCCAGGGTAATCAAACCCAGGCAATCCAAAATAGACCGAAAGTCGAGCCTGGATTTGACTTCTGACAGTGTGGTTTTTGAAGTGCAGGCTTCTGAAATTAGGGGACTACTTCGCCAGAACCAGTGTAGATCCATTTTTCAACGGCTCCATTTTTGACAAAGGCTTGGGCTTCAGTGTCGAATTTGCCGAACATGGTTTCGGTCTCGTATTTGACGGTGACTGTCCAAACTCCGTCGGTAAGAATGGGCTCGCCCCATTCTTTAATAGCAGCAGGTTTGATTTCAGTGACTTGGCCTGACTTCATGCTGGTAAGGAGTAGCGGATAGGTGCCGTCTTTGTCTTTAGCGGGTTTGTCGTTGCCTGCTTTAGCAGCACCGCCTTTAGAGGCTGGCGGTGCATTTTTGGCCCGCTCAGCAGCAGCAAGCTTGAACTCATGGGCCTTCTTCAGCGTGGCAACATAAGTGACTTTCCAGACATCGTAACCTTTGGAGAGCACTTCTTTGAGATCTGTGTCGTCGATCGAAACGGAGCCTTTCATCGGAGATGCGTTGGATGGGGAGACGAAGATGTTTGCTCCGTCCTGCCCAACGGCAAACATCGTGCCACCTGCTTTTACCTTGGTGGATGCGGTGTTGGCTCCCACCTTCATGCTCAATTCAAGGTCGCGCTTCATGGTGATCTGGCGCGGAAATGCGCTCTTTGGCAGAGCCGCCCAGTTTTTGGTGGCTTCCTCAATGCTGGGGATGACGGGAGCTACGAAGGCGTTCGGGTCGATGACTGGCACTGGCATCGGCTCAGGCTTTGGCGGCTCCATGACAGGTTTTGGCTCAGGCTTTGGCTGCTCCATAACAGGCTTTGGCGGCTCGACGACGGCGACGACTTTCTTTTCGACCGGCTTGGGTGCTGGAGCGACGACGATCTCCGGTTTCTTATGCTTTTCGAACTTCACATAACCAGTGAGGATCGGATAAGCATACTGGTAGGAGAGGTAGCCGAGGGCGGCAGCGATGATGAGAACGAGAATACCTTTCATGGGGGGTGGGTGAGTGGCGGAATTGTGTACCAAAAACGACTGCTAGACAAGAACGCAAAAGGGGATCAACGAATTAGAGGTGGGTTGATTTTTAAACTGCGCAGGCTGCCCTCTTTGAGCCAACCATCTTTTCTTTGGACGATGCCAAACAGGTTTTGGGGCGTTTTTCCCCCCATGAAAAACTCCGCTCGGGTCAGGGTTAGAGTCAGGCTGCCATCGGCTTGAAGGCTTGCGATCTGAGGTTGATCGCTATTGATCCAGCCATCTTCCGTGAAAAAGATCACGTTGGGAGATGTATCTCCAGGATCAAAGGGTAGGGCTGCGGGTTCTGCGGGCTTAAGTGTTAAAGTGACAGTGAGGCCTTTTTCCACGGCACTGGTTTGCCAAGCATTGCTCGTTTTCACAAAGGCTGAGCGTTCCTTTTCAAACACGGGATGCCATTGAACATCAAAGGCGGACTGGGCTGCGACGGGTAACTCCAAGCTTAGCTGTTTAGAGCCAGGATGGCAGGTCTTACCGCAGCACATCCAGGTGGCTTTGCCTTGGAGAGTTATTCGCTGCCCGACCTTCAGCGAGTCTGGTGCAAACAAGGTGGTCTGAAGTAGGACATCACGTTCATAGCCCTGAGCTTTGATCTGAAACATATGCGTGGTCTCCGGCTCAGGATATTCCAGGGGTCCAGCTCTAAAGCCTTCGGGCAGTGACCACACGATGCTGGTGGGGACTCCGACGATGCCGGGCTGCTGATAATAGGTGTGCCAGCCTTTCTCATGCTGGAGAAAGAGTCCCACTCGGAAACTCTGCCCCGGGATGATGGCGGTGACTTCTGGCACGAGCTGAATTTTGAGACCTGTTTGGGCATGAGACTGAATCAAAAGCAAACCAAAAAAGAACAGTCCGCAGAGTGCTGCTTTTTGGGAAGCTTTCGATGGGGCCTTCATGATGGCTTAATACGGAGCGTGACCCGGTGTCCGTGCAAACGGAATGACATCGCGAATATTGCTAACTCCAGTGACAAACATGAGCAGGCGCTCAAAGCCCATGCCGTAGCCAGCATGGGGCACACTGCCATAGCGGCGGAGATCAACGTACCATTGGTAATCAGCTTCGCTAAGCCCGTGGTGCTGCATGGCTGCGGTGAGGACGTCCAGGCGCTCTTCACGCTGGCTGCCGCCGATGATTTCGCCAATGCCAGGCACGAGTAGATCCATGGCGGCAACGGTTTTGCCATCATCGTTTTGGCGCATGTAGAAAGGTTTGATCCCTTTTGGATAATTGAAGATGGTCACAGGTCCTTTGACGTGTTCTTCGGCGATGTAGCGTTCATGTTCGGTTTGCAGTCCCTCTCCCCAGACGACGGCGTGCTCAAAGGTGCGTCCTGATTTGAGAAGAAGATCCACAGCATCCGTGTAGCTAATGCGCTGGAAGGGTTGATCAATGGTTTGCTGGAGTCGGCTCAGTAAGTTTTTATCCACAAATTTGCTGAAGAACTCCAGTTCTTCAGGGCACTCTTGAATCATGGCTGAGGCTAGATAGCGGACGTTTTCCTCCGCGAGGGTCATATCGGCATCGAGATCATAGAAAGCCATCTCAGGCTCGATCATCCAGAACTCAGCCGCGTGACGCGCGGTGTTGCTGTTTTCGGCACGGAAGGTCGGGCCGAAAGTATAAATGTTTCCCAGGGCACAAGCGAAGGTTTCTCCCTGGAGTTGCCCACTGACAGTGAGGTAGGTCGGGCGACCAAAGAAGTCGTCTTCGGGCTTGGCATTGCTGCCTTGTTTTAGAGTGGTGACTCGGAAAAGTTCGCCAGCGCCTTCGCAGTCGCTGGAGGTAATGACCGGCGTGTGGACATTGAAAAAGCCTTTCTCTTGGAAGAAGCGATGGATGGCAAAGCTCATGCGGCTGCGCACGCGGAAAACGTTGCTGAAAAGGTTCGTGCGAGGACGTAGATGAGCAATGGTGCGCAGGAACTCTGGCGTGTGGCCCTTCTTTTGCAGGGGATAAGTAGCGTCAGCTTCACCAAGCAGGCGGACGTCTTTGGCCTGGAGTTCCCATTTTTGTCCAGCGGCAGGGGAGGCAATGAGATCTCCATCCACCTCAATGCTGGCTCCTGTCAGGATGCTCGGCATCAATGAAGAGCAGGGCAGGCTGGCATCGACCACGATTTGCAGTCCTTTGAAGCATGAGCCGTCCGTGACCTCAATGAACGAGCAGGCTTTGGAGTCACGACGAGTTCTGACCCAGCCGCGAACGGTGATGGAGGTGAGTGCGGATTCTGAGGCAAGGATGTAGCGCAAGGTATCTGGCATAATGGTAAACATGCATGAGTCCTGCCAAGAGGTCAAAAGGGAGTCACTAGGTGATTTTTGTCACCCTTTTTATTTTGCCTTGAGAAATTGGTCCTCTAAGATGACACAGCATGAATAAATCCACTCTCGTCCACCTTGCCTTGTTGTTGACTTTGAAAGCGTCCGCTTTCGCCCAGCAGGTGCCAGCAATCCAACCTGAGGTCATGCAAAAGCTTCAAGAAGCCCAGGAACTTCAGCAAAAGCAGCGGTTCTATGATGCTTTGGAGAAGTTGGATGAATTGGATGCCATAACCCCGAATCTGCCGGACGTGTATAACATGCGTGGCTCCATTTACCTGTCACCGTCTCTCCGGGATTTTGCTAAAGCGGATGAGATGTTTGCTAAAGCGGAGACCTTGCAGCCAAACTCATTGCCGCCTCGATTTAACCGCGCGGAGCTGTTATTTGTGAAGCATGACTGGGCTGGCGCTGCGGCAGCTTTTGAAAAACTCTTGGTGGATTTCCCAAAGACCCCGATGGCGGTTCGCCACTTGGTTTTATTTAAACTCGTGGTTTGTGCGATCAAACTCGATCAGACAGATGTGGCCGAAAAGCGGTTGAAGGAAAGCTTCACCTTCATGGATGACACTCCCGCCTACTATTTTGCTAATGCAGCCTTATCCTTCCAAAAAAAGAATGAGTCTGAAGCCAAAGACTGGATGTTGCGTGCCAATGGCATTTTTAAGGAAGGTGAAAACTCAGCGTATGTGGATACCCTGATGGAGGCCCGCTGGGTGCCAAACATAGGTCTGCCGGCAGCAAAAGATGGGAAGTGATTTTCACTGGCCTCTTGCCTCTGACGATTTGCTTTTGTATGGCATAGGATGCTCACTAAGCGCATCATTCCCTGTCTCGACGTCAAAGAAGGCCGTGTGGTCAAAGGTACCCAGTTTCTGCAACTGCGGGATGCCGGAGATCCCGTGGAGTGCGCCAAAGTGTACAACGCTCAAGGTGCTGATGAACTCGTGTTTCTGGACATTACCGCCAGTCATGAAGAGCGGAAAACCATGATCGATGTCGTGGCCCGCACGGCTGAGAGCTGCTTCATGCCACTGACCGTTGGTGGTGGTATCCGAACCGTTGCTGATATGCGGGAAATGCTGCTAGCAGGAGCTGATAAGGTGGGAATCAACACCGCCGCCGTTAAGACTCCAGACGTGATCGATGCTGCGGCTGAGGCCTTTGGCTGCCAGTGCCTCGTCGTAGCCATTGATGCCAAACGCAATGCCGCTGGTTCATGGACTGTTTACACGCATGGTGGCCGGAATCCTACTGAGCTGGATGCTGTCGAATGGGCCATTGAAGTCTGTCGTCGCGGGGCAGGGGAGATTCTGCTGACCAGCATGGATGCCGATGGCACCAAAAACGGTTACGACATTGCTTTGACCGCCGCTGTCAGTCAGGCTGTGACGATTCCTGTGATCGCAAGTGGTGGCGCAGGTAACATGCAGCACATGGCGCATGTCCTAGCAGAAGGTAAAGCTGATGCCGTTTTGGCCGCTAGCATCTTCCACTTCGGTGAATACACCGTCGGCGATGTGAAGCGCTTCTTGGATAGCCAAGGCGTGCCCGTCCGACTTTGAGCTGTGGCTTAACTGGTTTGATCAGTAAAAGAGCTTCTCCACCATTCCGCGAATTCGCGCTGACATGGAAGGTTTATCCAGAGGAACAGCTTTGGGTGCATTGAGGAGTTCTTTTTGGGTCCTCTCGTAATTGAAGGTCGCACGAGTTTCATCGCTAAAGGGACTCGTGCCTGGAGAGAACTGAGCATTAGGCGGGATATCTGAGACGTCATTTACGATAGTCGGCTGAATCATGATAACCAACTCTCTTTGGCGGTTGTTTTTGGAACGTGAGCCACTGAGGAGTCGTAAAACTGGGATCTTGGAAAGGAAGGGGAGGCCCGCATGACTGACGACTTTTTCTTCACGAATTAAGCCTCCCAACAGCACGGTGCCGTTATTTTTACAAATCACAGTCGTGTTTAATTCCTGCTTTGTTAGGGTGGGGTAGTCGTTTCCGGAGATCGATGTAGTGCCCGACTGTTCACTGTTCTGCTGGGAGATTTGCAGGGTGAGCTCATCATCGGAATTGATCAATGGGATGATATTGAGGCTTAAAACGATGTCTTGATATTGAACATTGGACAGAAATCCGTTGCCTGCGTTTCCACCATTGAAATTACTTTGAGTGGAGCTGGCGATAGGAAAGGATGAGCCGCTGCTGATCGTGGCAGCTGTGTTGTTCAACGTAAAGAGTGTCGGCCTAGAAATGACCTTGAAGTCAGTGTTGGTATTGAGTGTATTGACAATGACATCAATGCCTGCGCCGATTCCGCCATAAAAGTTGAGCGCGTTGCCTGTGGCGAACGCTGTGGCCGCGCTAACCGCACTGCGTGCGTCGGGATTGCTAGTGGTCGTCGTCGTGCCAGCAGTGGTGCTAATGGATGGTGGGCCATTGCTTGCTCCTACCTGTCCAAAGATACCTTTATTGCGCCCATCACGACCACGGAGAGCTGTCTCGATGGAGAAGCCGGTATTGTTTCCCAGACTATAATCCCCAATCACTGCAGAAATAAGAATCTGCTGTGGTCGGCGGTCCAGTTCGTCCATGATTTCATTGAGGATTCGAAGATGCTCCGGTGGCCCCGATGCGAAGATGGAGTTCGCGGTCGGATCTGAAATGAGGAGGGTTTTCCCTACCACTATGGAGGTCGGGCCGTTGTTTTGGCGCAGGGGTTGTAGATTACCGCCGCCACCACCGCCAAAGCCGCCACCACCACTTCCACCGAGCCCTCCACCAAGCCCGCTGCCGTTATTGCCAAAACCGCCACCATTGGCGTTGTTATTGCCAAAGAGACCACCACTATTGCCCTGGTTATTACGACCGTTGTTTTGGGTTTGATTTTGGCCATTCGGGTTGGAGGTCGCATTTGCTCCACCGCCTTCACCGCCCTCGCCACCTTCGGTTCTGGAGATAGCGTCACTGATGATGCTCATGGCTGATGTCACATCTAGGTAAATCAAAGGACGGGAAATAAAGTTGCGCAGCTCAGAGGCCGCATCGAGCTCTTCGATCAGCTTCGTGATGTACTCCATCGTATCAGAACTGGCGATGACTAGAAGGCAGTTTCTACGGGCAATTGAAATGATTTTGGGTGGAACCTCTTGAGCCGTGCTTGAGCCTCCACCACCGCCGCTCACACTGATGCCTTGATTGGGGATTTGGGGCTGGATTGGCTGACCAGGGATGGAGCCGACTTGATTCTGCGGAATGCTCGGCGTGCGGCCTCCGCCACTGGCGTTTTTTTCGTCAGTGCCTAGAATCTCATCTAAAGCCTTTTTGATATCTTCGGCGTCAGAGCGGGTGATTTGAAAGGTTTTTGATTTGGTTTCAGCAGGTTTTGTGTCCAGCCTTTCAAGCAATGCGATGATGGCGCGCACAGTGTTGCTGTTTTCAGTGACGACCAGCGCCTTGGCATTCGGCACTGCGGTGATCACGCCATAGCTGTGACGAGGGATGACTTGATCGATGGCTTTGATGGCGTCTTCACCATTCAGATACTTAAGAATGACGACAAAGTTAACCACTTGGTCAGTCAACGGTAGGTCCATCGCCGATTCAAAAAATGGCGCGCCTTCGGTTTGAGGCTTCTTTGCATCGAAAGCCAAAATTTTAACCATGCCGTCACCGGAGGGCACGAAGGCATAGCCATTCAAGAGAAGACTTTTTTCGATGAACATGATGGCCTTTTCTTTTGGCAGTTCGCCTGTGGTCTCAATGGAGACAGTGGCCTGTTCAACATTGGCATCACGAATGATTTTCAGACCGGTTAGGTCTTCATAAACCAAGAGGATCTGGGAAAGTGGAGTATTCGGAAATTGAAGTTCGACTCCACCATCTTCTTTGATGGCATCTTCGGGTTTAATGGCTGGTTTTGGGTCACCAGGTGCGCCAGTTCCAGGGGCACCTGGGGCTACTCCTGGCCTGCCAACGGCTCCAGGCGGCAAGCCACTCGGGTTGCCTGCATTCGGACGATTGAAAGGGCGTCCAGTAGCTTGGGGCGGGATTGTGTTTGGATTAGCCCCTGGCTGTGGCGGGATTTGAGCCTGAACGGAAAATGCCAGAAAGCAAAGGGCAGTAAAGGTGATGCGTGCGATGCGGAACATGAAGGGAATGAAAGAAGGTTGCTTACTGGAAATCACGGTTGGGCAGGAATCACCGGTGCTGGGATCAATTGTCGGCGGCGAGAGATTGCTGGTGGAGCTACCCCAGGAGCCCCGGATTGAGTTCCAATGACTCCCTGTGGCATATTGATATTTGGCTGTCCTCCGATTTGTCCTGGCTGGGATGCTACACCACTAGGTAGGCCAGGGGCATTAAAGACGCGTCCGTTGGCATTCGGAGCTAAGGGTTTTGTCAGGGGTGACTGGCCTGTGACTACCCCCGTACGTTGAGCTCCTGGCATTCCAGGCACACCGCCCTGAGGTTGCCCCTGCGGTTGCCCCTGAGGCGTAGTTGCTCGCATGGTGTTGTTGATCGTCACGGGCTGACCGCCTGCGGCTTCATCATATTTGAGTTCAGCTTCCTCCGTGCCTTTAGCAATCACTGCTGAGGCCTCATTGCGATTACGATGAAAGTTAGCTTTCACTAGGCGGAATTCAGCATCTGGTTTTGCGTCACTGTTGACCTGTTTGAATTCGTTGGTCTGCTTATTCTTGATGCTGATGCGGATCTTTCCCTTGTGGTTGAACATGCCCGCTAGCGCCCAGTCTTGGCTCCACTGGACCTGCGTCTGAACGACGGGGGCTGTTTTCAGCAAGAAAGGATTTTTATCCCAGGTGCTCTGATATCGTGAGATATCAAAAGCCGTTGGAATCACGGCTTCCGTTTCAGTAGGAATCGCAGCCTCGGCAGAGGGTTCAACTGGTTCATCGGTAGTCGTTTCTTCCGTCGTAGCAGGAGCTTCTGGTGGGGCATCCGCAGCAGGCACAGCGTCCTGCGCTTGGAGAATGTTAAGGCCAATCAATAAAATGGCAGCTATGTAAAGGAGCGATCTCATGGTTGATACTTCAGTTCTGCTTCTTCGTTCCTTCGGGTGATGACGACTGACGCTTTATCTCGATTCCGATTAAAGTCAGCTTTGATGAGTTTGAATTCATCACCTTCGTTACTTTCGCTGCTAACATATCGCACTTGACCCGTGAGATTGTTTTTGATGGTCACTCGGATACTGCCGTTGTTGTTGAACATTCCTGAAAGTGACCAGTTTTGCGACCCATTTGATGGTGCGGGTGGACTGCAGTCGATCTTTGATGCAAACGGGTTCACTTGCCAGGATTCCTGGTAGCGCTCTGCATCGTGTGGTTTCGGTATTGCAGTGGAATCTCCAGCTGTAAGTGAACCCAGGCCAATCGCAAAAAAGAGGAAGCTGTAAACGATAGTCTTCATGACGGTGGTAGTCTGAACCATTTTTGCACGTTCATGTTCACGATTACTTCCGCAGTGTCTTCTTCATTGGGCGTCACTGTCATGGCGGGGATGCCAATGAAGTTTCCAGGCTGTTGCAATTCATAGAGCCAGGTAAGCACGGGTTTCATTTCTCCGCGGACTTCAAGAGTCACATTGGCTGAGGTTAAGCCAACACGCTCGCTTGCTTCGGTAAGCTGCTTCTGCGTGATTTTGACACCATTTTTGGCGGCTAATTCATCGACCAAATTGAGGATGCTGGTAGAGGCTTCACCTGCTTTGGTGTAGAGGGGCTGCTTTTCGATAAGCCAAGTAGAACGCTGATTCCAAAAATCCTGTTGGGAAAGTAACTCATCTGCTTCGGCACGGCGACTTTCCATTTCCATGGCGTGAGTATCGACTCGGCTTTTCCAGGATTTAAGTTTCGTCAGGCCAATGAAGGCGATGCCACCAATGAGGACAAGTCCGAGTCCCAAGGCTAGACGTTGTTCGTTAGCAGTCATGGCTGGGCATCTCCTTCTGTGGTTTCAGCGGCTTCACTTTCTAGGGGCCTAGCCTCTGCTCGGAAGGTCGCGCGACCATCAGGCAGGCTAGTTGGCTGTGGTATTTCCCAAGTCCAGCGTTTGAAGGCAGGTGATGACATGACTTTATCACGAAACTCAATGCCATGCCCAAGAGAAGATGCCTCTCCATCAATAATCAAACCATCCTGTTTGATCTCGAGACGTGTGACGCGAATCCCTTCAGGCGGCAGCAACAGCACCAACTGATAGATGCTTTCCACTGGATAAGTGTCAGGTGTCAGTGCTGGAAGTAAATCTTCCCAGGCTGCCTTGGCGTCACGAATCGTCAAGAGCTCTGGCTCAAGTTCAGCTAAACGGACCTCTTCACTCGTAATACTGCGCTCACGAACCCAGACTCTGATGGCAAAGGCGCTCAGAGCTGCGACAAGAACAAAAGCGAATGCAAGCGCCCCTAGCATCATCATGCGACGCTGCTGACGCTCGAGGCGGAGTCTCACGACACTGGCTGGAACGAGACGTGTGGCATGGGCTGGAGCTGCAGGGACAGATAAGTCCTTGATAATGACCGGAAGGTCCAGCGCCTGAGCGAAATCTTCAGGGATGAGGTCATCTGGTATGCTGCCTGTAACCAACGCTAAAGCATGGATATCAGGGTTCAAGCTGGACAGTTCAAGCGAGGCTAAAATGCAGCGTATTTCTGCTGCCGCATCAGCATCAAGGCAACGTGCAGCAAGTGCCTGTGAATGCATCGGCTCCCCACTCTCGTGGGGAATGGCGATGACAAAAGCACCGTCCTCACGCCAGACTAGCAGCTCACCTGGCGTTAGTTTGTGAAAGGCAACTGAGGGCGCATAACGTGCGTCATCGCCATTTTCGACGATGCTGGCCGGAAGTGGGGACACCTGAATGTAGGTGCTGGTGCGCTGGTCACGCTCATCAGAGCCTAGGGTGTGCAGTTCGTAATTAAATGTCTCGGAGGTCTCTGCACCTAAGCCTGCGGCCTCTAACTCCAATTGAGCAGCTGACTCTCGACGTGAGGCATCCACTCCCTGAAAGCGCATGGGAACACTGACGACACAGCGGGCAGGTAAGGCAATCCACTCTGCGCCTCGCCAGGTCTTGGTCTCAGTTTCTCCAGCGGTGGTTAGCCCCGCTTTAGTTCTCCATGCACGAAAACCCTCTTCGTGAGGGATGAGCATGATTTCGTCAGGTTTTTTCATTAAATTGGCAGAGAAGGGGCTGCGATACTAAAGAGAGATAAATAAAGCGCAAGGCAGGAGACAGCGTTGTTGAGACAGCGGTTCAATGATGTTAAAAAAATCTTCAAGTGAGACTTCTATGAATCATTTTAGCCTAGGGCCGCATGGATAGATTTATGTCAATTTCGACACTGCCAATGATGAATCATGCTTTATCAGGGTATTTGGTATAAATCTTCATCTGACACCGTATCATGAACCGATGACAATCATACGCATCCAAGTCATATTATGTTTGATCACAGCCCAGAGCAGTCTCTTCGGGGCTAGCAATGGTCGTGTCGCCTTTAATCAGGACATTCGTCCGATTTTGGCAGAGGCTTGCTTCCATTGTCATGGTCCTGACCCAGGCACCCGGAAGGCGGGCCTACGATTAGACACCGAGGCCGGTTTTTTTACCGCCAAAGAAGGCGAACAACCGACCGTCCTGAAGGGGAAGCCTGAGGATAGCCCGCTTTATCAGCGCTTAATTTCCACTGATGAGGAGGAAATTATGCCGCCACCAGAGTCGCACAAAACGCTCAAACCAGCCCAGATTGCAATGGTTAAAGCTTGGATTGCTGAAGGAGCACCCTGGCAGCCCCATTGGTCGCTGATCAAGCCGGAGCGCTCGCCTTTGCCGGTCGTCAAATCGACGGCTTGGGTGAAGACGCCCGTGGATCAATTTGTGCTGTCCAAACTTGAGGAACATCAGTTGACTCCGGCTCTGGAGGCCGAGGCACATGCTCTCATTCGTCGCGTCACCTTAGACTTAACTGGATTGCCACCTTCACCGGAGATGCTCAAGCTTTATGCAGCAAAAGCCGTCGCAGGGAAATTACCAGATGTGGTTTACAATGAGTTGGTGGACGAACTGCTGAAAAAGCCCGCCTATGGCGAACATCGTGCGCGCTATTGGCTGGATGCTGCCCGCTATGCTGACACACATGGTCTGCATTTTGATAAGGAACGTGCGATCTGGCCTTACCGAGACTGGGCGGTGAAGGCGTTTAATCGCAATCAACCCTTTGATCAGTTCACCATGGAGCAGATTGCAGGGGACCTTCTGCCAAAACCGACCGAAGACCAACTCATCGCGACGGGATTCCAGCGCTGCAACACGACCACAAATGAAGGTGGCACCATTGATGAAGAAAATCTGGCCAACTATGCCAATGACCGCGTTCAGACGCTTGGCTGGGTTTACATGGGACTAACGACAAATTGTTCGCAATGCCACGATCACAAATTTGATCCGATTACTCAGCGTGATTACTACTCATTGGCTGCTTTCTTCCGCAACACCACGCAGAAGCCAAAAGATGGCAACGTGAAGGATGGACTGGGACCTGTCCTAGTCATACCGACGGACAAAGATCGACCACGTTGGCAAGCTCTGCCGACTGAGATCGCCGCAGCAAAAACCAAGATGGGTGAGAACCGCAAACTGGCAGCCCCAGAGTTTGATCAATGGCTGACTTCGGCTAAGCCTGCCGATTTAGATAAGGACATTCCAGCGAAAGGCTTGGTTGCTCATTTACCACTCAATGAGGGTGTCGGTAGTGAGGTGACTGGCGTTTGCGGTGCCACAAAGACCTATAAGGCGACGGGTGAAGTGTCCTGGAAGCCCGATGGAAAAATCGGCCCGGCACCAATGATGAAGCCAGGTGGCACTTTTGAAATCGGCAATGTGGGCGACTTCGAAAAGAACCAATCCTTCAGCTATGGTGCCTGGGTCCGCGTCGGCAAACTTGGTGTCAATGGCGCTATCCTAGCTCGAATGGATGAAAAAGGTCAATATCGCGGCTGGGATCTCTGGCAAGCGGATCGTAGTTTTGCGGTCCATATCGTCAGCACCTGGCCCAATGACGCGCTGAAAGTAAGCACTAAAAAACCAAGTGTGCGCCCCGGAGTCTGGCAGCATGTTTTTGTGACGTATAATGGCAGTGGAAAGGATCAAGGCGTAAAGATCTTCATCGATGGAAAAGAGCAGGAGCTGAAGTATGAAACGAATGGTCTCAAGGGCAGCATCAAGACGACAACGCCAACTCGAATCGGCCAGCGCAGCCATGTACAAGTCTTTCATGACGGCAGCGTACAAGACGTGCGCATTTATGATCGGATGCTGGCACCTGCTGAAGTAATGACCCTTTCGAAAGTAGGGCCATTGCGCGAAATGCTGGCCTCCAGCAAACGCGGCCCGAAACAAAAAGAAGCGCTTTTTGAGCACTACCTCGTGACTCGCCATGCGGGTTATAAGGCGGCTGATGGGCTGAATACTAAACTTGAAACCGAGAAGAAGGCGATTGAGACACGCAGTCCGATCACCCATATCCAAGAGGAGAAAAAGGATACCATGCCAATGGCCAACATCCTCATGCGTGGCCAATACGATAAGGTAGGCGAAGCCGTGGATGCCGCTGTGCCTGTGGCCCTTGGTAAATTGCCTGATGGTGCACCGAAGAATCGCCTTGGCCTGGCTCAGTGGCTGGTCAGCGCTGAAAATCCATTGAGCGCGCGAGTCACCGTGAATCGCTTTTGGCAGGAGCTTTTCGGCAGCGGACTCGTGAAGACCAGCGAAGACTTTGGCATCATGGGATCCGCACCTACGCACCCAGAATTACTCGATTGGTTGGCGGTCGAGTTCCGTGAAAGCGGTTGGGACGTGAAGCGATTGTTTAAAATGCTCGTTACCTCAGCCACCTATCGTCAGGCTGCGATCATCACGCCTGAAAAAACGGATAAAGATCGGGACAATTCGCTCCTTAGTCGTGGTCCCCGTTTCCGCATGGATGCCGAAATGATCCGTGACTATGCCCTAGCTGCCAGTAACACGCTTTCTCCAACCATGGGCGGTCCTGGCACAATGCCTTACCAGCCGGAGAATGTCTGGGAAGTGGTGGGCATGGGAACGGAAAAATACACGCAAGACAAAGGTGAAAACCTTTACCGCCGCACTCTTTACAACTTCTGGAAGCGCATGGCTCCACCTGCAAGCTTGGACATCTTTAATGCGCCAAGCCGTGAAGTGAGCTGTGTCCGCCGTGACCGAACCAACACGCCTCTCCAAGCCTTGGTGACGATGAATGACCCGCAGTTTATCGAGGCTGCCCGCAACCTCGCCCAGAGAACCCTCGGCACAGTGCTTGGCGACGACACAGCCAAAGCTTCAGCCCTAGCTGAACGCCTGCTTTGCCGTTTACCCAAAGCCAATGAGATGGCAATCATTCAGGTGAGTCTCAATGACCTGCGCGCCCACTACAGTGCTAATCCGGCTGATGCTGAAGAGCTACTCAAAGTGGGCGAGTCTAAAGTCGATGATAAGCTATCCAAGCCCGAACTCGCTGCCTGGACAATGCTTTGCAATCAGCTCATGAATCTCGATGAAGTGCTGAATAAGTGAATGTCTGCCTTATATATTTATGAATATCCTCGAAGAATGGAATACCTATCAAACTCGTCGCCAGCTGTTTGCTCGTGGTAAAAACGTACTCGGTGGCGCTGCCTTGTCCTCACTTCTAGGTGATGCGATGTTGGGCAGTGCAAGTGCCAATAGTGCCATCGGTGTTACGGGGCCGCACTTTGCGCCCAAAGCCAAGCGCGTGATCTACTTGCACATGGTCGGTGGACCTTCGCAGATGGACCTCTTTGATTACAAACCAGGAATGCAAAAGTGGTATGATAAGGATCTGCCTGCCAGCATTCGCAACGGTCAGCGCCTGACAACGATGACTAGTGGGCAGGCTCGATTTCCGATCGCTCCGTCTAAGTTCAACTTTGCTCAATACGGCAAATGCGGCATGTGGATGAATGCTGATCTTTTGCCTCATCTGAGCAAGAATGCCGACGACATTTGCTGGATGCGCTCTTTGCATACAGAGGCCATCAACCATGAGCCCGCCATCTGTGCCATGCAGACGGGCAATCAAATCGGTGGTCGTCCCTGCTTGGGGTCTTGGGCCTCATATGGACTTGGCTCCATGAATTCAAATCTGCCGACCTTTGTGGTCCTTATCGCTACGCCCACGAATCGCGAGCAGGAGCAGGCCATCTCTTCCCGCCTCTGGTCAAGCGGCTATCTGCCTGGTGAACATGCCGGTGTTTCTTTCCGGAGCAAAGGTGATCCGATCCTTTTCATCAATAATCCACCGGGAGTTTCAAGCAGCGTGCGCAAGCGCACCATTGAGGGCTTGAATGCGCTGAATGAATTGAACTTTAAAGAGGTCGGTGATCCAGAAACACATACCCGCATTCAGCAGTATGAGATGGCTTTCCGCATGCAGGCCAGCGTGCCGGAGCTTACCGACATTACCCAGGAGCCTGACTACATTTTCAAGATGTATGGAGACGAGGCTAAAAAGCGCGGCACCTTTGCCAATAGCGTGCTGATGGCAAGGCGATTGGCTGAGCGCGGCGTTCGCTTCACTCAAATTTATCTCAACAACTGGGATCACCACAGCAATGTCGGTGGCCGTATGCCCAGCCAATGCAAAGACATTGATCAGCCCTGCCATGCGCTCATAGAAGATCTAAAGCAGCGCGGTATGTTCGAGGACACCTTGATTATCTGGGGTGGCGAGTTTGGCCGCACGATTTACAGTCAAGGTGGTCTCAGTAAAGAAAATTACGGGCGCGACCACCATCCGCGTTGCTTCACCATGTGGATGGCTGGCGGCGGCTCTAAAGGCGGGGCGATCCATGGTGAAACGGACGAGTTCAGCTACAACATCGTGAAGGATCCGCTCCACATCAGTGACTTTCATGCCACCGTGCTGCATTTGCTTGGCTACAATCACGAACGCTTCACCTACAAGTTCCAAGGGCTGGATCAAAAGCTCACCGGAGTGGAGCATCGTAAAGTGATCAAAGAGTTGCTGGCTTGATGAAGCCATTTGACCCGCTGCCGGTGCTGCTCAATCTCAGCAGCATCCATGGAACATGTTCTTGTCATCACTCGCGCCCTTCTCGATCAACTTGGTAGCTTTCAGGGCTTCCAACCAGAGGTGAATCGTTATCTGGAGGCCATGCTTGCACCTGGGGCTAATTTCTTCATGGAGCGTCCAGCCGCTGAGCTTGACCCGACCCATAAGCAGCTTATTCCCTACTCCATCTTTCATCATGATGGACGCTATCTCTGCTACACACGCGGCGGGAAGTCGGGCGAAAAGCGTCTAGTTTCAAAACGCTCCGTTGGTATCGGTGGGCATATCAATCCCGTGGATCAAAGTCACGACGGCCTCGGTGAAACGATGTATTTCAACAGCATTGAGCGTGAAATCACTGAAGAATTAGTGATCGGCGGCACACACACACAGACGGTGATAGGTCTGATCAATGACGACTCCTCTGAGGTTGGTAGCGTGCATCTAGGCGTCGTTCACCGCTTTGAGCTCAGCAGCGCGGAAGTCAGCTCCAATGAAGACGCTATCCAAGATCTTCAATTCTTGACTTTAGCGGAGCTAAAAGCAAAACATGAGGAACTGGAAGCTTGGTCCCAGATCATCGTGAATCATTTGCTGAAGTAGATTGATATCAGGCGTTTGCGTCTGTCGCACGCTTGATGCTGGAGATCACATCACTGATTTTCACATCAATGCGCTGGCGCTTTTTGAAATAGCTGACGTGCTCGAAGCCCGCTTCAACAAGGTTATTGAGTGCTGTGATGAAGTGCTCACCGACACGAATAGGTTTATGGGCATCACTGCCGAGCACGATAGGGATCTTGCGCTCAGCCATCATTTTCAGCATTTCATTGCCCGGATTCATCTCCGAATAGCTTTTGTTCAGACCAGAAGTGTTTAGCTCCATAGCGACACCTGTTTTTGCGATCCGATCAAGAGCTGCAATGACGCTGTTTTTGATGATCGCAAAACACCAGCTGTCAGGGTGGTAATTCTTGACTAAATCTGGATGAGCGAGGCAATCATAAAGACCTGTTTCGGCACTCTGAGCAAGCTGATCAAAGTAGGTGCGGCGGAAGTTTTCGATGGTGCCTGTTTCGTACTTGTTCAGGTATTCTTTGGCTTGCCAATGCACGGCACCAAGAATGTAGTCGAAAGGAGCGCGCTTATGCAGATTCTCGATCCACTTCTCGTAGCCAGGGAAGTATTCGCTTTCAAGACCAAGGCCGACATCAAGCTTGTCCTTGTAGGCGTTTGCCGCACGCTGAACAACGGCGACGTAAGTGTCGAACTCGCTCTCTGACATGCGGACAGATGGCCAGTAGCCATCTGGCATTGGGCAATGACAGGTGAAGATCACGCCTTTGAGTCCTGATTTCAGCGCTTGGGCGCAGTATTCTTCAGGTTCACCCCAAGCATGTTTGCATAAAGGGGTGTGCATGTGAGAGTCGTAAAAAAGCGCACCTGATTTAACCGTCGATGCCTTTTCAGAAGAGATGACTGGTGCTTTAGCGGGCTCGATGGGCTCTGAAACGATCTGCGGGGAATTTGGCTTCTTAGCGGATGCTTTTGGCGGCGGTGGTGGTGCTGACGGCAGACTGGCTATCCGTGGCATTCCTGTCGAAGACACGACTAAAGTCGTGCTGACCTTAACTGGCTCGTCTTTGGCTAGGGCAGGAGCGCTAGCGGCCGCTTTCTTGGCAGTCACGACTTTAGGCGCTGGCAAAGATTTATTGGCTGGCGGAGCTGTTTTTACCGCGATCTTGATGACAGGTTTTGAGCCTTTAGCGGGAGGTGAAGTGGGCGTTTTATTGACCACTACTAAAGGGAGCTTCTTTGTGGCTGTCTTTTTCGTTGGTGCTTTCTTTGCCGCGAGAACTGATTTTTTAGCAGGCGCAGCTGACTTCTTCACGGGTGGCTTCTTGGCACCTGCTGTTGTTTTCTTAGCAGGAGCTATAGGCTTCTTGGCTTTAACTGGGAGGTGGATCGCCTTTTTGGCTTTCGGGACTGGCTTTTTAGTCACCGGTTTGGCGATTTTTTTAACTGCCGCTTTCGCGGCCTTTGGAACTGCTGTTTTAGCAATGACCTTTTTTTTGATCGCAGCCTTTGGAGTGGCTTTGACTGTCTTGGTCTTTGATTTGGATGTTTTGCTTTTGCTCACAGGTTTTAGCTCCTCGATTTGTGAAGTATTAGCCAGCCTTTCCCTTCGACGCCCGCAATGCGTACTGTCTTAGCATTGGACGTAGGTCCGGGATAACACAGCCGCAGCGTTAACGGGACGTTTGTCCAGTTCCCCAGCTGCAATTGCTCGACAAGCGTTTTAAACTGAGGATCTGCTCGATTAAAGTACGCATAGACCGTGCCCTGCTCGGCGGGATGCTTAAGTTCGATAACTTCATCTCCAGCGCTGAAAGATGATTCTGGCGAGTTGACGGGTTTTGAGGCAATGACTCGGAAAAGGGTCGGTTGGTCTGGACGTGTGGAGATGAACTCCTGCCAATCTAGCTCGCTGTAGCGAACGCTGCTTTCCCAGTCGATGTGGATTTCTCCCGAGGCTGTTTCTTCAATAATGAGACAGACTGGATCGACATCCTCAAACAAGGACTGGGCATAAGCTAACCTCTGGCCCGGCTCGTCCATATTGAGGACCCAGCCCAACTTTTGCCATACACCAACGATGAGTTGGTGTTTTTTATAATAAACCTCCATGAGCGGTAAGACCCGCTCGGCATCTCGTGAGCAAAGCGCTTTTTCAGCAATCGAATTGGCAGTGAAAAACTGGCGAATTGCTGCTTCGATTTTCGGTTTTTTGGTTTCAATGTTGGCAATTCCGCTGACTGTCGGCACACTTTGGGAGCCCGGCAATGTATTGGCCAGCGACGGTGCGTTACTCGGCTTGGCTGTTAGCTTTGGCAGAGCGGGTCTAGAGACTCCTAGTCCTGCATCTTTTGCAACAGTCTCAGTACCTGCCCAGCGGTATTCGTGGGACGCTAATTCGACAGCATCCACATAGGCGGGGTCCACCTTGGGTCCCTGTTTGTCCAACTGAATGACAATAACGTAGAAAACAACTGCCACAGTGACGACGAGTGCTGTGCAGCCGATCAGCTTTGCAATGCTGTTAAGCATCTCCTCTCTGCGCTTGATGCGGCTCAAACGAGGCTTGTCTATGGGTTCGGTCATGAAGTCTTCACGGGAGATGGAGCCGAAGGCGGGAATTGAACCCGCGACCCGCGCATTACGAATGCGCTGCTCTACCTCTGAGCTACTTCGGCCCGTTGGACGGGAAGGTTGAAGTCGCAAGATATAACGGATAGACCACTTTTGTCATGAGGTTTCTTCGTTCAGAAAGAAATATCCATGGCTGAGATGCAGGGCTTGCGTGTCGGGTTCAAAGGTGGAGATTTGTGGCCCTCATTATGCCAGTCAATCCCGCTAGCTCTTCTCCATATGCTGAATTTCAGGCTGAATTGCAGCAAATTATGCGTCACAAATGGTTCGTCAGTGAAAAAGAGGGGCGGGATGTAGGTTTTGAGCGCGCTTTAACTGACTGGGTAAAAACACACCGCCAAGAATGGCGGTGTGAGCGGAATTCGTTGAACAATGAATCCGAAAGTTAGCCGCTAGGGCTAAATCAGAGATTTATTTAAAGAACAATGGGATCACAAGGATCGCCAAAATGTTCACCACTTTGATCATTGGGTTCACCGCAGGTCCTGAGGTGTCTTTGTAGGGGTCGCCCACGGTATCACCAGTGACGGCCGCTGCATGGGCAAAGCTACCTTTGCCCCCATGATTGCCTTCTTCGACATACTTTTTAGCATTGTCCCAGGCACCACCTGAGCTTGTCATGGCAATACCGACGAAAAGTCCGGTGATGATCGTTCCGATAAGAAGTCCACCAAGGGCCTCTTTACCCAAAAAGGCGATCCCAACGACAAAAACGATTGGCAGTAGCGCTGGAACAATCATCTGCTGAAGAGCGGCTTTGGTCACGATATCAACGCATTGACCATATTCAGGGGTGTCCTGTCCTGTAAGAATGCCGGGCTTAGCAGCAATCTGACGGCGTACTTCGCGCACGACGGCTCCAGCGGCACTACCCACGGCATCCATGCCAAAGGCTGTGAAGAGGTAGGGAAGCAGTCCGCCAATGAACATGCCAATGATCACTTTTGGGTCCATCAAGTCAAAGGCGATGGTCTTGAGGCTAAGGAAAGCTTTCAGCTCCTCGACATAAGAACCAAAGAGAACCATGGCTGCAAGTCCGGCAGAAGCGATCGCATAGCCTTTGGTGACTGCTTTCATGGTATTGCCGACGGCATCCAGCTCATCGGTGATTTTGCGCACTTCCTCAGGCAGGCCGGACATCACAGCGATGCCACCGGCATTATCAGTGATCGGGCCAAAAGCATCTAGGGAAATAATGATGCCGCTGAGGCTGAGCATGGAAACCACGGCTGTGGCGATGCCATACAGACCGCCCAAATCCCAGCAAAGCCAGATAGACCCAGCGATAGCTAGCACTGGGAGTAGGGTGGCGTGGTGGCCGACACTGATGCCAGCAATGATATTGGTGGCGTGGCCAGTTTCCGAAGCTTTGGCAATGCGGCGCACTGGAGCGTGGGCGGTGCTAGTGAAGTAGTTCGTGATCCAGACGACTACAAAGGTTAGGACGATGCCAATGATCGCACAATAAAAGAGATTGCTTGGTGTGATCGTCTTGCCTGCCATTACGACTGACTCAGGGAAGATGGCTGATGTCGCCCATTTAAAGAGGATTGCAGATAAGATCCCAGAAACGGCTACGCCGCTGACGAGGGACGCTGTGGCCGTTTGTTTGACGAAATTGACCCAGCCAATACCAAACAATGAGGAAAGAATGGAAAGGCCACAAAGAACGAACGGATAGACGATGACGGCGTGATTGCCTTCAGGGCCGGTCAGGTGCC
>JAIXZA010000124.1 GCA_027489965.1 Verrucomicrobiaceae bacterium
TTATGCGTGGCATCTGCGCTGCCGAGGAGTAGTGAAGAGCCATCTGGAACAAAGCCTTGGTTCCCAAAGCGTAACCGCTCAGGCGTCGATGATCCACCAAAGCTTACGCTGCGATCTGCGCCATACGCGGCAAAACCGCCATTCCCTTTGAACTCTATTCTATCATTTCCAACGCCGAAATTTCGGCCGAAATTTTCTACCCCAAGTCCCAGAATACCGCCTTCAACCACGATAGGACTTGTCCCGCCAGTGCTTGCAATGCCTCCAGGAATTGCATTTTGAGAATCAAGCCGCAAAACGCCGCCATGAACAAAGGTACTACCTGTGTATTGATTGGTTCCCGATAAAATGGTCGTACCTATCCCCGTCTGAATCAAATTCACCGTTTCAGTGAATCTGTAGGTTTGTCCTGATTGATTGCTTTGTGCTGGCAGACTCAGACCTACAATCTGATTATCTACATCTACACGTGTCACGACGGTGCCGGGAGCAATACCGGGACCGTCAACTCGAATCCCGACCTGGAGAGATAGCAAGAGCGTCGTCGAATCAAAACTTCCAACGACTTTCAGCACTGATTGTCCCGCGATTAGTGATCCGAGTCCTTCTGTTGAGCCTTGAGTTTCTCTTGAACGATCAATGATCCCAGCACCGATCGTAAAGGTTGAAGCTGGATTGTAGTTATGAATGATAAAATCACTATTCTTACTATTGAACAAACCACCTGTTATGTTTCCAGGCCCCATGATTCGCTTCTGGGCTCCATTAACATCAAAGGCGACTAGGATCGCACCTGACAAGAGTTCGAGGGTTTTGCCAGAATTGATGTTAATAGTGCTATCAACGGAGCTTTCGTAGCGGATCGTGTTTACAAAACGATTTTGTGCAATTGTGCCCGTGAACGCTTGCGACGCTACTTCAGAAACATTGTCGCTAGCCTGCGCTGATCCTGATCTGATCGCCCATTGTGAGGTATCGGTAATGGTAATCAGAGAATTGTTTGCCGAAGTAATTTCTCCCGTGGATGAGATAAAAGCAAAATCATTGACGCCACCGAATGGATTAGAGCCCAAGTTTCTGAATGTCGCCCAAGGCTGCATACCGCGAGATTGGGATGCCAAGAAAATTTTAGCCGGGGCACTCGAGGTTTCAGCATTCAGAGTGAACAGCAAGCTACCACCTGGGGAACGCACAGGTGCCGCATTCTCCTCCTGGCCCATCAACGTGAGGGTTGTTGAGCGGAAGTTAGTCGTTGCAATCAAGTTGTTAGGATCAAACGAAGCTACACTCGTTACTTTCAATTCAGAAGCGCCTTCTTCGATGAAAAAGGTACTGCCAAATGTCTGGGCCACGTTTCCTTGTGGCGTACCGCGCAGCTCAAGGGTTCCCCCAGCGACTCGTAAACTGGTCAAATTGGTCTGAGAGAAGTTCGTGGGCGAAAAAGTCCCAGGACTTGGGTTAGTATCAATAGCCTGTAGAAGTAACCGCCCCTGTTCGACACGGAAAGATTCCAGACCTGCATTTCCATTGAAGACAAGTGTTCCTGGGCCTTGTTTTTCAAAGCGATCTGAACCGACGAGAGTGCCAGTGAATGTGGCCATCGTTTTTTCATGGCCAATATTTAGAATAGCCGACTCAGCCAATTGAAAGCCACGATTTGTTCGTGCT
Source organism: Verrucomicrobiaceae bacterium (assembly GCA_027489965.1). Classification (GTDB taxonomy): domain Bacteria; phylum Verrucomicrobiota; class Verrucomicrobiia; order Verrucomicrobiales; family Verrucomicrobiaceae; genus Prosthecobacter. Next base: position 1,669 of record JAIXZA010000124.1, read on the forward strand.
GATTCTCCGACATATTGGAGTTCACCGCCGTTAAAGAACAGGTTAGATGAGGCCGCTGAAGATGCACCCAAGCTACCAATAACACCTCCGTCAGTGAGTTTCTGCGCACGCAGCACACCTTCACCAATATAAGTGACTCCCGTGTATTGGTTATCACCGCTTAGCACCAGAGTGCCGCCACCCAGTTTTTCGATACCCGTAGAAGGCGTGAATCTGACGAGTGAAGATTCACCCGTGAAAAAGTGGTTTGAACTGACTTCAATGTCTCCATCAGAGAAAATAAATGAGATGGTTGCCCCGAAAGGTATTCCAGGTCCAGACATTGGCATTCCAATGTAAAGGTCCGTTGTGCTTACAATGCCGAACTCAGAGGCATCATTGAGAACACCATTACCTGGCTTCACTAAACCGATGATACGACGGCGATAAGTATCCCCAGTACTTGCCTTAGAAGAAATATTCCCGTCAAAGACATAATCACCACGACGGTAATTTCCATCGTGATCCCAACTTAGGGTAACGATCAGATTTACTTTATCAACAGCGAAGACGGTGGTGCCAGCAAGAATCCCAGGACCTGTGACGCTCATGCCTGGAGTCAGATTTTTAGCATTGACGACACCCGCCAAAAAGCGCCGATTTGGATCACTTGCGGCTCCTGATTTGACTGCATTAACAAAACTATAATTGACGGGATTGGTGCGGATGATTTCATCATGCGGAATGCTGATGCTTACCACTTTAGTTCCTGAGTTGATGGCGGTAATCAAGGTGCCGTTGGTGATGCCAGTGCCTGAGACTGTATTGCCAATCGCCAATCCATCCACGGAGTTTAAAGTTAACTCAAGATTATTAGTGCTACTAGCCACCCCAGACAGGGTGTAACCAAAAGTGTAGTTAACCGGTAAAGTACGGACTAAGCCATCATGGTCACGATTTAAAGTGATCGTACGGCTAGGAACATCGATAGCAAAAACGGTCGTTACGTTATTGATTCCAGTCCCTGTGATAACCTGGCCTATGGCAACACCTGTGATATCATCCAAAATGACTGAATTACGAATAGCTCCAGTGAGGCGGCCTACTCTTTGAACGGCTAAGCGGTCTGTAATCTTGGCCCCAATGTTCAGCGAACCCAATTCGTTGTATTGATGAATCAACAAATTCTGCAAGTTCCCCTCACCGCCGGTTGAAATAGAACCGGTGCCATTAATTGCGGAATCATTAGCACCCACAGTCGGAGAAATCAGAATCCCCCCTGAACGGATTGTATTGAGTGCTGAGTTGGTCAAATTAACAGTCGAAGCATTCTGAGTAGCAAACCGCAAAGAGAATGTGTCACGCCCAGCAGGTGTAGAAATAGTCAAATTTTGGGTTACCGCTGTGTTACTCAAAGGAGCCCAGCTAGAAACATACTCACCGTTTGGCATAACGAATCCATCGTTGAATGATCCGCCAATGGCTTCATTGCGGGCCCAATCTAATTCGGTATTGCCACTGTCAAAACTACCATTGGCCAAAAAGGTTGGTGAACCATAGGTCCCCAGATCTTTGACATTATTCACATATTCGTTACCACCCGAAAGCGCCACACTAAAAATCCCGCTCCTCTGGGGATCACTATTAACGAAAGCGACAACGTCATTGTTTGAGTTCTTTTCTTCCGTGGTGAAAATGGTATAAATGTAAGGGCTGGCTAGGGTCCCATCACCCGTGAGAGAAGCAGTAATGTCACCCAAGACAGGCTGTGGTGAGATGGCGACTTTTATCTTACCATTGCCTTGAGATGCTGGGAAATTAACTGAATCAGCGGTAAAGGTTAAGGCCGAGCTGCCAACGCGTTTTGGTGTTCCCTGGCTCTCGACTGTATGCACACCGGTGCCAATATCAGTAATGTTTACTGGCGAACCATCGATGGACAGACTGAGTCGGAATGAGCGGGTTGCGACATCAATCAAATAGTAGTCCACCCCGGAACTCAAACCGCCAGGAAGAGTTCCATAGGAAGCTAACCGGACCATGCCACCTTTTGACAACCGATGTTCACCTGATGAAGTTAATGTATCAGATTGCGAATTCACCGTGAATGAAATCTGACTGGTCATGGTCAAGATGCCCGTACCTGCACTGGTAATATTAACGGGTGAAACCGTATTCCCGGGAAGCAGAGCTACCTGCAAAGTGCCAATACGTGAGGGGACTCCTGAGTTGTCAGAGGCACCAGAAGTATCAACCACGTAATAGCTGACAGAGGATGAGAGACCGCCCGGCAATGTGCCAGTGCTGCTGAAGCGGACTAAGGCCCCGTTTGCAAGTGTATGAGGAAGAGGATCACCATTTCCATCTCTGGTCGTTAACCGATCTGTCGATGAATCAGCCGTCGCAGTGAAAGTATAACTGCTATTCCCAGGAATAACCCAGAAGGCATTCGTGACAGCATCGCGGACAATGGCCCAAGCACCCATGAGGCCATTGATATTAGGCTGATCTGTTTTCACAAGCCGCCCAGAGTCAACATAGAGTGAACTACCCGTGTTACGAAGTACACCATTCAAGCGAATGGAGGAGGTTCCTCCTTCTCTGAAGATTTTACTGACACCCGACTCTAAAATAGTCCGGCCAACAATTTCTTCATGATCGCCTCCAGATAGAACGATCTCACCGCCTCGGCGGGTACCTCCAAGTCTCAAGTCAGCGTTATCTACTAATTTAGAAGCATTATTGACGGAGTAATCGAGCACCAAAGTACCAGCACGCACTGCAAATTCCCGCACGCTGTTTAGACCATTTGTAACAGGCATCAAGGTCTCTCCTTGTAGCAGGAGACGGCCTTCGCCTTCTTGAATGATGCGATTGGTTCCAGTCAAGTTACCAGCCAAGGTCAAAGATCCTCCCTGCCCTACATTGATCGTGCTGACGCTATTAATTTGAATGTTGCCTGCCCAGATTGATTTGCTGTCAACAGGCACCGCCAAGGTGCCTCCTTCCAAGTACAATGTCTCTGGCGTTAGATAATCCACATTTGAAAGCAGCAACGTGCCATTCGTTAGATTGACACCACCGGACGGATTACCAACCTTCTGAGTCGCGTAATAAAGAGAACCTTTTGTACCCTCAGTCGTAAAGTCCACAGGGACGGCATTTGGCTCTGGAGTTAACGACACCTGAAAGGTGCCATTGGCAGAATTAATGACGTAGTAGTAGGTATTCGTTAACAATTCTGTGGGCAGCACAGGAGTCACGCCGGCAACGATTTGTCCATTGAAAGTAATCTTGTCGCCATTGGTTAGATTACCCGTAAAAGTATCTGCGACAATGTTTAGTGAAGTCGAGCTGAAGCTATCAATCTTCGGCACGAAA
>JAIXZA010000022.1 GCA_027489965.1 Verrucomicrobiaceae bacterium
CGTGCGGGTCACCGCCACAGGCACCGAACTGTCTGTCGTGTTGCCGTTGCCCAACCGGCCAGAGCCGTTGTAGCCCCAAGCCGCCACCGTGCCATCACTGCACAGCGCTAGGCTGTGACTGGATCCAGCGGCGACGGAGATCACCGTCTTGCCCGCCAACACACCCGTGCTCGTCACCGCCACAGGCACCCAGCTGCCTGTCTTGTCGCCGTTGCCCAACTGGCCATAGCCGTTGTAGCCCCAAGCCACCACCGTGCCATCACTGCACAGGGCTAGGCTGTGATCGGCGCCAGCGTCGACGGCGATCACCGTCTTGCCCGCCAACACGCCCGTCCTGGTCACCGCCACAGGCTCAGGACTGTTTGCATTGTTGCCGTTGCCCAACTGGCCTTCGAAGTTGCGTCCCCAAGCCGCCACCGTGCCATCACTGCACAGGGCTAGGCTGTTACCATTTCCAGCGGCGACGGAGATCACCGTCTTGCCCGCCAACACACCCGTGCTCATCACCGCCACAGGCACCGAACTGTCTGTCGTGTTGCCGTTGCCCAACTGGCCAAAGTAGTTTCCGCCCCAAGCCGCCACCGTACCATCACTGCACAGGGCTAGGCTGTGATCGTTGCCAGCGTCGACGGCGATCACCGTCTTGCCCGCCACACGATCCAAGCTGCCTGAGGTGACCAGCACCACATCGGCCGAGTGTAGCACCAAGTCATTGCCGCTGCTGCCGTAGTAGTTGGCCACGTAGTTGTAGGTTTTGCCTGCGTAGCTCAGCGCCACGGCTTGCCCTTGCGCGAGGTTGCTGAATCTGCCCTCGATAAACGGAAGGCCTGTGTTATTCACCACCATAAAGTCCATCTGCGTCTGCGGCGCGAAGTTCAGCGCAAAGCTCACCGTGTTGCCCGTGGCGTCGTAGCCGCTGGCGACGACCGGCACATCAGTGGCAGCGCTATAAGTCGCCAACACAGCCACCACGGCCCGCCGCGTCACCGTCAGAATATAAGTCTTGGTGGTGGTGCCATCTGCGGCGGTCACCACCGTGCTGATGGTATTCGTCCCCACCGCGAGGCTGATGGCGGCACTGGCACTGCCAGAGGCGACACTCGTGCCATTCACTTTCACCGTCGCGCCAAAGACCGACACCGTCGGTGTAACCATGAGGCTGGTGATCGTGTTCGGCACACTGGCCGTGTAACCGATGGTGGCAGATGCAAACGAGGGTGCCAGCGTGCCAGCGCTGAGTGCCAGACCTGCGAGGCTGGCATCGGTGATGCTCGCAGTCGTGAAGGTGCCTGTGCTGCTATAGCTAGTGCCCAAATTATTAGTCGCATACGCGGCATAAGAATAACTAGAGCTTGGTGTGAGGGGGCCAGCCCCCACGGTGAATACACCCGTGGTGCCGGTGCCTGAAACGTTTGTCACCCCTGTGCCACCTAGTTGCGGATTGGCATTTGCTGCCGTGAGAGCCAAGACCACGCCGCGTGCGGTAACAGCGGCACCACCATCGCCAGTAACATTGCCGCCCAGCGTGGCGCTGTTCGTGGTGACCTCCGTGCTCGTGGGCGAGGTAACGGTGGGTGGTCTAGTTACCACTATGGTATAAGTCTTGATGGTTGTGCCATCTGCGGCCGTCACCAAGATAGTGAGCGTATCGCCCCCCACACCTAGGCTTATTGCGCCGCTGGCACTGCCAGAGGCGACACTCGTGCCATTCACCTTCACCGTCGCCCCGGTATCTGCCGCTGTGGGTGTAACGATGAGGCTGGTGGTCGCATTCGGCACGCTGACGGTGTAGCCCGTGGTGCCGCTAGCAAACGTGGGTGCCAGCGTGCCTGAACTGAGTGCCAAGCCCGCGAGGTTGGCATCGGTGCTCACGGTCGTGAAGGTCCCTGTGCTGCTATAGCTGGTGCCCGCACTATTGGTGGCATACGCGGTATAAGAATAACCAGAGCCTGATGCAAGTGTGCTAGCACCCACTGTGAATACACCCGTGGTGCCCGTGCCTGGAACGTTTGTCACCCCTGTGCCACCTAGTTGCGGATTGGCATTTGCTGCCGTGAGAGCCAAGACCACACCGCGTGCGGTAACGGTGGCACCGCCGTCGCTGGTGACATTGCCTCCGAGCGTGGCGCTGTTCGTAGTGACCGCCGTGATCGTGGGCGAGCTAACAGTGGGTGGCAGAGGTAACCGAGTCACACTTATCGTATAAGTCTTGGTCGTCGTGCCATCCGCAGCCGTGACCACAGTATTGAGGGTGTTGTTCCCCACAGCCAGACTGATCGAGCCGCTGGCACTGCCAGATGCGACACTCGTGCCATTCACCTTCCCCGTCGCCCCGGCATCTGCCGTGGTAGGTGTAACAGTGAGGTTGGTGGTCGCATTCGGCACGCTGGCCGCGTAGCTGAGGGTGCCGCTAGCAAACGTGGGGGCCAACGTGCCTGTGCTCAGGGCTAGGCCCGCGAGGTTGGCGTTGTTGCTCGGCGTGGTGAAGGTCAAGTCACTGCCGACACTGGTGCCACCGCTACTCACCGCTTTCACCCGGAAGTGGTAGGTCGTGCTGGGCGTCAACCCCGGCGGCACTGCGCTTACCGCAGTGGGGGTGCTGCCAGTGACTGGGGAGGGGGTGCCAGCGACGGCGCTGCCATAGCTCGTGGTCAAACCGTAGTCGAAAGACACGGCGCTGCTGTAGCCATTGGCATTAACCGTGCAATTCAAGGTGGTGCCGACCTGGGTCGCCGCCAGGGTGGCGACGATGGGGACAAAGCTGCCGAGGCTGAGGTTGTGGTAAGCCCCTCCGACTGCGCGTGTTGCAAAATAAGACGAATTCGCGGACGCTGCCACAGGCACGGAACTGTCGGACGTGTTGCCGTTGCCCAACTGGCCATAGAAGTTGCGGCCCCAAGCCGCCATCGTGCCATCACTGCACAGCGCTAGGCTGTGTTCGCGCCAAGCGGCGACGGAGATCACCGTCTTGCCCGCCAACACACCCGTACTCGTCACCGCCACAGGCACCAAAATATTGGTCGTGTTGCCATTGCCCAATTGACCGTAGCCGTTGTAGCCCCAGGCCGCCACAGTGCCATCACTGCACAGGGCTAGGCTGTGCTCCCAACCACCGGCGACGGAGATCACCGCCTTGCCCGCCAGCACTCCCGTGCGGGTCACCGCCACAGGCACCGAACTATGTGACAATCCCGTGTTGCCGTTGCCCAACCCGCCATAGGAGTTGCTACCCCAGGCCGCCACCGTGCCATCACTGCACAGGGCTAGGCTGTGACTGTATCCACGGGCGACGGAGATCACCGTCTTGCCCGCCAACACACCCGTGCTGGTCACGGCTACAGGCACCGAACTGTCTGTGCCTGTGCCTGCCGTGCCGTTGCCCAACTGGCCAGAGCCGTTGAAGCCCCAGGCCGCCACAGTGCCATCACTGCAAACCGCTAGGCTGCGATTAACTCCGGCGGCGAAGGAAATCACCGTCTTGCCCGCCAACACACCCGTGCTGGCCACCGTCACAGGCACCGAACTGTTTGTCGTGTTGCCGTTGCCCAACTGACCGTAGAAGTTCCAGCCCCAAGCCGCCACCGTGCCATCACTGCACAGGGCTAGGCTGTGGTCGCTTCCAGCGGCGACGGAGATCACTGTCTTGCCCGCCAACACGCCCGTGCGGGTCACCGCCACAGGCACCGAACTATATGACAATCCCGTGTTGCCGTTGCCCAACTCGCCATAGTAGTTGCTACCCCAGGCCGCCACCGTGCCATCACTGCACAGGGCTAGGCTGTGACTGTTGCCAGCGGCGACGGAGATCACCGTCTTGCCCGCCAACACACCCGTGCTCGTCACCGCCACAGGCAACAAACTTTGCGTCAGGCTGCCGTTGCCCAACTGGCCATTGCCGTTGTTGCCCCAAGCCGCCAGGACCACATCCGCCGATTGCAGCACCAAGTCATTGCCACTGCCGCCGTAGTAGTTGGCCACGTAGTTGTAGGTGGTCCCACCAAAGCTCAGCGCCACGGCTTGCCCCTGCGCGAGATTGCTGAATCTGCCCTGGATAAACGGCAGCCCGGTGTTCTTCACCACCATCAAATCCATGCGCGTCTGCGGGGTAAAGTTCAGCGCAAAGCTCACCGTGTTGCCCGTGGCCGTGTAGCTGCTGGCCGTCACAGGGGTGTCGCTGGCGGCGTTCCAGGTTGCCGTGACCACGGCTGCCTGAGCTGAAGCTGAAAGCAGCGTTAAGGCGCAGGCGAGACGCTTGAGCAACGATGTTGGAGGACGGCTTAGCGGCGGATGGCCCAAGGCTGGATGGCGTGTCATAAAATGCAGGGTGAGAGAGGTGAAGGGAGTGGTTTTGAAATGCTGCTGGCTAGGGCGTCACCACCACCCGCCCGCCGGTGATCGGTGAGGTGGTGGGACTGAGGCTGAGTCCGGGGAGCAGGAAGTAGCCGCGTCCTTGACTTGTGTGGCTTTGCAGGATGCCTGCTCCGTATGTGCCACTGCCGCCTAAGCCAGAGTATGAGTGACACGCGCGACGGAGAGGGTCCATCCGCCAAGTGGCCCAAATAGAAGATCGAAGCTTATAGGTTGCTCGCACAAGAGTGATGTTTCCTAAGGCCATAACTAACTCAGCATTTAGTTGGTATGATTCCCTGATTTGGGTTACTTCAATTATATAACTCTTGGTATTTTTTGGGCGCACTCTCGCTTCTTGTCACCTAAGCGGATATAACCTGAATCTAATTGCAACGGATGGCCCTCCTGCACTCCGCGATCACACCGCTGCCTTCGGTCGAATAGGTGATCGGTTCACAACGCCAGAGGTCTCCGTCGCCCCCATCATGACTAAGGCAGCACAGCGATGAGAACGCGCTCAGCGAAGCTCGCCGAGTCGTACTCACAGGTAGGAAAAACGCGAGTTCAATGCCGAATAAAGACACGACTGAGACTCCAGCGAATGATAGGTGAGGCCGAAGCGCCGCTAAAGAAGCTGGTAGCCAAGGCAAGCCGCAAACGCGGATTCGAATGCTTAAACCAACAGAGGGGAATGTTTTGTTTACGTATTCGAACAATCGCCACCTTCGATGTCATAACCACCGAACCAAGTCATGCTCTCTCCGAATCAAATGTAACTTGGGGTGCGCCGAACGAAGCCGATGGCTATCCATTGAGAATGTCCTGCCCTGATTAGAGGGATGCAAGTATGACCCGTCCAGACCAGATCGGTGAGGTGTTCAGCGTGGTCTTTACTGCTTTCCATTGAAGGGGCAGTTCCGGCAATTGGAACTGTCCCACACCCATACCCAGCCGAGGCACTAGCACCCCTGTGTAGTTCGCCGTGCGGCTCAACAGTGAGATCGGTGCCGTCGTGTCTGTGGGGTCGGGATCATTCTTCAAGACGAAGCTGCCGCTCACCAGCCCACTGCTGGTGGTCTTCTTGGTCACGCGCTGATTCGTGTTGTTGTGGCTACGGTCCGTGAGCAAGCAATTGGCAAGATCAGGCTCAGTCGTGCGATGGCGAATCGAAGATGATCCAATAAACCAGAGGCGGGTGGTGGGGGCCCGCCTCTGGCTGGATTGAGGGTTAACTGCCGACGGTGAGGGTCACTTCGTCACTCCACTGGCCGACGCGCTGATCGCCGACGCGGTAGATGACTTTGTAGGTCCATTTGGCAGGTGTCGGGGGCAGGGGAGTCGTGTCCAGATAATCGGGGGTGGTATCAAAGGCTAAGGGGCTGAAGCCTCGGCCATCGCCACGATCCACACAGATCTCAGCCATGTCGAGAAAGGCGCTTTGACCCTGCCAACTCCAGCGCACGAGGACCTGACCCCCAGTCAACTCCAGACTGATTTTAGGTTTTAAGGTTGTCAGATCTGGCGCGGCGCTGGCTGGGCCTTCGATGCCTAAAGCCGAGCCGATGGCTTCGTTGTAGGCGGGGTGGGCTTTGATCTGCTTGACTAGCGCACGGAAGCGGAGCTCGACTCCCGGTGCCACGGCTGGCACAGACTCAGGAAGCTGGCTGGCTGCGGGTGAGCCTGAGGCTGGCGGGGTGCCGCCTATCCGAGTAAGATCTTTCCAAGCGGTCCATTGCTTGGACTGATTCACCATGATGTCCTGACAGGCCAGGGTGTAGGCAAAGTAGTCGGTGTCGGCAGCCAGTGCGGCGGTTTGTGCGGCGCTGATGCCCAATAGGTTGGCGTATGAACCGAGATTCAGCTTAAAAGTAGAAAGCTGAGTGGCGAAGTCGGTGTCCCGACTTTTGAGGTAGTCTGATTTTGGCATTTTGTTTTTAGGTTTGGTTTGGCTTGGTGGGGGGAGGGATGCTGCGGGAGGCTCTTGGTAACCAGGATCTCCGGGCTCGAGGACATAGGAAGGATCGCCCCAATAACTGTTGGGATCGTCAAAGCGTTCTCCTGAATCGAATTTTAAAACTCGCATGGCGGCTGTGGGGGTTCTTTCTTTTTGATTGGTTTTCAGCGCCTTATAGGCAATTCGGGCAGGCTGACCGACTGAGGTGGAATCCTTTTTCCGTGCGGTGGAAACATTCTGCCATGAGGTGGGGACATTTGACCGCGCGGTGGGAACATTTGACCGTGCGGTAAAACCTGGCTGCCACGTGGTGAACAGAAATGACCGCGCGGTGGAGGCAGGGTACCGTGCGGTAGCAAAGCTTTGCCTTGAGGCAGACACCCTCTGCCGTGAGGAGAAATGTCTCTGCCATGCGGTGCAGGCTTCTTGCCATAGGGTGAAAAGCCTTGATTGTAAGTGTCTGCTCCATTCGGTTCCTGCGCAGTCGTTTTTTGTCCTGTCGAATGATTGGTTCTTGGCTTGGTGTCATTTACACCTAGTCTCCAAAAGGTTGAAATAAGCAGGTTGCTGATATTCGAGCTCATATTTCAGCTTTTTATTAAAGATCGCCGATTATAACAAGCATTTTGCAGCGGTTAAATAAGCGTGATGTTATTTTTAATACGTGAAATGTGTATTACGCATAAGTCTTAGTTACTATTAACGCCTTCAAAATCAACGGGGTAAAGTAAATTCGAGATGAATGTCAAGACGGTATGGGTGCGAGATGAGCCTAGACCGGCCCAATCAAGTTCTTGCCTTCTGATTGTCTGATACCGGCGGACTCCACAACGGCACTCGCCTTACCGCCTTGGGTTTTTGCGGCGTCTCGTGACGACTTTTATGCACAGGTCAGGTTAGTTCGAAAAATAGGCGCTTTTCAACAACTGCAAACCATCGCAAACGACAGCAACCGGTTTGAATGGCCTTCGAGGAATCCATGTACTGCACCCGAAAATTGGATTTCTGACGGTCTGCAGCAAGCTCTGAGTTGACGCCCTTCTGTTACTCTTCATGAACAGAGGTAAACCATGTCCCAAGCCGTCTTTCGTACCATTCCTGTCCGTGACCTGATCGCCGATCAATTGCTCGATCTCTCCAAGAAGATGAAGCTCTCGCTGTCCCGTGCGGACATGCTGGTGGTGCAGGAGATCTTTCAAAATGAAGGTCGTGACCCGACGGATGTGGAGCTGGAAGTGATCGCTCAAACCTGGTCGGAACACTGCAAGCATCGTATCTTCAATGCGAAGATCCATCACACCCTGAATGGTCAGGAAGAAGTGGTGGATAGCCTTTTCAAAACCTACATCCGCAGCGTGACCGAGCAGATCATGCGCGATAAGCCCGATTTTGTGCTGAGCGCTTTTGTGGACAACGCGGGCTTTGTGAAGCTGGATGAGGACAAGGCGGTCTGCCTGAAGGTGGAGACGCACAATCATCCGAGTGCCATCGAACCCTACGCGGGAGCCAATACAGGACTGGGCGGCGTGATCCGCGATATTTTAGGCGCAGGGAAGGGGTCCAAGCCGGTGGCCTCGATCGATGTGTTCTGCTTTGGGCCGCCAGACACCAAGCAGGAGGATCTGAAGGCCAAAGACGTGATCCATCCGCTGGGCGTAATGCGCGGCGTGGTGCGTGGGGTTCGTGATTATGGGAATCGCATGGGCATCCCGACGGTGAATGGGGCGATCCAGTTTGACGATACCTTCATTTACAATCCGCTGGTCTTTTGCGGCACGGCAGGGATCATCCCGATCAAGGACATCGCCAAAGAAGTGAAGCCTGGGCATTTGCTGATCGCCGCAGGGGGGAGAACCGGCAAGGATGGACTCAAGGGAGCGACCTTTTCCTCCGCTGAGCTGACGACGGATTCTCATGAAGAGGATCAAACGGCGGTGCAGATCGGCAATCCGATCGAGGAGAAAAAGGTGGGCGATTTTGTCCTGGCCGCGCGTGAGGCTGGGCTGATCGAATTCATCACCGATTGCGGTGCCGGTGGTTTTTCCAGCGCTGCTGGGGAAATGCTGAGCGAGGTGGGCGGGGAAGTCTGGCTGGAAAACTGTCCGCTGAAGGAGCCTGGCCTGGAAAGCTGGCAGGTCTTCATTTCCGAATCCCAGGAGCGCATGGTGATGGCGAACGAGGAGCACAACCTGCCCGCGCTGCAAAAAATCGCCGACACGTATCAGAGTGAAATGTTTATCCTCGCCAAGGCCGATGGCCTGAAACGCCTGAAAGTCTGGCATCATGGATCGGTGGTCTGCGATCTGCCGGTGGATAAACTGCACGGAGCCCCACGACGCGAAATGCGTGCAAAGTGGTCGCAAGCTGTTGCAAGTGAGCCACAAGTTGCGGTTCGTCCCGAGTCCTGGACGCAGGTTTTGAAGACGTTGCTCGGCGATTTTGCCATCGTCTCCCGCGAGCCGATCATCCGTGAGTATGACCATGAAGTGCAGGGGAATACGGTCCTGAAACCTCTGGCCGGAGCCAGCGGTGACGCGCCGCAAGATGGCAGCGTCATCAAAGTGGATGGCAGCAACCAACTGGTAGCCCTCTCCTGCGCGCTGCTGCCTGAATGGGGCAAGGCAGATCCGTTTGCCATGGGCCGCGCCTGTGTGGATGAATGTGTGCGCCAGCTGGTGGCCATGGGCGCCAATCCGACCCGAATCGCTATCCTGGACAACTTCTGCGTCGGCAATCCCGACAACGAAAAAGAACTGGGTGCGCTGGTCGAATGCACGAAGGGCCTGGCCGAAAGTGCCTTGGCCTATGGAGCGCCGTTTGTTTCCGGTAAGGACAGTTTCTACAATTACTTCATCACGGACGAAGGTCCGGTCTCCATTCCTGTGACCCTGCTGGTCAGTGGCTTTGGAGTCATCGAAGACGCTCAGCACGTCATCGGTTCATCCTTGCGCCGGGTTGGCAGCAAGATCTGCATCCTTGGCGAGACGACCCCAGGCTTGCGTGGCAGTGTCTTTGCCAAATACACTCAAAGTGCCGGCCTGAACGGAGTGCCGACTTGGAGCGATGAAACCAATTGGGCCAATTACGAGAAGTATCACGCCTTGGTGAAGCAGGGTGCCATCTTGGCGACACATGATTTGTCCGAAGGCGGATTGGCGGTCGCGCTGGCTGAAATGGCCTTTAGTGGCAAAGCTGGCCTGAAGATCGAGCTGGAAAACATGCCTGCTTCGAAGCAATGCACGCTGGCTGAAATTCTCTTTGGCGAAACGCCGGGACGTCTGCTCATGGAAGTCGCGCCTGAGCACGTGGCTGCGGTGAAAGCTGCGGGCGGCATCGTCATTGGTGAAACCACTGGTGAACGCTGGCTGCACATCACCAATCGCAGCTCGACGGTGATCGACTTAGCCATCGCCGATCTCAAGACGATCTGGCAAAACGGACTGACCCCTTTCTATTGATACCTCTTATGCCCCACGCTCTTCTCATTAAATTTCCCGGCACCAACTGTGACCTCGAAACCGCGCGTGCTCTCGAAGCTGCTGGCTTCAGCGCCGAAGTTCTGCCCGTGGCACTGCTGGAACCGGCATCGCTAGACAACGCTCAACTCGTGGTCTTCTCCGGCGGCTTCAGCTATGGCGACTACGTCATGAGCGGCCGTATTTCTCAGCTCATCACCAAGCATAAACTGGGGGATCGCCTCAAAACCTTTGTGGCCAATGGCGGCTACGTCTTGGGGATCTGCAACGGCTTCCAAATCCTGACCCAATTGGATTTATTGCCTCGCGGCAGTCTGATTCACAACACGACGGGCCGCTTTATCTGCCGTTGGGCTCCACTCAAGAAGAACGGCAATACCAGCCCCTTCCTGAAGGCTCTGCCAGATCATTTTGAATTGCCTGTCGCTCATGCAGAAGGTCGCTTCGTGGGCGAATCAGGTGATGCGGAACAATACGTTAAGGATGGTCACGCCGCCTTGCTCTATGGCAAGGACATCAATGGTTCCAGCGCGCAAATCGCCGGTCTCCAAGATGATACCGGTCGTGTCTTTGGCCTGATGCCACATCCGGAGCGCTTCATCGCCAAGAACACGCACTACGATCCTGATTGGAATGGTGCCGACTTTGGCTGGGGCTA
>JAIXZA010000109.1 GCA_027489965.1 Verrucomicrobiaceae bacterium
GATTAACAGGTCTGAATCCATTCCTGTGAATCCTGTTTTCTTGTCAATCCTGTGATCAAAGCCTCGCGCCACGAACAGTGTCTTTTAACTCACAGCTTATCGAACTGTGTGTCACACAAGAGGCCATCGTTCTGGGAACCTGAAGTATCCACGGCACCCGAGATAGAGAACAGCGATTCACCACGGTCGGGGCAGTCCATTTTACAGGATGACAGGATGATCAAGATTAACAGGTCTGAATCCATTCCTGTGAATCCTGTTTTCTTGTCAATCCTGTGATCAAAGCCTCGCGCCACGAACAGTCTCTTTTAACTCAGAGCATATCGAACTGTGTGTCACACAAGAGGCCATCGTTCTGGGAACCTGAAGAATCCATGTGTGGGCGGAACCTCAGTTTCACCCAACCTGAGGCCGACAGGTGCGTTAGTTTGATTTGGCCTTCGCCAAGCTCATCCACAGGCGATATCCCAGCAGCAAGGCCGTCAGCACGGCAAAGAACAAGGGATACGTGATGTCGGACTTCACGATCAGGTAGTAGTGGATCACGCCACCGATCGTGATCAGATAGGTCAGCCGATGCAGTTGCGCCCAGCGCTTGCCGCCCATGCGTTTGATCATCGCATTCGTCGAGGTCACCGCCAGGGGCACCATCAGCAGAAAGCTGAGCATGCCCACCGCAATGAAGGGCCGCTTCACCACATCTGCCGCCACCGTCAGGATCTGCCAATCGCGATCCCCGACCAGATAGGTCAACAGATGTGCCACGCTGTAGTAAAACGCATACAGCCCGATCAGCCGACGCTGTTTCAGCAGCCAGTTCCAGCCCATCAGCTTGCGCAGCGGTGTCACCAGCAGGGTCAGCACCAGAAAGACCAGCGTCAGCACCCCCGTGGCACGCGTGACAAACTCCACTGGATTCGCGCCCAGCTTGCCGCGCCAGCCATCCACTGCCATGAGCAGCGACGGTAGCAGGCCATTGAAGACAATGAGTTGTCGATGAAATCGTGAGTCAGCCGTGAAAGTCATATCCAATTAAAAATGGGTTCGTAGATCCATACCCGCATACAGACTGGCCACCTGCTCCGCGTAGCCATTGAACATGAAGGTTTCCCGCGTGCCACTCTCGCCGATCCGGCGCTCCCGCGCCTGCGACCAGCGCGGATGATCCACCGTCGGATTCACATTCGAGTAAAAGCCGTACTCGCGCGGATTTGCCAGGTTCCAGGTCGTGGGCGGTTCCTTGTCCGTCAGGGTGATCTTCACCACCGACTTGATGCTCTTGAAGCCATACTTCCACGGCACCACCAGACGTATCGGAGCCCCATTTTGATTCGGCAGAGTTTTGCCATAGAGACCCGTCGCCATCAGCGTCAGCGGATGCATGGCCTCATCCAGTCGCAGCCCCTCCACATACGGCAGATCAATGCCTGCCGAGCCCGCATCAGGCATCTGCTTCAGATCGTAGTAAGTCTCAAAGGCCACATGCGTCGCCTGACTCATCGGCTGCACCTTCGCCAACAGCTTGGCCAACGGGAAACCCACCCAGGGAATCACCATCGACCAACCTTCCACGCAGCGGAAACGATAGGTGCGCTCCACCGACTCCATCTTGAGCAGCTCCTCCAGATCAAAGGTGCGGGGCGACTGCACCAGTCCGCCGACTTCCACCGCCCAAGGATTCGTGACAAAATTCCGCGCCTTGTCCGCCACTTCCGATTTGTCGGTCGAGAACTCGTAATAGTTGTTGTAGCCCGCGATCTCCCCAAAGCTGTTGATCTTCTCATCTGCCGCCAGCACCGATTGCACCGCCGGCTCAGCCACCGACGTGATCACCGACCCCACACTCGCCACCTCAGGTCGCGGCGCAAAGGCCCGATAAAGACCCGCTGTGGCTACAGACGACCCCGCCCAAATCGCCGACTTCATGAAGAAGCGACGATTGAGAAACGTCTCCTCAGGCGTGATCTCACTGCTAGGAATTTTGGAACTACCACTCATGCAGACGGATTATTCCGTCTCAGCAGAGAGCGCAAGCGACAAAGAGATTCCGGGCTTCAGCAAGTTTGATGAATTACTCTGCATCCTTCCTTACTTTACCATGATTTGAATCTCGGCAGGCCTTGATCACATAATCCAACAAAGCACCTTCCAGAGGCTGCACTCGCAGATCAATGGGAGCCAGCAAAGCGTCATCCATTAAAATCAGATTTCCACGATGCGTATCAGAGATCACCACCCGCTGCTCTGAGTCAAAGTAAGCCACCTCACCATTCGCCACGAAACGCTGCCAGCCATTGCTTGTAAAAAAGTCATTGATTTGTGACAGCGTCGCAGGCTCTCCCTCAATGGCCTGCTGCTGAATAATGAGCCGCAATTTGCCGCCCTCTTCCAGAGCTCCAAGGAACCGGACACCGTCTCCAAACAGTTCATTGTGCAGGTGCCACCGTTCCAGATAGGCGATGGGTGACGCCCGATCTTCTTCATCCTGTCGATAAAGAACCAACATCCCGTAAAAGTCCGGCCAAGTGATTTTCAGGTAAGTGTTAGTCTCACGCTGAAACCAGACCTGATGCTCATTGCCCTCGTCATCGGGCGCACGGCTTAGCTCTGGGAACGCACTTGGTAGGAGGATGAGCCCACTTTCAACCGCATAGGCTCGGAAGATTCGGACTTCTTCGAGGTAATGGGTAGGGCAGCCTTGAACACGCGCAACTGCTTCACAGCGGCTGCGTAGCTCTGCAACGTGTGCTTCGAGCGGGATTCCCGCAGTTGTTCCGAAAGGCTCATGAGGATACATTGGAGGAAAGAGGAGAAAAGTTCAAGACTTGATGTCAAAAAGGTCATTCACTCTGTTGATTGCCTGCCAGAACTAAAACTCATGAGCCACCAGGCACAGAGCTGATCCGCAGTCATCATTTATGCATGATGCGGCATTTAGAAAAAAAGAAAATCATCAATTCACCTCCGTAAACTAGTCCGCTCGGTTCCCTAAACGGGTCGGCAAACCATACGCAACTCCTCCACCTCTCCGACTTCATCCTTCACCCTTGATGCTTCACCCCTTGTCGAGCCAGTCTTCAGTAACGAAGAACAAAGGACCAAGAACCAAGAACTTTCCCGAGCAAAAGCTCGAGTCCGACTCTATTGTCAGCCGGTTACTGCCTGACTCGGTTTTCATCACTCCCGAATGAAACCCCTCTGTTGCAATGCACCAGCAAGCCGACTCAAGGTCAGTTCCACGGTTTCGCCCGCCTGACGTGCTTGCAGAGAGGCTGCAAGGTCCAGGGTCGCCGTCAAACTCAGGGCCGCCATTTCCGTGGCTCCGGCTAGATTCAATTCCGTTTGAAATCCTGCCAGGGTTTTGGGTGCCATGGTTTTGTTCGTGTTGGAGAAAGTGACCAAGCCATCTGTGCCTCGCAGCCAAAGCGTCGTTGTCTCTTGGTCGGGCGACTCTTCAGCCTTCACCACCTTGCTCACCACCGTCTGACTGTTCGTCACAGGACCGGTTGAATCCGTACGCAGTCCGTCATCCACTTTCGTGAGGAAGGTGTTCAATTTGCCATTCTTGGCAAACCTGATAATCCCACCTCTCTGATTAAGGCGATCCAAAACAAGCGTACCTGAAAGCGCAATTTTGGAACTGCTCGTTCCCTCAAACGAATTACCTGTCAGCGTAAATTGGTAGATCAGCAGACCTGCATCAGGCACTCGCAGATGAGCGGGCGAAGAAGTCAACTTGAGGCTGCCACTGCTGACCGTCACGGTGTAGGCACCTGCCACCGTTTGGTCGGTCACCGTAACATTCAGAGTGCTGGCGCGGGCGTCCTTGATGGGCTTGCCATCTTTATTCCATTGATAGGTCAGCGTACCCGGACCCGCAGCGGTCACTGAAAAGGTGGCTGTATCGCCTGGGACACGGGTCACATCTTGAGGATGTTCACTGATGCTAAGCGCCTGAGGCAGGCTTAGCACGGCGGGATCAGAAAGAACGGCCCCAGAAGCATTTTTGACCAGCACATCATAAACACCTTCATTGGCTTTCTGAACATTTGAAAGCACAAGATCGGCCGCTGTCTGCTTGCTCAAATCCACACCGTTCCTGCGCCACTGATACGTCAAGTTAGCTCCATTGGCGGTCACAGAAAAAAAGACATTCGAGCCAAAACCCACATTCTGATTGGAAGGCTGCATAAAGATGACTGGAGCAGCCAGCAGTGTGAGAGATGCCAAAGAGGACGTGACACTTCCGAGAAGATTGGTCACCACGACATCATACAAAGCACCCGAGTTGGCATCCGTGATGAAGCTCAAGCTAGGGCCCGTTTTCCCTGGCAGGGCCACTCCATTTTTGCGCCACTGGTATTGCATAGGCCCCGTGCCCGTGACTTTGACAGAGAAAAGCACTTCTTCGTCCAGATTGGCAGACCGACTGAGGGGAGATGCCACAATGACCACAGGATCGGTCACGGTCAGCAGCGCGGCCGATGTTGTGAAGCTCCCATAGGTATTGGTGACCACACAATCATAGCTGCCTTCGTGCGATTGCTGGGCACTGGCAAGGGTATAGGAAGGTTTGTTAGCGCCGCTGATCTTCACCAGATTCTTACGCCACTGATAGGTGTATGGCGCGATACCACTGACAACATTGGCCGTGAAAGTCGCCAGCCCACCAGGATCAACAGTGAGACTCTCAGGCGTGATATTGGCTCTAGGCGCGTTGCTAGGAGGCGTCGTGAAGACTGCCACGCTGGTGTAGCTGGTCCCGTAGCTGTTGGTCGCATAGGCTTTGTAACTATAGCTCGTGTTTAGCAATAAACCCGTTACCGGCACGGTGAAAACACCTGTAGTGCCCACGCTGGTCAATTTGGTCACCCCGGCGCCACCAAGGAGCGGATTTCTATTGCTTGCCGTCGCTGAGTAGATCACCCCCCGTTCCGTGATGGCCGCTCCAAGATTATCAGTCACATGACCGCCCAGTGTAGCACCGGTTAACGTAATGCTTGATGCCGTTGGACTACTGACCGTCAGAGCGAATAGCATGATACCTTGGGATATTCGATTATTGACCTGATCAGCGACATAGAGTGCACCGAGGCTTGTCGCGGCGATGCCATATGGTCCATTAAATACTGCTGCTGTGCCGAGGCCATCCACTCCGCTATTAACACCGGGTCTTCCACCAATCGTCGTGACCACACCTGCACTGGTGATCTTGCGGATCGTGGAGTTGCTGGAGTCCGCCACATACACACTCCCACTCGCATCCACCGCAATGCCATTGGGATAACTGAAACGCGCGGCGGTGCCAGTGCCATCTGCACTGCCCGAAATTTCCGCCGTGCCAGCCAGAGTCGTGACATCCCCGGCAACGTTAATCTTGCGGATCGTGGAGTTACTGGTGTCCGCCACATACACGTTCCCACTCGCGTCCACCGCAATACCAGTGGGATAATTGAACCGCGCGGCACTGCCTATGCCATCCTCACTGCCAGAACTTTGCGCCGTGCCAGCCAGCGTCGTGACCGCCCCGGCACTGGTGATCTTGCGGATCGTGTGGTTGCTTTGGTCCGCCACATACACACTCCCACTCGCGTCCACCGCGATGCCATTGGGATTATAGAACCGCGCAGCACTGCCTGTTCCATCCACACTGCCATAACTCCCCGCCGTGCCCGCCAGCGTCGTGACATCCCCGGCGCTGGTGATCTTGCGGATCGTGTAGTTGTTGGAGTCCGCCACATAGACATTCCCACTCGCGTCCACCGCGATGCCTGTGGGATAACTGAACCGCGCGACACTGCCAGCGCCATCCTCACTGCCTGAACTTTCGGCTGTTCCCGCCAGCGTCGTGACCACCCCGTCACCAGTGATCTTGCGGATGGTGGAGTTGTTGGAGTCCGCCACATACACGTTTCCACTCGCGTCCGCCGCGATGCCTGTGGGAGTAAAGAAGCGCGCGGCGCTGCCTGTGCCATCCTCACTGCCGGGACTCCCTGCCGTGCCAGCCAGCGTCGTGACATCCCCGCCAAGGTTAATCTTGCGGATCGTGGAGTTACTGGTGTCCGCCACATACACGTTCCCACTCGCGTCCACCGCAACACCAAAGGGATTTTTGAAGCGCGCCGCGCTACCTGCGCCATCCTCGCTGCCAGAATTTTGCGCCATGCCCGCGAGCGTCGTGACATCCCCGGCAACGTTAATCTTGCGGATAGTGGAATCCATAAAGTCCGCCACATATACGTTACCACTCGCGTCCACCGCCACACCAAAGGGCCTATAGAACCGCGCGACGCTGCGTGTGCCATCCACACTGCCAAAACTCCTCGCCGTGCCCGCCAGCGTCGTGACATCCCCTTCACTGGTAATCTTTCGGATCGTGGAGTTGTAGCTGTCCGCCACGTACACGTTCCCACTCGTGTCCACCGCGATGCCATTGGGAAAATAGAACCGCGCGACGCTACCTGAGCCATCTGCGATACCAGTACTCTGAGCCGTACCCGCCAGCGTCGTTACCACACCGGCACTGCTGATCTTGCGGATGGTTTGGTTAGATGTGTCCGCCACAAACACGTTTCCGCTTGCGTCCACCGCCACACCAGAGGGCCTATAGAACCGCGCGGCACTGCCTACGCCATCCACACTGCCAGAGTTCTCCGTCATACCCGCTAACGTCGTGACCACCCCAGCACTGGTGATCTTGCGAATCGTGTGGTCGAATTCGTCCGCCACATAAACGTTCCCACTTGCGTCCACCGCCACACCAGAGGGCCTATAGAACCGCGCGGCGCTACCTGTGCCATCCACACTGCCAGAACTCCCAGCTGTTCCCGCCAGCGTCGTCACCACCCCTGCACTGGTGATCTTGCGGATCGTGCAGTTATCGCTGTCAGCCACATACACGTTCCCACTCGCGTCCACCGCTACACATCGGGGAGAGATGAACCGCGCCGCGCTGCCTGTGCCATCGACATTTCCAGGTCCCCCAGGTTTACCGGCGAAGTTTGACCAATCATAGACCTGCCCCTGAGCCGAGCTAAGGGACAACAAAACGGCGAGGACGAAGCCCAAAAGATAGAACGATGGGACTGAAGTAGCGCCAGAAGCGCGGCAGTCGAGGTTGCTAGATGCTTTGCGGAACATACGGTATTTTACCTAGCTAAGCGGAGGATGAAATGGATGGCAAGGAAGAAGGGGGAGGTTCTTTGTTCTGGGGCTGTCACGCTGGGCCATGCCCGAAAGTTTGGGTTTCGGAGATTTAGCTGGATTTGCGCTCTCAGACTTTTTTATTGCGACTTAGAGGGAGATACTGAGACTAGAAAGCTTTATTGAGACGCTGAGGGCGGATGTTGAGATTCACAGCGTTATTACTGATCAACGCAGACGTTATGTTGATCAATCCAGGGGCTATGTTGGTCAACACAGGGGCTATGTTGGTCAACCCAGAGGCTATGTTGGTCAACCCAGAGGCTATGTTGGTCAACCCAGAGGCTATGTTGATCAGCAAGAGGCTATGTTGATCAACTCAGAGGCTATGTTGATCAACCCAGAGGCTATGTTGATCAACCCAGAGGCTATGTTAATCAACCCAGAGGCGATGTTGATCAACCCAGAGGCTATGTTGATCGACCCAGGGGCTATGTTGATCATCCCAGGGGCTCCTTCGCTTGATGAGCTTCACCTATGCCTTGAACCCGAGCCGGGCAAACGCTGGCTCGTCCACTGAAAGGGCCGATCATCCACCAAAGTCCGAACAATCGGACCTTCCGTGGATCATGATAGAGCGGGCGGCAGGCAGAGCGTCGGCTCGATGGGAAGGCTTGACGGACGGGAAAGATAAACGCTGTTGGCCCGAACCTCTGACGCTGAGTCAGTGGCCACACGAGCGACGATTCTCTCAACCTCCGCAGTGCCAGCCTTGCGGGTGAAACACTCAAAAGTGAAGTCTGGAGTCGCATGCTGCTGATCGCCGACGGCCCAAAATGCGAAAGGCTGAAAGGTCGAGTTTGAATTCTGCCGGTGCGTTTGCGCGGTGATTGACTGAGTCCGAGCGCAGAATTGATGGAATGCGGCAGGCGAGGTGCAATTCAGCGCCTCAAGCAACAAGCCCGCGATGAGGCTGTCTTTTTGACCTAACCCTTCAACGATGCCTCGTTCATCCAACCCTGGCAGTACGGCCCAGGCAAAGGTTTCCACCGACTTTTCAACTCCCCATTGGTAGGGGATGTAAGCACCGGCCTCTTTTTGACCATTGGCGCTGTCGAGGTCGGCTTTGATGCCAGCAAGCAGGGTCACCTGAATGCGCTCTGCGCTGTAGGGCACTAGGCCGCATAGCAGATCACGGTGAGCCAAACGCCACTGGTAGTGGCGGCCTACGTTAAGGCTGTCGAGCCACTGACGGCAAATTCCGCGAAGGTCACCGAGCTTAAAGCGACCTTTCAACAGGCTGCCAACGAAGGAATGGCGGGGCTGCGCATACGGAGACCCCACTTGGGCAGGGGCCAACATGACGATGCGTTTGACCGGGCAGAGATCCAGACGCTCTGCGGACTGCAAGTAGTAACGCGCAATCCAGCGACGGATGACCAGCCCACCCGTCGAGTGAACAAGAACATTGAGATCGACCAAAGGATTGCCCTCAGTATCGATGAATTTCTGTTCGATGAACTGACCATTCAGCCAGTCGGCAAAATCATCCAAGCTGAGCTTGTTTTGACGGGATTTGTCGTCCGCATACGAGAGGGTGCAGACGTTGGGAACGCCGCTGGCTTCGAGGCTTGGCTTGATGCTAACGAACGAGTCCGAACGATCGGACCAGCCGTGGATAATCACTGTATGGGTGGCAGGCATGAGGTTAGGTTAGCTGGGGGCTGAGGACTGACAGGAAAGGCAAAAATCCATTCATCGGAAGCGCTGACGCTGGGCCGGAGGTCAAAGGAGAAACAGCAAGTTTCCGCTCAGGAGAGCGGATGCCGGAGACGACACCGCTTCGTTGACCGAGCTGCTTGACCACTTCGATTGCCCTCAAGCTCCGCCCGCCTAGGATGCCTCTCAGATGGCCCATGACGGCAATCTCAGAACCCATGGTGGCGTTCGAGTTTCCTGAATTTAGCTTTCTGGAGCCTAGGCGGATCATTCGGGCGTTACCCCTAAGTATGCTGATTACACCATAAGCCGCAACACAAAAGATTAATAGAGGGTTAAGAAATGGGTTAGATGAAGAAGTTCCTGTGCTGGGTTCTTCCTACTTCCTCCTTCGCTCTGTGAGCTATGGAGGACACGTCCTCATGCTATGGAGGACACCTCTGCCCTCTGCCCTCTGCCCTCTGCCCTCTGCCCTTCACTTCCCTTCCCAGAGTTTGATGTGGTCGATCTGACAAGTGCCGAGGTCGAGGGCTTTGAAGTCGATCTGGGCTTGGCCGGTCATGTCGATGTTAGCACTGTCAAAGCGATGCTTCTTGCCGTCGATGCTGAGGATGAGGCTGCCTTTCTTGAGTTCGATGGCGACATCATGCCATGCATTGAGAGAAAACAGAGGGGCATCGATCACCCGCTTTTCGACGTCTTTTTTGAGCATCAGGGTGGTGGCTTTTTCACTGAAGGTGAGCGTGTGAATGTGATGCCCGAGATCGATCAGCGGAAAGCCTTTGCCGTAAGCCGCGCCATCATAACGCAGGCGAAGGGTGCAGACGAAGTTCTCAGGCACCTTTTTCAGCCAGATCACTGGCTTAAAGCCAGCATGAGCTTTGTCCCCCTTGGCGACCATTTTTTCTTGGAACTCTTTCGAGGATTGGCTGCCTGTAAGAACCCCATCCTTGATGACCCAGGTGCTGCTCTGGCGGACCTCCCAGAATTCTGCGTTCATAGGTCCCTCAAAGGTATCTTCATAGACCAGCTTGGTGCTTTGAAACAATTCTGACTGGTACGCTGGAGTCTCAGCCTGAAGCAGTGACTTCAAACTGAGCGCTAATAGGATGAACGAGAGAGGAAGAAAGCTAGGAGACGATTTCATGATGGCGGCATGGGAACGGCGTCTCGGCGCGGGTCTTTCGCCGCTATTGATTGAGGAGATGCCGAAAAATAGTTCACTTCAGTCCTTCACTCTTGCAGAGTCATGCTATTCTAAGGGGCGTCTTTTCCGCGCACACTCATGAAACTTATTTCACGCTTCGGGCTCATCACAGCCCTGTGTTTGGCAGCATTCCTGCCTCTGTCTGTATCCACGGCTGCACCTGCCAAAACCAAGGCTGTCGCAGTTCCAGTCAAAGCAGAACCCCTACTCGAGGCAGAGTTCACCATGAACCCGCCTGAGCTTTCGCCAGCGAGCACGATCGAGATCGTCTTCCCGACCCCGATGATCACCAAGGATCGTGTCGGCACGACAGAGGCGGAATCTCCCCTCAGAGTGGGACCGGCACTGAAAGGGAGCTTTCAATGGGTCAGCACTCGCAGTGGCCATTTCAAATTGGACGAGGCACCGAAGTTCAATGCCAGCTATGAGTTCCATCTGCGCAAAGATTTGAAGGACCTAGAAGGCAGATCCCTCTCGACCGAAGTGCTCGACTCCGTGAACAGCGCGCAGTTTCGAGTGATTGATCAGTCGCCCAAATGGTTCGATAGTGATGAAGCGCAGCGCAGCCCGAAATTCATGTTTGAGTTCAATGACAACGTCGCGCTCAGCAGCGCCACGAGCAGCATGGTGTTCATCTCGGAGCAACCCGTGCTAAAGGTGGCTGCCAAAGTGCGTCATGCGATTGGCAAGGACTTTGGCCGCAATGGCACGCCGCAGGCCACCTGGGCCGAGGAGATTGCCAAAGTGAAACCCTCCATCACAGAAGAGGCGACTCGCCTGAGTGCCATCGTCGTTGAACCGGAGTCTCCGCTGCCTGTGGCAGAGAAATGGCACCTGCAGATCGCGACCACGCTGACGAATGCCTCAGGGCATGACGCCATTGCTCAGGGAGATGACATCGCTCTGGGAGATGTGCGGCCGTTTAATGTCCGGCAGATTGGTGGCCACACGCCTTTTGATGATAGTTATTACTTGGACGTCGATTTCAATAAACAGCTCGTCCCTGCACGCGACGAAGCCTGGAAAGACGAGGAACTGAAAGCCCTAGCTCAAAAAGTCGCTGCGAGTGTGCACGTGGATCCTCAGGTGCAAATGCAGGCAGAAATCTTCAACCGCACGCTTCGGCTGAAAGGTCCCTTCGAGCTTCACAAAGCCTACCGTGTGGTCGTCGAACCGAAGTTGGTGTCGGGCGATGGCCTGCCCCTTGAAAAGGTCAGCGAACAAGAAATCACTTTCATCCCAAATCCACCCTATGTTGCCGCGCCAACGTTTGTGAGAGCGCAGTTGGCCAAAGGTTCCGGCAGCTTTGAAATCTCTGCGGCCAACGTTCGTGAAGTTCGTGTGCGAGTGAAAAAGCTCACGGGTCCCGAGCTCCTTCAGGCCGTGGATAAATACAAAGACTACCGCAACAAATTCTACGAAGACGAAAAGAAAAAGGCAGGCTACATGCCCGCCTCAATTGATCAATATTCCGGCACGCAGATCTTTGACCGCACCTTCCCGGTGCAAAAGCCGCTGGATCAGAGTGAGATGATCCAGCTAAACTGGAAAGAGATCCTGGCAGGTGCCCCCGCAGCCCCTTTGTTCATCGAGATCGAAGGCCGTGCAGCCGATGGCATCACTCAAAAAGGCGTCATCACACAAACGCTCGTTCAGTTCACCGACCTGGGCTTGATGCAGAAAAGCAATGGTCGTGAGTCCATCGTCTTCATCACCTCCCTGGCCACAGGCAAGCCAGTGCCCGGCGTTCGCCTAACCATGGTCGATGATGAGCAAAAGCTCATTGGCTATGCTGACACCGACGCCAATGGCATCGCCACCATGAAGGGGAACAACCCAGCTCTCGTGCTGGCTGAAAAGGACGGAGACTGCACGGCCATCCAAACCAACGAAACCGGCATCAACGGAGTCATCCCTTACGATATCCCAACTGCCTGGGAAGATGTCTGGAAGTCCAATCGCCAAACCTTCGTCTTTGCAGATCGCCCTCTCTATCGGCCCGGAGACACGGCTCATTTTAAAGCCCACACGCGCAATCGAATCGCCGATGATTTACTGCTGGATTCAGAGCCGAAGAAGGGTCGCCTCACCCTGCGTGATCCACGCTACCGCACCATCCTGGATAAAGAGATCACCTTTACTGCAAGCGGCTCATGGGCAGATGACCTGAAGCTTCCTGAGAGCCCTCTCGGCTGGTATCATTTGGCCATCCAGTTCTCCAAGGAGAACGGTGAAGACGGCGGCGAACAAAGTGGTGAATACAGCTTCCGCATTGATGACTACAAGCCCAGCACCTTTGAAGTGAAGCTAGACACCAGCAAGCTGGCCATGGAAACCGACCGCATGAAGCTGCCGCTTAGCGCCAATTACTTCATGGGCAAAACACTCAGCCGCGCCAAGGTCAGTTGGACAGCTTCCTCTCAGAACGAGTTTTTAGCACCCACAGGCTTTGATGACTACCACTTCGGTGAGGCTCCAAAATGGGCGCATTACGGCAAAGATCGCGATGCTGACGGCTACTACGACGACAGCAATGATGAAGCCGAAGGTGAATGGTGGGTGACTGGAGACCTTTCCATCGACGATGACGGCAGTGCCATTTTGGAATTGCCCATGCCACCACCCGACCGCGCCGCCCTGCCGCAGCAGGTGCGCGTCAGTGCCGAAGTCACCGACATCAATCAGCAGACCATCAGCACCGCCACAGAATTCGAAGTGCCTGGTGCTGACTACATTCTCGGGATCAAAGGGCCTCAATTCTTCAGCACTGCGGGCAAAGACACCGCTCTAGAAATCATCAGCATCGACAGCAAAGGCAAGCCTGCCGCAGAGGCCGTGCATGTGGATCTGAAGATCGAACGTCAGGAATATCACACCCTGAAAATCGCCACCGCAGGAGGCGGATCAACGACCAAGGATCAAGTCATCCTGCGTGAAGAACTGAAGCAGGTCCTCGATCTGAAGCCCGCCACTGCTGGCAGTGCCCCCAGCAGTATGGTCACCTTCAAGCCAGCACGTGCCGGCATCTATTTTGTCACCGCAGAAGCCACCGATGCCAAAGGCAGGAAGCTGCTCTCACGCCTGCCCGTTTATGTCATCGGCGGAGACGAATTCCCCTGGGCCATGGAAGATGGAGCACGGATCAATCTGCAACCTGAGAAGAAAAAGCTCAAGCCAGGTGAAGAGGCTGTCATTGTCGTCAAGACACCCATCTCAGGCACCGCGCTTGTCAGCGTCGAACGGAATAAAGTGCACCGTCACTTCATCACCCAAATCTCTCCAGAAAACCCCATCATACGCCTTCCCGTGCAAGAAGCTGAAGCACCGAATGTTTTCGTTTCAGTCATCCTCGTGCGTGGTAGTGATGCCAGCCCGAAGAAGGATAAGATGCCCGAATACAAACTGGGTTACTGCCAGTTAGAGGTCGAGTCACATGCCAAGGAACTGACGGTCACCATCAATTCCTCCAAGCCCGAAGTGAAGCCCGCCGAGTCCTTCGCCGTTGCGGCTACGATCACGGATTACAAAGGCAAAGCTGTCGCGGGTAGTGAGGTCTCCCTTTATGCTGTGGATGAAGGTGTGCTCAGCCTGATGGGCCACAAGACGCCGAATCCAAGCGAGTTCTTCCATGCGCCCATGCCGCTGGCGATCAACAACTACACCTCCTACGATGAACTGCTCCCAGAGGAAATCGCCGTGCGTGAACGCGGCAATAAAGGCTTCGTCATCGGTGGTGGTGGTGAGGAAAACGATGCGCTCATGGCCGTGAGAAAGAATTTTATCGCCACGCCCCTCTGGCTAGCCACCGCCATGACCGACGCTGAAGGTAAGATCACCGCCAACATTACCGCTCCAGACAATCTCACCCGCTATCGCCTCATGGCTGTCGCCGTCAGTGGTGCCGACCTCTTTGGCAGTGGCGAGTCCTCCTTCACCATCAATAAGCCCCTCATGGTCGAGCCCGTCATCCCGCGCTTTGCCAGATTGGGAGACGAGACCTTGCTGAAAGCCGTGCTGCATAACACCACGCCCAACACAGGTGAAGTGGAGGTCACCCTGGAACTCGATGCCACAGCCGAGTTCATCCGCGAAGAACGCTTCTTCATCCCAGCCTCGATTAAAGCTCCTGAAGACCCCAAAATCTGGAAACAAAAAGTCAGCCTCAAGGCCAACGAAACTACTGCTGTTGCTTACCCCGTTGCCTTTACCAAGCTCGGCACCGCCAAATGGAAATGGAGCAGCCGCACCGTCAGCTGGAGCGGCCCCGCCTTAAGCGATGCGACTGAATCCACACTCGAGGTCACCCACCCCGTCCCCGAATTCCGCGAAGTTCGTTATTCTCGTCTCGGCACGGAGCCGATTGAAAACCTCGCCGCCACGATAAACCCGACCTTACTCGAAGGAGAAGGCGTCATGTCCGTGGGTGTCAGCACCTCCCGACTCTATGAGGCCCGGGATGCCCTGGAATACATCCTCGATTATCCCTATGGCTGCGTCGAGCAGAGCACCTCTGCCACCATCCCCTGGTTAGCTCTGGGTGGATATCAATCCCTCTTCCCAGAGTTACTGAGCACCGAAAAAACCAAGGCCGCCGTGCAAAAAGGCGTGGATCGTCTGCTGGCCATGACCACGGATGAAGGCGGACTCTCCTATTGGCCCGGCGGCACCGAAAGCAGCTACTGGGGCAGTGCTTATGGCGGTCTCATGCTCATGCGCGCCCGTGATTCTGGCGCTAGTGTGCCACCGGAAGTCATCGACAAACTCCTGGCCTATCTCTCCAAAAAACTGCGTGGTTTAGAAGAAGAAAAAGATCTCTACAACATCACCGACAGCGCCATGGCCCTTTACACACTGGCCAAAGGCAAGAAGGCCGAGCCTGCCTACCAAAATTTACTGCATAGCAAGCGCGACCGCTTACCCGAAGCCGCACGCCTTTACACAGCCCTAGCCATGTGTCTGAGCGACAC
>JAIXZA010000121.1 GCA_027489965.1 Verrucomicrobiaceae bacterium
CTCATGGGAGCACCAGAGACTTACCAACTCTCAAGTTCATACAACGAATCATACAATGCTATGGGGGACGCCGTGGTGGTTCCTGTGGCCGCTCACCTTTTCGAGGCCCTTCTGGCACCGCTTGCAAGCCAGAGGACGATTGCACCAGGTAGAAAAGTCGCGAGTCTTCAGAAGCTCTTGTTGTGACTCATAGTCCGTGGACTCGAAGGCATCGTCCATGGGACAGTGGCTCATAAATGGACGAAGCCCAATTGCTACAGGATTTTGGAGATCGAGTGAGAGCCTTGCGGCTCGATCTTGGTGTATCCCAGGAAAAACTGGCTTTAGACTGTGGATTGGACCGCACCTACATCAGCGGCATTGAGCGCGGCAAGCGCAACGTCAGTCTTGTCAACATTCATAGGCTTGCTGACGCATTAGGCGTTCCTGCTTCCGACCTGTTTCAAAAAGGGGGTGGCAAGTAATGAAACTCTACTGCCAAGCAGCTTTTGAGTATTATCAGAGGCACATCAACCGCACTGACTTCTTTGAACTGCTAAACTCGCATGGTCTAAAGACCAGCGGTTCAGTGCCATCCATCGCATGGGAACTATTTGGGTCCGTTTTAACCGGTAGAAAAGGTAAGTCTGGCTACGGTGCCGATCTGGAAGGAGTCGAGATCAAATCGGCAATTGAAGACGCTTCATTTGAATACCAGTATCACCTGAACACGGGCCTCGAAAAGCTGAAGGAGGACCAGATCGTTGATCATTTCTTTTGCTCTTATGCCCGAGATTACCAATCGTTCCGAGTGTATTTCACTACTGGGAAGAAACTCTCGCCAGATTTCTTCGACAAATGGATTCCCGAGTATTTGAAGAACTACAATAAGGCCGAAGGGGCCGCACCACTGAAGGCAAGTGCCCGCCGTCAGAGGTTTCGTAAATCCGTCCCATATGGTTGGGTGTCCAAGAATGGCCAGCTTGTGATGGAGGTTAAAGAAGGACGTCTAAAATTCCCAGGATGAACAAGCTTTCATTCGCGGCTGCCTTGCTGATCACGAAGCCTCTCTTCTACGAGAAAGCGACCGACGATAAGGAGGGCGACAATGAAGATCGTGAACGGACTACCAAAGCTGGATATTTGAATCGCTGCCTTAGCCAATAACGACGGCTGGCCGAGCACTGTCATGACAAGGATTCTCAAACCATGAAATCAAAAGATAAAATCACGCGTGAAGGAGTTGTTTATTACACAGTGGCAGGCACGGCGGAGTCGCTTGGCATAACCAAGACCAAGGTGAAGGAACTTATGGGGCAAAAGCAGCTGGAGTGGACGCAGTTTAAATCCGATGGGGCGCTTTATGTCACAGCCAAGAGTCTCGTGGCCTATCTTAGCCGCTAGAGTGAGCCGCCGCAGAACTCGAAACTGAACTGCTGAGCCCAGCGACCGGACAGGCAATTTGCTGCCCCCTCTCTCTTCGATAACCACAAAATCTTTTATGCTAAAAAGGGGGATAATGTGGGTTTGGGCGCAGTCCGTATAAATAGTGATAAAAAACTATTGATTGCCTGCATGAGGTAATGGTTAATCGTAATACTTATGCAGAGGACTCTTCATGCCTTCCAGGTTCACGCTCATATTCAAGGAACCGCACTCGACAACTATAAGGAGCTTTTTCAAAAAATTAAGAGTATTCCAGCCAGGAGACGGAGACATATTATTGATGAGCGTGTTATCACACTTTCAGATATCAAATTAACCAAGGATTATGTGATCATAACGACGCAGGATGGTGATAAGAACGTCAAGCCCTTGCTTTACGATACAGCCACAAACAAGGAGCGCGTAGGTGAAAAGGAAGCGAACGAAGTCGTGAGCGTTCGCACTCACGCTGTAGTTGACTTAAACACCCGATTCGTAGCCATTGAATACAACCATCGCGGAGCAAAAGCCTCCCATGTGCATCAAATAATCTCTCAATTAGCTTTGGAATTTGATGAGTATAAGAAGATCAGTATCGAGATGCCTCCATTAGTAGGCAGCGGGTTTATGGAGGAATTGAAAATGTATGGCCGAATTCGAATGGCTAAGGTAGAAATGATTCAACCAAACTTCGACTGGAACGATTGCGCCGAACCTATCATGGGAATAGCTGGCGAATCCAAGGCGCACAAAATTGAGGTAACGTTTTTTGCACATGCCCGAGACACTCTCTCCAAAGGGGCTGGCATTATAGGCTCGATCGTTCGTATCGTGCGTAGCGGTAAGGCCATCTTTCACAACATTGTGCTTCGTGGGCTCAAAGATGGAGAGAAGTCAGAAACAACTCTGAAACTCATCAATCATACTGAGCAGCGAAAGATTGAGGTCTCTGCCAGCCTTGATGATGGTCACCCAGTCCCCGGAGAAGTGATCCAGGGACTGATGGAATATCTGAGTGATATAAAAAAACTATCTGAAGCCGAAGAATGATTCGAACGCTCAATAGGTACCTTCAGCAAGAAAGCTTTCCTCGCTGGAAGCGAATACTTGGTTCAAGTACCCCTTGGCTGTCTGCCTTTTGCGGCTGGGCATCTTCCTATTGGCTTATTCGGCATCCTGAATGCCTTTCTGCCCACTCCTTTTTGAATGCATCGTTGACCTATTCGTCTATTGCGTTTGGTTTTTGTGTCACCGGTATAACTATGTGTCTTGCAATTTCAGACAAGCAATTTGTTAGAAAGCTCGTTGAGAAGCAAGTTAAGGGTGCGAGCCACAATACATATTCCGACTTGATATTCATATTCACTTGGACAGCGGCAGCGCACATTTTGCTTATTGGTTTTTCGTTATTCACGTTGTTTGTTTTCAAGCCGGACGAACGCTTATTTTCAACGAACTATCACTGGGCCGTCACAGGGTTGTCGGGAGGTGTCGTGAGCCTGCTTTTGTATTCGTTAATGCAGTTTTTGACGACGGTTCTGACTCTAAGTACAGTAGCGGAAACCTATATTGACCATCTCCGCAAACCTGAAACGAAGGCGGCAGAAAAGAAGCTGCCGAAGAAGTGAAAGGTGTCAGAGACCGGAGTCAAGCTGCAACGGGCTGACGAAAGCTTAACCCCTGCGTTGATCAGCAAGAACGCTGTGAATCTCAACATCCGCCCTCCGCGTCTCAACAAAGCCCTCAATTCTCAAGAATCAGGCTTCAAGTCTCAACAAGGGCACAAAGTGCTTCATTTTCACGCTTCATTCTTAGATTCCATGTGGCTTTGCACTCAATTCGGTTACTTCTCCATCGTCTGAAAATAACCGGATACCTTTCAAATTCGCGCCTGCTGCCGTGAGGATCTCGATCAGCTCGTCGAGGCCGATGGCACTGGTGAGCCCTTGATCTCATATACAGGCTCTACGCAAACTCTCCGGCTACCACTAGATCTACCATTAGATAGTGCAGAGGCAAGAGCAGCGGCAACCCACGTGAATCCTCATCAGCCGCCGTTATCCAAACTCAACCGCCTTCTCCAGCGAGGCATGCAACTATGATTGGCAGAATATCTTTGCCCGATGTTCAGACAGAAATGCGAGATCGGGTAAAGCGGCATCATCGGGCAAAATCAAGCATTGCCCGGCGTAGGCGGCGAAGCTCTCGGCAACGGCTCGCTGGGGCAGCTCTTGTTTCAGTCGGTTGGATAGAAGAAGCTTCAGATTTTCATCGAAGGCAATCAGGCCACGATCAAACGCAGCGTCATACAGTCGAGACAGCGCAAGCCCGTTGCGGACATTCAGCCGTTCTTTCTCATTTGTGCCCCATGGCAGGATGTGCGAGGCCACTAAAAGATCGCGTAGAGCAAGCTGTGTTACCCCGCAGCGGCCGCCAAAGTTATTCAGCACAGCATCACGGAAGAATTCCTGCCCACGCCGCTGCTTCGTGGATGCCAAAAACTCAGTGGGGCCATGAGGTGGGGCTTTTTTCACCTTCACTCCCTCTTTGGGCAGCACCTCGACCACTGTGGATTCACCAGCCGCAAACAACTGCCTCAACGCCTCTTCGCTGGCTGGAATGGTTTCGTTGAGATCTAGATGAAACTCATTCCAAACCGACCGATCCAAAGCGCTGGCTCCAGACAGACCTTGGATGCCACGCAGTTTCAAAACTGGATCAAGTGATGCCAGATTGTTCAACTTCATTGCCAAACTATTGGCTCCACGGCCCATTTTCTCCGCAAGATTCACGATCACAGGCTGCCGTGCATGCAACTGACCAAAATTGAGTTTGTGATAGATGTTGATAGCTATGAGAAGCTCATCGCGCGTCCAGTTTTTCCGTATTGTCATGCCAGGAAATTAACGCACTTGGCCGTTGTAGGGAAGTTATGACTGAAAATTCCACTTCCGATCCTGCCGCAATCTTCTGCTCTGCTGTTTCTTTGCGGGATGCTGCAACGAAACAATCCTGTGCTTCCTGCCTTTCTTTGAGTGATGTTTACGGCGGAATGGATGGCTTTTTGAGAGAGATTATGCGTGTGGCGACTGTGTTTGAGACGTGGGCCACTCAACACGTTGCATTCGATCATCTGGTGAAGATCTGGCCTTATTTCATGGAGGAGAGTTTCGGCGATGCTTGCGTGAATGTGGCGGACATTTGGGCACTCGCGAGTTTTAATGAGATGGACTGTCTTCGCATAGCACAGCACCTGCATTTGCCGTTGTATTATGGAGACGTGCTCATTATCCCATTGGAACTCTGCGCGCGGAATACCCTTAATGGCTCTGGCTTTGTCGAATTCAGCATTCAGACCGTGCGCATTCATCGCACCGATGCAGAAGTTAAGCCCTTTATCTGCGGGGACGACCCGTGGGACGAAGACTATGAGTTACCGAGGCTCAACCTGTGCGGCATCACTGCAGAAGGCCAGCGTGAGAGTATCGCCGACTTCACCACTTATCGTGATGCCGTGTCGCTCGTTACGAAGCTCGCTCCCGGCATCGACTTTCCCGAAAGGCCGGTGGTCTTAGCTTGAGTGGGCCGTCCTTCAGAGATCTCGGCTCTTGAGGGAGGTCCAAGCCTGACCGGCAAGTCACTCGTGAGCTGCGTGCAGCAGGATGGAAGGTGCTTCGCATCTGGGAGCATAGTCTGAAGCTGCCAGGGCCGGTGATGGCCCGGATTCGCAGGGCACTGGCTGCGGATCTTCCCAACCGTGCGCAGCCAAAGAAATAGCCCACTAGTTAGGCCTAGGCACACCGTCGCCTTCAGGCTTCAGCAGGCTGCTGATGGAGGGATAACTCAGGGTTAGTCATATTGGGCCATCAATTTTAAGCCAAAAGTATTAAAGGATTCCAGATTATCCTTGCCTGTCTATGACATCAGCGTCTAAATCCACCCCCGATGATCAGCCTAACCCGTCCTTTTCCCAACGTTCCGTCGGAACTAAAGCTGCCGTCAAACCTCACGATCTTTAGCTGATCAAAAAGTTCGCTTAACTCAACACACCATGCTGACATCAGACTTCAAAAGTGACTGGCGAGCTTTCATGCTTTCCGTCCTCGCTTCATACGGCTATTCGACGGATTCATTTTCCGACCTGATGGACTTGGCGGTCAGTTACTATAATGCAGCATTTAGGCGTATCCCTTCTGTTCCAAGGTCAATCTTGAAGTCCGATGTTTTCTCTTGCCCCTCTGGACATGAGGCGGGGTTAGCCGAACTTGAACGTAAGATTTGCATCGGCGAGGATATCACTTCCCACCTGAGCCGTGGACTAAAGAAACTCGATGGGGAGGATGACTTGTTAAGTGACTGGGGAGTTTACCACCTCCATTTGGGAACAGCTATTGAGAGCGATGGATTCATGTCGAGGACAGGGCCTGTGCTCTACGCAATACCATCTGAATCCAAGATGCACTTCATTCAGGCATATTCCCACGGGAACTGGAGTAATCGCGATGTCATCGAGATCGTCCATCGCAACTGGCCACAGATATTGGCTCCGTTTTCCCCGAAGGGAGTCGTGGATATTTCGATGAACCCTGACAGTGGCCACATTGCAAAGTTTAGAAAAGCACACATCAACACGTCATTGAAGATGAGCGATGGGACAATCTATTTTTCCCCAGGATTAGGCATGATGACAGACGGAACGTCCGCTAGGGCCGTGCTAGCTGCACAGAAAGGCATAAGAGATGTGGCCCAGTGGGATGCGTTCATCTCCAGCCAGTCCAGCACAGTGTTGGACGCCCTCAGGGAAGCAGGACATGACGGAACTACAGAAGTTCGCTTCACCTTATCGCTCGAATCAACGGGCGTTTACGCGATAGCAGAGACATGGGCACTCCGACTGAAGTTAGCATGACGCCGAGACCGGTTTCAGGCTACAAATGGCTCAACCAAGACGCGCCATCCTTTTCTACGCCGATGCGAGAGATGCCTTGTTGAAGGCGCTGAATGAGGAATCGCAGGCCTCAATCAGCGCAGGCTATCCGCCCTTCACCGCCGCATACTCCTTCGACAGGTCAATGCCAACGTCCGCGCCGGGCATGAACTGCTGGAAGGCGGCAACCATGTAGCTGACGATTTTCATGCCACTGAAGGCACCGGGGAAGGCTTTTAAGCTGTGCTTCGGTGTCGGGTCTTTGAGGTCGAGGCCTTGTTCTCCCCACCCGCTATGGGATGGTCCGACTTGCTCACAGTGGCCCGCGTGGTAAAATCATTTTGCGGGCGCTGAATGAAGCGCGTGCCAGCGAAGCCAATACCCGAGCACTCCATGACATCATCACCCGAAAAGCTGAATCTTTTCGCCCGCCTGTATCAGGAGGAGCGTCCGTTCCTGCGACAGGGAAAGACATTCAGCCCGCCGGAGTTTCAGGACAAGGCACTGCTGCTGGAGTATCGCCACTGGCGCAGTCAGACAAAGGATCTGCCGAACCTGGAAAGCCGCTATCTGGCACCAGCACGGAAGCTGTGGGCATGCCGTAAGGACCAAAGCCAGGCTGCAACGGGCTGATAGAAGCCCTCCAGAAATTCGCGCGGAGAGGATGAACGTTCCTGACTTCCGTGGTTGTGTCCTGCGCCCTCTCTGAGTAAGCACAGGCATGTTGATCCTGTTTTCCTGTTATGTCTTTGGCGTCACCCTTTTGTTTGTAGCTTTGTTTTGGTGGAAGCTTAAAAACCGCCCGACCAAACATCCTCTGGGGCAGGATGTGAAGCTGCGCAGGCAGGCGGGTGAGCATCTGCGCAAGAAATCAGAAGAGCTGATCGAAGCGCTGGTCCATCGGCTGGCTGCTTTGATCCTACTGCCTGCGATTGGTTATGTGCTACCTGCACTTTTCGTCGGTCTGTTTGCCTCACACAACCATGTCGGTGTGCTGGTGGCGATGGCGGCACTGCTGCTCGCTGGGTTGATCTGGGCCATGAGATGGTGTCTTCAACTAGCCGACGAGATTCAGAATCATCGCTTAGGATGGTTCGGTGAACGGGTGGTGGCGGATGAACTGGAAGTGCTGAAGACGCAGGGCTTCACCCTTTTCCACGATATGCCCTGCCTTGGGGCCACGGGGCCTTTCAACCTGGATCATGTGGTGGTGGGCAATGGAATCGTGGTGGTGGTGGAAACGAAAACCCACCGTAAACCCAAAAACAACTCTGAGGGCCACAAGGTAAGCTACGATGGCGAAAAGCTGAACTGGCCCACGGGACACAGCACCCAGGAGATCGAGCAGGTGCTACGCAATGCGGACTGGCTGAAGAAGGAACTGAAGAAGAAACTTGGGTTTGAAGTGAATGTGCGTGCAGCCCTGACGGTGCCGGGATGGTTTGTCACGGGTGGTCCGCCAAAGGCCCCGGTGCTGGTCGAAAACCACCGCCGACTCCCCAGTTACATTGCCAATCGTTTCCCAGCGGAACTTACCCCCGAACAAACCAAGCAGGTCAGCCTACACCTAGAAGCACGTTGCCAGGATGTGACCTATGAGATGCTATGAGAACAGGGAATCAGATGGTTTTCTCTGCGGTTATCCAATCTCTGGCGGTGTAGAACCTCTCAGGCGCTTTCGAATCAGGCTAATTTCTGCCCATAGCCACTGCCGAAGACTTGCCCTTTGATTCCCCTTTTTTCTGTCCTTGTTGTTTCTGTCAGCCCTCCGAAACCGCACTGCACCTGAACACTGACAGAAAGAAGGTGGACAGAAAAAATAGAACCGCTGAAAAGTTGCCATGCCTCATGCAGCGGAGATTAGAACAATTGGGCTTTCTCTGCGGTTATCCAATCTCTTGCGGTGTAGGATCAGAATATTTTTGCCCATCATCTTTTTGCCTGTCTTCTGAGAAGGATGAAACATTGCCATGCACTTTGATGACAAAAAAATGTGAGACAGAAAAATGAGATTCCCAATCCAGCAAAGCTATTTTGGACAGAACAAATAGAACCGCTGAAGAGCTGCCCTGCCCCATGCAGCGGAGATTAGAACAATTGGGCTTTCTCTGCGGTTATCCTAACTCTTGCGGTGTAGGATCAGAATATTTTTGCCCATCATCTTTTTGCCTGTCTTCTGAGA
>JAIXZA010000073.1 GCA_027489965.1 Verrucomicrobiaceae bacterium
CGTGGGCGGAGTGGCGCGCAACTACGTGGCTCGGCTCAATGCCGACGGCAGCCTCGATACCGGCTTCAATCCCAATGCGAATAGCACTGTCACCAGCCTCGCGGTGCAGGCGGATGGCAAGGTGCTCATCGGGGGCTACTTCACCAGCGTGGGCGGAGTGGCGCGCAACTACGTGGCTCGGCTCAATGCCGACGGCAGCCTCGATACCGGCTTCAATCCCAATGTGAGTAACTTGGTCAGAAGCCTGGTGGTGCAGGCGGATGGCAAGGTGCTCATCGGGGGCTGGTTCGACGCCGTGGGCGGCGTGGCGCGCAACTTTGTGGCTCGGCTCAATGCCAACGGCACCCTTGACACCAGCTTCAATCCCAATGCGGACTTCGGCGTTATCAGTCTCGCGGTGCAGGCGGATGGCAAGGTGCTGCTCGGGGGCGACTTCACCACGGTGGGCGGCGTAGTGCGAAACCGCATTGCGCGAGTAAATGCCGACGGCACGCTTGATACCAGCTTCAATCCCAATGCGAACGGCGGTGTGCGCAGCGTCGCAGTGCAGGCGGATGGCAAGGTGCTGCTCGGAGGCGACTTCACCACCGCTGGCGGTGTGGCGCGCAACGACGTGGCCCGGCTCAATGCCAACGGCACGCTGGACACCGGCTTCAATCCCGATGTGAACGGCACCTACGTTTCCAGCCTCGCGGTGCAAGCGGATGGCAAGGTGCTCATCGGGGGCTCCTTCATCACGGTGGGCGGGGTGGATCGAAATGGGATCGCGCGGCTGAACGCCGACGGCACGCTGGACACCAGCTTCAATTCCAATATGAACGGCACCGTTTACAACGTTGCGGTGCAGGCGGATGGCTACGTGCTGCTCGGAGGCGGCATGGGACTGGTGCGGCTTATCAGCGAAGTTAACCCATGGGCAAGTTTTGAACTCAAGGGGCACGGCACGGCTGCGCCTAGCTACGTGAACGTCATCTTCCAACTCAAGGACATCTATGGCAAGGAGCTCAATCTGCCACGAGAGATCATCGACCAGAACAATGACATGTTTGCGGTCACCGAAAATGGCATTGCGGTTTCGCCTTCCGAATCGTTTCTTCAGATCGCTAAAAAGGACGAGGTGCCAGCCAAGGTGCGCACCATTCTGCTGTTAAACAACAGCTTCAGCGTGGGGGCCAACCTTGCCGCTATCAAAGGTGCGGCCAAGGGGCTGGTGGACAGCATGTTCGACCAGCAGGAGGTGGCCGTTTATAGCTTCTCAGGGAGCTACACTCTGGTCAAAGATTTCACCGGCAAGAGCCCCGCCAATCAGCAGGCGCTGAAGACCGCCATTGACTCGATCGGGCTCGGCTCATCCTCCACCGATCTCTACCGCAGCCTCCTGGCGATGCTGAATCTGCCGCAGTGGCAGGAGTCGTTCACGCTCGCAGGCATCGAGACCGGCTCTCTAGTGGTGCTGACGGCCGGTAGCGATAGTCCTGGCGAGTTGACACTTGCCGAGGTGCTCACCAAGCGCGACACCGACAAGAAACGGATCTACACCGTCGGCCTTGGTGCGGCGGCGGATGCTGCTGCGCTGACCAGCCTGGGCAACGCTGGCTATTACCCAGCAGCGCAGGCGGGTGATCTAGCGGCCGCATTTGGTAAAATACAGAGCAGTATTCTGAACAACGCCAACAGCTACTACTGGCTGAACTACGCCAGCCTGAAACGCGGCAATTTCAACCGCACGCTGACGGTGAGTCTGAAGAACAACGGCAATGATGGGACCAACTCGACGCTTACGGACACCTTCAACAGTACCGGCTTCACTGACGTTACCGCTAGCGCAATAATCAACCGCAGCGTCACGGCCAACTCAGGTGTGAGCAGCCTCAGCATCAAGAACGGGGAAAGCTCCATCGCCCGCGCCTTCACCATGCTGCCGCCCTTTGGCACGCCAGCTTATACCTGGACGCTGGGCAACACTGCGGCGGCGACACTCACGCCCATCGGTAGCGATGGCAGCCGGGTGACCATCACGCCCACGACCAGCAACATCGCGACAACCCTGACGCTCACTGACACAGTCAATGGCTACGCCAAGACTATTCCTCTGTTGATCGGCACCAGTGTCCAACTAACGCCGCAGAGCATCACCTTTGCCAAACCTGCCGACCGCCCCTTCACGAGTGCTGCTTTCACGCTTTCCCCGGTCCCTACGGCTTCTCCCTCCGGCCTCCCTGTTAGCTTAGCGATACTCTCAGGCCCCGCCACGATCGTGGGCAACACCGTGACTTTGACCGGCACGGTAGGCACGGTGGTGATCCGCGCCACCCAGGCCGGCAATGCGACCTATGCTGCGGCTACGCCCGTGGACGTGAGTTTCGCCGTTACTTCGGCTGCGGTGGTGCCTATCGTGTCCAACCTGACCGCCGTGCAGCGGGCGGGGACGAAGCTGGTGGACATCCGCTACGATCTGGCGGCACCGGGATTGTCCACCGTTGCCTTGCAGGCCTCCAGCGACGGCGGGGCCACCTGGTCGGTGCGAGTGGCATCGGTTAGCGGCGCCATCGGTTCCAGCGTAGCCCCTGGAACAGGGATGACCCTCGTATGGAATGCCGGCACAGACTGGCCACAGAGCTACAGCACTCAGATGCGCTTCCGAGTAACAACCAACGATGGAGTGCTAGCCTCCTTAACCAGCAGTGCCGAGACCGGCAACGTCACCGTGGATACGAGGGTTGTGCCGACGATACCCAGCCCCACAGTCGCCGGCATAGCGCAGCAGGCTTACGTCAAGGCCAGCAACACGGGGGTTGATGATCTTTTTGGCCACGCCGTCGCGATCTCTGGCAACACCCTCGTGGTCGGGGCACCTTTTGAATCAAGCGCTGCCACAGGCATCAATGGTGACCAAGCCAACGACACGGCTCGTCGAGCAGGTGCAGTCTATGTTTACATCCGCACGGGCTCTACCTGGACGCAGCAGGCCTATTTAAAAGCCAGCAATACAAACGCGGGGGACGAGTTTGGCAGTGCCGTGGCGATTGATGGCGATACGATAGTGGTGGGAGCGCGGGGTGAGGCCAGCAACAGTGCTGGGGTGAACGGCAATCAAGCGGACAATAGCCTGGATTCGGCTGGTGCCGCCTACATTTTCACCCGCACTGGCACGACCTGGACGCAGCAGGCCTACTTAAAAGCAGGCAATGGACCAAGCGCGTCTGATCGTTTCGGAGGTGCGGTGGCCGTGTCGGGAAACACCGTGGTGATCGGTGGAGGCGATGGCAGTGGCACGGGTGTCGAGGAGTCAGGTGCAGCGTATGTCTTTAACCGCACGGGTAGCACCTGGAGCCAGCAGGCCTATTTGAAGGCATCGAACATGGGTTTCGGCGATCGTTTTGGCCAATCGGTGGGCATCTCTGGTAACACGTTAATTGTAGGCGCCCCAGGAGAAGATGGCGCAGGCCAAGGGATCGACCCTGCTTCAAACGAAGGGATGACCGACTCAGGGGCTGCCTATGTTTTCACCCGCAGTGGCACGACCTGGACCGAGCAGAGCTACATCAAAGCGTTCAACACTGGCTCTGGGCATCTGTTTGGAGAGTCCGTCGCGATCTCAGGCGACACTGCAGTGATCGGCGCGCCAATCGAGAATGGCGCGAACATCGGTATTGACTCCCTGCCGGTTGTCAGATCCTTACGCTTTGGGGCTGCCTACGTCTTCGAGCGCAGCGATGCTGCCTGGGCTCAGACATCCTACTTGAAGCGCTGCAACCCCAGAGGCAACTATTACGCCCCTGTTTTCGGCTGCGATGTCGCCATATCAGGTTCCACGATCGTGGTGGGCGAGCGTCAGGAGTGTGGCAGTGGCACGGGCATTAATCCCCCATTTGACGAGGCATCGATGTTCACTGGTGCCGCCTATGTGTTTGTCCGCAATGGCAACGTCTGGGACAAGCAGGCCTACCTGAAAGCATCAAACACAAGTAGTGGAGACTTTTTTGGTTCGGCGGTTGCAGTGTCCGATGGCTCAGTCGTTGTCGGTGCCGCAAACGAAGATGGGGGTGGAAGTGGAGTCAACCCTGTCTCTGATGAGCTGGGATTGGACGCTGGTGCGGCCTACGTTTACACGGGGGCAGGCGCGTTGGATCCCCTAGCACCATCCATCAACAAGCCGGTCATCCCAGAAGCGACGCGCAACGTCTATATCTCAATCCCTGTGCAGATCACCGGCGGTGGCGTCTTAACCTGCCGTGTGGTGTCCGGCACATTGCCTCCTGGCGTAACACTCAATGCGACCACGGGAGCGGTCTCCGGCACCCCGACGGTGGCGGGCAACTATGCCTTCACCGTGCGCGCCACCAATGCCTACGGCTCGGCGGATGTCCCGCTGGTCATCAATGTGGCAGCAGGTGATGCCGATCTCGCCCCGCCTTCGATGCGGCCAGGCACCGTTCTCGATTATGAAGGCACCTTAGATGACTCGTTGGACGGAACTGAATCCGACTCCGGCGAGCTCATATTCCTCACGACCACCAAGTTTGAAGGCGGTAGCTACGCCTATACCAAAACTGGCCCCAATACGGCCACGGTGACCTACACCCTGAGCTATGCCGAGCCTGGCTCCTCAGAAACCAACAACGGCACCATGCTGGCCACCTTTG
Source organism: Verrucomicrobiaceae bacterium (assembly GCA_027489965.1). Lineage (GTDB taxonomy): Bacteria > Verrucomicrobiota > Verrucomicrobiia > Verrucomicrobiales > Verrucomicrobiaceae > Prosthecobacter. The sequence continues at coordinate 4,647 of JAIXZA010000073.1, forward strand.
ACAGTCCCACTAGCGGTAGCTATACCGTCACCGGCCGCAGCAATGGCAAGAAGGGCAGCACGCCCTTTAACAGCACCTTCTCTGGCTCCGGCACCTTCAGCTTCACCGCGGTGCCTGACATCGCAGTAGCATTCAACGGCCAAAGCCTTGCCTCGGGTGAGCAGGTGGATTTTGGTAAAATTGGGGTGGGCAGCGGCTTGGCGGAGCGCAGCTTCACCATCAGCAATACAAGCTCAGCCGATCTGACGGGCCTCGACATCACCATTGATGGGCCTAATGCCTCCAGTTTCAGCGTGACCACGCCGCCAGTCTCCCCGGTTGCGCAGGGCGGCAGCACAACGTTCACCGTCCAAAGCACTGTCGGCAGCGCGGGGCTGCAAACGGCGACGCTGAACATCGCCAGCAACGACGAAGCCGACGCCAGCTACACGATCAAGCTCAAAGCTACCGGCCTCGCCAGCGCTCCAACGCTGGCAACCACCGTGGCTGCCGCTGGCATCACTTTTGAAGGGGCCACGCTCAAGGCCACCGTCAACGCCAACAACTCCGAACAAGCCATCGCCTTTGATTATGGCCTGACCACCAGCTATGGCAGCACGATTGAGGCGTTCCCTGCGACCGCCACAGGTAGCAACCTCATCGCTGTACAATACCCGGTTAACGGCTTGCTGCCGCATACCAAATACTTCTTCCGTGTGAAGGCCACAGGCAACGCGGGCACTGTGTATGGCTCAGCCCTCAGCTTCACCACGCTCAATCGCGCGCCCTCCATTGTTGGCGATGACGCGGCGGCATTGCCTGGAGAGGTTCTGACACTCGATGCGCTCAGTAACGATGTCGATGAAGACGGCGACGCCCTCAGCATGATCTCGGTCGGTAGCGTCAGTGTCAGTGCTGGCAGCGCCAAACTGATAGCAGGTAAGATCGTGTTCACAGCGGCGGCCACCTTTGCTGGCACTCCCCTGGCCTATACCATTGCGGATAGCCTTGGCGCCCGCACGACGAGGCAGATCACCATCGCCCTCGCTCCTTGCGATCTTAGCCCTGCCGCTGTCTCGCTGCCTCCTGCTGCCGACAGTTATACCGTCGGGGTTGCTACCGACAACGCCTGGAAAGTCACCGAGAATCTGCCTTGGGCCTCAGTGTCACCAACCTCCGGCACAGGTCCAGGCAATGTCACGGTGACACTTCAGGAGAATACCGCCAAGGCCTCGCGCAGTGGCGTGATGATGATCGGCGGCCACGCGCATACCATCACCCAGTCTGGCTCTGGTGGACTCACCATCGAAGTCCCAGCGAGCATACCCGAAGGCATGGTGAGCGCCGACTACACCCTGACGATTCCAGCCTTGCTACCACCCGTTAAATTCACCGCCACGGGTTTGCCAACCGGTCTGGGGATCAATGCGACGTCAGGTGAGATCACCGGCAAGCCCTCTGCCGCAGGCCGTTTTAGTGCAAGCATTACCGGCACGACCTCCGCTGGAGCCTCCACCAAAATCGTGGTGCCGCTGGTCATTCAAGCGCTGCCGACGGGGACGATCGGCAGCTTCACCGGGCTCGTTTCGCAGGATGCCCTTAGCGCTGGTCTCGGCGGTAGCTTTGCCCTGAATGTCACCAGCACAGGCAGCTACACCGGCTCGCTGAATCTGGGGCTGGCCACGCACAAATTTACCGGTCGAGTCGTGGCCGCTGTCGGTGAGAATCCCACGATCAGCTTGGCCATCCCGCGCCCTAGCCCAGCACCATCCCTGACCCTGGCACTCACCTTCGACGGCTCCAACAATGCCTTAACGGGTGAAGTGGGCGATGGCACTCAGCCGCCCGCCACCATTGATGGCCGCCGCAGCATCTGGGCTGGCACCAGCGCGTCTGACTATGCGGCCCTCTACAACACGGTAGCCGAGCTGCCGGCGAGTGACCCAGATCAACCCGAGGGCGCGGCATGGGAGCAGATGACCGTCACTGCCGCAGGAGCCACCACCGGCACGGGGCGCACTGCGGATGGCATTGCATACACCTTCAGCGGTCCGCTTTGGCCCGATGGCTCGCAGCCACACTTCGTGCTGATTTACAACAAGCATGGCTCCGTCATTGGCCTGCCGACGATCTCACTGGGCACCGACTTGGCCGACAATCGCGTGACTGGCTGGATCGACCAAATCAAGACCGGGCCTACCGCCACCACTGACCGGACTTACAGCGCGGGTCTCGCCTACACGCGGCGCAATCTGGATGGCTCACCCTGGATCAAGCCCACCACCACGCTGCCCATTGTGCTCGATTTAGCTGATGAAGCGGGTAATGCCAGCATCGCCTTCAGTGGCGGCGGGGTGGAGGCCGAGAACCAGTTTGACAGCCTCGCGCAGACGTTCCGCGTCAACAAGAACAACAGCACCACCTTCCCCGCCGCTACCGTGCTAGCAGGCAATCCTTGCAAAGTGAGCATGGCGATCACGCCCGCCACGGGCTTCTTCAGCGGCAGCTTCACGCTCAGTGACATCGTCGCGGGCAGAACGATTACACGAGCGATCAGCTACGCAGGCATCCTGCAAAGCCACACAAGTCAAGGCCACGGCTACTTCCTGCTCCCCGGACTCAGCCCCAGTGCCACCACCTCACCGATCACCGGCGGGCGGGTGTTGGTGACGAAGTGACCCTCACCGTCGGCAGTTAACCCTCAATCCAGCCAGAGGCGGGCCCCCACCGCCCGCCTCTGGTTTATTGGATTATCCTCGATTCGCCATCGCAGGAGTGAGCCTGATTTCACTATCGCTGTGACCACACACTCCAGCCGACTGGCGGGAAGTTCGAGAGACATCCTTGAAGGGGAACGCTGAAAGGAGCCTTTGAATGAATTGCTTCGGGGTGCGCCAATCCAAGATTTCTTGGGATCTTGAAAAGAGATTCCTTGTGCACGGAGTGGCAGTCATTAGTCGTAAATAGGCAACACTTATGACCATTCCAACAAAAGGTTTGTGGAGGCAAGTTTTGGCAGAAAATCTAACTTCTCAGCTGCGCGATCCAGTATAAAAAGATGACATCATTCAAAACTGGATACAGCCAAACTTCTCACAGTCTGACACCGAAAATGATGGGTTCATTCATAGGTTGGGCAAGCAATCAGTAGAAGTAAATTAGGTTAACCCAATTTAAAAAATGCAAGATTTTATTTCATGTATTTATATGTTGAGTAATAATTGTAAATTAGACAGCTATGTGTCTCACAGATAGAGCAATCAATTCGTGCAGTGGCTCTATCACAGCCATTTCATTGGCTCTAATAATGTTTGCCAATTCCCTTGGGGCCGCACCTACCCAGCTCGGGGATCTTGATGACGACGGCGTCTTTTCGGCCAATGACCTCGCCAAGCTCGTCGGTCACAGCTCGGGGACCGCGCCATTACCGACAACTTTTCAGCCGTTTGCCGATCTGAATCAGGATGGTTTCATCAACGACGCCGACCATGACGCGCTGGTCAGTCTCATCCTGGAAAGCAGTTCCCCCCAAAATCTGCCGCTCGCTTCCGTCCGTGAGGTCAGCCCTGCCAAGGGCGAGGGCGATGTGGCGGTGACTCGCGAAACCGTGGTGCATTTCTCCATGCCCTTGGATTTGAATGCCGCGCTGGATACGACCCAGTTCTATGCCGAGTTCGGCGCGCGCAAGATGCTCTCCCGCGTGGAAATCTCATCCGACCGCAAAAAGGCCACGCTGTTTTACCTGGAGCCCCTGCCTTCCAATGCGCGCATTCAGATCACCCTCGCGCCGACGGCCTTGAATGACCTTGTCGGCAGACCGGTGGACTTGGATGGCGATGGACAGGCAGGCGGCACCTACACCACCAGCTTTGATACGCTCAGCATCACCCCCGTAGCAGGCACGGCCATCAGCGGGCGTGTCTTCGCTAGCGAGCCCGGCCAGGGCGCAAGCGGTGTCACGGTGGATGTGCCGCTGGCTGGAGTCACAGTCACTGTCGATGGCGCAGAAGAGACCTTGCGCACGACCACGGATGCCCAGGGAAACTTCACGCTCAACCCCAGCCCGGCAGGTAGCTTCTTCGTCCATGTCGATGGCCGTACCAGTCCGCAGAGCAGCTACCCCAACGGCAACTATTACCCCAGCGTCGGAAAGCGCTGGGAGGCGCTCGCAGGCCGCACCGACAATCTCTCTGGCAACAGCGAGGATACCAGTCGCGGCACCATCTATCTGCCAAAAATTCTCGCCAATGCGCTTGAAACCGTCAGCCAATCTCAAGATACAAAAGTGGATTTTCCACCCGCCATCCTCGCCGACAATCCAGAGCTTGCTGGCACAGAATTGGATGTCCCCGCCAACAGCCTCTTCGCCGATGACGGCACCCGCGGCGGCAGAGTCGGCATCGCTCCCGTGGCCCCGGACCGCTTGCCCAGCCCGCTGCCCCCCGGCCTGAATCTGCCCATGGTTATCACCATCCAGACCGACGGAGCCACCAACTTTGACCGTCCCGTTCCCATCTGCTTCCCAAACTTGCCCGATCCTGTCACTGGCGAAAAACTCCCGCCTGGAGCTAAGTCCGCCCTATGGTCTTTCAATCATGACTTGGGCGACTGGGAAATCATTGGCCCAATGACCGTAACGGAGGACGGTAATTTTGTGAAAACCGATGCTGGGGTAGGAGTTAGGCAACCAGGGTGGCATGGATCATCGCCTGGATCGAGAGGCGCGGGCCGCACTGGGGGTGGCCTGGGGTCTTGCACACCTTCCATCGCCAGAGTTTTGGAATTGGTATATGATATCGGTAGCGAGGCTGCGGATTGCGCTTCCGAATTTGGCAAGGTGGCAAAGGCTATTGAGTGCTTGATTGAAATCGCAAGAATTATCCCAACGACACTCAAGGTCGCCCGCGAAGCCGTTGCAGTTCTGGACGCTGATACCCCAAGCGTCGATCGAGTGCTTGGTATTCTGAGCATTCTCAAAACGGAGAAGACTCGGATCGAGGTATTGGTCGATAAGTGTAACGAGGCGGCTGGAGCCGTGGATCCATTCTCTAAAGCTACTGCTATCTTTAACTGCATTGGCAATGCGTTAAATGTTGCGAGTGGAATCTGTGACTTGGTCGAGGAGGTCGGAGAAAAGCCGTCCTGTCAGCCAAGTTTCTTAACCAAAAATGTGTGCAAGGGGTTAGAAGCGGCGCAGCTCCTTCACGCATATGTCAAAACCTACGTGGATCTCGCTGAGGCTGCTCGGAAAGGCGTGGCGCGTGATGTGGCTTTGGCTCTCCTTTCCCAGTCAATCAAAAAGGCTGAGATCCTTCTGCAAGCTATGCAGCTATCGGCTTCATCGCAGAAACAAAAGGCCTTGCTATCCAAAGACGGTTCATCTTTAAGGCAGCTATCACTACCGGAGCGTGACAAGCTACGGCGGGCCTTTTCTGAGATTTTAGGCGCTGCGGAAACTGCTGACAGAATCTTCAACACAGCTTCAAAAGCAAACAGCGAAATCCAGGGGGTTTATTCCCAGGTTAATAGCTTGAATGCCGCGATATCGGCGGAGATGGTCAGGACCTCCGAAATCGTCATCGATGAAGTTTGGCACTTGTTATCAGTGGATGGTCAGGTAACGCGCAATTTTATGGCGGCGAACACTACGTTTAACCCCATTTTGGCACCGGATTCTCAAGTGATCCATGCGGTCTATGATCATAAAGGTCGGAGATACTCGAAAAACTCGACATTGTCATCAAGTGCTGGCCTCGTTACAAATCTGCCTTTTTCTTTGCTTAGGCCTTTAGGCCGCGATACGTTGGATGGCGATAGTGATGGAATTCCAAACGTAGGCGAGGAGGTCATTGGAACGAACCCAATGAATGCCGACACCGACGGCGACGGCGTCAATGATGGTGCGGAGCTGGATGCGGGCACAAATCCTCTGGATGGCTTCATCGCACAAACGGGGGTGATCGCCTCTGCGCCGACGACACGCCCGGCGCTGGACGTTTCTGCGCAGAATAACCTGGCTGCGGTGGCCTGTGGGGATGGCGGGGTCAGCATCTTCAATGTGCTGCGAGGACTCAATCCGCTGCGGCTGGCGGAAATCGACACGCCTGGCTATGCTCAGGCAGTTAGCTGCGCGGGGAATTATGTGGCGGTTGCGGATGGATTGGCAGGCTTAGCTGTGGTTGATCTCTCGGACCCGACGAACGTCCGACAGACTCAGCAAATCCCGCTCGGGGGGGCGGTGGTTTCGGTTGCGACAGATGGACTGACCTGTTTTGTGGGGCTGGACAACGGGCAGATCGTCTCCGTAGACCTGCCTACGGGCACAATTCTGAGCCGTGTTTCCACCGGAACCGGAATGGTGCATGACCTCGGCATATCAGGTTCTCTGGTCTATGCGTTGAAGGGATTGACTTTGCTGACCTTCCAATATGATGGTTACGGTGGGCTGTCTCAGGTTCATAGCCTGTCGCGCACAGGGCAACTGCCGCCAAGCCGCCGCCCGCGTTTGTTTGTCGGTTCCGGGTTTGCCTTTGGATCACTGATGAAGGGGTACACGATATTTGACCTCGCCAATCCTGCCCTGCCGACGCATCGCCAGCAGATCGACACACCCAGTTTTGGCTGGAAACACATTGTGGCGAATGGCAGCGGCTCCGGCCTGGCCTGCGTGGGGGCAAATGCCTCAAATGACGGTGAACATGACGTTTCCCTCTATGACATCGGTGCAAACGGGTTCGCCTCCACCTTCAGCAGCACTTTCAACACGCCCGGCATTGCGGAGGCGGTCTCTATTTATAACGGACTCGCCTATGTGGCGGACGGCGCGGCTGGTCTCCAGGTAGTGAGCTATCGTCCGTTCGACAACCAGGGGCAGGCCCCCACCGTAGCGCTCTCAGCCAGCATCACCCTGGACTCCTTGGCACGCACGGGCAGTGCTGTCTCTGGGCAGACTATCCGCTGGGTGGCCCAGGCGGCGGATGACATCCAGGTGGCAGCGGTGGAGTTCCTAGTGGACGGCCAGACAGCGACTGTGGATGGGAACTACCCTTTTGAACTCACCCTGCCCGCCCCGGTGCGCACGACAGAGAAAACCAGCTTCAGCGTAGAGGCTGTGGCGCGTGACACAGGAGGAAATGTGGGCCGCACACAGGTTTTCACCATCAGCCTGACCACAGATACCGTGGCACCGACCGTCATCGGCACCCAGCCCGATCTTAACGGCATTGTTTCAGCCACTCCCACCATCACGGCCCGGTTCAGCAAACCCATGGTGGAGCAGAGCCTGCTGCCCGCCGCCATGTTTCTGACCTTCGCTGGGGCCGATGGCACCCTCGACAGCATTGATGATGCCCTCATTAGTGCGGTGCCTTCCTACAGGGCGAACCTTCGTACGGCCTTCCTCAACCTCTCCGGCCCTTTAACCCCGGGTCTCTACCGCCTGACAGTTCAGAATCCCGCTGCCGACACGGCAGGGAATGTCATGGCCACCCCGCATCAGGTGTCTTTCCGTGTATTCTCCACCGCCGATCTCGACGGTGATGGCATCCCAGATGAACTGGAGCCTAGTCTAGGCTTGAACCCGACAAAGTTGGACAGCAACAATAATGGCAAAGCCGACGGAGCCGAGGACTTCGATGGCGATGGACTGGCCAATGCTGGTGAAATCCGAGCGGGCACTGACCCGCGTGTGGCGGACACAAACGGTAATGGCATCCCCGATGGTCAGGAGGACAGCGATGCTGATGGCCTCACTGATCAACAGGAATACCTAGCAGGCACGGATCCACGCAATAGGGATACCGATGGCGATGGCTGGATTGACGAGGTTGAAGTTTCTGCCGGAAGTAACTCTCTCAGCGCTTCCAGCCTGCCAAAGTTTCCTGCCTTTTCCACCGCCAGCTCCATTCAGTTCGCCGTTCCGCAGCAGCCAAATTATGCAGAAGAGGCCAAGGCATTTGGTGCCACGACCTCGAACGGGCAAAACATTCTTATCGGCGTGCCACTACAGCCTGACTACCTGGAACAGGCCAAGGCTTTCGGTGCTACCACGACAAACGGACAAAATATTCTCTTTGCTGTGCCACAGCCGTCCAACTACGTCGAGGCGGCCAAGGCTTTCGGTGCTACCACGACAAACGGACAAAACATTCTCTTTGCTGTGCCGCAGCCGTCCAACTACGTCGAGGCGGCCAAGGCTTTCGGCAGCTCACATTCAGTCATTTCTGGAAACATCAAAATCGAACCCACACCTACTGGACCATGAATACCCACACCTCCTCATCATCTTCAATGCTTCGGATGGCACTGCTGGCAGTGCTGTTAAACTACACGGTAATCGTTACTGGTCAGACGGTCTTCGACAGCGGCAGCAACGGCTCTTACGGTCCGATGAACATCACCGCCGACACGACGCTTGATCTACCACCAGATGGCATCTTTCATTGCACATCAATTAACATCGCATCAAATAAGACGCTAACCTTCAAACGAAACGGCCGAAACACTCCTGTTTATCTGCTAGCTACTGGTGATGTGGAAATATTAGGGACTATTTCTTGTAACTTAGGAACTCAAGCAGGTGCTGGCCGTCGCGGAGTGGCTGGGCCTGGTGGATGGGACAGTGGTTTACCGCAGCAAGCTGGGCAACCTACCCGTGGTGCTGCTCTTGGCCCTGGAGTTGTCCCTAATTTTCAAATTTCCATGTTTTCAAAAGGCCAAAACAGCTATGGTAACCCCCTATTAATTCCCCTAGTAGGGGGATCAGGTTTCGATGATTATGGCGGAGGAGGAGCTATCTTGGTCTCTTCTGCCACACGCGTAAATATACGCGGAGCAATAGTCAGTGACGGATTGTGGGGGTCAACAGGAGGCGCTATTCGCATTGTAGCCCCAATTTTAACGGGAACTGGGACCCTATCCGCTAATAGCTATGGGAGGGATGCTTTTGGCAGAATTAGGATCGATGTCCTAAATCGAACAAATTGGCAGCCCCAAACAATCTGGGGGGCATACTCCACTGGCTTCAATATGATCGTTTTCCCGCCAAACTTGCCCAAAGTAGAGATCATGCAGGTAGCGGGCCAAGTGATTGATCCGAACGCATCATCCCCCGTGAATCAAGTGCTGCCCCAAGGGACGAACCCTCAGCAGACCGTCCGCTGCCGAGTATCGAACTTTAACGGCACCGCAAAGCTTCAGGTACGCCTGACCCCCGAAAACGGCGATTTCATCAATTACAACCTCGACATTCCGAATCCTGGGCCGGAACCGGCGGAAGGCGAAGTCACCGTAACCTTCCCTGTCAACCTCATGACTCGTGTGGATGCCTGGACACGCGAGCCGTGATTCGTGGAGAACCACAGGTGAGACTTATAGAGGGGTGACTCGTCATTCATAGAAGCCATTCCTTTGCTGCTTCTGCACGTTCCAGTTTATAGCCTTCCCGTAACGAACTGTTATTGATATGCCATGAAACTCCAGCATCTTTTCCTCTGCGCCGCCGTCAGCACGATGCGACTTCACGCGCTGACGGCGGTCGGCACTCAGGACCCGCTACCGATGGGTGCTGCATCGGCGCAGGTTCCAGTGGTGTTTCAAACGGCAAGCTTGGTTGCGGCGATGCAGGTGGATGTACTCTTTGATCAGGCATTGTATGAGGCAAGTGAGGCTGCGGCCAGCTCGCAGCCGGAGGGAGTGCTGGTGCGCTCGCGCGTCGTAGAGCCTGGCAAGCTGCGGGTAGTGGTGTTTCACCGCAGCGGTAGTACTCTGGAGAGTGGCGGGGTTTTCAACATTCCGCTTGCAGCTAAAGCGGGCAATATTTCGGATGATCCCGTGGTGCTCACGAATATTCTGATTGCAGGTCAGGGTGGCGGAGGGATCAGCTCGACCATCCTTCCGAAAGTTCGGCTGATAGGAATGCGCGGTACGATGAATGGACGCCAGGGGATCGAATTCAGCGCGAACGCCTCCGCTACGGCGGCCACGATCACTCGTGTGGAATACTTTGTGGGCGGCGTTTCCATTGGCAACGGAACGGGTCCCGAGTTTCGGCTTTTGTGGACTCCCGAGGCCTCCGGCCCCTATGAGATTACCGCCGTGGCCTACGACAGCAACGGAGCTCAGTCCTCCTCGCGCAGCTTCCCGGTCATCGTCACCCACGTGGGCACTTATAGCGGTACGGTTCTTGGCAGTTACTTCGGTCTCGTTCGTGGTCAAACATTCAGCTTTGCCAATGACGGGTATGTGACGATGACGAGCACCACGGCGGGTGCCTTTACCTTAAAAATGCTGACAGGCGGGAAGACCTGGTCGTCATCAGGTAAGTTCGATGCCAACGGCAACG
>JAIXZA010000059.1 GCA_027489965.1 Verrucomicrobiaceae bacterium
CTACTACAAGGTCACGGTTAAAAAAGGCCAACGCATCAGTGTGGAAGCAGACGGCTTGCGTCTTGGCTACACGCCTTTTGATCCCTACATCGCGATCATTGACAAGGACCGCTTTGAAAAAGCCTTCTCGGATGACACGATTCTGCATCGCCAAGACGGCTATTGTTCCTTTGTGGCTGAGTATGATGGTGACTACTATGTGATGATGCGTGAATCATCCTACCGCGGTGGTGGTAATAACTACTACCGCCTCCACGTCGGCAGCTTCCGCCGCCCAGATGTGGTCTATCCAGCAGGTGGCAAGCTGGGTTCGGCAACAAAGGTCCGCTTCATCGAAAAAGACGGCACCTTTGAAGAAGATGCCCAGATCCCAGCTGAGCCAGATCCAGGTTTCATGATCTACTCAAAGACTCAAGAGGCCGCACCCTCTGGAAATCCCTTCCGTCTCGTGCCCTTCGACAATGTGCTTGAAGTGGAGCCTAACGAAGATCAGGCAAAAGCTACGCCAAGCGCCTTGGGCGAGCCGATTGCCCTGAACGGCATCATCGATAAACCAGGAGATATCGACTACTTTAAAGTGACTCTGAAAAAAGATCAGCAAGTCGTTCTCCAAACCTTTGCCCAGAGTCTTGGCTCACCGCTGGACTCAGTAGTGAATGTTTATAATGAAAAAGGCAGTGGCCTTGGCGGAAATGACGACGGTGGCGGCCGCCGCCGTCTCGATAGCAAGCAGACGCTGAAGGTTCCTGCGGATGGCGTTTATTTCGTGAGAGTTACCGATCATCTTGAGCGTGGTGGCGCCAACTTTGTTTACCGGATTGAGATGGTCGCCAGCCAGCCTGAGATTACCTTTGCCTCACCAAATTACTCGGTGAACGATTCGCATTATCGTCAATTCATGGCTGTCCCCCGTGGTGGACGCATGGCGTTGCTAGAAAATTTCACCCGCAGCAATGTCAGTGGTGATTTCAAGTTTGACGCTCCTGGTTTACCCCCAGGCATCAAGATGATTTCAGATGTCATCCCCAAAGACCAGCCCGGCATGCCCCTGCTCTTCGAAGCCGCTCCAGATGCACCGCTCGGGCACGCGACTGTGGCCATGCAATTGAAGCCCGTTGATCCTGCTCAGAAGGTGATCGGTAAAATGCGCCAAGATTTCGACATCGTCCGCCAGGGAAACACCATTTTCCTTACCGACATTGAGGACAAGCTACCTGTGGCCGTGGTTGAAGAAGCGCCTTATTCTCTTGAGATCGTCAAGCCTGCCGTTCCTCTCGTTACCAACGGCGTAATGAATTTGAAAGTGATCGCTAAACGCAAAGAAGGCTTCAAAACCGCCATCCGTGTCCTCATGGTCTGGAAGCCAGCAGGCGTCAGCACGCTCGGGGAGCAGACCATTCCCGAAGGGCAAAATGAGTGCAATTTCGTCCTCGATGCCAATGCCAACGCTCCTGCTGGCACCTGGAAATTCGTTGTCATGGGAGAAGCCGACGCTGGCAATGGCCGTGTCTTCAATGCTTCCCCTTTCTGCGAAGTGAGCACAGCTGCCGCTTACGTCAGTGCACCAGCCATTCCCCTTACTGCCGTGGAACAGGGTAAAGAAGCCATCATGGTGGCCAAATTGGAAACATTGCAGTCATTCACTGGTGAAGCTGTCGCGCAAGTGGTGGGCGTGCCTGACACCATCCCGATCGAATCAGCGAAAATCACCAAGGACACCAAAGAGGTCAGTTTCAAAGTAAAGACCCATGACAAGTCTCCCATCGGCAAGCAGAACAATCTCTTTGTCCAAGTGGAAATCCCAGTCCCTGGCGGCACAACGACACATCGCATCGCCCTGGGTTCTGTGCTTCGCATCGATGCACCAAGAAAGGTCGTCACACCGCCTCCAGCAGCCGCTGTGGTAGCTCAGAATAAGCCCAAAGAAGCAGCCAAACCAGCCGCCCCGAAAGTGCTTTCCCGTTTAGAGCAGCTCCGCCTAGAGGCCTCAGGTGCTAAATAAGTCTTACCGAGCATTGCGATCTTTTAGAAACCCCAGCGTAACCAGTTCAATCCTCACCCCGTCAGCCCCCATGACACGCTCTTCTTTTAAACGCCTCTCAATAGGCCTCTGCGGACTATCACTGATCGTCCATGGTCAGACGCCGCCACCTGCTCCTCCAGCGCCAGCACCTGCCCCGGCTGTCGCCGCAGCCCCAGCAAGTGTCGATTTCAGCCATGTGCAGGCTATTCTGGAAACCAAATGCCTGGAGTGCCACAACCCCAATAAGGTTAAAGGTAAATTGCTCATGGATACGGCCGAAGCCCTGCTCAAAGGCGGTGAATCAGGCCCTGCCCTAGTGGCTGGTAAACCGGATGAAAGCGAGCTAATCAAGCGTCTCGTCTTACCTGCCGACGACGACGATGTTATGCCGCCCAAAGGTGGTCCCCTGCCAAAAGCTGACATCGACTTACTCAAGCGTTGGATTGCCGAAGGTGCCAAATGGCCACAGGGCGTTGTCGCACATTATAAATCTCCTGAAGAAGTGAAGGCCATGGCAGCCATTCAGGAAAAGCTCCCTGCCCTGACCAAGCTGGAAATTTTCCCAGACAAATTCAATCTCGAAACCAAACGTGACTTTCATCGCGTCGTCGTCATGGCGACCTTCAATGATGCCACGACACGCGACGTGACTCACTTGTCGAATCTCCGCGTCGCTGACTCAAAGGTTGCTAAGTTGGACGGAGATAGCGTCTTACCAGTTTCTGATGCAGGTGCGACCGAGATCATCGCCAACTTAGGCAACCAAACGGTGAAGGCTGCTGTAGCAGTTAAAGATGGCAACAAAGACCGTCCTATTTCCTTCCATCTGGATGTCATGCCTGTCTTCCTCCGTGGCGGCTGTAATCAAGGCGGGTGCCATGGAGCTGCACGAGGTAAAGACGGCTTCCGTCTCAGTCTTTTTGGCATGGATCCCGATGGCGACTACACCCGCATCACGCGTGAGCTCGTAGGTCGCCGTGTCAATCTGGCGATTCCAGAGGATAGCACCTTGGTGGAAAAAGCGGTGGGTGCCGTGCCTCACTCAGGCAATCAGTGCTACACGCCCGAATCCATTTACAATCAAGCCGTGCTCGAATGGATCAGAGACGGTGCCGTCAGTGACAAGCCTGACATTGCCAAAGTGACCGGCATCGAAATCTTCCCAAAACAAATCGTGTTGGAAGGTGTCGGCAATACCCAACAGATCACCGTGCGTGCCACGTATTCAGACGGCACCGATCGCGATGTGACCAAGCTGGCCTTGTTCATGTCAAACAACGACCCGACAGCCACCATCAATAAAGAGGGCTTGGTCACCAGTGGTGAGCGTGGAGCTGCCTTTACCTTGGCTCGTTTCGATGTTTACAGCGTCACAGCTCAGGTTCTCGTCATTCCCGCCAAGCTGCAATACGAGCGTCCAAAACTGGCCGAAGCCAACTACATTGACACTTTGGTCGATGAGAACCTCCACAAGCTCCGCATTCTCCCCAGCGGTCTCTGCACCGATGAAGAATATGTCCGCCGCGTGTACATCGACGTCATCGGCGTCTATCCGCAGCCTTCAGACATCCGCGGCTTCCTGGCAGACGCTAATCCAAAGAAACGTGAAGCCTTGATCGACACTCTGACTCAGCGCAAAGAGTTCACTGAGCTCTGGGTGATGAAATGGGCTGAATTGCTGCAAATTCGCTCTGGTATTGCCGGCAACAACAACGCACCGCCGTTCTACAAAAACGCTCTGCTTTATTACAATTGGCTGGCCGAGCGCATTGGCAAAAACATCCCGCTTGATGAGATCGTCACCGAGCTGCTTTCTTCGACAGGTGGTACCGTGTCCAGCCCAGCGGTTAATTTCTACCAAACAGAACTCGACCAGCTCAAGCTGACCGAAAATGTGGCCCAGGTCTTCATGGGCATGCGCATTCAGTGCGCTCAGTGCCACAATCACCCGTTTGATCGCTGGACCATGGATGATTACTATGGCTTCAAAGCCTTCTTCTCCCAGATCGGGCGCAAAAACACGGACGATCCTCAGGAAGTCATCATTTATAACAGCAAGGGCGGTGAATCGAAGCACTTCCTCACCCAAGCTGTTATGAAGCCAAAGTTCCTCGGTGGAGAAACCCCTGAGATCAAACCAGGTGAAGATCGCCGCAAAATTTTAGCCGAATGGATGGCTTCACCGAAAAACCCCTTCTTCGCCCGTAACATCGCCAACATCACCTGGGCTCATTTCTTCGGTCTAGGCATCGTCGATCCCGTGGATGACGTGCGTGTCTCTAATCCACCGTCCAATCCTGAGCTGTTGACCGCATTGGCCAAGAATCTGACCGATTACAAATACGACATGCGTCGTCTGGTGAAGGACATTTGCAGTTCCATGACCTACCAACGCAGCACCAAGGTCAATGAGACCAACGCTGGCGATAAGAAGAACTTCTCTCATGCCCAAGTCCGCCGCGTCCGTGCTGAGATCCTCCTTGATGCCATCTCCCAGATCACTGACACGCCCAATAAATTCCAAGGCCTGCCACTCGGTGCTCGTGCTGTGCAGATCGCTGATGGTGCCGTAAGCAATTATTTCCTCACCACCTTTGGCCGTGCCAAGCGTGAATCCGTCTGCTCCTGTGAAGTCAAAATGGAGCCGACACTTTCCCAGGCCCTTCATCTCATGAACGGTGACGCTGTCAATGATCGCATCAAGCAGGGCAAAGTCGTCGCCACCATGATTAAGGAGAAAAAGACGGACCATGAAATCGTCAATGATCTCTACCTGCGTGTCTTTGGCCGTGCCCCAGTCGAAAAAGAATGGGTCACCATTCAACAAGCGCTCGCTAACGCCGCCGACCAGCGCCAGGCAGCTCTTGAGGACGTGTTCTGGGCACTCATGAATGCCAAGGAGTTCTACTTCACCCATTGATTTGTCGGCTTAAAATCTAGGCCCGCCAATCTGGGCCTGGATGATTGCAGCCTTAATTGGGCAGAAACGCCTAAGCTTCACATTTTCATACTGCCGGATTTGCCGAATAGGCATTTCAAGTGTTTGATGATTTCCTCTCCATCACGCCAATCCATGCAGATGCCGCCATCCATCGCCGAAGACATGTCCAAGCTGAAGACGCTTTTACATGACTCGATCTCTCCCCATCTACCGCCGGCGGCGGTGAAGGACATGCGTATTTTAAACCTAGCCTGTGGGCGCTGTGATGAGGCGGAGACACTGATCAAGGTCGGCTCAGAGCTGACAAAAGGGGGAGATGTCGAGATGATCGGGGCTGACATCCGCATTCGGGAAATCCGTCAAGCACGTGAAACCCATGGTCATTTACCCGCTAAGTTTTTGATCGAAGACGCCACGAAGATCGACCAGCATCAAGAACTGGGGGATGATTTTAACATGGTCTTTTTACGCCATCAGAACTTTTGGCATGGCCAAGAGCTCTGGAAAAAGATCTTCGATCAGGGAATCGCCAAACTACGACCAGATGGCATGTTGGTGATTACCAGTTATTTCGATGTCGAACATCGTCTAGCTCTCAGAGCCCTGGAATCCCTTGGCATGGAAGTCGTTAGCAATACTCGCAATAAACAAAGCCGTGCACTTGCTGATGCGCCTGGAAAATCCGTGGATCGCTGGGTAGCCGTGCTGAAACGTCGGGGGACTTAAGAAACTAGGCCCAACGAACATATTGTGACACTCACCTGACAAAGACGGAGTTCCGTGCTTAGATTCCCACTTCTCGTTTTTCGTCACAGTTTTCATGGACCCCATTTACGTCATCGGTCACCGCAATCCAGACACGGATGCCATCTGCTCAGCCATCGGTTATGCCGCTTTCCTGCGGCTTGTTCGTGAGGATGAAGTCATCGCTGCTTGTTGCGGAGAGATCAATGCACGGACGAGCTGGGTGCTGAAACTCGCAGGCCTTGAGCCCCCGAAGCTGCTGCTCGATGTTCGCCCAACCGCTGCCATCGTCTGCCGCCGAGAGGTGATGACGGCTGCGCCGAACGAGACCTTTTTGTCCGTGTATCGGAAAATGATGGAGCACAGCTTCCGCTCCATCCCTGTAGTGAATGCCGAACATCGGCTTCTAGGAATGCCGACGATTCAGGAAATGGCGCAGCTCTTCCTGCCAAGTGATGCAACACACAGCGCAGCGAATCGTGAGGTGCGCACGAGCATTCATAACATGAATACAGCACTTGGAGGTGACCTCATCGGTGATACAAGTGATGTAGATTCAGTCGGAGATCTGGTCCTCGTCGTTGCCGCCTCCAGTGTCGAAACATCCCGCGATCGTGCCCGCCAGTTCCCGCCACGTCAGGTCGTTTTAGTCACAGGGGATCGGCCAGAGATTCATGCTCTAGCGATGGAACTTGGCGTCCGTTGTTTAGTCGTCACTGGCGGCTTCATGCCTTGGGAAAGCTTACTACAACAAGCCAAAGACAAGGGCGTGAGTGTCATCTCAGCACCACAAGACACCGCAAGCGCCTCCCAGCTCATTCGCTTCTCCCGACCGATTGCCGAAGCATTGATCCATGATTTCCACAGTTTCAGCAGCCGTACGCCTCTGCGTGAAATCATCCATGTGGTGCAAAACGCACATCAGCCACTTTTCCCTGTGATCGATGAAGAATCAGGCCGCCTTGAAGGCGTCTTTTCAAAGTCCGACCTCGTCGAAGTGCCGCGCACGCGACTAGTGCTGGTGGATCACAACGAATTCTCTCAAGCGGTAGCAGGCGCTGATGAGGCTGAGATCGTCGAAGTGATCGACCATCATCGACTCAGCGGTAATCTGCGGACCAAGGAGCCTGTGCGTTTCATCAATGAACCCGTGGGAAGCACCAGCACCATCGTCGGCATCATGTATCGGATGCGCGGCCTGACACCGGATAAGTCCACCGCCATATGCCTCTGTGCGGGCCTGATTTCAGACACCCTGAATCTCACCAGCCCCACTTCCACCAAAACGGACCGAGAGATCCTGGAATGGTTAGCCAAGGTGGCTGAGATCGATGCCGCCGAGTTTGTGAAAGACTTCTTTGCCGCCGGATCCCTTCTCCGTGAAGCCACTCCCGCCCGCGCGATCGAAGGCGACCGCAAGGTCTTTGAGGAAAACGGCTGGCGCATCAGCATCAGCCAAATCGAGGAAATGGGCCTGGAAGAGTTCTGGAAAAAACAAGCCGATCTTCATGCCGCGCTCGTCTCTCTCTGTGCCGCGCACAGCCTGCACTTTGCCTGCCTCATGGTCACAGACATCACCTCTCATTACAGCGTACTTCTGATCGCCGGAGATAAGCGAGTCGCCAGCGCCATCGACTACCACGAACGTAGCCCACAGGTCTATGAAATGCCCGGTGTCGTCAGTCGCAAAAAGCAACTCTTCCCGTATCTGAGTAACTTGGTGAGTAAGCTCACCCCTCCGTGAGTTGACCTTAGCGCAGCCACTCGGCGCGCATCCCTGCTTTGAGTTGCAAGTCAGGATTCTCCAAGAGGAGCTTCACGCGATAGAGGCCACTTTCGGCATCCATGCGGGGATCGATAAAATCTACTTTTCCGCTGAATTCATTGGGCGGCAGCAGTGAGGGCAGATTGATGCTCACACTATCTCCTGATTTTAAGCTGCGCGCCTGATCCGGTTCCAGATAAAACTGGGCATGAACTTGCTGGATGTGGACGATTTGCGCCACGGTTTCATTGAGTAGCACCGCTTCTCCTGGCTCCTTATCACGCTTCACCACAATCCCCTGAATCGGTGCGCGGATCGTTCGCTGGGCTAATCTGATATCAGCCGCCTGTTTTTGCAGCCTTGCCAGATCGTGCTCGATCTGCTTTTTCAGAGCGTCTTCACGGGTGCCTATCTTTTCCGCCAAAAGCTTCTGCGCCGCATCATGATCAAATTTGGCTTTCTCCACCACCTTGGCAGCCCTCTCCACGTCTAGCTTTTCCACTTCATCATAAAGTCTCAGTAGCGGCTGACCTTCCGTGACAGTATCGCCTTCTTTAACCAAGACTTCTGCCACAATACCAGCCGAGGCGGTGCCAACTTCGACATCGTAAAGAGGCAGGATGAGGCCAGGAATCGCTGCATAAGAAACACTGGCCAATAGCCAGACTGCAAACGTGATGTGCTTAAGAGACCAAGGATAAATTGGGATCAACATCGGCTTCGAGGGGTGAAGTTTGACCTAATTGAAAGCGTTGCATGGCAGCGTATGCAATCATGCCGGCATTGTCCGTGCAAAGCTCAGGACGAGCCAACAGAAGCGTCAATCCCTCCTTCTCACAGCGGGCGATGAGTTTTTGTCGCAATCCACGATTACAACTGACGCCACCACTGACAGCAACGAGCTTTTCTCCACATTGCTTCGTCGCTAGGACAAGCTTTTCCACGAGCACTTCCAAGATGGCTTCCTGCACGCTTGCGCAGACATCGGCCAGAATTTGGGGCTGTGTCAGATCAAGCTTGGGAAGTTCGTAGAGCACGGCGGTCTTGAGTCCACTGAAGCTAAACTCCAAACTCTGCCCATCTAAAAAGCTGCGTGGAAAACTGTAGGCATTCGCGCGGCCTTGCGCGGCTAGCTTGTCGATCTCAGGCCCGCCCGGGTAGGGCAGCCCGATCATTTTTGCGATTTTGTCAAAGGCTTCACCTGCGGCGTCATCGCGCGTTTTGCCCAACAAACGATACTGGCCCACGCCCTGCATGTGCAGTAGCATCGTGTGACCACCACTGACAATGAGAGCCACACAGGCTCGCGGCGGCCCATTGCCTGCCATGAAAGGAGAGAGTAGGTGCCCTTCCATGTGATTCATGGCCAGAAAGGGTTTGTTTTCAGCCACCGACAGCGCCTTGGCCATGCTGGTGCCGATGAGTAGCGAGCTGACAAGACCCGGTCCTGTCGTGGCTGCAAAAGCCTGCATATCGGCGAGCTTGAGACCCGCTTCGGCCAGCACCTGCTCAACCAGCGGCTTTACATGCAGGATATGATTTCGCGAAGCCACCTCTGGCACGACACCGCCGAACTGACGATGAATTTCAATCTGTGAGGCAATGGCGGAAGCCAGCAACTCACCGTCCGCATTGCAGATAGCGGCAGCTGTTTCATCACAGGAGGATTCGAGGGCAAGAAGCATGATGTTATTTAAACAGGAGAAAGCAGAGGTAGCAGAGAAAAAACAAACCAGATCTCTGCTCTCTCTGCTTCCTCCTGTTCAAAATTCAAGGATTAGTCATGAGCTGGATAAACCGCATGCCTTCGACGGTGATTTTGCCGCTGTTGCTGATCAGACCACGAGTCGCATAATAATGGGGCACATCGCTACTTTTGATCCAGGTCAAGGCAGGAGAGCTCACCGCTTCCTTCCCCGCTTTGATGGAAACGGGCAGCCCCCAGCGTGTGCAACGGATTTGCCAGGAGGGCGCCTTCGTTGCAGAGCCTTCACGCAGCCAAGGGTGGGCTTTCACGACCTCAATCTTGGCACTTCCAGGCACCTCGATTTCAAACTCGGCCTTCTGACTGCGCCACCAGGAGCTGAGAGTGAGTGCGGGGTCTTTGGCCTGCGCCAGATACAGCGCCTGTAGGTCCAAACCCAGCAGATTCATGCCATTGTAGATGCCGTGATGATTGGGGGTCGTAAATCCCGCTTTATACCAGAGATCAAAGTCAGGATTCAACATCACGTTCAATTCCACATGGAGGTGCGCCCGCCGCTGATCGATCCCGCTGCCCGTGTAACCCATCCGCGCCACCACCTGCCCCACCGTGACCTTGGTTCCGACGGTGACTAGAGACTCCTTCAAATGCGCATACAGAGAATAAAACGGGCCTTCCCCCCAATCATGCTTGATGACGAGATAGCTGCCATAATTGCTCTTTCCTGAAGGTGTCACATACACGACCTCGCCTGCCAAGATCGCCTTCACCTCATCCAGAGGATTACCCTTCGCATCCCGCTGTAGCGGCTTCACATCCATGCCTTCATGAAAACGCGCATAGGCAATGCTGCTGCCCACCCGCCGAGGATCACGCCAAAACCCAAACTGTCCACCTTCCCAAGGCGTCGTCTGCTGCCCTTCAAAGTTGCGATCCACAAACTGAAAATAACTCGCTCCATCACCCTTCAACAGCGCCTCATTGCCCGTTGGCAAATGCAAATCGAGGGCGTGAAGCTGAGTAAAGAAAGCGAGGAGAAAAAGGAATCGGCGCATGGCAACGAGAGAGAATGCACGAAGAATCCATTGATGCACGAAAGAAGATTTATGACGAAATCCACTGTTGTCTGCGGATGAGTCATGCCTTTCGGGTAAGTCTCAGCGCCCAAAGAAGCCGTTGCCACACGCCGACTTCCACGCATCTTTATCTAATGATTCTGGAAACACTGCCAGCGCTTGGCGCTCTTACTGTTGATCAAAAACTTCGGCTAGTCTGGGAGCTTTGGCAGGATGTCTCACATGACAGCAACATCACATCAGGCGTTGCTTCATTGCTAGATCAGCGGCTGGAAGAACATGCAGCCCATCCTGCTAATGTGCGCAGCACGGAGGAAGTCACTGCCGGCATCTTGGCACTCAAGCAACGCATCGCCGCCTCACGCAGATGAACGCCGTCTGGACGCTGGGAGCCGAGGCAGATGTGCAGCACATTTATGAGCGGATGGAAGCCTGGGATGAAGGCACCGGCGACCGCTTCTATGACGAGGTCCTAGCCTCTGTGAGAATGCTGGAGGCATTTCCGCACATCGGCCCCTTGGTCCATAAAGGCAAAGTGCGCCGCGTGCTCGTATTCAACCGCTTTTACGGTCTCTTCTACGTCGTCGAAAATCGCGGACTGATCTTGCATGCCCTGCTCGATTTACGACAAGACCCGGAGTCGGTGACGCGGAAACTCAGAGGCATCTGAAAAGTTCAAACTACAGATTGCCACAGTCTGGTCACAGGCTTCTCACTTTTGTCTTGGTAACTCCAAAATGAGAAGTCACGGTACTTTCACTGCCGGATCATAGCGCCAGACCCAGCCGCCTTTATACTTTGGTGTATAAGGCGCGCCCGGCTTGAGTGAACCTAGCTCTATAGCAAATTTCCCGCCGTCGTCCTTACCATCTGGTCCGAGTGACCAAAGGCGGAAACGTCCACTCGGGACCAAGGCATAGTGCATGACTTCGCCATTCACATCGAGCAAATCATTCCCAGCGCGGAACTCATTATCAAGCGCTTCGAGGGTCGCAGGATAGCTGCCATGCCTGAGAAAATGTCTCTCCAAAGCGCAGGCGAGAACGGCTTGTCGGCGCTGATTCTCAGCTAAAGCACACTGAGGAACGATATGAAGCAAGGGCGGCATTAACCATTTCACGAAAGCAAGATCTGGGTTCAACCAAGGCGAAATAGACACAAGATACGTTTCAAACCGCTCTTCGTCCGAATAGACCTCCTCGAATCCCTTTTCAGAGAGAGGTTTAATCAGGTATTCCCATTGTGCCTCTACAAGCGCGGCTTTGCTATGCATGATGAAACTCGCTGGAATGAATTGCGAAAGCGCGGAGCTATGAGCTGACTTGGTTGGAAAAATGTCTTGAGCAAAGGCCGTGTATGTCATGTCCCAACGTTCCTCTGGATGACGCTCGAGATATTCCATGGATGCTGCCCCAATGGCCATTTCCGCGCGAAAACTTTTCAGGCAGGCATTTTCAGAACCTGAAAACTGTATGTCTGCCTGTAGAAAAGCCAGGGCAGCATCGCCGTATTGACGACTTTTTAGCATCAGCCAAACCAGTTCCTGAAAATCCTTTTGTAGTGCGTTCCCGATCAGATTGGCAATCAGTGTGTTTGAGTTATACGCACCTTGGCTCAATCGCAAGAGGGCCACGGCTGCATTCATGGCAGCCTCAAGATCACCTGATTTGAAACAGATCAGAGCATAAAATCGAAGAAGCCCTGCGATCCGGAGCATCGGATGAAAATGTGGATTTGGAAGGCTGGTCAATAACTCGGGTAAATCGCCACGGCTCGGACGTGGCAGAAAATCGGCTTTATTTCGTTTCTTGGCGGCGCTTCCTAAAACCTTTAAAATGGGAGCCTTGGTTTCCAGTACAGCCTGAATTTCCGCCCATGCCACAGGATCACTTTTGAGTGGCAGAGCTTTCGTTTCTTTTAGCTTATCCAAGATGTCTGAGTAGTCCGGTTCCTTTGCCTTTGAGAGGAAGTCAAATGAAGCGAAATCGCTCCACTCATAAGTACAAAAATCCACCTGCTTCAAGATGGCGTCCCGCTTCTTTTGAGCCGCCACAGCCTGGGGACTAGTGCCAGCTGGAGTTCGGATGCCATTCAGGGCCTCGATGGCACAAAAGTTTTGTTCATCGGGAATCGGGGCCGGGTAAAGAGGATAGAAGTCAAAGGTCTCACCTTCGGCTTCAAGCTTGGCTTTAACTCGCTGCCAGCGTTTTTCACCAGACCAGTTTAGCGCCCAATAAAAACATGTCACAGAGGCAGCTACGCTGAACCCTATTATGAAGGTGTAGCGGAAGCCCCTATGGCTCCAGAGATCGGAAAAAAAGGCGCGCATGGGCTCAGCGGAGGCTATTCGGCGTTTCAGTATTTAGCGGGCCAATGGCAGCCCCGCTCCTTGCGGCACCTTTGGCTCTGCGGGCAGAGGCAGGGCTTTGGGGACATTCGGTGGGGCTTTAATCACAGCGGGTTTGGCCTTCGGCTCTTCTTTGGGGCGAAAGGATTCAAAGACAAGGGCTCCTTTGAGGACATCGACGGCGCGCTCGAGTTGTTTGTCACCAAGATTGGCGATCTCTAGGGCGGCGGCTTCGCCACTGCCGTGATTGTTCCGCCATTTGGAGACACGCAGTTCTTCGTCAGTGGTCAGGGTGGAGACGATGTTTGGCTCGACTCCATGTTCGTGAATCGTGCGATGACTTGGCGTGTAGTATTTGGCGATGGTCAGGCGCATGGCTGCCCCATTTTTCATCGGCAGAATGCTCTGCACGCTACCTTTGCCAAAGCTGGTAGTGCCGACAATGATGGCGCGTTTGAGGTCTTGTAAGGCACCAGCAGTGATCTCGGCAGCACTGGCACTGCCGTGATTGATCATGACGGCCATGGGATAACGGCGCGCCTTTCGGCCATCGCGACCTGGCGTTCGGTAGGGCGGCGGATTTTGGGAGGCGACGCGGCCCTCGGTGGTGACGACCACGGTGCCCTCGGGCAAAAATTCACCACAAACGGCAATGGCACTATCCAGCAGACCGCCTGGGTTATTCCGCAGATCCAAGATAAAGGCAGACATGCCCTGTTTTTCCAATCCATCCAGTGCCACACTCAGATCATTGGCCGTAGCCTGGGTGTATTGGGAAATGCGGGCATAACCGATTTTATACTCACCGGCCATCTTCGGTACCAGCAGCATGGCATCATGCACAGAGGTCTCACTCAGGGTCTCACGGACAAGATTGAATTCTAAAAACTGCCGTGTCCCAGGGCGACGCACGGTGATCTTCAGACTTTCGCCAGCTTTTCCTGTGAGCAGCTGGATCGCCTCGGCCACGCCGACACTGTCAGTCAGCACATCATTGATCCGCACCATCTGATCTCCCGCCAGAGCCCCGGCCCTAGCCGCAGGCCCATCTTCACGCACGCTGATGATCGTCAGGGTTCCCTCACGTAGAGCGACGCTGATACCAACACCTTCCGAGGTATCGCTCTGTTCGCGCTGCATGTCCTCAAAGAGTGACTTTCCCATGTACTCGCAGTGCGGATCAAGCCGACGCAGCATCCCCTCCAAAGCCCCTTCGACGAGCTGCTCGTAGGTGATTTGGGATTCATCCACATAGCTCTGGCGTATCGTCTCCATGGCCCGGGTGAGCAGTTCCATCTGCTTGTAAGCATCTTCTGAGGGCGGCTTTGATGCAAGTTCCTTGGGTTTTTCAGGAGTTGATTTGACTGGTGCTGGATCGTCCTTGGGCTTCGGCTTTGAGGGGGCGGACTTCGGAGTCACCGCTGGTGCCGAGGCAGGAGCAGGCGTAGCTGCCGGGGTGACCGCCCAGAGAGCGGCTCCGGCGGCCAAATAAAAACTGAGGGCCAAAACGCAGCGCATGGCCTGACAGTGCATCATTCCGGCGAGAGCAACAGGGCAAAATGCAGATACCTCCATCTGACTAACGTGCTCATGCCTGTCATGAGGTGATTTCATCTGCTTCGGCACGCCCCTTGCGCTTCCAGAGTTGCCAGCAGGGTGGAAGCGGTTAGTTTCCGGTCCGCTCACCGCTAGGCGAGCGTATCCCCATCCCCATGTCTGATCTGGAAAATCCCTTTCAAGAAACGCTGCTCCAGCGGCACCGCGCAGAACCCTGCACCGTCGTCATCTTCGGCGCTACGGGTGACCTAACCAATCGCAAGCTCATCCCAGCCTTCTACAATGTGGCCGCCTGTGGTGATCTGCCGCCGCAGTTTAAATTGGTGGGTTTTGCCCGACGTGAAAAAACCGACGAAGTCTTCCGCAAAGAACTCGAAGAGGGAAACCGCAAAAACTCCCGCCAGGGTCACAATGACGAACTTTGGAACAGCTTCTCCCAAAGTATTCACTACCACCGCAGCGAGTTCGAGGACCCAGCAGGATACGTCCAGCTAAAACTCCTGCTTGATCAGTTCGACAAAGAGCGTGGCACCACCGCAAACCGACTTTTTTATCTAGCCTCCGCGCCAGAGGCCTTTAAGCCGATCCTAGAGATGCTAAAGGCCGCTGGTTTGAACCACGGCGTCGATGGCAAATGGGCACGTGTTGTCTGTGAGAAGCCCTTTGGCAAAGATCTGGCCACTGCTCGTGCCCTGAATGCTGCCGTAGCCGAGACCTTCGAGGAAAAAGATACTTACCGGATCGACCATTACTTGGGCAAAGAAACTGCGCAAAACATCATGGTGCTACGCTTTGCCAATGCGCTCTTTGAGCCGAATTGGAACAGCAAATACATCGACAACGTTCAAATCACCTGTGCGGAGAATCTCGGCATGGAAGGTGGCCGTGGCGGTTATTACGACACAGCAGGTGCTCTTCGTGACATGGTGCAGAACCATCTTTTTCAGCTCCTTAGCCTTGTCGCCATGGAGCCACCGACCGACCTCAGTGCCGACAGTGTCCGTGATGAGAAGGTCAAAGTCATCCGCGCTCTGCGTCCGCTCATCGGCCCTGAGGCCGTAGGTGCCAATGTCATCCGCGCCCAATACACCGCAGGCAGCGTCGATGGCGTCTCCCGCGTCGGTTACCGGCAAGAAGATCGCGTGAATCCCGAGTCCCAAACGGAGGCCTACGTGGCCTTGCGCCTTTTCATCGATACATGGCGCTGGCAGGGAGTTCCGTTTTACATCCGCGTGGGTAAGCAACTACCGAAAAAGGCCACCGAGATCAGCATCCACTTCAAAAAACCGCCACAGGTCCCGTTCGCGACAGCTCGCCTGCCAGGCAGCAGCGAAAACACCCTCGTCATCCGCATTCAGCCAGATGAGGGAATCGCTTTACGCATCTTGGCCAAACAGCCCGGTCAAGCCCTCTCCATGCAACAAGTGAAGATGGACTTCCGCTACAGCAGCAGCTTTGGAAAGGCCAGCCCTGAGGCCTATGAGCGCCTGCTCTTAGACGCCATGGCTGGAGACGCCACCCTCTTTGCCCGGCGCGACGAAGTGGAAAGCGCCTGGAAGTTCATCGACGAGATCGAGCACGCCTGGCATCAATCCGCCACCCCACCCACCATGTGCGAATACCCCGCTGGTAGCTGGGGCCCGAAAGAAGCCGACGACCTCCTCCGCCAAGACGGCCACGCCTGGAGGTTGCTGTAACAAGCTTGTTTTCCTGACCATCCAAGCCAGAGTCCTGCTATGAATGCCACACTCGCCATCGACAATCTGTCACGAGCTGAACAGCTTCATTTGCTTCAAACGCTTGTTGACCGACTTTATCCTGAATCAAAACCAGAAAAGGAAGAAGCGTTTCCAGACTGGGTGATGAAGGAGCTGGAGGAGCAGGATGTCAGAGTGAAAACCGGATTAGAAAAATCAGAGCCGTGGGAGGTTGTAAGAGAAAGGCTGGATAGGGAATTCCTGCGATGAAGGTCATCGTTCGTGAGTCGGTTTATGAGGACCTGCGTGAAACGGTTCTTTTCTATGAGGCACAGGAAAAAGGAGTCGGTCAGGCCTACCTTGCTCACATGTTCGGAGAGATCGACCAACTCGCAAATTTCGCAGGCACTCATGGCCGGTCGGGTAAGTTTTATCGTGCTATTGTGCAGAAACATCACACCGCTATCTTCTACATTTTAACAGAAGATCTTCTGGATATCCGCCGCGTAATCGACCTGCGTCGTCATCCAAAGTGGATCCGCCACGAACTCAAACGCTCTCAATAATCCCATGCCCCTCACTGAAGACACCCTTTCCTGCCTCGGCACTGAAGTCCCACTCGCTAAGATCGACCGTGCCCTCAAGGAGCTGTGGGATAGCGATGTCGCGAAGACCCGTGCCTCGCTCATCAACCTTGCCATTTACAGTGAGGATACGGAATCATTGATCGAAAATAACAATCTGCTGGCCAAGATCACCGCCGAAAATGCCTGCCGAGCTCTGCTCATCACCTGTCTGCCGGAGGTCAAACCTCAACGCGCTCGCGCTTGGATCAATGCGCTCTGCCGTCCCTATCAGGGAAAGCAGATTGTTTGCAGCGAGCAGATCTCCTTTGTGCTCGAAGGAGGTGACGCTGCACAGGTTCAAAATGTCGTCTTTGCCCATCTCGATTCAGATCTGCCTCTCATCGTCTGGTGGCAGGGCGAACTCACGAAAAACTTCGAAGAGCGCTTTTACAGCCGAATCGGCACACTCATCATCGACAGCAGCACTTGGGCGGATCCTCGTCGCGAGTTCGCTAGTCTCACAGCTGCAAAAGCAGCCGAAACAGCCCACTTCGATGTCCGAGATCTGAGCTGGACGCGCAGTCACTTTCTACGGACCGCTTTAGCCAATGCTTTTCAGGACATCAAAGCGCGCGAGCACTTGCCGAAGCTTCAGACCATCGAGATCACGCACCTGAATACCGAACGCTGCGCAGCCGTGCTACTCGCAGGCTGGATCACTCAGAGACTGGGTGCCGTCCTCGATGAAGCCCAATCAGGCCTTGTCTTTCAAAAGGCCGACGGAACCAGCCTCCGCGTCACGTTGATCGAGACCTCTTCTGGCTGCGCCCTGCAATCGCTGCGCCTCACCGCGCCGTGTCTTGAAGTCAGTGTGACTCGTGATGGCCTCTCCAGCTTTGTGCGTGTGAATGCCACCTGCGAAGGTCATAGCCATGAAGAGCTTCTCCCCGCAGATGTCGTCAGTGACGCCGACCTCATCAGCGAGCAACTCAGCCGCTCTGGCGGAAGCACCCATTACTCGAAAGTGCTGCCTCTGATGGTCAAGATGCTGTAGCCGCCTTCGTCATGTAGCCGCCTGCGCCAGCAGGTGGATCCTCGCTATAACCTCACGCCTTAACCGGCGCGGCTACCTCATCGTCTCAGTCTGCGCCAGCACATCGGCAAAAGGCACTTTCTCCAGCATTCCATAGGCCTCATTTCGCGTCAGACGCTCGCGGATCGTCGCTGGACTGGACAGTCCACAAAGAAAACGCGCCAGCTGCCTCGGTGTGCGCAGAGAAACATGGCGCTCGTCCATCAACGCACGGATCGCCGCCACATCTTCCATGGTAATCTCAGGGATCGGCGACTGCGGCAATAAGCGCGGCGTTTCATCGAGCCCACCTTTGGCCCGCTCTAGACAACTCGAGCAGGTGCCGCAATCCTCAGCCATCTCTTCCCCAAAGTAACGCAGCAACCAGCGCGTCAAACAACGGCGATGTCCAGCCAGCTCTAGCACCTGATGCAGCCGCTCGACATCACGCGCCTCTCGATTGATAAAAAGCTGCTGCATCTGCACACTGATCGGACCGGGGTCACGCTCCGCCGCATTGTCACATAGGCGATAGCGCTGCCTGGCTTTGCTCGGTTTTAATTCGATTTCTGCTGACTCCTGAAGCCAAGTCAAAGCCTTCATGATCCGCTCGCGTGGCTCTTCGATCTGTTCCGCTGCCTCGTCAGGATTCAGCGTGATCCATTTAGTCCCACGCTTACCTGCTGAAAAAACACGCTTCAAAAACGCTTGTCGCTCTGGTTTATGGCCTGACAAAATTCGCGCCTCAGGCTGAAGAAACCGAAACTGATAACTGGAATAAAACATCCCCAAAGGACGCACTACCCCGGTCAGTTCCAGATTCGTTAAAACGGTCTCAATGACCAGTGGCCGAATATCCGTGGACTGAGAAAGATCATAAAGAGAGAAATCGAACTCCTGTCCCTGGCGCAACAAATGATCCACCAACTGCCGCAATGCCTGTGGCGTTGGCGTATCGCCGAATGTGAAGTTTTCTAGGACAATGCAGTCGTCTTTGCAGGCCAACAACTCACACATGGAAGGCTTTCCATCACGCCCCGCACGACCCGTTTCCTGCATGTAATTCTCGAGTGTCTTGGGCAAATTGTAATGATACACGGCGCGGATGTTTGCTTTATCGATCCCCATGCCAAAGGCAATGGTCGCCACGATCACGTCCAGTGTGCCGTTCATGAAGGAGTCCTGGGCCGCGTGTCGGTGCTCATCTGGCAGGCCCGCATGGTAGGCCAATGCATTCACGCCATTGCGTTGCAGATAGGTCGCCACCTCTTCGGCCGTGTTTTGCAGCGTCACATAGACAATGGAGGCCCCTTTCCGCTTTAGCAGAACTTTTGCCAGATACTCTTTTCGCTTCAGCGCAGGGCATGGCGTGATCCGGTAATGTAAGTTCGGTCGATGAAACGACGTCTGCACATGATCTTCTTCGGCGATGCCAAACGCCTTTCGAATATCCCGGGCCACGTCAGGTGTCGCCGTCGCCGTCAGCGCTAACAGAGGCTGAATTCCCAACTCCCGAGCCATCAAGGCTAAACGCAGATACTCAGGACGGAAATTATGCCCCCATTCGGAAATACAGTGCGCCTCATCCACCGCCATCATGGCAATTTTCACCTGCTTGAGTCGCTCAATGAAGTTCTCATTCATCAGCCGCTCTGGCGCGATGTAGAGCAGCTTTAAAACTCCAGACTTCATGTCGTCAAACACCCGCTGGGACTCTTCTAGCGATAGCGACGAGTCCAATCGCGCCGCCGCAATCCCGCGTCCTTTCAGCGCCTCCACCTGATCCTTCATTAGCGCGATTAGTGGAGAGATCACCAGCGTCACCCCATCCATCAACAGCGCCGGAAGCTGATAACATAGCGACTTCCCTGCACTCGTCGGAAACAGCGCCAACGCACTCCGCCCCGCTACTAGAGCCTGCATCACCTGCTCCTGCCCGGGGCGAAAAGCCGCATGGCCGAAGTGTTTTTTGAGTGTGGCATGAAGGTCCGTAGGCATATCAATTCATCGCACAACCCAGCAATTTCATCATTCCTTTTTCTTGGTTGCTGCGTATCAGATGAATTCTTATGTCTCACTGGCTCCTCAAATCTGAACCTGATGTTTTTTCTTTCGACCACCTTAAGGCACATCCGAAGAAGACGGAACCCTGGAATGGAGTGAGGAATTATCAGGTGCGGAACATGATGCGGGATCAAATGGCGCTGGGGGATCTGGGCTTTTTTTATCACTCAAGTTGTCCCGTGCCAGGAATCGCCGGCATCGTGAAGATCGTCAAGGAGGCTTATCCTGATCACACCCAGTTTGATCCTGCTTCGGAATACTTTGATGCCGGTAGCAAACGTGAGGAACCACGCTGGCTGATGGTGGATGTGAAGTGGGAGGCGGACTTCAAGACGTTTGTAACTCTGGACATGCTGCGTGCAGAACCCAAGCTGGCGGACATGCTGATTCTTCGCCGAGGGAACCGCCTTTCCATTACCGAGGTCCAGCCTCAGCACTGGGATCTCATTTGCAAGCTCGGGAACGGAGGCTAGGCCTTTGGTGGATTCTAATCCTTCAAAACAAAACACCCGACCTTTTGGGTCGGGTGTTGAGTGAAGAGATGATCGATCGGGATTAAGCGAAGATGTCGATCACTGGCACGCCTGTATTGCCCACGGTGAAAGGGCGGTTGGAGGGTGACATGACGACTTCTTCCACGGGAAGACCCATAGCGTGACCGATGGTGGCCAGGAAGTCCTCAGGGCTGGTCTGCTTATCAGCAGGACGACGACCTTCTTTATCCGAAGCACCATAAGCGAATCCGCGTTTGGCTCCGCCACCAGCAAGAACGGTGGTGTAGGCGAGAGGGTAATGGTCACGGCCATCGTTTTCATTGATGTCTGGCGTGCGTCCGAATTCGGAGCCTAGGACAACCAAGGTGGAATCCAAAAGACCTTTGGCTTCAAGATCGAGCAGCAGGGCGGAGAAGCCTGTGTCGAGCGTGTTACCGTTGTTGGTCATGGCATTGTCGATGGTGTTGTGCATGTCCCAGCCGCCCATTTGCACTTCGACAAAGCGGACACCGCTTTCGACGAGACGACGAGCGAGGAGGCAGCCTTGGCCAAAATTGTTCCTACCATATTTCTCACGAGTCTCAGGCGTCTCAAGAGTGAGGTCGAAAGCCTTGAGGTCTTCGCTCTTCATAAGCTTGAGAGTTTCATCATAGAACTCGGAGTAAGCCTTCACATCTTCGCTTTGGAACTTCTTGCGGAAGCCAGAGTCGAACTCATTCATGAGCGAGATACGCTTGCTGAACTGGGCATCAGAGGTGGTTGGCTTGATGTTTTGGAGACCGGTCTCTGGATTGGAGATCGGGATCGGGGACATGGCAGGTGGGAAGAAGCCTGCACCGGGATAGGCGCTGCCGCTGTTCACGACGACGCTATCTGGAAGAGTAACGTCTTTGATACGACCCAGGAAGTGAGAACCCCAAACACCCATGGCTGGGTGAACAATGGTGCCGCGTGGCTCATAGCCGGTCTTCATGATGTAAGTACCCGCTTCATGCACACCCGTCTTGGAGGACATGGAGCGGATGAGGGACAACTTGCTGGCGTTTTCAGCCAACTTAGGCAGATAACCACCGAGGTAGTCGATGCCGTCAGCTTTGGCCTTGATGCGATCACCGAAGCCTTTGGTAGCGCCTTCTTTTGGATCGAAGGTGTCGATGTGAGTCATGCCGCCACCCATCCAGAGATAGATCACGTGTTTAGCTTTGCCAAATCCAGGAGTGCCTGGGCCGGATGCGCCAGCAGCCTTAGCCATCTTGGAAGAAAGACCAGGGAGGAGGGTGACGCCGAGGACCGTCTTGGCGGTATTCAGCATGAACTGACGGCGATTTGCGTCGTTGAGTCGGAGGAGTTCTGATTTCATAGAATTAAAAATTGAAGTTATAAAGTGATTGAGTCCGTTATTACTGTACAAACATGAATTCGCGGGTATTGATGAGCGCCCAGATCATGTTGGCGTAGCCATCGTCACCAGCACCGAGCACACGCTTAGCGATGTCTTTTTCATTCATCGTTGGCTTACGGTTCATGATGGTCAGGAACATGCGCTCAACCTTTTCAGAAGGGTCACGCACGGATTCCATATTACGGAAGATGAGTGAATCTGGGCTGGTGAGCATCTTCTGCGCCTTGCCGTTCATGATGGTGAGCACCTGTGGGACGTTGCCGACCTTGGTGCTGCCGTCGATGAGCATGCGAGGAGATTGACCGAAGTCCGTCAAGAAGTGACCACCAGGAGCTGGCTGGACAATTTCTGAAGCGCGCATGAGGTTCATGCCTTCAAAGGTAGGGACCTTGTTTTGGCCGTCGTTCATGGCCGTCTCATCCGGCTTCTTGGTGGATTTGGAGGCCTTGCCCTCCATCATCATATCTCCACCAACTGATGCCAAATCACCCCCCATGAGTTCACGCTCTTTCTGCTGAATCTTGCGGTAGGCGTCATACTTGATGAGAACGGTCTGTGGATCAACTGTCTCAAGATTCAGGTCGATGGACTTAGCATACAGGTCCTGTAGCGGAGCCTTATAATTGTCTGGCTTACCGAGCACGAGGGTCATATAGCTATCCCAAGCCTGCTCGGCAGACATGCGGCGCAGCATAGGGCCTTGGAAGTAGTACTTCTCACCCATCACGATGTTTTCGGTGGTAGCTTCTGATTGGTAAGCGCGAGTGTTATAAACGATGCGCATGAACTGCTTCAGGTCGAACTTCACGCGGACCATTTCTGCGGCGAGGTGCTTGAGCAACTCAGGATTCACAGATTGTGCTGGATCGTCGATGTTAGTCACTGGTTCAGCAACAGCCGAACCAAACGCACGCTTCCACATGCGGTTAGCGATGGTCATGGCAAAACGTGGGTTTTGCGGATGAGTCATCCAGTTGGCGAAGGAAACACGGAGCTTTTCTTCGTTCTTCTTGCTTTGCTTGTAAGCTGGATTGCCTTTGTCGGCTGGGCTCCACATAACGAATTTTGGCTCAACAGCATCACCTGGCTTGCCATCTTTGTATTTGTAATCATGAGGCAATTTCATGCCGTTCATGTCGCGATCTTTAACAGCGTTCTGATTGGCGCGGATGTAGTTTTGAATGCCATTGCGCAGACGCTTGATGTCTTGACCAGATTTTTCAACCATGGGCTCAATGCCAGCCATGAGGCGTGCCATCGGGTCAGTGCCGCCCAGGTCTTTGCCATTCAGGCGGGTCGTGGTAGCACCAAAGAAAGCTGCCATTTCATAGAATTGCTTCTGGGTCCAATCAGCAAATGGATGGTCGTGGCATTGAGCGCAGGCGACGTCGGTGCCAAGGAAAACAGTCAGCGTATTGGCCAAATTGTCCAGAGGCATCCCAGAATCGCGGAGAAGGTAACCAGCTGCGCCATTGTAGGTGCCGTCTGGTTTTTTATCCCACATTTTACCTGTGGCAGTCATCATCTCATAGACCATCTCATTCCATGGGCGGTTCATGGCGATTTGTTCTTTTAACCAGCCGATGTACGGAGTGCCACGGACGTTGTCTGCTTCAAATTCGTTCTTCACACGCAGCATCTCGGCGAAGTAGTTATAGAGCGTGGTTTTGTAACCTTCAGAATCCAGCAACATGTCGATGAGCTGGGAGCGCTTGGCTTTGTCGCTGCTTTTGATGAAAGCATGAGCTTCGTCATAGTTTGGGATACGACCTGCGATGTCGAGATACACGCGGCGTACGAACTGCTCGTCGTTGGCCATCGGATTGAAGCTCTTGATCGGTCCTTTACCTGCTGTGGCACGTTCAGGATTGGCCTTGATCAGGCCGTTGGCCACAAGTTGGTCCACCTTGGCTGCAGCCTGAGCCACCGTTGCATTGGCCAGCATTGCAGGAGCCGATTCGGCACCCGCTGCGGCTTCAGCTGGCTTGGCGGCCTTTGCAATCGCCTGATCTTCAGGGGAAAGACGCGTTAAAGCGAACTGATGCATGGCTCCGTCTGCGGTTTGCAGAACGATGTCTCCGCCTTCGATTTTGACGAAGGAGGCGTTTACTTGGCGGCCAGCGACGTCAGTCCAAGTGCGGGCTTCTGCAAAAGCAGAACTTGCACAAAGACCAGCGGCGAAAAGGCCAGCGAGCAGTGTTTGGGTGGTTTTCATGGGTAGATGAGAGGTGCTGAGTGAATGACTCCGGCTGGAGAACGGTCCAGATTGGAAGGAATTAGAATAAAATTATCATAATATACTGTTTCTGGCATCTTTTTTTCAATTTTCACCGGATTGGACGCACTCATCCAGCCTGCGAACGGCCTTGCACACGGCTGTGATTATGGCAAAGGGCAGACCATGTTGAAGCTTCTTTCCACTGCATGGCAATTTGTCCGCCAGAATGATCTACCGACGATCTGGCGCGCGCTGATCAGTCGCGAGGCCCATCCTTTGTTGCAATTCATCAAATATGGCTGCTGCGGCGTGGTGGCCGCCATCACCCATAATGGCATTCTCACGATCTTATCCCTGACCCTTTTCCCTGCCGTTCAGGGCATGATGGTGGACGGACAGGTGCTGGATGAAGCTCTGCGCGCTAACAACCTTGTGATCAACAACGCCATCGCCTGGCCCTTTGGCACCTTGGTTGCCTATTGGCTGAATATCCTCTTCGTCTTTACTCCCGGTCGTCACAGCAAGCTGACGGAGCTGGTCATGTTTTGGATCGCCAGCGCCATCGGCTTCTTTCCGGGCGGCTTTGTAGCGCATTGGCTAGCCGCCAGTTACCACTTGCCCTCATTGATCGCTCAATTGGGCTTCGTGGTCACGTCGGTCATGGTGAACTTCCTTTGCCGAAAGTTTGTGATTTTTAAAAATTAGCCCAGATCACTAATCGCCACAGGCTTGCCACCTTGCTCAGCGCTTTTGTCAGAGGCAAAAATGACCTCAAAACTGCGCAGAGATTCTGGGAAACTGGTGAGCGGCATGTCTTTCCCTTCATCCAGCGCATCAAAGAAGGCCTGGAATTGAGTCTCGTAGGGGTGATCGCTGACATCGCCTGAATCCAGCATCTGCATGGAAAGCTGGCCCCACTCTTTCTTATCACTCTTCAGCTTGTTGGAGTGCAGTTTGTTGTCCAGCAAGCTGCCCTGACTGCCGACGAGATGGGTGTGGAAATAATAGGGCTGGAGGCAATCGACCACAGCCGCCGTTTTACCGACGGCCCCGTTCTTGAATTTCACCAGTGTCACGCTCGTGGTGTCATATTCATAAGGGGCAAAGATCTCGCTCTTCGATTTCGTGCTGAAACTGGTCACGCTTTCTACCTCACCCGGCATGACCATGAGTAGCGCGTCTAAAGCATGGCAACCAGCCGTCAGCAGCGCACTGCCACCGTCTTTTTTACCCACATTCCAGCGGAACTGACCATACCAGGGACCGATACCGTGGTAGTAGTCCACCTCACCGTAGTGAATCTCGCCGAGCAGCCCTTCATCAATGATGGCCTTCGTGGACTGGAACTGACCGGAGAATCGGCACTCGAAGCACACGCACCCCTTAACGCCATTCGACTTCGCCGCCGCCACGATCTCACGCACCTCTTGCAGCGAGTTCGCCATCGGCTTTTCTAAAATGATGTGCTTCTTCGCATTCGCCGCGGCGATGGCCTGATTACGATGCTGACTCGGATAGCTGGTGATGTCCACGATATGAATCTCTGGATCAGCCAGCATCGCGTCGATGTCCTGATAAGCCTTAATCTTCCCGCCATGCTTCGCGCTCAACTCTGCCTCATCCAGCGGACGTGAGGAATAAATCGCCGTCACCTGAGCTTGCTTGGTCTTGTTGATTGCTTCGATGTGAGCAGTCGCTGCCCAACCATATCCGATGATGCCGACGTTGTATTTTTTCATGTGATGCGTGAAGAGAAGCGTAATTTTAAGGCTCATTGCAAGCCTCCGTTTTCATACCTTCATCAATGGCCCGAACTTTCGAGAGATTTTTGACGAACGCTTTCGCTGGTGGTGCAGTTTTCAGTCTTCACCAGCCACCCAGCTTCCGTCTTGTGGGCCTCTTTTTCCGCAATCGTTCGGATATTATCTCGCTCCAAGATCCATCTAGACTGATGATTCCGCGCTCGCGTTTCCATTTAAATTCTCTGTTCTGAAAAAAAGAGGTTCGGTCCATTTTAGTAACCTCAACCAATTCTTTCAATGGGATGATGTAATCCACCCCAAACCATCTTGGGTGAAGATAAATACAATCGTCTATGATACGGATTCGATAACACGCCGTGTAAGTTTCATCACCTATTCGAAAATAGGTCAGCAAATCTCCATATAATTTTTGCTCTTTCGCCTGATTCCCAAACAATAGCCGATGCGAGAGCCAAAAGAATAAAATCATGGATGCAGCAAAGATGGACGTGATAAAAATCATAATTCAGAATAGTTCAGGACATTCGGGCTCAGCGAACAAAAAAATCTTTGTTTATCAAAGTTTGCTTACACGGAGGCATCTACGAGAAAAGAGGCAGGAAACGGCAAAACGTTCATCAAATAAGCGTCCTGCTTGCACACCGCCGATTCAGGCTCACAATCCACGCCCCAAACTTAATCTATCCTTCTTATGGCCGACATCTCCACCAGCGCTGCTGACAAAAAAGACAAAGAATACTTCGCCGACGTACCTCAGGCCGCTCCTGGCTTTTTCCTGAAGGGCTGCCACCAGTATGACTGGGGTCTCAAAAACCGCCTCAGCAAGGTCTTCAATCCAAAGGACGGTCGCACCGTGATGCTGGCCTTTGACCACGGCTATTTCCAAGGCCCAACCACAGGCCTGGAGCGTGTGGACCAGACGATCCTCCCCCTCGAGCCTTATGCAGACTGCCTCATGCTCACGCGCGGCATTCAGCGCAGCGTGATCCCAGCTTCCACGACCAAAGCCATCGCACTACGTGCTAGCGGCGGCACATCCATGGTCAGCCAGTTTGAAGAATGGGAAGGCGAAATCGACGGTAAGAAAGCCAAGTTTGGCCGCCCAGGATTTGAGCCTCTTTCCAATGAAAGCACCGCGCTGAACATCGAAGAAGCTATCCGCCTGAACGCCAGTGTGCTGGCCGTGCAGGTCTTCATCGGCAGCGCCTATGAGCGTCAGTCCCTGAAAAACCTGACCGACCTTGTCGATGCCGCTAGCCGCTACGGCATCGCTGTCATGGGCGTGACCGCTGTCGGTCGCGCCATGGCACGCACCCCGCAGTATTTCCGCTTGGCGACTCGCATCATGGCAGAACTCGGAGCCAATGTCGTGAAGTGCTACTACACCGACACTGAATTTGAGACCGTGACCTCTTGCTGCCCAGTGCCAATCGTCATTGCCGGCGGCAAAAAGCTGCCAGAACTCGATGCGCTGACCATGTGCTACAACGCCATCCAACAGGGTGCCAACGGTGTGGACATGGGCCGTAATATCTTCCAAAGCGATGCGCCGATCAGCATGATGCAGGCCGTCCGCGGCGTGGTGCATGAAGGCTTGACCCCAGAGCAGGGCTTCCAGATGTACAACGACCTGAAGGCCAAAGGTACGAAATAAGACCCGTCTTCTAATTCTGAAAGCCGCCGTGGTTCCTGCCTCGGCGGCTTTTTTATTTCAACGACATGGTTGCCCGTCGTTCCTCAATCCGGCGAGGGTGATTGAAGCCGAGCAACCTAGCCGTGGCGAGGCCTACTAAGGTGAGTCCGTCAATACGTGGGCCATCAAAGCGGAAATGTTCGGACCAAACGTCTGTTCGGGGATTGAAAAAGGCAACAAGCAGGCCGTTTTCTAGAGTGGCGATTTCACTGCCTTTCTTTGCATTACAAGTAGTGCAGGCCTGAGCGAGATTGTCAGCCGTTGTCTCCCCTCCATGTTTCTCGCTGATGATGTGATCGATCTGAAAGCCGAAGAAGGTATCCTCTTCGTGGATGAGGCAGTACTCGCAGCGTCGCTGCGCGCGGGTCACCACCAATCGGCGCAACTCTGTGCTGATGTAGGACTCACTCACTTCGCTGGAGTGTTCTGGCTTTGGCTTTCGTCATGCGCATCAAATGCTCAAGCTCGAGGTAGTCCTCCAGCTCACTGGCTTCATCGGGAGAAAGGTTGTCAGCCTTTTTTTTCTGGATCAATCCGTCCACTCGGGCTTTGGCCTCAGGCGATGGGACAAAAGCCAAGATGCTCTGACTGGTGGTGCCAGAGGCAATGAAGGTAATGATTTCTTCGTGAGCTCTTGTCATACACCTAATCAAACACGTCCCAAGAGTCCTTGCAAGCTAGCTTGAATAATCCAAGCTCAGTGACACGCACCTTGCATTCGCGGCAGAATTCTGATTTGATTCATTAATCCCCCTATGCGCACTGCCTTTTTACTGCTTCTCCTTGGTTTACTGCCTGCCTGCGAAACCTTCAAAGGTGACCCCAAGGTTCTGATCACGGTCTTTTCCCAAGGCAATGAGATGGACTCGCCCAAGAGCATTTTCAGGCGGCCCATCGAAGGCGAAAACATGGTCTTCAAAGTCATCCCTGAATTCACCACACAGAGCGTCGTCGCCTATCACCCATTTGCGGCCAAGGACGGCACCAACGGCGTGGCGGTGAAACTTGATTTCAAAGGTGCCAATGCGCTGGAACTCGTGACCCGCATGAGACAGGGAGAAGTTTTAATGACGATGGTGAATGGCACGGTCGTGGATTACGTGCGTATCAACCGAGTGATCTCAGATGGCATCTTCACCATTTGGCGTGGACTACCGGACGAACTGATCGCCGCCATGGAGAAAAAGTACCCGCACATCAACGAATCCAAATCCTCGGCCGAAAGCATCGACATGATTCCGAGCACCAAGGCTGAAATGAAGGATAACTATCGCGAAGCCAAGAAAGCTAGAGCGCAGAAACTTAAAGACGAAGCCGAGGCAGCCAAGCGCGCTGCACGCGGCGAGTTCGAACCCGAGACTCCTAAAGGGGAAGCTGTGCCATTGAGTGAGGCTTTGAAATCGGTGCAATAAGAAGATCGTGGCCCCTTACATGAGGCCCACCGACTTGAGCGTGATGTCTGGGAAAAGTTTGGCGGATTCCGCCGGGCTCAATCCCAGGCTACCGCGCAGCACTTCCGCAAAGACGTGGCGATAATCCGTCTCTAAATGCAGGCCACCAGGGCCAGGCGTATTCACGTTCCCATCATCATCCGCCTGGATAGGCCAGGAGCCGAGCACTTGCCCACCCTTCACGCGATCACCCAGCGCCATCAGAGCAAAGCCGCGTCCATGATCCGTGCCGAGGCTGGCATTTTCATACACTCGCCGACCAAATTCGGTGGCGATCATGATCGTGTAATTTGCACGGTGAGATTTCAGATCCGCTTCCAGCGCGGCCAATCCCTCAGCCAAGGTCCTGATCTTCTCGGCCTGTTGACCTGTGGCATTGCCCTGAAAAAAGTGGGTATCCCAACCGCCCAGATCAATGCAGGCCACTTGCAATCCAAGACGCGCTTTGATCATCCGTGCGATTTCGCGCAAGCCAGTGCCAAAGCTGTCTTTGGGATACAGCGCTGCATTTTCCACCTGATAGGACGTTCCCTGAAGCGTGCCCACCTTTTGAAACAGATCCAGCGTCTCCAGCCCTCGTTCACCGAGCAGCGTCACATCCGCACCATACAAGGCTCGCAGCGCTTTCACCACACCGGCTGAGTCAGCGCCTCGAGCGGTTTGAATCGCCATGTCATCCAGCCGCTCCAGCACACTCACCGCAGGGGCACCGCGTAAGGATTCCGGCAGCGCAGTGCCAATCGCCACGGCAGAAAGAGGCGACTGCTTATCCGCCCCGCGCAGCCTGAGGAAGCGCCCCAGCCAACCACCGCCAGCAGGCGTGCCGCTCATCGAGTCACCATGCTCCATTTGATCCTGGCATTCAAAGTGGGAGCCGCTGGTGTTATCCACGCCCACCGATTGTACCGCACCAAAGCGACCTTCTTTAAAAGCAGCCTCCAGGGGCTT
Source organism: Verrucomicrobiaceae bacterium (assembly GCA_027489965.1). Classification (GTDB taxonomy): domain Bacteria; phylum Verrucomicrobiota; class Verrucomicrobiia; order Verrucomicrobiales; family Verrucomicrobiaceae; genus Prosthecobacter. Next base: position 29,527 of record JAIXZA010000059.1, read on the forward strand.
CAGCGCCGGATGCAGCGCATAGCGGTCATTGAGCTTGATCGCATCGCTCGCCTTGACAGCCAAAGAAGGACGCAGCCGATAGTATTGATCATCCGCATACGGAACCATCAAATTCAGCGTATCCGCCCCGCCGCGCAGGAAGACATGAATCAGTGTGTGCTCCTCCCGCTGAGTAGCCGCAAGGGCTGGCGACGCAGCAAGGGCTAGCTTAGATAGGAGAGAGCGACGTGAGAGTTTCATTGGGGTCTATTTGGTGGCCGAAATTTCATGATTGGTTGTCTCACGTGTTTTGGCACCATCCGCCAGTAAGTAATCAATCCGATCAATGGGGCCATAGTGATCACCAGGAACCAGAGAATCTTATCATTAACATCGAAAGCTGGTGCACGGAGAATCTCAAACAAAGCCCGCCAATACAAATAAATGTAAATTAGCCATAAGGCACCGAACACTAAGCCAGAGGTTGTAGAGGAGAATGAAAAATTAAAAGGAATCATGACACGTCAGCTAATACTGGATTTGCATGTTTAAGGTCAACACCTTTGAAAAGCTGGGCTGGCAAGAATCAGCCCGACGGTTTGTGGATCATCTGTAGCTGTGGTGGCTTTGAGTTCAGCTTCGGTCGGCTTGCGACCGATCAAGTGGGCGAACCAAGCCGACGTATTCTTGTCTGCATCCAGACTCTTCCTCAGGGGCCAAAGGTTCACACTCACCCCTGGCTGATTGCCACTGGCTAGAGCCAGCCCGAAATTCCAGCGCCACATCAGCGTTCCCATCCAGGGCAGTTCATCATCTGAGTAGCCATCGGGCGTGGGGTATTGGAACAAGCCATGCCCCATACGCTGCAAGGGCTCTAGCACAGACTTCTCCGCCTGAGTATCGGCTGCCAGCGCCCGAATCGCCGAGACCATGAATTTAAAGGGTCGCTTCAAAAGCTGGCCCTGACTGGCTTGAAACTCCGGTGAGCTCAAAAGCAGACGCAGCAGGCATTTGATGTCGCCACGCGTGCGGGTGAACTCAGCCGCGACACGTTTGACCAGACCCTCTGGCGGCATGGCACTGACGAATCGGCGACATAACTTCAAGGCAATAAAAGAAGCCGTACTCGGATGGCTACAAACGATCTCCACCAGTCGATCCAGATCCCCTGCTCCACCACCCGCCGCGATGGCTTGACCCAGCACTTTCTTCTCGCCATCATCATGCCAGTCCGGTTTGAAAAAAGACTCACTCTGATTCATGGCCAGGAAGCGATTCCGATCAAAGGTCCAGCCACTGAGACAGCGCGCCGCCTGGCGGACATCCTCCTGACTGTAGCCGCCGTGCACCCCCATGGTATGCAGCTCCATCAGCTCACGCGCATAGTTTTCGTTAGGCTGATCATCCGTCTTTTTGCGCACCTTGTTCGACTTTCCATCCAAATACACCAGCATCGCAGGAGAGGTCGCCGAGGCTCGAATCAGCTCATAAAAATTTCCCAACGCATGAGCGCGAATCACTTCCCGATCATCACTGGGTTTCAGATAAATGCAGTCGCCCTTTTCCAGATCAATATTCAGGTGATCGGTCCAGAACTCCACCATCACCTCAAACAACTGTCGGCGACTGTAAATGGCCCGCAGCAGCGAGTGACGGGTGATCTCATCCCGTAGGACTGGCTTCCGAAATTCATAGGCATCTCCTGCACTGAAATAGAGCGACTCAAAACGCTCAGCCCGCAGGTCACAGGCGGTATCGGCCATGGATTCAGGATACAGTTGTTCCTCGATCCACGCAGCCTGCCCCATTGCTTTCAACCGTTCCAGATCCCCCGGCCAGGGACCAAAAGCAGCCCGGGAAAGCAGATGAAAGTCAGGGTCTATTTCCTGTCCCTCAGCCGGGTGCAATTCAGTCGGCACCGTCTCCCCCAGAAACTCGCGATTCACCGCCGTTGTGATCCGTTCACAGGACGCCAGCGCCGCCAGTCCACTGCCGAGAGCAGACGTTTTCAGCAGAGATCGACGCGTCGTTTGCATCCTCTTAGGCAGCTGGCAGTTCAGGTGGCCGAGCCGTTGCCGCAGCTGGCTTGAGAAACCAGGAGCGCAGCACAATTCCCCAGCCCAGAACCGCCATCAACGGCAGCAGCACCGCCCAACCAACCACTGGCAGCAGAGCGCAGAGAACCAGTGTCAGTCCACCATGCTTCATCTGCCGCCAAGGCTCCGCCTGAGGCCACAAGCGCTCGCCGATCAGGCCAGCAATGCCACCTGCACCCAGAAATCCCCAAGCTATCAACACCCCGCCAACCAGCACCGCCAGTGCGCCCATCTTCGGCACTTTAGAAAGCACCGCGATCAGGATCGTGCCTGCCACCAGCGGCGGCAAACCAAACAAGAAGCATCGAAACAACCCCCGACCAGCCACCTCACGATGTTTCGCCGCCGTCTCAGGCCACAGACCCGATGAGAGCAACCAAAGCGCCGGCAGCGCCACCACAAAGGCCACTGCCACGAGCAGCCAAACAAGAACCGTAGAAAAGAGCATAGTGAGAAATGAAGGGGAGTGAATGATTTCCGACATCACCCTAAACGCAGGATTCCAGCGCTGGTAACAAAGTTTCTTCGCAACTGTAGATGACTGAACATCACCAACCTGCAAGACGCTCCTGCTGAGGGTCGTTATCCGCGTTCATGTTTCGGCTACTGTTTACCTTTCCAATCCTTTTGACCTGCCTGACGGCGCAGGCATCGGTGGATTTTCACACGCAGATCTTGCCTGTGCTTAAGCGGGCCTGCTTTGAATGCCATGGATCGGAGACGCAAAAATCCGGCCTGCGACTGGATCAAAAGGCGGGGGCCCTGCTCGGTGGGGAACATGGGGCTGTGCTGGTTCCTGGCAAAGCCGATGCCAGTGAGCTGCTGCGCCGAATCTCCCTACCACGCACGGACAAAGACGCGATGCCCCGCCGAGGCCAGCCTCTGACGACCGAGGAGATCGGGCTGGTGCGGGACTGGATCATGGAAGGAGCACTCTGGCCTGAATCGGCAGCAGCGGCGGCAGCGACAGCGCTGCATTGGTCCTACCAGAAGCCCGTTAAAGCTGCGATCCCAGAGGTGAAGCTGCAGAAGTGGCCACGCAATGAGGTTGATTCCTTTGTCCTAGCTCGACTGGAGAAAGAAAAACTGCTGCCCGCGAAACAAGCTGACACGGCGACTCTCGTGCGGCGGCTTTACTTGGCCATCATCGGGCTGCCTCCACCCGTTGAAGAAGTCGTTCGGCTGGAAAAACTGGGCTACCCACTGCCGCAAAAGGAGATCGAGTCTCTCGTAGATCGACTTTTAAAATCGGATGAATTCGGTGTGCGCTGGGCGCGCCCTTGGCTGGACTTAGCCAGGTATGCCGATTCCCATGGCTTTCAGCGCGATGATCTCCGAGAGATTTGGGGCTTTCGGGATTGGGTGGTGACGGCACTCAATGCAGACATGCCCTTTGATCAGTTCACCATTGACCAAGTGGCAGGCGATCTCCTGCCGCAACCGCGTCCTGAGCAGATCGTGGCCACGGGCTTTCACCGCTGCACGCCGACCAACGTGGAAGCGGGCACTGAGCCTGAAGAAAGCCGCATCAATCAAGTGCTGGACCGTGTGAATACGACGGGGGCCGTCTGGCTGGGATCGACGCTGGAGTGCGCTCAGTGTCACAACCACAAGTATGATCCCTTTAGCCAAGAAGATTATTATCGTCTCATGGCCTACTACAATAACACGGAAAAAGAAGCCGAACGCGCCAATCCCAAAGTGCCTGGGAGCATCGCTTTTAATGGCATCCCCTTTCAAATGGGTGACGCCGCCTCCAATGTCGCCCGTCAGTCGCTGATGGATCAAAAGAAGGATCTGGAACAGCGCAGTGCAGATCTCAAGAAAGACGGTGATGAACAGTTCAAAATCTGGCTGAAGCAAATCTCCACCCCCAAGCAGGCGGAGCCCGTGAAAGAACATCTGCTGAAGGTGGTGGAGTTTGTCTCTGAAGGGGGAGCCAGCCACCGTGAACTGGAAGATGGCTCTATCCTGCTTTCAGGCGAGTCACCCGATAAGGACACCTATCAAGTGGTCCTCAAAAGCAGCCCGCTCCAAGGCATCAGCGGCATCAGACTAGAAGCACTGACAGACCCCTCACTTCCAGGTCAAGGTCCCGGCCGAACAGGCCGCAAGAACCCCAACTTTGTCCTGAATACCTTTCAGGCCGTCACACGTCTGGCCGACGCCAATGATGACGCCGAAAAGCCCCTGTCCTTCATCCGCGCCACGGCTGACTTTCATCAAAAGAACTTCGATCCCTCCGGTGCCATCGACAGCGATGACCAAACCGCATGGGCCATCAATCCGCAATTTGGCCAACCCCACTGGGCGATCTTTGAACTGGATTCAGCGCTGAATCTGTCGGCAGAAACCGAGGTCGTGATCACACTGAGGCAACAGTACGGTGGTGGTCGCACGATGGGCCGCATCAGGCTCAGTGCCATCACCGGTGATTTGGCCACTAAGACTTTACCAGAAGCCATCGGCAAGATCATGGCCAAAAAACCCACTGAACGCAGCCGTGATGAGCGTGTGGCTCTGCGTGCACACTTTGATGCCGAGATGCCAGCACTCGCGATTCTGAAACAGCAAATGACTGCCCTGACCAAAAAGATCGCCGCCATCAAAGCACCAACCACAGAAGTCATGCAGGAGCTGCCTCAAGCCCGACAGAGTGCAATCTTCAAACGTGGTGTCTATACCGATCCCGGCCAGCCTGTCAGCGCAGGCACACCTACCATTTTACCTCAAAAAGACGGCATTCAAAATAGGCTTGGCTTGGCTCAATGGCTGATCTCCAAAGACAATCCGCTCACCGCTCGAGTGACCGTGAACCGCTGGTGGTCGGAGTTATTCGGCCATGGACTCGTCACCACACTGGAAGATTTCGGCATCAAAGGTGAGCCGCCGACTCACCCTGAGTTGCTGGACTGGCTGGCCGTTCATTTCATGGAGAAAGGCTGGTCCATGAAGCAGATGATCCGACTCATGACCACCACTGCCACGTTTTGTCAGGATGCGACGATCAGCCCTGCCATGCTGGAGCGCGATGACGCCAATCTTCTCTATGCCCGTGGTCCACGCTTTCGGTTAGATGCTGAGGGCGTCCGCGACAACGCTCTGGCCATCTCAGGCCTGCTCAGCCACCAGAAAGGTGGACCGCCGATCTATCCACCCCAGCCAGATGGCCTCTGGCGCAAGGTCGGTGGGCAGCAGTATGATTACGCTACAAGCAGTGGCGAGAAAAAATACCGGCGCGGTCTTTACATCGTGCTCAAGCGTGGTGCCCCTTATCCCAGTCTGGTCAATTTTGACGCCTCCGCCCGCATGGCCTGTGTGGTGAAGCGTTCACGCTCCAACACCCCATTGCAAGCACTGACACTGCTCAATGACCCTGTTTATGTCGAAGCCGCAAAAGCCTTTGCTGCTCGGATTCAACGGGAGCAGGCAGGTGCTCCTCTAGACACACAATTGATCCATGCCCACCGACTCGCTCTAGCACGCGCGCCGAGCGATGCCGAACTGTCGATCCTGCGTGAACTGATGGCCACTGCCAAGAGTCAAGGGCACGACCTCACTAAAGCCTGGTTTAGCATCGCCACGGCCCTGCTCAATCTAGACGAGTGCGTCACCAAAGGTTGAACTCTCCACTCATCACTTCGCCCGCATGAAGCTCCCACCCTTTGATCCATCGATCCTGAATCGCCGTAGCTTCCTTGGCCGATCAGGCTTGTCACTAGGCTCACTCAGCCTCGGCTCCATGCTGGCGCGTGATCTACCAGCGGCTAGCCACCTGAACGTGGATCCAGCCTCATCCCGACAGCCGCATTTCGCCCCCAAAGCCAAGCATGTGATCTACCTGCACATGATCGGTGCGCCGTCGCAGTTGGATCTCTTTGATTACAAGCCCGAGCTGATTCAGCGCAGCGGTCAGGCCTGTCCGCCCGAGCTGCTGAAAGGCAAAAGGTTTGCCTTCATCGGCAAGGAGAACGAACTCCAAGGCAGCCCTTTCTCCTTTAAGCAGCATGGCCAAAGCGGGCTCTGGGTTTCAGAACTCATGCCGCATCTCGCCACGGTGGCTGATGAACTTTGCATGATTCACTCTCTGCACACCAACGAGATCAATCATGCCCCAGCGCAGATGTTTCTGCACAGTGGTTTTGGTCAAGGCGGCAGGCCAAGTCTAGGCGCGTGGGTCACTTATGGGCTCGGCACTGAGAACAGTGATCTGCCTTCCTACGTTGTCATGCTCTCCGGTCCGCCTGGAGGCGCAGGCACCGCGCTCTGGTCCACCGGCTTTATCCCCAGCGTCTATCAGGGCGTTCAGTTCCGCTCAGAGGGCGAGCCTGTTCTCTTTCTCTCCAACCCCGAAGGTCACAGCCGCAATGATCGACGTCATGTTTTAGATGCGGTCAAAGCCCTGAATCAAGAACGCCTGCAAAGCCTCGGAGATCCTGAGATCGCTACCCGCATCAACCAGTATGAAATGGCCTACCGCATGCAGACCAGCGTGCCCGATTTAATGGATCTAACGCAAGAATCCAAAGCCACCCTGGACATGTATGGAGCCGAACCCGGCAAGGCCTCTTTTGCCAACAACTGCCTGCTTGCCCGCCGACTCGTCGAGCGCGGCGTGCGCATGATCGAACTCTATGACGCTGACTGGGATCACCACGGTGGTCTGGATAAGCGACTGCCCATCAAAGCCAAAGATGTGGATCAAGGCATGGCCGCTCTCATTCGCGACCTAAAACTGCGCGGTTTACTGGATGAGACCCTGGTCATCTGGGGAGCCGAATTTGGCCGCACCCCGATTCGGCAAGGCCAGGATGGCACAGGTAAAAAAACTGGCATCGGTCGCGATCACCACAAAGACGCATATACCATGTGGATGGCCGGTGGTGGCGTCAAATCCGGCATCACCTATGGCAAGACCGACCCCTTCGGCTTTAACGTGGCCGAGAACCCCGTCCATGTGCATGACCTCAATGCCACCGTCCTCCATCAGTTAGGCTTTGACCACGAGCGCCTCACCTTCCGTTACCAAGGCCGCGACTTCCGCCTGACCGACGTGCACGGCGAAGTGGTGAATGGAATTTTGGGGTGAGTCAAAGATTCGTTGGCTTTTAGGCCGGTTCTCAAAATGAATGTCTGAACTTGATCGGGATTTTAGGATCACTCTTCATTCTAGTCGCTCGTGATGCGTGCCATAAAAGTCATGTGGCACCCGAGTCTGCCACATTCACGCATGGTACCCGAGCCGCTGCGAAAGTTGATCGGCGAGTTGTTTCACCCTGAGGCCTAGTTTATCCAAAGCAACCGGCGTAACGCGATCCGACGGACCGCTGATCCAAATGGATGCGACGGGTTGGCCGCGATGATCAAAAATAGGCGCGGCAACGCAGGCGAAGGTTTCACTCTCTTCGCTACGGTCGAGGGCGTAGCCTTGCGCATGAACTTTCTTGAGTTCGGCGAGGAAGGCCGTAGCGCTGGTGATGGTGTGGCGCGTGTGTTTAGTGAACTTCATCTGCTGCACGAAGGCCTTCTGTGCGTCGGGGCTCCAGTAGGCGAGCATGGCCTTCGCGGGTGCGGCGGTGTGCAGAGTGAAGGCATGGCCGATCTCGACGACGACCTTCACCGGATGCGATGATGGCACTTGATCGAGCACCACGCCGTGATTCCCGGCCAATGTGCCTAGCAGCGCCGTCTCGCCCGTGGCATCGCGCAAAGCGGTGAGGAAAGGCGCGGCGGCTTGGATGAGTCGCTCACCACCCACGGCGGCATGGCCGAGGCTGAGGAGCTTACGGCTGGCGCGGTAAGCCTTCGTGCTTTCATCGCGCTCGGCGTAGCCACGAAGTGTGAGTGTGGTGGCGATACGGAAGACGGAGTTCTTTGGCATTTTCAGAGCCTCGGTCATCGTGGTGAGTGTCATGCCTTCAGGGTGCTTTGAAAGCAGCTCCAGCAGATCCAGCGTGCGGTCGAGGATCGGCACCTTGTAGCGGCTGAGAGGATTCGTAGCGGTTTTTCGGGTTTTGGGCATCTGTTTGATATACAAAACAAGATTTGCCATTGCAAACACGTATTCAATGGCCTTGAATAATGTTTTCCATTTCAACACACTGACCAAATGACAAACCTCACTGAATCCACGATCATCGTCACTGGCGGCTCGCGCGGCTACGGCGCGGGCATCGCGGAGGCCTTTGTGAAGGCCGGGGCACGGGTCTGGATCACTGGGCGCGATGTTGAAAAGCTCACTGAAACGGCGCAACGCATCGGTGCCACACCCTTTGTCGCCGACGTAGCGGACGGAGCGGCCTGGGACCGGCTGATGGTCGAGGTGCTGGTTCAAACGGAGCGTCTCGATGTCTTGATTAACAATGCGGGTGAAGGTGTGAAGATCGGCCCAGCGTCTGAACAGACAGATGCAGCCATCGCACAAAGCATCGCCAGCAATCTCACAGGTGCCATGCTCGGCTGCCGGCGAGCCGCTGCGATCATGCAAAAGCAAGGCAGCGGCCTCATCGTGAATATCGGCAGCGCCTGCTCCACGCATGCGTGGCCGGGTTGGAGCGTGTATTCGGCCGCGAAGGCCGGCTTGCTCATGTTCACGCGCTGCCTGCTCACCGAGTTGCGACCTCACGGAGTGCGCGTGACCTCCGTTTTGCCTTCCTGGGGCCAAACCGACTTCACCGAGGCCGCGAACCTCCCGCCACGCGATCCCTCCGTGCTCGCTCAATGCATCTCGCCCGCCGATCTCGGTCAACTCCTCGTTCAAACCGCCCAACTGCCCTCGCACCTCGTCGCCGAGGAGATCAAGCTTTGGCCGATGGTGCAACCGATGGCTCAACTTTAACCCAACCCTGCCAAACATGCGTTTATTCATCCTTCTGGCCCTCGCGCCGCTGCTTCATGCTGCCGAGCATTCGATCAAACCCGGTGACAACCCGCAAGCGGTGATGGATCGCGCGGTGGCGGGCGACAAACTGATCTTTCTGCCCGGTGTGCATCAGCACGGCCTCACTAAGCACCACTCGATACTCTACGTGGAAAAATCGGTCCACATCGAGCTGAGCGAAGGTGCCACGCTGAAGCTCGCGGACGAGACGACGAAGCTCGAAGTCGAGCCCGAGATCACCACCGATCAGGACGCGGGCAAGAAGCTCGACGATTTGGAAATGGGCGGACGCTTTGACCTGATCAAGCCATGCATCTTCACCATCAGGATCGACTCCGAAGGCGGAAAGGGCGGCGCAGACACCTTTGCCTGGGGCGTTTTTGAGAGCGCTGACAATCCACAAGGTACTGCCAAGTTACCGCCATCCTCCAGTAAGTTCGCCGAGACGCCGCATCAGCGCGTGGCGATCACGGGCGACTGGCAGACGCTCGCCCATGGCGTGCAGATCCGCTTTGGTAGCAAGACCGGGCACAACAAGGGTAGCACTTGGTTTAGCACCTACGATGGTCCCGTCGCCTACGGCATCCGTGTCGGTTATGGACGCCAGCCGGACACCATCGAAAACGTGCGCATCACTGGCAAAGGCTCCATCGACATGAACGCCACGCACAACGTGCAGCCCGGCTTTCTCGTGAAGGACATCAATGCCTGCGTGCTCATCCATGGTCGCGTGCGCGGCGTGCTGGTGGAAGGCATCACCATGATGGACACCAACCGCTCCGTGATGTGCTACGGCGAGCACACCGGCAAGTTCCTTGCTGGTGGCAAAACAGGGCCTGGCGAGTCTTTTGACGCCGAGGACATCACCATCCAGCGCACTCGAACGATCAATCCGAACGGTGCCGCCTACCTACTCGGTCATCCGTCGTTTCGCGGGCATCTGCGCAACGTGAAGTGCAATTACAACTACATGGAGACCGGCGTCACGAGCATCGAGCCGAACTTCAATCTCGATGGTTACGAGGTCATCGGAAACGTCATCAAAAGCGGCGGCAGCGCCATTCATTGCTGGCGCTGCTCGCGCAACGGCTTCGTCATGGACAACCTGCGCATCGACGATATCAAAGGCCAGCACGTCGTGCATCTCGGTGCTCCGCGCGGTTGGGAAAGCCCCGAGCCGCCTCTTCAGCGGAACGATCGCAACCTGCTGAGCGATCCCGTGCCGGACAGGAAAAGTGGCTTCGGCTTTAACCGAATCAGTCCTGACAATGCGGCTAAAGCCGCAACCACTTTTGGCCGCCGCATGCTCGTCAGCGACTACGGCGGCAACAAGGTCGCCATCATTGCTGCCGATGGCCGCGTGGAGTGGGAGCATCCTGCCGAGAAGCCGCAGGACGTGTGGATGCTCGCGAATGGCAATGTGCTCTTCAGTCATCTGCGAGGTGCTCGCGAGGTCACACTCGACCACAAAGTCGTCTGGAGCTATCGCGCTCCGGAAAAGACCGAGGTCCACGGCTGTCAGCCCTTGCCCGATGGTAACGTGATGGTCGTCGAGTGCGGCACGAAGCGACTCATTGAAGTCGGTCGCTATGGCCAGATCGTGCGCGAGATCGCCGTGCCGGTGAAAACGGCGAACACGCATGATCAAATGCGCGGCTGCCGTCGTGCCAAGGATGGCCGCTACCTCATCAGCGCCAAAGGCGACCGCGCCATCCTCGAACTCAGCGCCGAAGGCAAACTCCTCCGCTCGATCAAAACGCCTGGCGATCCGCACGAAGTCCGCGAACTGCCCAACGGTCATCTCCTCATTGCCTGCGGCGAAGGCGAGGCCATGCTCGAACTCGACCGCGAAGGCAAAACCGTGTGGAAGCTCGGCACGCAGGAAGTGCCAAACAACCCGCTGCGCCTCATCAGCGGCTTCCAGCGCCTCCCTGATGGCCACACACTCGTCATCAACTGGCTCGGCCACGGCTACCTCGCCACCACCGCGCAGTTCTTCGAGCTCGATGAGCAAAAACGCATCGTCCGCCAGTTCACTGACCATGCCCGCTTCGTCAGCATCAACAAAGTCCAGCTCCTCGACGTTCCCGGCGATCCCGCGAAGGACGAGGTGTGGAGGTAACCCTCCCTGACTCGCTATGGTAGTTCGAGCTGCGTGAACAGTCGCTAATCGATCATTGAATTCCCCCAAGTAACGAAGCCTTAAATTGTGCGATTTGAGCCGAGCCTGAGCTCGAAAACGCGCCTCTTCTTGCCCATTAATCACTCTTGATCCATCATCATTCCACTGTCCACCCAGCAGGCTAGATAGGGCCATTCGGCACCCTTTCGCCAGAGAGCAGCGAGAAACGGTTTATCGAAGGTGAAGCGCTTCGGCCATTCTGGAAGTGCCGCCATGGCCATTCCTTTTGGTAGTTCCACTGATCCACCTGATCCACCCATGGCTTCAAAATCAGGCGGGACTTTGAAGATCATTTGGGTCATGGCACCTGCTTCATCTAACGAAAAATTGAGCATTTGCTGGGCTTCAACGATCTTCCAATGAATAATGAATGATGACTCAGGCACTGGTGCCCTCAAATACGTTTTGTTAATCAATTCGGCATGATCACACACCAAAGAGGCCTTTAGTTTAGGCATCCAAAAAGTATCATTTTGGTTTAGCTGATGGGTGTAGCGCCACCAACGTCCATCGTGCTGAAAAGCCCGCTGTGGTTTCATCGGAGCCGAGATCGAGTCGCGTGCCCATTTGAGCAGCTCTCCCAGAGTCTTCATTCCTGGTTTCTGGATCAAAATCAGTCCGCCAACGCTCTCTTTACCCTCTGGCATAAATGGCAGTCGAAGTACATGCCCACCCTTTAAATCATCCGCCAAGACGACCAACCCATTGCCGATTTGGCCTGCTTGAACATCGTGTGCGCCAAAGCCCCGAACCATGATTTTCTTACCATCGGCACAATGGAAAGCCCGCTCGCCACGATCTCTGTCAAAACCCACTGGAAACTTCGGAGCATGCGCGATGCAACTCACAAATAAGGCTGATTTAAGCCTATAATGATTTATTCCAATCTGACCAGGCGGTCTAAATTCGCCGATCATTTTGGCGGCAAGTGGGCCGGCCTTTTTCTGAAGCTCAGCTCGGATCATTGCACGTCTTTCGGGTGAATCGTCACCACCATAGATCACGGTTCCTGGTGGAAATGTAGATGCCACATCCACCTCAGCACCGTTCAAGACATCCGTGATCGGATCTGGCTCATCGAAATGGATCTTTTTGAGTCCATGATACAACCGCATCTGATCCCAACAGGCTTGCGCAGTAGGACTCCAAATCAAAGTTTGGCCCGGTTTCAATGACTCATTAGGATCAAGCGTCATCAAAATAGGCGGCTCCACAGCACCTAATGAACACAGCGGAAACAAGATACTCAACAAATGCTGCAAGTAAGAACGCTTCATGATAGAAATCATGAGTGACAGGCACCCAAATGAAAAGACAAAAGTCCATTTTCATCGTGAGTCGTGATGAAGCAGGAAAAACAAACGGCGACCACACATTGAACGCCATCATCAGCTAAGGCTTTATAGCCTCGGGCGGGGCTTTCGGTCGGAGTTTTTCAAACGTTGCTTTTTGTTCGGGCGTTAGGTCTTGCTCGATATGGGTCAAGGTGCGACCGACGATCTGCCAAACGGAGACCAAAGCGCCTTTTCGCAAATCACTTAGTTCGCTTACCGCTTTGTCGGTGTGAGCTTCGAAGAGCTGACGTTGGGCATCTGTGGGATGCAGTTTTTCCAGGCGCTTCATGGCGCTTTCTTTCCAGAAGGCTGGATTCTCTTTCTTCTTCTCAAAGGCCTTCATGGCCAGGACTCCGAAGACAAAACCGACGCCAAGACTGAAGCCAATGACGAGGGTAATAAGGCAGCCTGCCTTGGTTCTGCGGGTTGCGATCATAGCCAGGATGAAAAAGGTTCAGTGAGTGGGTTCACGGATAACGGGTTTTCTAAGGCCGGTGTCTCGATGCGGAACTCATACCAATGAGCTGCCGCAAAGCTGGCGCTCACCAAAAACAAGAAGGCCGTAACAAACAGTGCTCGTAATCCGAGGACAGCAAATACCTCTGACCAAGCCTCTGTCGGTGCTTCATGGAAACGTGCCAGCAGTCGTGTGGTAAAACCATACGGCAATTCCATCGGTTCCGTTGGAGCTTGGCGGGCGGTTTGAATGCTGGTCTGCCAGCGTTGATCGAAGTTTTTCATGAATCAGCAAAATCCTCCTTCATCCGTTCCTTGGCGATCTGCCGCAGTTTGTGCCTGGCCCGCATGGCCCGCATTTTGACCATGGGCCGAGTCCAGCCTGTGATCTGAGCGATCTCCTGGGTGCTGCGTTCTTCGAGATCCAACAAGGTCAACACCAGTCGATCTGGCGGTGAAAGCTTTGCCAATAGCCGCATTACGACAGCCTTGGCATCCATGGAGCGACTGGTTGGCGCAGCGCTTTGCCCGTTCATCAGGAAGTCCAGCCATTCTGCCTCCCCAGCATTCAGATCGGTGAAGCGCCATTCGGGCCGTGCTTTCTCTGCCCGCAGGGCGTCTAGGCAAGTGCGTACGGTCAAACGGCTGACCCAATGCTCGAATGGAATGCCTGCGCGTTCTTGATAGTTGTCGAGCTTTTGCAGCAGCTTCAAAAAAACATCCTGCATCAAATCCTCCTCGCTCTCCCGCCGTGGCAGATGATTCCGCACCAGCCGCTGCACGAGTGGAGCGAGATGCAGGATCAGCGAGTTCGCTGCAGCCAGATCGCCACTGCGCACGCGTGAAAGGCAATCCTGCACAGCAAAGGTCTCGATCATCTAGAGAGGAAAAGTTTATGGGAAAGCGTAACCACACACACCCTCAAACGCACGACAATAGCAGCCGGTAACAAAGAAAACGGCGCCCTAGTTTCCCAGGACGCCGTGAAGTGTTAAGCTATCAGAAGTCGATTTATTCGTCGATCTTCACCGTTTTGTAGCCACCAATGCTCTTGAAGTAGAGGAACAAGAGCAGGTAGATCGCTGCCATCGTCATCGGGATGAAAGAATCCGCTTTGAGCGTCGCGCGGTCGCCTTTTTGGTCAGCGGTCACAACAGCCAATTGCTGTGGAGTCTTTTCCTTGGCTTCTTTAGCAGCAGCCAGCTTGGTGCCGTCGAGGCCAAAGGCTTCAGTCGCGGACAAATTCAGGAAGGCACTTGGCTTCTCAGCTTTGTATTCCGCATACAGAGCAGCGTCAGCTTTATTCAGTTCTTCACCGGCGAAGCGGTCTTTGCAGTAGCCCAAACCAGGGCCACCGATAAGACCTGCGGAGAGCATGCCAATGCCGCCCATGATGGACATAGCAACGGCACCTGTCTGCGGGTAACGGTCACCCACGACAGCCAACATGGTTGGCCAGAAGAAGGTTTTACCGACAGCATAGATACCAAGGGCCACAAGTGCTGTGCCGAAGGTCTGCATGCCACTGGCAAGGTTCAGACCCACGCAGGCGATGATGGAGCAGACCAACAGCAGGCCAATTGGGGACAGCTTGAGTGTTTTTTCGATCCAGTGAGCGCAGAAACGCAGACCGAACATGATCGCCGAGGTCCAGATGAAGAGATATTTACCTTGCTCGGAAGTGAACAAGTTACCTGTGATGTTCTGAATCCAGCCATCCGTACCAAGCTCAACAGCACCGACAAGGGCGTGTGTAACGAAGAGAACAAAAAGCAGAATCGAACCAATTGAGAACTTAGAGATCACACCAACGGCGATCAGAAGAATACCACCGATGCCATAACCAATGATTTTGGCATTGTCTGGAGAGACCGCTTTGGCGATGTCACCAAAGAACAGAGCAAGAAGATAGCAAGCAACCAGAGCACCGAGGATACCCACTGGCTTGAACATTTGAACGAAGCTTGCGCCTTTTTCAGCCGCTTCAGATTTAGGGAACTTCTGGCCCATGAACATGATTGCATAAAGAACAGTCGGAACGAGGTAGAGTGCCAACTGGATCTTCCAACCAAGCTGCATCTTGTCATCAAGCACCCAACCAGCGATGGAACCAAGCACCATCCCTGCAGGCCATGAGGCATGGAGGATATTCAGGTAATGGGTGCGGTTTTCTGGGAACAGTGTCGCGACCAGAGGATTGGCCACAGCTTCCAGAGTACCATTGGCATATGCAAAGATGAACATGCCCCAGAAAAGGAAGTTATAAGCATTGTCTGGCGTGCTGGCACCAAAGGTAACAAATGCCGAGAGAATGTGGCAGATCACGGCAAGGGCGACCAATTTACCGTAGCCGATTTTATCAACGATGAGGCCACCGAAGATGATGCCGAAACAGAAGCCTGAGAAACCAGCGCCACCGATGGCACCGAGTTGTGCTCCAGTGAAGCCGTATTCTTTGCCCCAGTTGTCGAAGATACCGCCGCGGATGGCAAAGCCAACGCCGGCAGCAAGGATGGCCATGAAGCCAGCCCAGAGGAGACGCATTCGATTATTTTCGCTCATAGATGATGTATTGTTAGTTGGATGGATCGGGATGGATGATGTGCCTCAATCGGAACCGCCAAAAAAGACATTCCCGATGAGCCTGCTGGTTTTAGTAGCCAACTAGAGGGGTGACAAGATAAAAATCACTGCCCTGCGAAGGTAAAAAATCACAATTCCATGAAAGAATCAGTGATCCCCAATCTCCACGGGCTTGTAACCACCCCGACTGCGGAACCAAAGAAGCAGTCCCACATAGCAGACTAGCATGAAGCTTGGCAGGATCGCGATGGTCGTGAAAACACTGCGCTTGCTGGCTGCCTGAACGACTTCCAGTTCCTTACTCAGCTCAGTCGGCAACGCTTTAATCTTCTCCTGATCAAGCGTTGGCGCACTGCCAAAAATGCCGGGTTTTGATTCACCCTTCACTTGGGCATACAAAGCGGTGTGTTCAGTCGAAGTGAGACGCTTTTCCATGTCCAAATCCTGATTGTAGCCGATGTAGGGACTACCCAAAACGCCGAGGAAAAGAACACCGACAGCGGATACTCCGTTCAAGGTGAGTGCTCCACCTTTGGGAAACTGCTCAGAAGTCAGGCCAAGGGTCGTGCTCCAGAGGAAAGTTTTCCCAAGGGCATAAATCGTTGCTGCTCCGAGAATGGCCCAGCCAGTTGCATTCGAAAGCAACAATAACCCAATGATGGCGATGACTGAACTGACGACCAACAAACCAATGGCCGAAAAACGATGGACAATTGGGCCAGCGTAGAATCGGAGCACCGTCATGATCACCGAAACATAAACAAAAATCCAAGTCGCGAAGTTGGGAAAATCAGGACCGCTGAGCTTCAAAAGCTCAGGCATCCAGCCGTCGGTACCTAGTTCCGTCGTCGCCAGCGGACCAATGACCACCAGCACGACTAGGAACAACCAATTCCCCAAAGAACGAGTGTACAATCCCGCCAAAACACCCACCACTGCAGCAATGATGAACACCACGGTCCATGAAGCCTCTTGATTGAGCATCTGCGCCATGGCTGGAGCAACGAGAGCGGTAATCATGAAGAAGCCAATGGCACCCACCTCTTTAAGCATGTCACGATAGCTCACTCCAGCTGCCACGCGCTCATTGACTGGGAAGGTGCGTGGTAGAATCAGCAGCGCATAGATAACCACTGGGATGAAGCAAAGCGCGAAACGAAACTGCCAAACGGCGCCGAAGAAAAGCTTCGTCTCTGGCAGAAGACCACAGAATAAGGCACCCAAAGCCAGCCCCGCAGGCCAGCCAGCATGGAGAATATTCAGCCACTTGGCTTTCTGCTTGTTAAAGACCGTCGCTACGACTGGATTGATAAAGGACTCAACCGTTCCATTGGCGACCGCAACGAGCAGCGTGCTCCAATAAAAGTCCTGATAACCTGAAGCTCTCAGAGTCAGCACCAAGGAAATGGTGTGACAAATGATCGCAAACAAAGCCACCGTTTTGTAGCCCACATAATCGATGATTAGGCTAAAGAAGATGATGCTGATGGCAAAAGGCCACATGCCAGCGCCATTGATCGAACCCTTCTGTTGTTCCGAAAGATTAAAGCCATCCTGCAATAAACCAATGGTATTAGCACGCACACCAAACACAAAAGAGGTGGCGACGAGGGCAACGAAGCAAGCCCAGAACAATTTCATGTCGGGCTGGGTGGAGGTGGGAGCAGTATCAGATTTCATAAGTCACAAAAAGCAGCCGCGATTACAGGGGAAACCCTGCCATGCGGCAAACTCTTTTTTAGCAATTCCAGGGATCAGCAATACCGAGGCTACAGAATTCGATGCCACTGGTGGAGGCTCAACTCATTCAATTGAGGCTGACGAGGTTGCCTCGAACACAATCAAGAATTCAAAAGGTTATCGCACAGAAGTGACCATTGGCATCATCTCTCCGGTGCGAAGTTACCCCAAACTTGTTCGAACCACACCCATGGAAGGCATTTGCCAGAGGAACCCATCTGCGGCTAACCTGAGTCCATGAGTTCACGAAGAAGAAGCCGTTCAGGCAAAGGCAAACGCTGGCTGGTTATTTTAATCTGCTTGGGTATGGCATTAGTGGGACTATTACTCTTAGCCCCAATACTTGTGACCAGTTGGGTGCGTGGCTATCTTCAGAACGAAGCCTTTCGTGGTAAGATGGAACAGTTCTTCGGCACCCAGTTGCAGGGCACTGCCACACTGGCACCTCTACGCTGGACAGGCGATGAAGTCAGCACTCAAAATACTCAGGTAACAACCGGCAGTGGCTGGAAGGCCGATGTTAGCAGCCTACATTTGGCCCTGGATTGGAGTGCCTTTCGGCAAGGCAAATGGCGTGTCATCAATGCAGGCGCGGATGTTCTGGATCTGCAATTTAAAGCGCCAGATCAAGCAAACTCTGAAGCCGACGTTACCGCCACGGCTCCCGTTTCAAATGACACAGCAAGCGCTATCCCCGCTTGGCTACGAGGTTATTTACCCAGCACAACGGAAGTGGATGGATTGAGAGTGGATCGCTTAACCTTGCGCTATCCAGGACCGTGGCAACTGACGGAATCCACACTGCGCCTGGGTGCGTGGCAACAGGGAGAGCCGTCTGTTCAAGCCATTGTGACGGAGGGCATCATCGAAACGCCGGTCCAACTGCCCGTGCAAACGCAGCCCATGAAGTTTAATCTCGTCCGAGCCACCACACGTCTCAGCCGTGAAGATCTGCACCTGAGTGAAGCAACGCTGCGCTGGTTGGGTGAAAGCGAAATCACACTGAATGGTCACGTGAAACCCAAAGAAGCTAGCTGGCAAATGAATGCACACCTTGTCGCCATTCCTTTGAAAGAGGTGCTGAGCGAGGACTGGAAACTCAGACTCACGGGCCTGATCGAAGGTGATTTAGAGATCCAAGGCAGTCGTCAAACGACACCGAGCGTGAAGGGGGACGTGCATCTCAAAGACGCTGTCCTGACCGCGCTTCCCATCCTGGATAAACTGGCCACTTACACAGGTGTGGAGCGCTTTAAACGCATCATCCTCGACATCGCCAGCGCCCAGATCAGCGGCTCTGGAGAGACCCGGAAATTTGAGAAAATCATCATCCAATCCAATGGCCTGATGCGGCTTGAGGGAAACCTTTCCATCCTTAAAGGTCAATTAGATGGGCAATTCTTGGTCGGCGTCACCCCTGAAACACTGCGCTGGATTCCAGGCGCACAGCAGCATGTTTTCACCTCCACGAATCCAAGCGGAACACCTGGCCTGGTCTGGACCCCACTGCACATCACCGGTAACATGGACTCACCGCGTGAGGATTTATCAGAACGCCTGATCGGTGGGGCCAGCAAAGCGCTTCTCAATGCACCGGCAGAAGTCATCGGCAAAACCAGTGAAATGCTTTTATCTCCGGTCTTGGGACCAGACCTGGGAAAGAAGCCCGGTGAAGTCTTGAAGTCCGCCACAGACATCCTGACAAAACCCGGTGAGTCCGCCAAGAAAGCCACCGAGCTTCCAACTCAAGCTGTCGAAAAAGGCATTGACCTCTTGAAGGGCATTGGCGGAGGTCTGCTCGGAAAATAAACCCTCATTTCAAACTGTGACCCTGATCGAAAAACAAAACGAACTGATCTCCGATCTTAACCTGATCGAAGATGCTCATGAACGCCTTTCAGCTCTAACCAGCTATGTGTCACGAACCCAACTGCCTGATGACATGAAGAGTGACGAACTCATCGTCCCAGGCTGCATCTCCCGCGTCTGGGTCAAAGGCGAGCTACGCGATGGCCTGACGCATTTTCGCTGTGCAGCTGACTCCCCCATGGTGGCCGGATTGGTCGCCCTGCTCTGTGATCTTTACACCGCCGTGAACGCTCAAGAGGCAGCCGAAGCAGAGCCTGAAGTCTGGCAAAAATGCGGATTCATCAAGATCCTGACCCCCACACGCCTGAATGGATTGTCAGCCGTGCGTGGACGCATCAAAGAACTGTCTCTTAGCTGGTGCTGACAACCATGCTTTACGATGCGCATAATCATTATCAGGATACACGCTTAAACAGCGACCGAGAGATCATCCTCAAGACGCTCCCTGAGCACGGAATCAGTGAGGCTGTCGTCAATGGCTCAGCCGAAGATGATTGGGAAGACGTGGCTAAACTGGCTCGCGAGCACGGATGGCTAAGGCCCTCCTTTGGATTGCATCCATGGTACGTAAAAGAACGAACGAAAGCCTGGCAGGAGCGGCTGGGTGATTATTTGAGGGCTTTTCCAAACGCAGCCGTGGGAGAAATTGGCCTAGATCGCTGGATCGAAAATCCGGACATCGAAGCTCAAATCTCATGTTTTCGCTGGCAATTCGAACTCGCCACAGAACTCGATCGACCTGCTACGATCCATTGTTTGCGGGCTTGGGGACTCCTAGATGAGCAACTCCGGACTCTGCCACTGCCACAGCGCGGTTTTTTGCTACATTCCTATGGAGGCCCAGCAGAGATGATCCCAAGCTTCGTCAAAATGGGTGCTTACTTTTCTCTCTCCCCCTACTTTGGTCATGCGCGAAAAGCCCAACAATTAGCCACCTTTGCCGCAGTGCCCTTGGATCGACTTTTAGCCGAAACCGATGCCCCCGATATGTGGCCACCTGATGAGCTGAATCTGCATCCACTCCAGCATCAGGGTAAGCCGATCAATCATCCCGCTAATCTACAACTTAGCTACACTCTGCTGGCTCAAGTGTGTGGTATTTCTCTGAATGCATTGATCGAGCAGATCGAGCAGAACTATCGAAGATTGTTTAACTGAAGACAGCGCGGATATCACATCCATTTAAAAATGGCATGCCAAAAATCGTCTCCGCCGAACAAAGCCAGGAGACCAAAGATAATCGCAATACCGGCCACACAGGCCCATTCCGTTCCACCCATAGCGTGGACCTGTCGCATGATAAAAATGGAACCTACAACCACGCCAAAACTAAAACCACAGCCAAAGCGCAGGCTAATTTCTGTCGGGTCGGGTTTAGATTGGCTCATGGTTCAACAACCGAGCTCTAGTCCACCAACTCAAAGATCCCCTCAATCTCCACCGCGATCATTCCCGGCAATGACCCCATGCCGACAGCACTGCGAGCACCAATGCCATTTTCTTCCCCCCAAATTTGGGCAAACAACTCGCTGCAACCATTGATGACCTTGGGATGATCGGCGAATTCAGGTGTGCTATTCACCATACCGAGAAGCTTCACCACACGCTTAATGCGGTCTAGGCTGCCCAATTCTTTTTGAAGCGTCGCCAACATAGCCAGCCCCGTTTGTCGCGCCGCAGCATGACCATCAGCCAGATCCAGATCATCTCCCACGCGACCCCGGATCATTCCACCATCGGCTAAATAAGGTCCGTGCCCTGAGAGATAAGCGACGTTGCCAATCACAACGACTGGCTTGTAAACCCCACCCTTTGGCGGAGCCTGCGGAAGCGTGATACCAAGAGCAATGAGTTGGGATTCAGCGGACATAATCAGGCAGTTGGGTTTTTATGACTCTGACAGGAACTTCTTCCAGACTCAATCTCAAACATCACATTTTCTTACCCACCAATCGCGATCATGCGGCGGTTCGGCTGGTAGTTGTCTCGAAAATCGTGCTCTTTGGGTTTTTTGGCGACGACGCTGTGGATAAAGTCGGCGAGTTCGCTGTCGGAGCAGCCGGCGCGGAGAACGGTCTTGAGATCAAACTCCAGGTAGCTACCTAGGCAGGGGCGTAGTTTGCCATCGCTGGTGAGGCGGAGTTTGTTGCAGCTTTCACAGAAGTGCAGATTGGTCATGGCACCGATGAAGCCGATCTTTTGACCGCTACCAGCGATCTCGTAATAGGTCGCGGGACCGTTGGTCTTAAACTCCGGCACAGGCTTCAAGGGGCCGTAGTGTTCTTCGACCATTTTCAGCGCATGTCCTGCAGAGAGAAAGCTGTCCTCTTTGAGCACTTCCTGCGTGCTGACTGGCATGAGCTCAATGAAACGTATCAAGGCACCTTTACTGCGAGCGTAGTCGATGAGCGGCACAAACTCGCGCTCGGTCTGATTTTTCATGAGCACGCAATTGAGGCGGATGGACTTCATGCCAGCAGCAATGGCTGCGTCGACACCCTCGAGAACCCGAGGCAGCAGATCCCGACTGGTCGTGCGCTGATAGCTGGCTCGATCGAGCGAGTCCATGGAAATGTTGGCACTGGTCACGCCTGCTTTGACAAGTCGAGCAGCGAGGGTGTCCCCCTGCTCTTCTCTGGCCAGAAGGGTGCCGTTGGTTGAAATGCCAATTTGCTCGATACCGGGTATCGCAGCAATCTCTGCGCAAAAATCAGCGACGCCTGGACGCGTCAGAGGCTCGCCTCCAGTGACGCGGACTTTACGAATGCCCATGCCCGCACCAACTCGGAGAATACGAAGCATTTCCTCATAACTGAGCACTTCCTCTTTCGGAAACCAAGCCTGCTCCTCTTCTGGCATGCAGTAACGGCAGCGCTCGTTACAGCGATCCGTAACTGAAACGCGCAAATAAGAGATGAGATGGCCGAAGGCGTCTTCCACAGTAGGCTATTCTAGCACTGGACCTTTGACAGACCAGCGCTTGGTGACGAATCCAGTGGCGGACTTTTCTTTCCATTTGGCAAAGTGAGCCGTCTGGTAATGAGCCTCCATGGCGGCCTGATCGACATATTGCTCGCTGAGAGCAAAAAGATTGGGCTGCTCAAACTGGCGGTTCACTTCAAAACGTAGGCAGCCAGGCTCCTTTACCGACTCGGCGGCATTGAGGGTAATGACTTCCAGGAACTCATCCACGCGGGCTGGGTCGATTTCGAGAATCACAATAACATTGATCATGGTAGCTGTGACAGAGCCGATTTTGGGATAACATGCAACCTCCTGCTTCCGTATATCAGCAATCGCCCTCCTTTTTTTAGACATGAAGCCCTATTTTCTATTACCCATCCTCCTGTCTGCCAGTGAACTCTCAGCCCAGGAGGTCAAGCCAGCCCCAGGGTCACCTGCGCCTACAAAAACAGCAACTACAGCGACACCCGCGGCCCCAATTCCTGCGGAAAAACCTGTGCAGACAGCGCCAAAACCTGCGCAGGCGGCCAAACCAGAACCCACCAAGGTGGCAACCCCGACGCCCCCACCCGCCAAGCCCACCCCCCCTCCAGCGCCAGTCTCTTTTTTCAAAGATAAAGCCCTAGAAGCTGCTGTCCGCAAACAAGTTTATGCCAAGCGCGACAATCAGGAAATCCTCACAGTTGAGGATGTGGCCAATGTCTCGATCATCGAGTCTAAAGGCACAAGTATCACGGATCTTTCAGGCCTGGAAAAGTGCAAAGCGCTGGCATCGCTCACGCTCACCGACAACAAGGTCAGCCGTCTTGATGCACTCAAAGGCCTGGAGCGTCTGCAGTTTATCGACCTAGCCAACAACCAAATCAGCGACCTCTCACCGCTCGCCAACTGCAAGGCTCTGCAATATGTCGAATTGACCAATAACAAAGTCGCCGATGTCTCCGTATTTGGCGGCATTCCTGCGATCACTTCACTCTATTTAGCAGGCAATCAAATCACCGATATTACATCCCTCTTCAAACTGCCTAAACTGTGGACTCTGT
Organism: Verrucomicrobiaceae bacterium; assembly: GCA_027489965.1. GTDB lineage: Bacteria > Verrucomicrobiota > Verrucomicrobiia > Verrucomicrobiales > Verrucomicrobiaceae > Prosthecobacter. The sequence continues at coordinate 52,653 of JAIXZA010000059.1, forward strand.
ACCTGGATAGCAACAAGGTCAGTCGTCTTCAGGGCATTGGAGAACTCAAATGGCTGTCGATGCTTTCACTCAAAGAAAATCAAGTGAGCGATCTAACACCACTGGAGCCCCTGAATGACCTGCAGTTTCTGTTTCTAGACAAGAACCCCATCACCGATCTTATGCCGCTGCATCGCATGTGGATGAAGGACAACTCTGGCGCAAAGGAGTGGGCCCCCTATTGCCAGATTTTTATTCCTGGCTGCCCTCTGAGCGAGGCCTCTAAGGCCATGGTTGCGGAGCTAAAAAAAGCAGGCGCACGCATCAGTCCGTAAAAAATCAGTGTCCGGTTTGGGGCTCTGCTGTGAGATAGTGTCAGTACCATGAATCCTCAGGACACCCGCGCAGCCCAGATCTTTCTCAGTCATCACGACTTCGTGAAAGGGGTGGCTTTGAAGTATGCTCCATGGCCTGGACTCATGGAGGATATCTCCCAGCAAGTGTTTCTGGAGTTCATGGCCAAAGAGGAGCGCTGGGATCTGGAGCATGATCTGCGCCCACTCCTAGCCACCATGACCCGACATGTAGCGATGCGCCTTTGGCGTGACCGCACCCGGGAACGTCCCGAAGTGGTTCAAAAACTAGCCGATCACATCCGCCATTTAGCCGAAGAACGGGAGACGCCTCCACGCTATGAAGAGGAAGTGACCATCCTCCGGTCCTGTCTCACCAAGCTTCCAGACAAAAGCCGCGAGCTGATCCAGCGCTACTATTACAGCGATCTCTCCACACCCGAAATTGCAGCACAGCTAGACATGAAAGCAGACACCATTTGCCGCGCACTTTCTCGGGTCCGAGATAAACTACGGGACTGTATTCAGCGTGAAATGAACCAGGGAGGTGCCGCTCATGCATGAACCCACCTATGATCCTGAGGTGCTGATTCACCAATACCTGGAGGACCAGCTGACTGAGGCTGAGTCCACCGCGTTTTTAGACCTCTTGCAGTCTCAGCCAGAGCTCGGTGATCGCTTGCTCCATCAGCTGCACATGGATGCCATGCTTTCAGACATCAAAGGTGTGGCTGAGACCCATGCGTCGGTTTTTCAGGTCGTCGAGGGCAGTGCCGAGCAGACAAAGAATGCGCAGCGCAGATTTAGCATTGGTAATCTTTCCAGCGTGGCTGCGCTGGCTGCCTGCATCACTCTGGCCGCTACCTGGGCTCTACGCTTTATGTCTCCAGTTTCAGACGCAGAAGCCACGACAGACGCTGTCGCTGTTTTAGCCCGTGGCGTGAATCTGCAATGGGAAGGCGAAAGCCATGCCTCTGGCAGCCCACTCACTCCAGGCTGGCTGCGCTTAAAGAGCGGCTTGGCTCAGATCGAGTTTTATCAAGGTGCCCGCGTGACTCTAGAGGGACCCGCCGCTTTTCAGCTGATTTCATCCAGCGAAGCTTACTGCACCTCAGGTAAGCTCAGCGCTCATGTGCCACCTCAGGCCAAAGGTTTCCGCATCCAGACACCCAAGGGCACCATTGTCGATCTAGGCACTGATTTTGGCTTAGACCTGAATGATGCCTCATCGCCGATGCATGTCTTCAAAGGTGAGGTCGAGTTTCATAGCAAGGACTTGCCTATGCAGTCGCTCAAAGAAGGCCAGGCGCTGGCGCTCAGTGACCTATCACGGAGCATGGTTGCCGATCAGTCAGCGTTTGCTTCTTTGCATGATATGGATGAGCGCACCGCAGAATCTCAGCGGCTAGCCTTTGAAGGCTGGCTGAGTCGCAGTTCCCTCTGGAATGGAGACCCTTCTTTGCTTCTAAGATTTGATTTCCAGGACAGCCGCAGTAACCGATCCCTTTACAATCACGCACTGAAGTCCAGCCAAATACCTGCTGGTAGCATCGTTGGCTGTAATTGGACAGATGGACGCTGGCCTGGCAAACGCGCTTTGGAGTTCCGTAATGTGAGCGACCGTGTACGTTTGAATGTGCCTGGTAAACACGCTGCACTGACTCTTAGCACATGGGTGCGTATCAACGGACTCGATCGCAGCTACAATTCTCTTTTCATGACCGAAGGCTATGCCGAAGCCGCCGCTCACTGGCAAATCACTCGCGAAGGCAAACTGCGTCTGGGTATTGCGGGTAAAGATGGCCGACCACCTCATGACTACGACACGACTGCTATCTTCACCCCAGAGCGTTTTGGCCAATGGCTGCACCTAGCCACAGTGATCGATCCATCCACCCAAGAAGTGCGCCACTATTTGAATGGCGATCTCATCGCCAAGCTAACACGCAAAGACACTTTTCCAGTTAGACTCACTGTCGCAGAGCTTGGCAACTGGAATGACGGAGGCCGCCATGATCGTGTCGCTATCCGTCACTTCAGTGGCGTGATGGATGAATTTTTGCTCTTTAATCGTGCCTTGAGTGAAGCCGAAATCGCACGTTTGGCTGAGTGATTTTCACTCAGTCAATGAGATCCAAATCATGCCGCAATAGGCACACGGGCTCCTCCATCTCTTTTTCAGCTGCGTCACTTAATTCAGCGTCACTCTTAAAGCCAGCCAAGCGCGACATGCCGATTCGGTTTTGCGAGATCCAGTGCACGATCTTACGCGCCACCAACTGCATCGAAGGGGAAGCCAATCGTGCCGACCAGCCCCGGTATTCCCGCAGAGCCCAGAGACACAATACCCAGGCCCCTGCCCCCTGCCAAACCTCGCCCGTATCAGCCATCACCAAGATTTCCTGATCCGCATGAAGATGCCGAATCGCCGGCAATCGTCGTTCCGCCTCGGCGGAATCATAAGCCAAGAACTCCAGCCGCACATATGCTGGCTGAGTACAAAGCCATTGCCGAACCCGCGAACATAAGCCGCAGCGGGCATCATAAAAGAGTGTGAGAGTGTGCATGATGATTATTGTTGTTGGTTCTTAGTCAGTTGTTGGGGGAAACGGAATTCTGGGGTGTTTGAGCACGACATGCAGAGCGGCGGTGAAGCCTGTGATGGCCGACAAAGTGGCAGGAGCAATGGCTTGTTCTAATCCTCCGATCATAACGATTGGCAAGGCACCGCCAAAGCCACCTAAAGTAGCAGCAAAAACGGGTTCTCTTAGCGGGCTAGATTCACCCACTAGAAGGTCGGCTGGAAAAAATATAAAAATCCACGCTGCGGCTATCAACAATGCTGAAAAGAGAGCTGCATAAATGATATAGAAGAAAAGGCTACCTAAACGACTCTCAATTGGTCCTGTAGCGAAGACTGTTTGGCCTGTGAATAGAATGCTAGTGGTTAGGTTACAAACACACCATCCCCAAAACATAGCCGTAAACGTGCGATTGAATTTGTGACGATACATGAGCGGAATTTAGTTAGGTTTTGATTGGGTGAAGGAGAGCGCTGTCGAAACAGCGCACTCCAAGACGCTTCACCGTTAGGCATTGACTCGTAGCATTGGCGGCACGGGTGGGGGCATGGTGGCTAGGTGGGCGCGTTTCCTGAGCTTGGTAAAAAGCAGCAGATTAAAGAAATGCATGCCGCCCAGCATCAGGAGAACGATACCCATTTTACCGCTCAGCGTTTCAAAGATGCCTTGTGCACCTGTGACCGTCTCGGTCGTTTTCAGATAGAGCGAAACAAAGCCGATATTGATCAGGTAAAAGCCGACGACGAGCAGATGGTTCACGCTATCCGCTAGCTCGGCGTTACCGTGGAAGCATTCGACGAGGAAGACGCGTCCGCTTTTGTGCAGGGTCTTGGCGACCCAGATGGTCATGGCCACGGCAAGGGCCAAATAGAGTCCGTAGGTGATGACTGTTTCATTCATAATGGGGGTTCCTTTCATTTTGGGGTTATGTGTTTTGTTTTATTGTAGTTTCAGATAGTTCTGAAACTAAAGTCTAAAAAAAGGGAGCTCTATCCAAGCAAACGCATGGCCCATTGCAGGGCAGAGGCATGTTTCATGCTAGAAACGGTGTCTGAAACCTTCATGCCAAACTCGACAAACTCCTGGAGTTCCTTCATTTGGTTGTGGAAGTCGCGACCTGGACCAGCACCTTCGTTTTTGGTCTGCTCCGCACAGCCTTTCAGGACACCAAGCGCAGGATCAAGCTCCCGACGTTTGCGCTCTTTAGCGATGGTTAAGAACATCTTCCAGACATCTTTTTCAGCTTCGAAATACTCACGACGCTCGCCCTTTTTAACGACAAGGCGAATGAGTCCCCAACCGACCAGTTCTCTGAGATTGGTATTGGCATTGCCACGGCTAATGTGAAGGCGCTGCATGATCTCGTCCGTGTACATCGACTCGGGAGCCGTCATAAGCAACGCGTGAATTTGCGCCATGGTCCGATTAATGCCCCAATTACTGCCGAGGGCTCCCCACTGCGCGATAAATTCTTCGCGGGCGGCTTCCCAATTGGCAGTCTCATGTTGCATCTTACTTTCAGATACTTCTGAAAGTTCGTTTATGCAAGAAGCGATTTTAAATTTCTATTTCTCCGCTCACCAGCCGCGAAGTTGGACATGAACCTGAGCGCATTTGCCCATGTAATGATCCATTTTGAAATCCTTGGCGGATTTAAGCATGTGTTCTTTGGCTTTAGCCACATCACCCAAAGCTTCAAAGTAGAGTCCGAGATACAAGTGGGCGTAGCAACGATGGTTCTTTAAAGCTTCCCCTTCCCCTGATTCAGCTGCCTTTAGAACGTCCTCAACTGTGGCTTTGCCAGCAAAAAGTTCATGAACCTGTTTCATCGGCACACGGGTGTCCCCCTCAATAGGAATCAGCGCCTTCCGCGCCGCCTCAACGTTCTCAGCCCTGGCCACGCAGATGAAGTGCCAGGCAGCATTTTCCACATCAGCTGTGTTCACCGTCTGGTGAGTCTCAAATTGCTCACGCCCAGCTTTGAAATCGCCCGTGTAGTAGAGCGATAAACCACGCTGCCAGAGCTGCGGTTTAGAATCAGGAACCATGGCGATCAGCTTATCAAAGGCTGCTACTGACTCTTTTGGCTTAGCCTCGTAAAAGGCATCAACGCCCTCACGAAAGAGCTCGTTAGGGCTAGCCGTCTCCTGCGCGTGGAGACTGAAACTAAGGAGGACAAAGAGGTATAGAGAATTCATGGAGTGCGGGTATCTGGAACGAAAAAGCGTCCCATGCTTTCCAAAATTTTGGCACGTAGTTCATCACCATCGACGATGCCGTTATGGCGATAGATAACCTCGCCACCAGGCGCGACTACAATGGTGTGCGGGATAGGTCCTGGCCATTCGGGATCGAGCACCTGAATGAGCCCGTCGGTGTTCGACTCATTGAAGACATAGGCATTGCCTTTACGGCCCTCGGCTTTAAGCGATGGCTTGATCTTGTCTGGCACGACAGCGTTGTATTTTTCCAAGAAAGCTTTCACGTCAGACATCGTCTTCGGGTCGTCTAGGCTAATATTGATGAACTCAAACTCGCGTAGGCCGAACTTCCGTGAAGTGGCCACGAGTTCAGGAAACTCCTTCACGCATGGGCCGCACCACGTAGCCCAGATGTTAAACATGCGGACCTTCTTTGTATCGTTCTTGCGGAGTGCTGCCACACCTTTCGCGTCGATCAATTCCACCTCGACTTCACTCTTTTCCCACTTTTCGTTGTCTGCCGTCACTTGGGCACGTTTTTCAATCCACTTCGTCGAGCAACCATGCGGTTTCGTGACTTCGATGGGCACTGGCTTCCCTGCTAGCAGCGCGTCGATGGCATTCCGTGCATCGTTTGAGGTCACGGTACTTTCATCCGCGTAGCGCGAATCGTCTAGACGGCCCTGGTAGCGAAGCTTGCGCTCTTTATCAAAGAGTAGAACGTGCGGTGTCGCCAGGCCACCATAGGCTAAAGTGGTCTTCTGTGTTTCACCATCGTAAAGATAAGGGAAAGTAAAGTCTTGCTCCTTGGCGTGGCGTTTCATCTCAGGGAAACTATCATTGTAAACAGAGTAACCCAACTCATCTGCGCGCAGGGCGGCTGGATCATTGGGATTGATTGCCACCAGCTGTAGGCCTTTGCTTTTGTAGTCTTTAACCAACTTCTTGATACGCCCTTCGACCGCTTGTGAAGTCGGGCAGTGATTGCTCAAAAAAGCGATCATGAGAAAGTCTGCTTTCGAATATTCCTTCAGAGTATGCATCTCCTCATCGACCCCAATCAACTCAAAGTCCGGTGCAGCATCGCCGATCTTCAATTCACGAAAACCTTCTGGCAGTGATGAAGCTGACTTTTTAGGCTTATCCGTCGTTTGACCGTAAGCCAGCAGCGGTAACAAGAGACAAAGAGTGAAACGTTTCATGACGACGAAGATTTAAAAGTATCCAAGAGACAGAATGCCAGTCTATTTTTTCCACTGCCAAGCCTCATCAAAGAAATCCGCAGCAAGGATGCCGCCCGGAGCTCGCGGCGTCTTAGGCTGATTCAAATCGATCACAGCCCAATCCGGCAGTTTGGCAATTTGGCGCGCATTGTTCAGATAGTCATATTCACGATAGGTGAAGCTGCTATTAATGACGATGTAGCGCTTTAGATTCAGCGGATTCGGATACACCAAAATAGGCGCATGGTGAGCCGCGTCATACGTCTTGCCATTGGCCACAAGCTTTTCCTTTGTCCACTGGATCGGTAGCTTAGCGATCACTTTAGCCAGCACCGCATTACTCTGAGGATCGCCCCAAAGGATGAGATTATTGCCTGCAATGTCGGCATCGTTGATCGCGCTGTCATCCTTTGCAGGCGCATCGCCACGGAACTGCCGCCGCCACTCAAACGCGGCACGCTCCATTTCAGCCTTCGACCATTCACCGACCTTGGCATTCAGTGCTGCACCCGTCGGTTTCACAAAAAGGAAGCTATCCATGAAGGCGTCATCAATAGGACCAGAGAGCCCATGCTGTTTCACCAGCTTATCATCCTCGTGTGCTCTAAGAGATTGCTGCCACTTTCCGTCAGAACGACGTAAATGCACGAGCCATGAGCGATCTGATTTAGGCATCAGCACTTCGATCTTTGAGCCATCAATGATGACCGTGGGTTTTTCCCGAACACTCAGCGGACAGTGCCCCGGCTGCATGTTGATGGTCAGAGCCGCGGTGTTCTGAGTTTTGATCGTCACTTCTGCGTCGCCAGTAATTTTAGCATGAATGCGAGTCCGTTCCCATTGCTGCACCAGCTCATCCACCGTGATCCAGTGCATTGTATTGTAGCGCAAGAACCAAGTCGCGAAGTGAACCTCTTTCGGCGTGCGATCCCGTCCCACAGCAGCGATAGCAGCCAGACGCTTCTCTATTTCAATGAGAGAATCAGGATGAATTTTATGAGGTGTCTGCGGACCGATGATATGCTCCAGATCGATGTTTTCCATGCGGAGATATTTCTCCATGATGTCGGCAGCCTGCTTTTGTTTATCGATCTCGCCGCTGTAGGCAACCGTCGGCACATGAAAGAGATTCAACGCACTATCGGTCGCGTTATACCAATGCCAGAGCGTCTTTTCATAGGTTGGGATTTTGGAAACATCTTCACTTTGGAAGACATTCAGAAACTCAGGTGTCTCGGCAAAGCCCGCGCCGGGATTAGCCGCACACCATTTTTCAGAGTAATTCACTGCAAACTGCCAAGCTGCAGCTCCGCCCATGCTGAAGCCACGAATGATCGTGCGATCCTCATCAATAGCATAGAACTTCTTGGCGTGTTCCAACGCTTCGATCAGATCCACTTCACCAGCGAACTTATTAGCGCAGCAGTAACGCCCATAAGGGTGCAGCACCAGCGTATTGGCTGGAGCCACATTGCCAACCTGCTTCCGCCGCTGATCAATGAAGGCGAGTTCACTGAGCGTTTCACCACGTCCATGACACCAAGCGTCTAAGCGCGAAGGAGCCCCCGAATAAGAGTCTGGGATAACCATGCCATAAGGCTGCACTGAACCGTCAATTTTGGAGCGATAACCGCGCACCACTAGGCCTTTTTGCTTCGTCCAAGGAGCCTGAGCGTTTTTAAGTTGTTCTGCACGTTGCTTGCCTTCAGTCAGAGCCTCCTGCGCTAATTTGATCTCCGTTAGCTTATGGATTTCATTGTATTTGAGCGCCCAATCCACGCCTTTGTAGAAGATTTCCACATCTGGCAACAAGTCCTGCAACTGAGGATTTTTTGCCTGCGCTTTGACCGCAGCATCAATCGCCGTGCGTAGCTCTGAGAGCCCCTGCGTCAGCACCTTCGCGTCTGCCTCTGGTACAGCGACGCCTGGGGGCGGGATAGGGCGGACATTTTCCGCAAGGTTATCTTTCGGGCCATCAGCAAGAACGACGGAGACAAAGAGGAAGGGGAGAATCTGAACTTTCATGAAGGATAATAAACGCGGAATGGAACGGAATCTAATGACCAACCGCAAAGAAAGTGAAAGCTTTATTGAGGGAGATATTTCAGACAATTCTAACCGGAATTTTAACCGCTAATAAACGCTCATTAGCGCTAATTTCAGAACCACAGCTTAAAGCTGCTGTGTGGGTTTAAATTAGCGTCTATTAGCGCTCATTAGCGGTTCAATTATCTGATTCAAAATGCACCGCGCTTATCACTTTTGAATGAATTCACGAAGCACAAATCTTTTCCATTCCACTTTCCGAGTAGGGCCAAAGTTGATGAGATAGCCGACGGGCTGGCATGAGATGCGCATGTAGTTTAACAACTGAGCAATATGATCGCTGGAGATTGCAGTCACAGCCTTTATTTCAACAATAATTCCACCGCTTACGAAGAGATCCGGGATATATCGTTTTTTGAGTTCGTTGCCTTTATAATGGAGTGAAAGTTCCTGCCTCGCAACAAAGCCTATTCCTCTTAGACCCAACTCTAGCTCCATCGCCTCCTGATAAATTTCCTCTGCTAATCCACCGCCCAATTCCCCATAAACTTCAAAGGCTGCTGCCATCAATTCATAACCTTCCCCTGCAAATGGAAAATCATCTTCAAGAGCGGGAAAATCATTGGCATTCATGGTTTTAAAAATAGGCGGATATTAGCGTCGATTAGCGGTAAAAAAATCTGACGCTATTTCTTGCGTGCCTTTTTCGCAACTTTGAAAGCCTTCACCGGTGCCGCAGGCTGAATCAGATCACATTGATAAATCTCGAAGGGAGATCCTGTGGCGCTATCAAACTCGGCTGAGGCGCTCAAGCCGGCTTTAACGATGTCCACCACGTCATCATACTGATCATAGACGCTTTGCATGGCTCCAAGCGCGTAGTCGCGACCTGAGCCAGCAGCCCAGAATTTATGAAACTGCTGCGCACTGCGATACGAGTATAGAGCAAAGATGCCGTGGGGATTGGCAACAAGTCCGTAAAACTGAGTGGTCTCGTATTCCTCATCTTTAGAGGCCATGGTGGTCATGAAGTACTCCGCCTTCATCCAATGATGCGCATGGCGAAAAGTCTCAAAAATCATGTCCGTGCTAGAGAAGTCACGAGGCCTCTCAGGATTAGAGAAGTAACTGTTCATGACCACCAAACTGGCAGAGGTGCCGGTCAGACCAATGTAGCTATCAGCGACCTTGGTGATCTTGGTTTTATTAACGATGTGATGGGCCTTTTGGCGCAGCGAGCCAAGGCAGCTCATGGTATCTGCGCCAATGCAGGCGACTCCGTTTTTCTGGGCTACGACGATGGTGGACATATGAACCCTCAGTGTGACAGAGCCTCACTCAGGCGCAAGCTCCACACGCTGTAACTTCAGTTTGCCGGCTCACCGAGATGCTTTTTGAAAAAAGCGGCTGCGATTTCCACCGTCTCGCCGCACCATGGCTCACTCATCCAGAAAGGATGGGGTGCATTTTTGAGCGTGTGCACGGAGGTTTCAATCCCCAGTGCTTTGAGCTTTTCCATCATCTCGGCACGGCCAATTTTCAGTGTGTCTTTCTCCCCTTCGATGAAGATCGTCGGTGGCACACCCGCACGCACGTGAGTGATGGGCGAAGCTGCTTTGTAGATTTCTGGTTTATCCTGTGCATTGGCTGCAAAAAAGAGCACGGCTCCCTCATTGGTCTTCGCACTATTGGCAGCCAGCATGTCCTGAGTAGCAGCCATGACGATGCAGGCTTTCACAGTGCTGGATTGATCTTGAAACGGACCCGCTCCTTCAAACTCAGGCAGACCCGCAGTCATTGCCGTTAAACATGACAGATGACCGCCTGCAGAACCACCCATGCAGCCGATTCGTTCAGGATCGAGCTTGAGCTCCTTAGCATGAGCCCGCAGGCAACGCAGCGCTGCTTTGCAATCATGCAGTGCCGCCGGGTATCTTGCCTCGGTGGAGAGTCGATAAGTCACTAGTGCCGTCACAAATCCACGAGCAGCAAGACGCTCCATCATCGGCTTATCAGACTCGATCTGACGGGCTTTCCAGCCGCCACCATGAATGTCCAGAATGCAGGGCCAGACACCCTCCGCATCAGGCACATAAACAAACAGTTCCACCGTATGCTCAGGATACCTGGCGACCTCTAGCGTTTTTAAAGTAAATCCCGCTGGCGTTTGCGGCAGCACCTTTTGCCACTTGGGTTTAGCAGGCGCAGTATCAGCAGCGTTGAGCGCAGAGACAAAGGCCAAAGCAGCAAGAGCAGTCGTGAAAAAATTCATCATGAACGCCATCAACGCAGCACTCCGTCTATCGCTATCATATCATTTTCAGCTCAAGGTATTACGGACGAACCCACAAAGGTTTGTCCAGTCCACGTGGGGGGACGAATCCTTTGGGAAGAATCAGGGGCCGCACTTGATCGCGCCTGTTCGGAGTGGAGATAGCGGGAGCGTATTGCATTGTATTTGACGCTAACTGCTCCTCAAGTACAGGCACAGCCTGGACAAGAGGCTCGGCCACAGGCAGCGCCAAAACGATGCGCGGACTGGGATTGAGATGAACTGGAAATGATTCATGCACTACGAGTGCTTTTGCAATGGGCACCGCTTTTGGCACTGCGGGTTCTGGGGCGGGTTGGATTTTTTCAGCGGCGGGCGGGACACTTTTCACGTTGAGCACAGGAGCCATAAGGTCAGTTTGTGGTTCTGCCTGACTCGGGGGAGCTGGGTGGGGATTGCTGGTCTTAAGCTTAGTGAGCGTGTGTTTGTTGCGCATAGGTAATGAGATAGCAACCTTGCTTTCAATCTGTTCAGTGTTGCTTTTTATTGCTGACGGCTGTGGACTGGATTTGGCAACAGCCACTTTTGGTGGCATAGCCTCTGAGTTCAGAGGCTTTCTTTTTACAGGTGAAGACTCTGCCTGACTCGGTGGTAGTGGTGGACGGTAGGGAATGCGGATCTTTGTCTCATTGACCGCGAGTTTGGAATTCTCAGGTAATGAACGCGTTGCTGTGCCGTTAGCTAGTTTGGCCCTTGGTTTCACGATCTCAGGTGACGGATTAGATTGGGCGACAGCCACCTTCTTCTGCTGTGAAGGGACTTTGAATAAAACGGGTTTTTCTTGCGCGTGGGTAAGCACTGGAGGCGCCTTTACTGTATCGGTTTCCGCTACTTCTGATGTTGGGTTTATTCGCGGTTTCAGATCCGGGGCTTTGGGCTGTGGAGCAGGCTCTGTTTTGGTCACGTTCTTTGAAAAGGGTTCCGAAATCTGGCTGCGATTCAACCCATACAGAAGCACAAAACTCAGCAAGACCACAATGAAGACGGACAAGGCCTTTGATACTCTATCTTGGGTGGGCTTCGTGGTGATCGACTTTGCTTCTGTTTCCGAAATTTGGAGTGGCTGCAATAGCGCAGCCACCAGCTCGGTCACACTAGCAGAGTGGTAAGCGGAATCCGAATCCACATTACTGGCGATTAGGCGCTGCCAGTGATTGGGTATGCGTTTTTCACCACAGTGGGCGCTTCCTAATTCGACTACAACATCTCGGTGGCTCTGAGGTGTGGGCGTCTTACCAGTGAGCCAGAGAAAGAGCACATGACCCAGCCCAGAAACATCATCCCACACTGCCGCAGTTGCGCGCATTTCGGGCAGTTGCTTTTGCAGATCTGCTAGACCTAATTTGGCAATCGCGACGGTGTCGATATGGACTTCAACTCCGGCTATCCAGAGCTGTTCTGGGGAAAGGTTGCCGTGCCTACCTGCTGGGGTTTCTCTTAGCCAGCGGCTGAGCGCAGGCAAGTGCGGCGAGATTTGCGCCGTGGTTGCTGGTCCTTGGCGCGCTGTCCACTCTGCCAATGTCAGCCATTCAGTCGCGCCTTCTGGCAATGGGGGGAAAGCTTCAACCAGAGCGGTGACAGGCCGTTGTCCATCTTCGACACACACATCATGGAGTACCATCTGCTGCGCTGTGTGGCCATGGCGTTGGCCGTGATTGATCAGGTCTATCAGAGGAACCTTTTCACGATCTGACAGTGGACGCTGAATCGGCAGCACATGCAGCAAAAAGATCTTTGTACCACGCTTCGCCAGCCAGGTCACCGTACCTGAGGCATCCGCCATCATTTGACGGAGCAGCTGGTAACCACCGAAGCGAATTTGACCTGACTGGAACTGTGGAAGAGGCGTATTCATTGCTGTCATCTCCCTCAAGGCTGCGGCTTTCCGCTTTCCGAAAAAAGCAGCGGTTTTTAGGCCTTACTTGCACTGCCAACGCATCGCTGTTAAAAGCGCAGCCACTCTATGAGCCATAGCCACTCCCAAGAAGATGATCTCCTGCCAAAGGACGAAGAAGATGCGCAGAAGCGGCTCATCCGATTCAGTCATTGGCGGGATATTCGCCCTGCCTTTCTTCGTGAGGATCGACTGGAGCCCATGCCTTCTGATGATACTGCGTTATTCTTTGGAGACATCCTCTGTAAAAAATTTGAAAAGGCGCTGCATCAAGCTTTCGCTCTTCCAAGTGACGCCGATCCACGTGACCGCGCGGTACGGCGTGAGGCACTCGCCCAAGTGCCACGCCCATTATCGTGGATGGAAACTTGGCCTGATTTCTGGGACTTCTTCACCCGCGAGCGTCCGCAAAGTAAACCACGATTGAATTCACTTTTTGGTGGATGGCCGTGGATGGATGAAATTGAGGCAGATGAAATCATGGCTGCCTGGGAAGCTGGTGCGCGCACTGATAGCCTAGCGACCTATTCTAAGATCACCGATCTCGGTGTGAATGTGCAGCGCACAGTCAATAGCATGGAGGCGCGACTCAATTTACCCTTCAAAGATTTAGCCCGTGATTGGTGTAAAAATCTGGGTTTGACCTCGCAGATCACATCAGGCTCTGAAGTTGTTTCCACCGAAGAAAAAACCTCTGGTAGCAGTGACGAGGATGGTCTCAGCTTCGGCGATAAGTTGGATGACCCCAATGCAGAGAACAGCGCCGAAGAAACTGGGCTGCGGGATCTGCGCCAAGTCCTGAAGCTACTGCCCCATGCTTTTTTTGAGGACATGACTGGTAAAGAACGCGCCATTGTGGCGCTGCGCTTGTTTGGTGTGCCTCTTTATAAGTCGCCAGTGAGTGATTGCCCGCACATCGAGCCGCCGCGCGGGCGTGATGCTCTCTACAAGCACACCTTTGATGCTGTCATGAACAGGCTACAGCAAAAAGCGCTACAGATCGTCAGTGACCCCATCGTGCAAAAGCGACAGAAACCGAGCGCACCGTCTGATGATAAAGACACGGCAGGGATCGTTGCTGGTATTTTAGAGAAGGACATTCGTCGCATTCTCTGCGCTTGGCTGGGGCACCCAGATGGCAAAGGCGTCATACTTTCGGAAAAAGCACCGTGTTGGCTCTTGGAGATGCTCAACGAGACCAAGCCGCAATGGCAAACCATCAATTTCAACGACCTGACTCAAGAGCCATGAAAACACATCTTACGACAACAAAGCCGCTCACCTCATGGCTTGAAGAATGGCATCAGCACCAGGAATACCTGCGTGCACTGGACGAAGAACGCACCGCCTCTGCACCAACTAGCGGCTCTAGCCTGCGGTTGCTGCCTTCCTACCCAACCACATCCACGACTGAGGGGCCGAATGTCGAGGTCGGCCAGGTGCGCGTGCTGCGCCCGCTGCCGATCACAGGTGCGCTAGATCTGCGACCTGTACTTGTGTTGCAGTCTGTAAAAGAGAGTGAGAGCTGGATCTGTGCGCCCTTCAGTCCGCTATCAGAGCCAGCGCATGAGGGGGAATGGCGCACGTCATTGGCCGTGAATGACCCGCGTCTCAGTGTGCTCAGCCTATGGGACAGTGCAGAGATTGAGGGCACGCTCTTGGTCAGTGCGCGCCTCGTCCAGCAAGTGGATGCGGCCACGCTTAGCGCTGCGCAGTCCATCTGGTCTGCTTGGCATCAGGGCACGGCTTTAGCTGAGTCACTCAGCGCAGACATCGGGCCGCGCCTCGTTAGTTTGCTTGATCCACGACACAAATACACAGCCGAGGTCGGTGGCGCGCTCCAGCCTTGGGCTGAGTTACGCCGCTTCACACTGAAAAAGGCGACTCAGTACTCGGCTGCGGCTGACAGTACATTGGCGCTCGCCGCGTCGCCTTCTGGGTCGCAGGCGTTGGGACACTCGTATCGTTTAGGGGAAGCGGGGCTGCGCTTGGTCATCACGCTCCTTTCCCCCATGGAGGCTAAGCTACGTGTTTTAGATCCTGCTGAGCACCCGAGCGCTGCACTGGATGGTGGTAGCCTGTTGTTTGCCGACGGCACTCAGCTTGCTTTCACTGGCAGTGAGCTGGTTGTGCCTCTGGTCCACTTGGCTCAGGGTTTCGCCGCGATTGAGGCAAATGGTGAGCTGTTGAGTCTGCGAGATTAATCTTCGGAAAACCTGCCTCGTGCAGACTTGGGATAGGGAGTCATGAAGTACTCCTCATTCCTCCTCATCATTCCACCGGTCCTTCTTGGGCTGACTTTAGTCTCCTTGCTCTTTCGCCGCCGTCACGCGAGCTGGCTTTTTTTCCCCGCGCTGCTGAGTTGCCATCTGGTGGCCGCCGCCCTGCTCTGGCTCGGTGGCGTCTTACGGCCAGTGGTCCGCGCTGAACTGCGGGCTATTCAGGCAGATCTCGAGGACAAAGCCGGCCAGCCTTTACGAGTCACCATCGGCGGCGCCAGTGGGCGCAGCGGCGGCCTGGCAGATACTTTTTACGTGCCGGACTATCCGCCCTGTGCCTTTGAGTTTCGGCAGGATAAACAAGGCGCGTGGCATCTGACGCCCGGCGCGGGCTGGCGGCCTGAACTCATCGCTTGGTCGGGTGAGCAGCCACTCATGATGAAAGAGGGGATTCCTGCTCTGATCCCGCTGACTTCTGGTGATCGGCTACAGCTTATAAAGGGTCAAATTCAGCCCGCTTTGATCTATGAGGAAAAGCAGCCCTGGAAACACAGCGCTACGCTGCGTCTAGGTGTCCAGTCCTGGACTCTGCCAAACCGCCAGATCGAAATTCCTGTGCTCGGCTGGCAGGTGCCGCTGTTCACACGCCAGACATGGCGGCAGCGCGTGTATCCGCTGTGTGATGCAGGCTTTACGCCGCCGCAGATGCGCTCGGTTATTCTCAGCGGGCTGGATCATGCAGAGGCTCTCGGCGCGCATCTGCTCGTGCTTGATCCTGATCTCACCGTGTCTCAGAAAGTAACCCACTGGCACACTTTACAGTCGGGTGCCCTTCTGCGGATGGACGAGCTTTTACCCGCGCAAAACGCCCGCCCGCACCGGCTTGTCACACGCCGCAGTTTGGGTGTGCTAGAGATCATACCACGCAGTGATGCCCACCCAGCCTCGGTGCGTTTGCGGCTGGATCAGCCTCAGGTACAGTCTTTGGCCATTAGTCAGATTACCGACGGTCCCAGCGGCACCGTGGCGCGTCTGCGGATCAATGATCGCGTCCCGAATGGCAGTGCCGAGCTCAGTTTCACCCAGCTCACCAGCCGCTTTGATGAGGCTAACGCAGAGCTCAGGCAGACGAAGGACGGCTGGATCTTGCGGGATGATCGCGGCGACCGCGCATTCAGTTGGGGACAGAGCCTTTGGTTAGGCTCCACACAGCGGCTAGAGATCAATGTGCGACATGTTGGCGTGCCTTGGCGCCTGATCGGGCTGACATTGCTTGGGGCGCTCTTCAGTGGGGTCGCGCTTTTCTTCATGCCTGAGCGCGGGCTGATGGGCGCGCTGTTTTTCGGCCTCAGCTTTCTGGCCTGTGTGCGTCTGCTATGCGCGCACGCTGCATGGGTGAATCCTCCACATGATGCAGGTGTCGTCACGGTAGCCGCGCAGATTATCTGGATACTGCCTTTATTCATGATTGCCCTATGGCTGGGCACGCCGCTGCTCATGGCGCGGATGCGTGGCTGGTTAGCTCAGGCACGTGCGGGCTGGGCCTATCCATCCCTCATCAGCCTTGCGCTCGGCTTGCTCGTCCTGCGCCTCGGGTTTGGCCTGGCTGGCTTTAAAGAAGCATTAACACTGCCTGGCGCACGACTTGCGCTTTCCATGTTTTTTGTGCCTGCGCATCTAGTGCTATTTGCGCTCGCGCTATGTCGTCTAGAGGAGGATCGCCTGGCCGAGTCAGAGAACCCTCTGCTGACGCAATGGCGGTTCTTGGGCTTCATCTACGGCCTTTTTTTTCCTGCGCAATTACTCGCTGGCGTCTTCGTCAGTGACCTCGGCACCTTTCTCTACTTCTTACCGCCCACGCTCGTTCTGGCAGCACAGGGCTTCAGCATCATTGTAGCAGAGGCTGTCTCACTTTGGAAAAAAAGCAGTCCCGTGAGTGAGTCACGCTTCATCGCACTCGGTGGTGCTTTACTCTTCATCCTGCCCGCCGCAGGACTCACCGCCGTCGTGGAGAATCCGCTAGAATCCGTCAGTATCTTTCCTGAAGTGCGCTCCGCATTGGCCACCCCGGATAAAATCATCACCGAGAGTAATATGCTGCGCTTCATGCAGTTCATCGACGAGGAATCGCTCGACGCCATGGGCACAGATGAGGCGCGGCGCATCTCTCAGGATCACGCACAGATGCGGAACTATGCGCACCGTGGTTTGGCGGGTGAGGGTTATCTAGGCGTCGAGGTCGGCACGGCGAAACGTGAGACCGCGCTCAATGATAACGTCTTTGCAGTCTATGGGCTGGCCCAGTTTGGCGTCATAGGGGCGTTGGCTCTAGTCGCCGCTTACGGATCAGTCATGCTTAGCGGTTGTGTGTTTGGGGGCGGCTGCGCCTTCGGTCGGCATTTGGCGCTCATGGCTGCCTTGGCACTGGGGCTTACCAGTCTTTACATGATGGGGGCCAATACTGGCCTACTGCCCTTCACCGGCAGAAACATGTACTTGCTGGGCCTCAATAGCCTTGGCGACGTAGCAGAGACCGCTGTGCTCACCCTGCTCATCGTCCTCGGTCTTAGCCTTCAGAAGAGCCCAGATTCAGCTGTCTGAAAAAAGTTTTCCGCTTCTTCGGAAAAGCTGCAACTGCCCCACTTCACACCCCATGTCCACGGAACGGACATTCAAACAAACGATACAAAAAACAAACCACCTCTCATGAAAACATCCCACATCACCCTCGCTCTACTTTCCCTGATCAGCCTAGCTCAGGCGCAGATCACCATGCCAGAGCGCAGCATCACGCGGACCAAGCTCAGCACCACAGTGACGGGCCTGACCGGCATCACCAATGTGCAGATGAATGCCGCCATCGCCAGCATCGACACGACCAGCACAACACCTTACTTCATTTTCAGCAACGTGCGTGCCACCTCCGCCACCACCACGACCAACGACCTGCTCCGGGTGCGCTATCCCGTCTCCAAAACCAGTCTGGACCTCAAGAGCGCCCAGGTGCAAGTGTTCAAGGACATCGGCGTTTTCGATGAAATCAACACGCTCTTCATGAAGAACGTGCCCGCGATTGCCGCCATGCGCTACGGCACCGCCACCATGACCTATGCGGCGGGCTCCAGCCACAGCTTTAGTGGGGTGGATGGCACCAAGCCCTTCGTCTTTGACCTCGTCTCCGGTCAATCCGTAGGCTTCCAGTTCCATTATGTCAGCACGCCCTGCTACATCGCCTTCACCCGCAGTGCCACCGCACCGAAGGAGGCCGAGTTCACCGGCCTCGTCTCCTCCAACTTCTACCAGGATCGTCTGGCCGTTCTGGACGCCGGACGCTACTACCTCTGGATGAAGCCCCAGGTCGGTGCCTCCGCAAGCGTGCGCCTGAGCTTCCACAATGAGAACGCCACAACTCTTGGCTCGGCAGTCAGTGGCACTGTCATCTCAGGCAGCCTTCGCAGCTCTGTGCGTGACTATCTGAAATGGAAGATTCGTCTGGTGAAAGGCCAGGACATCATCCTGACCCAAACCGGCGGCTATGACATCCAGTGGCGGGTCGTCGCCGCAGATGGCAGCTATGTCGGCAGCTTCTTCCGTGGCGGTTCAGGCACCACCACCTTCTCCCCGCTGGTGAACGCAGCCCTGAGCGCTGACTACTACCTCGTCGCCGAAAAGTCTTTTCTTACCAGCGGTTCCACCGTTCGTGCCACCGTGACCATCGGTCAGTGATGGCATTATCAACACAGACGCCCGCAGGCCTCAAGGCTTGCGGGCGTTTGGTTTTGTTCGGACACAATGCCCTGCTTGGTGAACAAGTCCTCGTCGGAATTGCGGCAGATTGAGCTGCGTTAGAATCGGGCAGCGGCTTTGCCTGGACAGGATATGTGGCGGCAAGTGGAGCGATTGCACGCTGGAACTACCTGGGAGCAGCCAGAGTCATGTCCGGCACCACCATTGGATAAGAACGACCTGCTACAACTGGACCTGCGCATGCAAGTCGGACCATATCTGGAATGGGTTTTGCGCAGCGGCAAAATTCCAGTCGAAGTACGCGAGCGGCAGAGTGGAACCATCATTCATGATTTTCGTGGAGAGTATCTGAGCAATGATGTGTACAGCTTTGGTCTGGAAGGCGGTAAAGTCTCACACAAGCCTAACTTTCTTCCCCAGGCACCCGAATCTATTGAGGACTGGCTCATCCAAAACCTCGGCACTCAAACGATGACAGTTCTACCGCTGTATCTAGTCCATGAGATCTTTCAGCCGTGGACGAATGCCCATGGCCTGAGTCTGCGCGGTGTGCCAGCAGGTGAGGTTGAGCTGGGTGCCATGAAGCTAGCAGATCCACTGGCGGAAGAGCATGAGCGCCTGCGCCGAGTGACGCTGATCCGCGCCTGCTGAATGGGGCAGCACCCATTGACGAACCAACAGTATGTCCGCGTAGGTGGTGTGCCCAGCCCGGAGGAAAAGCCAATGCATCGCGGCGATGACATGCCTGTGGCATGCTTGCCTTGGGCAGAGGCGGTAGCTTTCTGTGAGGAACTCACCTTACTGGAGCGCCAAGCCAGGCTACGAGTATCGATTGCCCATTGAGGCAGAGTGGGAATACGCCTGCCGCGCGGGGACACCCGGGCCGCATTATGGCCCGCTGGCAGAGATCGCCGCGCTGCCGCTGAATCAGGGTGGCCTGGGAGCGGTGGGCCATTTTCTACCGAATGATTGCGGCCTGCATGACATGCTGGGCCTGGTCTTTGAGTGGTGCCTAGATGCCTATGGTCCCTATCACCCGACAGCAACGACCGACCCGCTGGTCAAGCACGCTGAGGGTAGGGAGCCTCTCCAGCGCGTGATTCGCGGCAGCTGCTACCAGGGGCCAGATGAGTCTGCACGAGCTTCCGCTCGCCATGCCACTGACCCAGAGAAGAGATCTCACCGCGTGGGCTTTCGCGTGGTGCTGGTAAGCAAGGAGCAGGGCCGTCCTCGGCCCGTGTAAGCTTCTTCCTTCGGCGAACATGCCGTTTATCCAAAATATCCAAGCGGATGGATCACCGCATCAAAAACAAAACGGAGACTGCCTTTAGACAATCTCCGTCTCCTCTTAGATCACCCTATTATGAGCGGCTCATGGCAGCACTTGCACAATGCCGTTGGTGATCACAGGCATTATGGCGCCGCTGGAGCTCCAGGGTTTCATGAAGATCAGGAAATAGTCGCCAGTCTGTGGCGCGGCATTCAGGGTGAGGCTGGTGCGACCGCTGATACTTCCGTCAGCCGAGATGAGTGTGCCGGTGGATGAAATGAGACGGAAAGCCACGGTGCCGCTCTGGGTGAGGGTGAACTTCAGTTTCTGCCCTTTGGCCATGCGGATTTTAAATTTGGAGTAGCCAAAGGATTTGGCCGCTAAGGATGATGAGAAGGTGCTGCCACTAGTGAGCGTGGTCGTAACAGCGGCATTATTGTGGGTGAATTGAATGGCTGTCTTGATGGCAGAACCATCACTCGACTTGATTTCAAACTGATAGTCGCCCGAGCGCAGGATGAGAACAGGCCAGAAGTGCAACTGCTTTTACTGCCTGGCTGATGAGAGATGACTTTCCCACTGGCCACCTCTTTGACGATCAAAACATTATCGACTGCGGTCGGTCCCATATAAACATTCACGGAATTGCCAGCCTCCAGACGTGCTGTCACAGGTGCCCCGAAAGTCAGCGTGGAGGGCCGCCCCCAAGTCAGGCTGGTGGAGCCCTGCTTCAGAGAGCCTGCGGTGCCCACGTCTTTCATGAAGAGGCCCTCTGCTTCATAATAAACGCCGACACCTGGATACACATCTGCCTTCACTGGCGTGAGCCCAAAGCCCGACTGGCTGGCGGCATACTGGATGACCCAATAATCGTTGAGCGTGCTACGGGTGGAGATGGCGCGGACATTCGTCTGGATCTGGCCGGCTGGGCCAAAAGGCACTGAGGTAGCACCTTCATAGTTTGTCTTGGTCATTCCAGTAGGCAGTGCGCCAGTCGGCGGGATGACGAGGTTCATATTCTGCGCGCCGACTTCAAATGAAACTGCGATCAGAGCGAGAGTGAGGTGGCGGAGTAAGTTAGCTTTCATGGATTTAATAGGATGTGTTTAGGATGTCACCCGACCAGGATCACTGACGCGCTAAGCACGTCAGCGGATCGTCTGACGTGAAGTGAAAAGCGACCCCTCGGACGGTTTTCCGAAGAATTATTATTTTAATCACTGTGCCTCGCCGGCTTGGTTCTTCGTTATTCCCTTCGATAGATTAAATCTTCGGAAAACGGATTCCACGGCCCTTGAAGGTGGGCATGGACACCTCCTCATCACGCTCTCTTCTATCATTCGTCTCAGTGCTGCTTGCCTGCTCTCTGGCTGCGGGCATGGGGCGGCGGTTATTTTCATCTGCAGATGCAGAGCCGCCGCTCATCCACCGGGCAGAGGGCTATGTGGAGCGGGTTCAAAAGATGTTGGATTCACCGCGTGGGGCGCTGGTGTTAGAGCAGAAGAAGCTGGTGTTTCATTCGAAGAAGGCGAATGAGGATGAGCGTGTCTTTTTCCAAGGCAGCTCATTGCTGCGGCGCGATATCGCACGTTTCAATGAAGGGGCGGCGGGCTTCTTCAGTCTGGGGCGTGTGAAAGGCGGCGGCGTGAAGGTGGAGCTAGATGCGCATTGGCATGATGTGCCGTTGCCTGTGCCTGGAGGGATGCAGAAACTGAAGATTGAAGTTTCAGCCGCGCAGGTGCCAGTGCTGGGTAGAGATGGGCTGGAGCTGATGTTCGATCCGCCAGTCGCTGGGGCAGACAATGAGACGTGCTTTTTAAACTCGGCGGAGTGGCTGACGGGGCAGCACCATCACCAGGCGGTGGCGTTTTTACTCCAAGATGAGGGCACTAATCTGCTGCTACTCTCTCAGGTGAAAGCTGGACAGATCGTCCTGAAGTCACTGGATGTTCAGGGGATAAAAATTCAGATCAATGGTGTGGCGCTGAATCGCGCTGATAAGGCACAAGCGAAAGCGGAACAGCTTTTAGTCGAGGGTGACCGAGTGCAGATCACTCTGCGTTCTGGCGCTCAGACGGCGCTACGATTTGGGATGATGCGCGGCGGGCTGCACTTCGGCACGGACGCTGCGCAGGGCAGCCCTCTCCTGGCACAAGCAACGCAGGCTGTGCGGGCTTTGCAGAGCAGGTCAGACATCAAGGTGAGTGCTGCTCTGGCACCGTTCACCCTGGATCTGAGGCTGCAAGCACAGCTGGAAAAGACACTGCAAAGCACGGTGACACGCCTGAATGGGGAACTGCGCCGACGTGTGCCAGATGTGGACCAGCGGCCTGCTTGTATCACAGTTCTCGATGCGCTGAATGGCGAGGCGCTGGCGCTGGCCAGCTACCCTGATGCGGCGACGCTGGAGCGCTGGGATGCCGCTAGTAAATCTGGGGAGGACATCGGCCTTAAAGATTGGCAACTGGAGGCGCTGCATCGAAATCAAAATTTCCAGCGCATACCCATCGGCTCCACGACGAAGCCCATGCTAGCCACGGCGATCTGGGAGACGGCACCCGTTCTACGGAAGTTGCAAGTCAAGGGCGGACCGACGACGACAACGATGTATGGGCACGTCTTTGATAGAATGAATAATCCAAGTGAGGGCACGCATTGGGGCCCTGTGGAGTGGCTGCAAAAGTCGTCCAACCCCTACACGCTGGCCGCTTACTTGGCCGCGCTGGCACCCGCGGACAGCTACAGCCTTGACTCACAGGGCATTTTGCACCCGAAAGGTGGGGTGCTGGATCTGAGCCGCTATGTGAAGAAGAAGGATGCGAGTGGCATTGATATGAAGACTGAGTTCTTCCTCGAAGGCAGTGTGCCGCCAGTAAACTTGAAGCTGAGTGAGTGCTTCGGTATCTCGCTCAATAAACCAGCGCAAGATCATGACGCGAGTGTTTTGAAGCCCTGGCTGGAAAAGCTGGGACTGGATGAAAGTCATGTGCCTCGTGCGCTGCATCCGCTGTTGCCAGAAAGCACGCATCTGGGGATGCAGAATTATAAATATTTTCGCGGTGATCTTGTGAGCATGGTGATCGGCGGTGCGGGGAACCGCTGGTCTAACCTGAAGCTGGCAGAGGCCTATGCACGGATCGGCACGGGAATGAAGGTGGAAGCAACGTTGGTTAAAAGAGCTAAGTCCACCGAGTTCTGCCAGATGCCAGTGAGCGCGGCGACGCTGAATCTGGTGCGTGACGGCATGACTGCTGCGGTTATGAGTGGTGGCACGGCTGCCGCTGAAAGTTCCGGCCTGCGTCCAGCACTGGAAAAGCAGCAGCAAAGGCTGGCCAAGCGCGGGCTGCGGCTGGTCGTGCATGGGAAAACGGGCACAGCCACGCGTGATGAAGGCAGGGAATGTGCAGCACTGGCTCTATATTTAGCGATGCATGATGCGCGCGGTATTAGGCGCGCTGCATTGGCCTGCACGATCTATTTGGAAGACCGCGCTGGCTCCACAAACTCGGTGAATGCGGTGAAGCTAGGCGCGGCCATCGCTGACCCACTGGTGAATCACCTGGAACGTCAGGCAGCAGAAAGAAAATAACTTTCTTCGGAAAGGATCACCACCCGCCTCTTTCACCACTCATGAGCACACTCTCACTCCCCATGAATAACCTAACTATCGCTAACTCTGACAATTTGAACGTCCCGCCATTCGTTAAAGGTGAGCCGCCTCTGGCTGTACGCACAATGGACTGGAAAAATAACCACTGGCAGCTAGCGGTGCTGACTCCGGCAGCGCTGTTGCTAGTGCTTGGCACACTGGGGCTAGGCTACTTGTCTGTGGAAGGCTCACTAATGATGGCCTTTTTCTTCTGCTTGCTGCTTCCTGGCTCCTTTGGTCTGCCGACGTTGTTTTGGCACCAAGTGAAATGCTCTGCGGATGTGTGGGAGGAAGAGGAACGCCGCCGCCTATCGGAGTGGCTGAGAAAGCAGGACCGCATTGAACAAGCTCGGCGTGAGGTGCTACTCCAGCGCTTTCAGCGGCTAGGAATGCACCGCTTGCTGATGGAGGGCGCACCCCTGCCAGCAGTGGCCCAAATTGTGGATCTGTCAGTGCTGGCGACTTTTTTTCTGAACAAGGATCTGCTGCCGCGCATCCGTCTGATGATGGACGCTGCCAAGACGACGGAATCTGCACACTCCGGCGTGACGCTGCTGTCGTTAGCCTTCTCACTGCCACTGCTTTGGCGGCATTCGATGAATGAAAAGAGCTTCTGTCTGGAGATGGCAGAGAAGCTGCGCACGCAAGCCCTACGCCAGCTTTCACCCGCAGAGAGCCTAGACATTGACGCACAAACGCGTGAGCGGTTTGATGCAGTTGTGCGGCTGGAAGTGTGGGTTCTGAAGGATATGGATCTCAAGGAGCAAGATGCGGATCTGGCCTTTCTGACGGTGAAGCCACTGGTGGGACATGATGAGTTGATCCATTACGTGGTGCAGAGTCGTTCGGCGAATAGCCAAGACGTTTTCCAAGCCTGGCAGCTGCCTCTGGAACATGGGCGTGGACCAGTGCGTGAGTCACGCAGTGCGCTGTTGTTACCCGAGAACGCAACGATCACGGCGCTGACAGGTGAACGCAGCACGGCGCTGCGAGATGTGACATTGGAGGAGAGGCTGCCAGAGACGCATGTGGGGATCGAGGAGCTCCGCCAAAATCAGGCCCTTCAGATTAAGCTTGGGCTGCATGTGAAGCATCAGCTGTCGCCTTTTCCACTGTTAGATTCCTACACTTCGACGTTCAAAGGCACGATCAGTTGTGTCGGATGGTGGGATGAGGACGGCTGGCATTCGATGCCTGAGATCGTGCGCAGCCGACTTAGCGCCTCGGCTCCAAATTGGCTGAAAAAAGGTGTTCTGTCACTCATCTCCGCTGAAGAGCGCACGGATAGTGAAAACCTGCTCTTGCGCAAACTCCTGAGCCTGACTCAGCAGGACTTTAGCCGCGCGGTGAGCACATTGGGGAACTTTGAAATCCGCCGTGGACCCAAGCAAAAGGACAGCCCCGTTTTTAAATACTTCATCCGCCTGAATCCAGACTCAGACACAATCACGCGTATCCATCGCGGCAGCGGTAAAGCCAGTATCACGTCCCATCGTGACCCTAGCACCTATGAGGAAATCGGCAGTAACATGGCTCTAATGCAGCCAAGTCCGCTGGAGGAGAAGGGCTTTCACCGTCTGCCTTTTTCTGAAGGCTACTTGCTCACAGGAGACAGCAGTCTGCAGCTCTGCCTACAGCTGGATCTCGGCAGTCCATCCCTCGGAGAAGGCATGGAAGGGCAGGCACCGCTTCAGTTTGACGAGGAAACCCTGCCAAGCGCGTTGGCTGCTTTTGCCAATGGCGCGGGTGCATTGAAGTATCACCTGCTGGTGAACAACACAGCCCAGGGTCTGATCGCGACAGCTACGCTGCCAGATATGGGTGACTGCTACCTGAAGCTGATAGAGGCGGTGCATACACGTAAATACGGCACAGTGACGATACTGGACCGGCTGATGGATGCCCAGGTGCTGCCGCGCACGATACGCCATCAGCGCATCACTAGCCGGGGAAAGGCCTCAGACCGAGGTGAGCTGCATGTCTTTGTCACGCCTGCTTACAATAGTGTGGCTATGGCGCTACGTGAGGAGTCTCTGACTCTGAATCAGCGACTCGCCTGCTGGGCGGAGCTTAACCGCTTTTGTCTGCGTCTGCGGCAGAAGGGCATCTTTTGCACCGACTTGACGCTAGCGGATCTGATGTTTGATGCTCCGACTCTGGCGGAGGCTCTGACACGGGCTGCGGCAGAGCCAGAAGCTCCCGCCTTTTTCGTAGTGGATTACGGCTCCTACATCCGCCAGCTGGATTTTAGCCGAGAGGCCGTGATCGTGAAGGATGAGATGTCCGCGCCAGAGGATTGGGACGAGACCCTGCCATACGAAGCGGAGGCTTATCAGGTCTATCTTCAGGGCTTGCTAGCACTTCAGATTCTTTGCGCTGATCCGGGCCACGTGCCTGAGGCGGTGCTGAGGCAGCGGGAAATACAGCGCCATAGCGTGATCGAAAAACGTCTCTGGGAAGAGATGCTACCGCGTCTGAAACCCCTGGTGGAGGTGCTTTCCCATGGCGCTGACGTCACGGCCACTTTGCGGCGGATGCTTAGCTGCCAGCCAGCGCTACGCCCGACTCTGCTGGAGATCGACGGATAAACCCTTTTGCTGCCCACTGTGATGAAAACTACCTCTGAAGTCCCCCCGGATACAATGATGAGCCGCTATCTCTCCATCATGATGCCGCAAACCCCAGGTGCCTGTCGAGATGGCTACGGCTTTCGATCCTTAGACGGTGGCCGTGCGATCTGCGCCTGGGTCGTGGATGCACCGGATGATGCCCGCGCGGACACGGCCCAGTTTGTCGAACAAATTGTGGACGCTTGGCTTAGTGGCGACGGTAAGCGCGATATCGCTGGCACAATTGCCGATGTCGCCTCTGAAAGTGAGGCGCGGCTGATCTTGGCAGATCTAGTCACGCATGTTGGCAACAGTCTGTGCTTCATCTCCGGTGATATAGGTGGTTCTCTCCATGCGGCTGCTGCGTTTGCCCTCATCACAGAGCAGGGCATGCACTTGCTGATGATCGGTGATTGCGTCGCTGTCGTGCTGATGGATGAGCGCCGCACCTGCTACCGTTTTAGCAGCACTACGCGGCTAGAGTCAGCTGTGAGGCTAGATTTACCCGCTGAGCTGTGCCGCTATCCCGATCATTATCTTCAGGCCGAGTATCTCGGTGGGTGGCGTCGTCTCTGGCAATGCAAAGACGTGATCCATCTGCCGCTACGTGGTGTGCCCAGATTAGTGCTGATGAGCGATGGCCCAGAACGGCAGTGCGGTACGCCTGCACTTCTACACCAGCTTTGTCTAGCTAAGTTGGAGTTGTCTCCACTGGAGGCACTTCTGACGCATGAGGCACCTATCGATGATCTCACATTACTAGTTTTTGATGCTCAACTAGCCCCAGAACAATTTAGCACTGAAACTGGCGAAATTATTGCTTGCTCGGGGTTGTCTAAATTTCTAGGATACATTTTCCCTAAAAAACGGAACTCGCCCGTTACAACCTCATCGACCGAACTCATTTGAGAATACCTAACTCCCGTTTTATGAATACAGATCCCTCCTTTGGTAATACTGCTAACATCGCTTGGAAACCGCTCTCACAACAGACATCTTCTAGTGATAGCCTAGGTCAGACTCAAGCAAAACAGCCCGTAGAGTCAGTTCCAAGCAGCACTCTGCTGGCAGGGCGCTACGAGGTTAAAAACGCCATAGGTCGTGGTGGTATGGGTGTCGTTTATTTGGGTAACGACCTCCGCATGGGTGAAGAAGTGGCCATCAAGTTCATTCCAAACATCATCAAGTCTGACGATGCTGCCATCAGTGAATTGAAATCTGAAACGCGCAAAGGACTACGTCTCACGCATCGAAACATCGTCCGCATGATCGAGCTGGTGGAGGACGCTGGTGATGACCCGCCTGCCATTGTCATGGAGTACATCGACGGCCCGACGCTGTCTTCTCTCCGCTTAAAGCAGCCAGGACAGGTTTTTGAGGTCGATCAGAAACTGAAAGGCTGGGTAGATCAGCTACTCGCAGCTCTAGAGTATGCTCATGACACGGCGCGCATCGTACATCGTGATTTGAAGCCGGCGAATCTTATGATCAACTCTGCTGGGCAGCTCAAAGTCACTGACTTTGGCATCGCTTGCAGTCTGCGTGATTCTGTCAGCCGTGTGAGTGTGAGTGCCAACAACACTTCAGGCACAATCCTTTACATGAGCCCGCAGCAGATGATGGGCAGCGTCCCCTCTGAGAGTGACGATATCTACGCTCTTGGGGCCACGCTCTATGAGCTACTCACCAGCAAGGTGCCGTTTTATTCAGGAGACATCCCAAAGCAGCTGGAACTCAAACGCCCGCCCAGCCTCGCCGAGCGCCGCGCGGAGCTTGGGACAGGCAGCCAGCCCATCCCACCCGCATGGGAGACTGTCATCGCCGCCTGCCTAGAAAAAGAAGCGCAGAATCGGCCAGTCAGCATCGCCGCTGTGCGCGCCGGATTAGCCGGTGAAAACTTCGAGCGCGGAGCGAAAACCCTGCGTGGTTCCGTCATCCGCCCCGGACAGGCCATGCCTGGCGCTAGTACACAGCGTGCACATGGAACTGCAAGCAGCCAGCCCGCCTACACACCGCAGATCACACCTGTGGTCACCAGCAATAGCCCCAAATGGCTACCCTATGCAGCCGCCGCTGCCGTCATCATCGGCGGTGGTCTTTATTACCAGAGCATGCAGGAAGCTGAGGCACGTGCCAAGAAAGACCACGAAGACAAAGTCGCCGAGCAGCAGGCTGAGCAGAAAAAACATGCGCAGGCTGATGACAAGCTGGCAGAGATGAAAAAGCTGTTGGAAGACGCAAAGGACTTTGAGAAAGAAGACGCCAGCCCCCTCGAAAAGAAGGAAAAATTTGAAGAAGTGGCTAATGCACTCGCTGGCTATGACTACCCGTATGACGAGAGTGAGAAGACCCTGCTAGCTACCGCTGAAAAGAAAGCAGAGGAGTGGAAAGAACTTCATGTAACACTAAAAGGTGCTTACGATTCGGGTCTGGCACGGCTCAAGCAGGCGGAAAAGGAAGCCACGCGCCAAATCATTGCTGGGGGAGCTACCCTTTCACCCAAAGCCAAGGCTGACATCTACGGCAACGTTTTGGCTGAAAATATAGCCTTTTCTCCAGGCTACGGCACGGAACACACGCTCATTATCGCCAAACTGGAAAAAGCGATTCAGCAGGCAGAAGCTGAGGATAAAACGGTGCGCCCAACAACACTCTGCCCCATGGAATTGTGCATCAGTGACGTGCGGGTCAATGGCTGGAAAGAGTATGGAAAGAGCGAATTCATCAAAAAAGTCCAGACGGCACTTCTCAATGAACCGGGCCTTGGTGCAGTTCTTGTCTCGGACGGGAAATGGAACCAAGCCACGCAGGACTCTCTTTTGAAGTATCAGGACAGCAAGAAACTCCCGCCTTCTGGAAAAATCGATCTTAGCACGATTACGTCAATGGGTCTGCTAATGGTGGCCGCGAACCCTGAACCAATCAAATCCGCTCCTGTATCAAGCAGCCGCAGCAGCGGTGGTGGTGGCAGCCGTAACTCTGGTGGATCCGGTCAAAGCTCTGGTGGTGGTTCTACCTGGAATTCACCACAAGGGGTTAAAACAATCTTAGAAGGCATCGGCGCTTCAGGCATACAGCCACGAAGGCCTTTTTAAACGAGCCCATCTTCTCAGCCCCCTTTCCTCTCGCTCCCATGAATGCTCCTGATTCTACCGCAACCACCCCTCTCACCATTGGCGAAAAATTTGCCGTCCACTACCTTCTCAAGCGCCGCCTGGGCATGGGCCGCCTGGGAGAGGTCTGGCTGGCTACAGATACCCGCTTAGATATGCCGGTAGCTCTGAAATTTTTTGAGGCCTACGAGCACATCCCTACGCTTGAGACTGCCTCACGCAAAATGATGAAGCTCATTCATCCACATGTCGTGCGTGTGTTTGACTTTGCAGATGACGGCCAACGCTGTGCCGTCGTCATGGAGTATCTCGATGGCGGCTCACTAGCCCGTCGTTTGAAGGAGCAGGAAAATGGCTGCTTTGAGCCGGCGCAGATTCAGGATTGGGTAAAGCAGCTCTGGAGCGCCCTAGCAGAGTTACAACAAAGTGGTATCGTTCACGGTAACATCAACCTCGCTAACCTTGGCATTGCTGAAACCGGTGAGCTTAAAATCATGGAGGCGGGCTTCCTGGACATCCGTATGGCGGCGCTAACGCCAGAAATGACCTTCAGTTACCTGCCCTGCCTGACCCCGCAGATCCTCACCGGTAAAGCGCCCAGCCAAATGGACGACAGTTATGCCGTTGGAGCCTGCGTTTACGAAATGCTGACGGGCAAGCCAGTCTTCCTCGGTGCCAATCTGCCGCAGCAGATCCGCGATCGAGAGATCACCCCTGTCGCCCAGCGCCGTGCTGAAATTGGCGTCGGAACCCAGCCCGTGCCACAGGATTGGGAAGAGTGGATCGCCCGCGCCCTCGCTAAGAGTCCCTATGACCGTCCAGTGGCCGCTGAAATAAGCGAACATCTGCGTAATGCCCCACCCGTGAGCACCCTGACTGCCGAGCAGGCCGCATTGGCAGAGAAGCAGGCAAGTAGCCCTGCCGCTCGCCTCAGCGACATACAGGCTAAAATACGTACACTGCCCAAGCAAGCCTGGATCGGTCTCGGTGCCGCAGCAGCTCTAGCCGTCTTTTATTTCACCGCTTGGCAGCCTGCCCAGAGTGCCCTCACAAAGATGGAAGACGAATTCCGCATCCTTCGCCGCAAAGCCACTACGGAGGAGCCAGCCACCCTTGCCAAGCTTTGGGCGGATTTCCAGACCACCTATGAAGCACCAATCTCCTTCACCGCACGCGATACAGAGATGCTCACCGATGCCAGTGATTATCAGCTCATACAGCAAAAGGCCGCTGATGAGCAGGCACGCCTAGCCAAAGCCGAAGCTCAGCGCCTGCAAGATAAGCGTGAAGCTGACATCAAAAAACTCACGGAAAGCCTCTTAGCCAAGGTCAACGTCGCCACTGAAGCTGATAACAAAGACCTGCCCGCCGCCACTAATCTCAAACAATGGCAGGTTCTGCTCACCAGCATGGATGAAAGCACCGAACGCTATAAAGAAACGGGTGAGCTCCCCGCCAGCTTCAAGGTAGCGCGCAAAGAGGTCGAAGAAAAAATAGCTTATTGGACAGGGGAGCAAAAAGCCGAAGAGGCTGCCTACGCCGGCTATCAGCAAAAGCTCAGCCTTGAGTTGGACCGGCTCAAAACCGTCTTTGCTGATACCACCAAAGGAGCGGGTCCGAAGATAGAAGAGATCAACAAAGTCCTGGCAGCTTTCATCGTCGCTCCAAAGGGAGCACTGGATAGCCATATGGGCATGATCCAGCAGCTGCAAGGCTGGCAAACTGAATGGACGGGTAAAATGCAAAGCGAAGCTCCGCCGCTGCCCCTGCCGATCAAAGACCTCTTTGCCAACACCCCCTACAAAGACCTAGCGGAAGATAAACTGATGGCCGTCCTGGCTAAAGTCTATGACGGCTACGGCCTAAATCCCAAAGAAGATCTAGACCGCAAAAAACTGCACGAGGCCATCGTCAAGCAACAGAAAGATAGCGGCGGTATCATCACTGGGCAGCTGGCTTTGCCTGATCTCGCCAAAGCCGCCATCCCCGTGGATAAACCGGTAGAGGAGATCGACAAATTTGTTACTGGGCTCATGGCACCAGTGACAAAGGTTAGTAGCGGTAGCAGTGGCAGCCGGAGGAAAAAAGTCCCGGTAGAAGAGCCTGGCTTCTTCAATCGCACAGGTAGCGCAATCAAAGGTCTCTTCACCAAAGATTCCAAAACTACCAAGAAAAAATGATTACGCCGCAGTGCCCCAGCTGCCAGTGGCAAAGTAGCACCGAAGTGCCTGAGGGGACCACTATCTTTTGTGAAGAATGTGGTTCTGACTTCAGCGCCGAACCTAGCTGGATGCGGACTGGTGTGATGGAACGCCCCGTTTTTCCAGCAGCTGGAGATAATCCACCAACTCAGGCCGTCCTAGCTCAGGCCGCCTGCCCCACTCCTCTACCAGCACTGGCCCGAGGCACGGCTGATATGATGCAGGCGGGCATCAAACCCAACGCTGGGCTACCGCCCTTCCCACTTGAACTCAGCCTCAGCTTTAATTACGTCCTACTAGCCGGTGCACACGGCAATTGCAAATACACCCTGAGGAACAGCAGCGCCCAGACGGTCACACGCATTCGACTCATTCTAGAAAGTGATGCCTTTGAGGGCGGCGCGATCACTGTCGAGCATGACCCACTGGCTCCTGGAGCACTTGACGTTGAACCCATCGATCTAGGCCAGCTTTGCCCGGCTGTGCATGGGCAAATCATTCTCAAATGCACTCTTGAAGCTGGCACGCCAGCAGGCATCCGCACCGCAGAAGGTAAGCTGCCAGGGGTCCCCATCCTAGCCCCCACGGCTAGTCAACAAGACATCCGACTGCAAATCGGGGATAACTTTGGCATGGGTGCTGAGAGCCTGAATATCAATTTTGGCAATCAGGAAACTGATAGTGATCGACTCCATCGCTGCCTCGACAACGCACCTGATCGTCCAGTGACTCTGAAAGAGCGCAGTTCAGTGTTTGTCGAAGAACTCCCACACCATTTCATCAACAGCTTACAAATGGAGCTCATGCGCGTTCCTGTAGGCACTCGTAGCACGTGGTTTTGTCACCATCAGGTCACCCAGCTCCAATGGTATAAAATCACGGGAAGCACCCAAGAACAGCAACTTGCCAAAAAAGGCAGCCACCACTGCGGACTCGATCCTCGGATGCCTGTCTATGGCATGAATCTCGAAGAAGCACGTAGTTTCTGTGAAAAGCTCAATCAACACGAGCAAGGAAGTGGCCATCTGCCTCCTGGCTACCATTACCGCCTGCCGACTGAGGCTGAGTGGCGCGCCGCCTCTGGCCCAGTGAACTACAGCGACCGTGAACTGCAACATCACGCTTGGACCATGTTGGCAAAGATCGACGGACCGCAGCTTGTCGGTGGACTACGGCCCAACGAATTCGGTCTCTATGACATGCGTGGAAACGTCTTTGAATGGTGTGAGGCTGACTCCCCGACTCCTGAAAAGGCCCCAGTCTATGGCGGCAGTTGGTATGCTGACGCTCATGGAGGCGACCTCGAAGCCGCGCGCCAGGGTAGCCGCATCCTTTGTCCCACCATCACCCGCAGCAGCCGTATCGGCCTACGTGTTGTCCTCGCTCCACGTCTTTGATTTAGAAAACCAAACCTCATGAAACTCATCCTCATCACCCTGATCCTCACCACGTCCGCGCTTCATGCCGCTGATCGTGAAACCTTCGAAGCCACCAAGACCGTCGTCAAAGAACGCACCGTCACCAAGGTCGTTCCTGCCAGTTCCAGCACGCCCGCCAAAATTCTGCTCAATCGGAACGCCAAAGAACTCGCCATCCCCAGTGGGGCGAAGGTCGCACGGCTGAGCGTGGGGGAAAGTAAGCTCATCTACACGGCCAAGAAGCGCCTGTTCAAAGCTGCTCAGGCCTTTTATCTTCCACCTGAATCCACCGCCGTGGCCCAGCTCATTGTCGAGACCAAGGGCAGCGAAACCAACTACTTTGTTCGTGGTCGTGCGCCTGGAGTGACCATTGGCGGCGAAGTCCCGCGCGAGTGGCTGGACGCCTCTGGTTATCGCGCCCGCAACGAGGCCGATGCAGCGCGCATCCAGCAGCAGCTCAAAGCCGCTCCGCTTTACATCGACGTTCGTTAGTCGCGCATCATTTAAAATTGAACTTTCACCCTCATGAAGAAGCTCCTCTATCTCCCTATCAGCCTGCTTGTCGCCTCCTGCGCCACTCAGCCCGTCGTCAGCACTGGACCGCTTGATGCACCCGCTGCCACCCGCCGCTACGCTGACCCAGGTCCCGTACCTGCCGTGAAGCCAAAGCCTGCTCCCGTTCATGGTGGCAAGGCTGGTTTCCAAAATATCGACACACAGTAGCCGCGAGGGGAATCCCCACCTGCAGGCGGCTACGGAGCGCAGATCTTTATTTTCGGAAAACAATCGCAGTAGTCCCTTCACCTCAACATCGACTTATGAAACCCATTCTCCTCCTAGCCCTCAGTTTTCCCGCGATGCTTCTTGCAGATGCGGTAAAGACCAACTCGACCGCCAGTGCACTCGTCCGCTCAGTCGGTGCTGAAGATCCCGCTTACCCTACGCCGACGCCGGTCGATGCAGCCAAGCTCAAAGAAGGTGTCCAGATCACCGAACTCGGCTGCATGAGAGCCATGGTAGTTTTCCAAAAGAGCGCACTCGATGTGGAGAAGCTCGTCACCCAGCGCCTTAGTGATTCCGACTTCCGCGTTTTCGGCCCCTATGAAGTTGCCGGTGATCTCATCCCAGATGCCACGAAGTGCCGCGACCTCGGCAATGACCGCAAAGCCGACCTCGTGGTGCTCACCAGCGTCACCTCGCGTGAGTTAAACAAGCTCGGCAACTTTTCCATCTTCGAAGCCGAAGCAACTGTCCGCATTTACAGCCCCGTCTCCGCCGAGATTGCCGTCATTCACACCAGTCGCGTCAAAGGCGAGCGACACACGAACGCTACAGATGCCGAACGCAGCGCTCGTGAAAAAGCCGCTGGACTTGCTGTTGGAGAAGCAGTCACCAAGAGTCTGGAAAAGGCGCATAAAATTCTCGTGCACGAAGCCCAGATCGGCGGCGTGCAGGATCGCGCGCACTTGGAACAAATTTTGGCTCATCTGAAGGGCAGCATGGCTTTCTACAACGTCCGCCAAATGGCCTATGACGCCAAAACCAAGGTCGCTATTCTAGAGCTTGTCGGCGCACCCGCTAGTGAGTCCGAGTGGCGCAGACTCATCGCCAGTATTCCGATGCACACCGATGTGAAGGAAAAGCTCAACGTCATCTATGTGAAAAATGAAGTCATTCGCCAGAAATACCCCGGTTGGTTCCGCGCCGAATAAGTTCACCTCTTCACCACCATCTTCACTTCTGCTTTCCCATGAAAACGCTCCTCTTCCTCCTCACTCTACCCGTGCTCGCCAGTGCTCAGAGCACCGCCGTGACTTACAAGCCACAAAACATCGTCCTGCCCGCTGGGACTGATACTGAAAAGATCAAAGACCTCGCCAATGAAGCCATCAGCCAGCTGGTTGATGACTTTGCCGTGCAGTCAGCCACCTTTCAGTCGAAACGCTACGCCATCTTACCATTGAAACGTGATTTGGATGACGGCTACCTCACCCTTCATCTCCAGAACCGCTTCACCAC
>JAIXZA010000066.1 GCA_027489965.1 Verrucomicrobiaceae bacterium
ACCCCCGCATTGACGACCCCCCAAGCGCGGAGAGGTGCCGGAGTGGTCGATCGGGGCGGTCTCGAAAACCGTTGAGCGTGCAAGCGTTCCGTGGGTTCGAATCCCACCCTCTCCGCCAATTACCATTGAAAATATTTGATTTTTTTACAGTCTTCTGGGCTTATCCATCATTGCACCCAGCTTCTTAAAAAATGCTTAGGAACACTTGACTGATTTTGGCATTTAACGATCGCAGCCTTGATCAGGCGCGGTCGCTCAACTCCGGTGCCAAAGCCTCGGCCTACTTCAGAACCGTTCGGATTGCTTCGCTTGCAAGGTCCGGTGGGTAGCCATACTGCTGCAAAATCCCTTTGATCGCGACCCTGAGCTTCGCCCGTGCATTGTCGCGCTTCCACCAATCAACTCCAGAGTTCTTGCGGACGGTTCTGACCAACTCGGAAGCGATAACACGCAACTGGTCGTTCCCCATCAGTTCCGCCGCGTTGCCGTTCTGGGCGAGCGCATCATAGAATGCGCGCTCGTCAGGGTGAACCGCGCCGGGTTTGTTGGAGGCTGATTTCGGTTAGTTACGCGGCCATGGGTTCAGTTTCTAGACCTGCGTAGAAGTTTGCTTCGGCTTCGGCAGGCGGGATGTACCCGATGGGCTCGAGAAGACAGCGGTTATTGAACCAGTCCACCCATTCGAGCGTCGCGTTTTCCACGGCTTCCAAGTTGCGCCAAGGCCCACGGCGGTGGATGGCTTCGACTTTAAACAGGCGGTTGATCGTTTCGGCCAAGGCGTTGTCGTAACTGTCGCCGACGCTGCCCACCGAGGGTTCGATCCCGGCTTCCGCCAGACGTTCAGTATAGCGAATAGACAGGTACTGCGAACCCCTGTCGCTGTGGTGACCAGTCGCACCGCGCGTTCGCGCACTTCAGGGGAAATCTTGTTCGTTGTCTTGCTCATGATGCTCCATCCTACTTAGGAATTGGGGCCTCCGGCAAACCCGCAGCCTTTCAACTTAGGCTGCTCAACACCACGCGTCAGCCTTCTAAAGTTTGTCGGTGTTTTTTGCGACGCAACCGCAAGCGGTAGCGGGCTGTAATTCA
Organism: Verrucomicrobiaceae bacterium; assembly: GCA_027489965.1. Taxonomy (GTDB): domain Bacteria; phylum Verrucomicrobiota; class Verrucomicrobiia; order Verrucomicrobiales; family Verrucomicrobiaceae; genus Prosthecobacter. Next base: position 1,090 of record JAIXZA010000066.1, read on the forward strand.
TCAGCCATTCCTTGGATCAATTTCCCCGCTCGCGGCGAAATGCACGCTACCCAAGCGTCGCACTAGGACGCAGTTCAGCGCTTCAGATCCAGCCTCGCCGCACGTGCGATCCAGCGTGCTTTAACTGGAAGACCTCCGCTGCGAATCACTCGCGGCGTCTGATTCCGGAGGCGTGACGATGACCAGACAAACCCAGCCCATTTTGATTAGTGACCGCGATTGTGCGGAGATGCTTTCTTGCTCGAGGGCGACGTTTTGGCGACGCGTCAAAGATGGCACGATCCCGAAGCCCGTGAAGTTCGGAGGACTGACGCGGTGGTCGTTTGAGGAGATCAACGCACTGATCGCTGATCTTAAGGAGGGCCGCTGATGCTCATCGGCCTCTTCTATGAACCGCGGCCTGCATACGGCCAAAGTGTCTTTCTCCATCCACGGTGGTTTGAAAATGCTGCTTTTCCTCAGTCCGCAACATCTTCCATGTGGATGATTGAGCGCATCACCGCTCCGCTCACATCAGACTCGGCGAGGAGAATGCAAAGCCATTGCCCTAAGTTCCGAGCTATTCCCCTCCCATTGGTCGGTCTCAGCTTGGGGGAGAAGCTCTGATGGCCGGAACGGTAAACATCGCTCGATCTCTTTGGGATGACACTACTTTTCGGGACTCGGAAATGAGCCAACGTGAAGCATGGATTTGGCTGATCGTCCACGCCGCATGGAAGCCACGCGTCACGCGGATTGGTAATCTGGAGATACCTCTCCGCCGCGCGCAAGTGGCTGCATCAACACGTTATCTTGCCAAAGCTTGGCGTTGGTCCGAGCCAAAGGTGCGTCGTTTTTTGGACATGCTCGAGAATCGACAAAGGATCACACGCGCCACAGACGCAGGCATTACGGTACTAACTATCTGTAAGTACGACGTTTATCAGAATAGACCTCGCGACGGTGACGCAGTAACGACGCAGGAACCGACGCACTACCAACGCACCTCTGACGCAAACGAGAATAAGGGTGAAAGAAAGAAGGCTAAGGAGGAGGAGGGCGCGCAGGCGCGCGAGGTTGAGGATTTCATTTTACTCAGATCAGCCGTGGGTCTGGACCCAAATGCTGCGCCGTCGCGATACTGGCTGGATGAGGCCGTCGAGCCTTGGGTGGCGCGTTGGCGCAAAGCCGGGCTGACCGATGAACAGATTCTTGCCGAGGCCAAGGCCAGCCGGAGCAAGAACCCTGAACCGCCAGAGGGGCCAAAGGCGCTGAATGCTTGGATGTTGCAGGCCGCAATGAACCGCTCCGGTGCGTCATCGCCACTGCCAGAAGGAGCCAAGGCACAGGCAAAGCTGAAACTGTCGAATTCTCCGCAGGAACGCCTGCAGCAGTTGGCAGATCGGATCAACGGGCCTGACTATGTGCCGCCCAGCACGGTCACCAACACCATGCGCGATGCGCTTCTCGCCGCTGACCTCGTGACGCGCGAGAAACTGCGGGAAAGGCAGATTTACTGATGATGCTCAAGCCCCGCATAACCGTGGCCGATGTGCCTGCCCCGTGCGATTGGGCCGCCACCGCCCCAGCAGGCAATTTCATGGTTACGATGTCGGCAACCTGGGTGCGGATTGAGCCACGCAGTCGCTCTGCCACCGGGACGCCGGCATGTCCGCGAGCCGAATGGACCCGAACTCGCTCTACGCGTCGGATTTCGCGACTCCGGCCCATTGGCGCGCCTAGATCCCCGGGGGCCGATTCAAATGGCCTGACAATTCAGCTCACCGCACGTGATTTTGGAGAGTAGGAAATATGGCAACACCGAGGTCTCAATTCTTGTCCATGATCGGCCAACAAGCCGGTGAGGTAGGACGTGCAACCAAGTATGATCCCGGGTTTTGCCTTGTCGTGCGAGAGCTTGCACAAAGAGGTGAGTTTCCTGAAGCATGGGCAGCAGAAATGGGCGTGACTCTCAACACGATGCGCAACTGGTCGCGAAATCAGCCAGACTTCGCTGAAGCGGTGGTAATCGCTCATCATCTGCTGCAAACCTATTGGACGCGGGACCTCGTAGCCAATCGACTGAACCCAAATGCACGTCCCGGACTTTACGCACTGATCGCACGTCGTCTCCCGGCCCTGTATGGACGAAATCCCATTGACCTCGTCAGTTGGTTGGTCGAACCGGAGATCAACGACGAAGCGTCTTCCCCTGCTGATGTGCGAATGATAGCCGCGATAAGATCGATGACCGACCAAGAGATATCGGCGAGGATTGAAGTACTCCGCGCGCGACGTGCCGCCGAAAAGCAACCATAGTTCAAACTGGTGTGACAATTCGTCGTGTGTAGATGTTCATCCCCCGGCTCATGTGTAGCCTCATTCCCCAATCTAGATTTCCTATTGCAATGCCCAACGAACTCCCAGTCTCCAAGGCGCGCGAGAAAGTGCGCGAAGACAAGATCGACCCTTAGTGGACGGTCGAGCTAACCTTATGCAAATGGGTCCATGACCCAAAGCCGCCGTTCATACGCGGTTGCCGCAAACTCTGGTTTCACCGCCTCGCGAGGTCAAGAACCACTACGTCAAGCTTGCCAAAAAGCTCGACGGGCAGGCCTTCTTCAAGCTTCTTTTTCAGATCAGAAACCTGCAAGTTCGCGCGGTTCTTCCGACCTGCGATCTTTTCATCGGTGCCAAACCAGAGGACCACATAGAGACCTTGTTCTTCTGCCGTTGGATGTACCGAATAGCGTTCTGCAAGTTGCATCTGGGCGGCCGTGAAGAGCTCGCCATTCCATTGGCCTTTGACTTCCACAACCAGCATCTTTCTCCCTGCGGGCGTCTGGATGGAGGCTGTAATGTCGCATCGATTGCCGTCGGCAAGCTGATGTTCAATCACATCCACGAAACCAAGGGGCTCAAGGCGGGGTCTCAGCCAATTTACAATACGCCTCGTGGCGGCGTTCTCATCAAGCCGCTGCCCTTTCTCGTAGAACTGATCGATCAATCCAAGATCGCCGCCGTGGACATCGTCCTGCAAGCTTCCAAGGTATTCGACAACGATGCGGCGCATCTGTTCAACGCTGGCTGGCCGTCCCTGATCAAGTGCAGCTCTGACGGCTGCAGCGCTCGGTGGGGTAAAGTCGCGTAGGGACCTTGTGCGCTTGCTCGCCGCCCGGACGCTTCGCAGATTTCTGTGAAACGGTGCCATCCGCGCATCGGCGAGAAGGCCATCTAAAACCGGCAAGACAGCGTCCGTCGTATCCCGTCCAATGATGTAGACGATGTCAGTCAGATAGCGATAGGCGGTTTCAGGCTTTGGGCTACCAGTTCCCCAACTTGAAGGAAGTGGGACAGGCGGCCAGCGGTCGATGAACGTACCCAAGATGAGTGCGACTTTCGCGGCATTTAGATCGGGCCACGTTGCGTCGTCGCCTCTTTGCTCACTTCTGACACGTTCGAGTTCGAAGATGAAATCCGGATCACGATCCAGAACTGACCAGACCGCTGACTGATCGTCATCTAAGAACCAGAAGTGGCGAAGGAACCAAAAGCGCCGTTGCGCTTCAAGCCTGTGGGGCAGCATGCCGGAGTCAAGATCTGCACAGCGTTCCCGGATCAATGCAAGAAGGTCCGCGCGATCCCCGTAACTTACAGCCATATCGAAGAGGCGGTTCAGGGCATGGTGCGCGATGACCGGAAACCTGCGCAACCATTCCAAAGGACGTGTTGGCAGAAGAAAACGAAACGTTTCCTTCTGCTCCAGCCAGCTTACGTCGGCAGTTTCTCTGCCTGAGGCGAGCAGAGCTTCAACGTACCCAGCTATGAACGCATCGGCGTCGGTGTCTGTGCGAAATAGCAATGCGTCGACAGCTTCCTCGAATTGGACGCGTTCACCCTCACTGACCCCATTGTATCCACCGATATCTGTGCGAACCGCAGCGAGGATGCGCCGATCAATTTGCGACAGGTCTCCGGTGGCCCTGAACTCGGCGACGCAGGCGGCATGGAGCCTGACAACGCTTGCCCGAGCCGTGCCCAACGCACACTGTTCCAAGGTAGGGATGTCATCGCCGACGACGCGAAGATAGTTCCGCAGGGCCGCGTCAACGTCGATCAATCCGTGCGTGAGTTTCTGAATCTTATCGGGCCGAATTAGGTAGTAGTTGGCGATGTGCGCCAACCACCACCTGTGAAGACCCGCTTCAATCAGGCTTCGGTCATTCGTCAGTGACCTGACCGCGGCCTCTTCGCCAGCTTGCTTACGTCGCCGCAAGCGGGCTTGCGACCGATTCCGTCGATCTCGCATTTCCCTCCAACTACGGAATTGTCGGCGTTGCCTAAGTGCCCACCTGGCGAGGAAATCCGGGTTGTGTTGCGCTTGCTGTCGCGCGTAATTTCGAAGCGCATCAGGGCCCCTTTCCTCTCGTGCTCGATAAAAGTTGTGCGAGTAAACGAGAAGGTCCCAAAGCTCGACATTGCCTGTCGCAATTGCGTGGTCCATCATCGGTCGAGTATCGTCATGCCGATAAGACAATCCGGCATGGCCGTAGCGGTCGATCCCTTGGTCGATCATAGCTTCCCGCGTGGTTAGCCCTTCGAACATCAACCGCTGAATTTCACGACGCAGGCGGTGTTCCTCCTGCAGGACGCGGACTGCTGGGCTATCCTTCGCGCTGACCGAGCGATGGAAGTTGAGTGGTTTCACCCAACTCCAGATCCTCGCAGCATCCCGCGGCACCTCGGCGATGTCGAAGAATCTGTCGAGGAGATACCCACTAATCTTGCTGATGCCATCTCTGCAGTGACATTCCCATGAACGCGCACCGCAAGTGCACGCCAAGCCCTGTGTAATCTCGTCAAGCAGCCAACCACACAGATCAGCGTCGAAGTCCCGCACCAGTATTCGTATGAAGTACCTTGATCCGATCACGCGTTCGCGCTCTGTTGGATCAGTCGGGTACAATTTGGCGCAGGCCAGAAGCAGGTCCCGAAGCTTTTCGCGAGGTTGGCGTCTGACCCCCATGTGGGTAACGATCTTTGCAGCAAGACGCAGGGCCTCGTTCGTGCCAGACGCGATAAGTGGATCGACCATCTGTGCCAGGTCGAGCTCTTCCCTTGCGAGGCAATCGAATGCTGCGTGCCTGCACTGAGGTGTGGCAGTGTCGTCCAGAACGATCGTTTCCAGTTCTGGACGCAGCGAATTGACCGCAGGCGAACCCGACAGAAGCTCGAGCAACAGCGCGCGCAAGTCACCTCCGGTTTCGCGAACGATCATTGGGCGGATCGCATCAACGATGTCGGGAGAAAAGAACCCCGAGGCACTGAAACTTCGCCAGCGATCTACACGGCGGAAGAAGGGATCGTCGGCCTCCAGTTTGCCGAGGGCTTCAAGAAGTCGATGTCTGGACCTAACCGACAGACGCGATGGATCCCCGTTTGAGAGGACTGCATAGGGGTCAACATCGATTGCCGCATCTTGGACATTCTGGCTTCCCAATGCCGCCATCCAACCAAGGAGACCACGAAGGTCATCGCGGGTGGCACCGTTGGGAGCTATGATGCTCAGACACTGCTTCACCGTGAAAGTATTTGCAGGATCGTCAACCCGTTGGACAAGCGCCCGGGCTGCGCAATGCTCTGCTACGATGCGGTGAACAGGTTCATGCCGGTCAGCGCCAGCGGCCGGTCGAAAAAGGCGGGTATCGAGTATCGAGGGGAGTCGTTGGTCGGGCAGGCCAAGGTCAGCGAGATGGGGGAATGTTGGGCCTTCGGCGATTGCAGCCATTGAAACCCCATCGGAACCTGACAACAGGAGGCGCGCAAAGACTTCGTCCGCCCAAGCGATACGTTGCTCAGCTGTGGGCGCGTCACGTGTAGAAACTGAACTATTTGTCTCGCGAGCCAGATAGCGAACCGCGTCGCCGAAGATTTCATCTCGTTTCGTGAATCGGCCTCCGGCGTGAACGAACGCATCCGCGAACAGGTTCAGGAACTCTGGATTGCCAAGGAGATGAGTTAGGTCGTGGCGGGCTGCATCGGAGAGGAAATTCTCGAAGCTGGCGCCTGGATGGCGATGGCGAAAGAGCAGAGCCTGCTCGTCTTGATCAAAAGGGACCAATCTGGCGAGGATCGGCTCGATACCCAGGATGTCATGCAGCAGACGGGTGTCCGCGTCGCTCCACTCCCCGGATCGGCTCGAAAGGATTGTGCGATCAGCTCCCGTATGTCGCAGCTCTTTCAAAGCGCGATGAAGGCCTGTCGGATCAATGCGAGCAACTTCATCGAAGGCATCGACTACGATGCAGGGCGCAGTCGTTCTTTCGAAGATGCTGGCTTTGACTGGCTTGGTGCCAAACCGCGCAGCAAGACTTGCCAGCAGGGCAGATTTTCCCGCCCCTGGCTCGGCTAAAACGATTGCGACGCCAGGTTCAGACAGCAGGCCCGCTTCTGGCACCAGTCTATCACCCAACAAAAGCTTACGAGGGACATGGAGCGACGGCAGTGGTTGATCTTTCTAATGATTGAGCACTTGACGAGCATGCAACCTGATGAGCTGCGTCGCAAGCTGGAGTGATGCCCCTGCTGCGAACGTATGCTGCCTTGGCTCCTGACCGTCCGATTCCTGCCCAGGGTGGTCGGTGGGGCTTCACAAATCGACCGTCTGCTCACCGCCCAAAGCAGGCTTTCCTACCATTTGTGGCCCCGAGTTCACCGCCCGGCGCTAAGTGGCCGGAAAGGGCGGAAAGCGGTCGTTCGCTGATGTCCCCATTGCAGGCGGCTTCGAGGTAGAAAGCGTGTTTTCGTGACCGGAAGAGTGGAGGTATTTTGATCAACCAGCGCAGTACGTTTGCTGCTGAATTGAACGCATCCTTAGGCTGCGGATTCTGCAATCACTGTAAGGATACATCGCGTCAGATGAAGCGCCGGTCGGAACCATAACGCCAAAAGCTGGGCGACTGGTGCCGCCCAGGTTGAGTTACAGAGTTACTTCATATAACTTGCCAATGTTCTGGCACCCAGGCATAGGCATCAGCCTTCTTTTCCACATGCCCGACACCGGGGAACGGAAGATGGGTGGCGGCCACGGCGATCTTGTCGGCCGAGACCATGTCAAAGATCGCCTTGCGCGTCGCCGCCGCCTGCGCGCCGTCCGCATCAAATGCAATTCCGGCGTCCGGATGCGCGAATTGCACGGCCGCGATGGCCACCGCGTCACCAAGGATCATGAGTTGATCCGACCCGCTGGACACGCGCACCGCCGAATGCCCCGGGGTGTGCCCGAACGCCTCAAGGGTGGAAAGACCACCGCCTAGATCGGCGGCACCGGAGAACGGCGCCAAGCGCGCGCCATAGGCCGCTGAGACGCCGCGTGCCAATGCGAAGAAGGGCTTTGAAGCGTCCGGGACGGAGGCGGCGATGGACTCATCTGTCCAGAATTTCAAATCGGCCTCGTGGACATGCAGGGAGGCGCTTGTGAAGGCCGCTGCCCCATCCGCAGCCAGCAGTCCACCGATGTGATCCGGATGCATATGCGTCAGAACGATGCGGGTCACGCTGGCGGGGTCGATGCCCATCGCGGTAAGCGCACTTGCAACCCGCCCGGCGGTGGGGCCAAAGGAGCTGCCCGATCCAGCGTCGATCATGGTGATGCCGTCCGGGCCGTGCACAAGATGGATGCTGATGGGCAGGCGGATCAAGTCGCCGGGGGCGAGGTATGCCTGTGCCATGCCGGTGTCGATCTGTTCTGCCGTCGCATTGGTGATCAGGGGATGGCCAAGATCGAAATACCCGTCCACAAGAGCCGTCACCCTCAGATCGCCAACCATCCGGTCATAGAAGCTGGGCAATGCGACTTTGGGTGTTTCGCTTCCCTGCGCGATGGCGACGCGCGCGTTCAGAAGCGGTGTGCCGAGGGCGAGAGCGCCGCCGAAAAGCGCGGTGCGGCGAGAGAAGTTCGGGTTCATGATATGCCTTATGTCGTTTTGAGGAGCGGGAACTAGCTCAACGGGGGTATCTATCAACGTTGGGTCGGTCTTGGCCTTCCCTTCGCGCTGCGAGTGGGCGGGTTGGATGAAACGTGAGTAGGCCGCTACGGATCAGAGCATCGAAAGGGTTAGTGCCCTGTGCGCCGCGCGTCGATGCGGCTTTGGTCTAGGGGTTTCGCGTCATCACAATCGCGTTAGAGGGGGCCGGGCTTGCCGTGGCCCCACCCTCAGACCCGCTTCTGGGTGGTGATCTGTGCGATCAGGCGGTCGCGGGAGGACAGGGTGATGTGATGCTGCCCAACCTGTGCCGTGTCGTGCCACAGCCGCGCGGTGACGGGTTCTGCGGCATCTACATTGCCCAGAAAGACGATCCGACGACGGGTGAGAAAACCCTGTGCCGAGGTGCACGACAGCGCCCATTCGGCACGGTCGGCAAGGGCCGGGTAGCTTGCGCAATAAAGAAGCCCCGCGGCATTGAAATCGGTGGTTGGGCAAGGCGTGACTTCGGCCTCTAACCCGGGGTCGCGGGCGGGTGTCTGGCGGGCGAGGCGCGTTGCCGCGTCAACCAGGCCGTCATCGGCACCGGGATCCATCATCGGCACGGTCAGAACGCCACGGGGCTGCACCCTTTGGATCTGCGCATTGCGCCCTGTCGGATCATGGCGCACGAAGGTGGTGATCATCGTGACGGTGCCAAAGGCCGCGCCGTCGATGGACAGGTTGTGGAACGAAATCAACCGCGTGGCCGACAGGCGCTGCAAGCGGGAGGCGATCGTCAGGATCGCGCCGGGCCGCGCCGCCAGGGGCTGTGCGATGTCGATCCCGATGGCGCAGAAGGCGGCATAGACCGGCGCGCCCTCTTCATCGCGAAACACGGCGACGGACTGCCCCATGGCCTGCGCGATCTGAGACCAGTGCACATCGCCAAGATGCCGCAAGAGCCAGCCTTCCGACAGGCCGCGCCAGCCACATTCTGCCATCCCAAGCCGATGTTGGGCCACCCGCGGGGCGGTGAAGAAGGATTCGTGCCTCATTCGGCGGCCTGTGCCCCGCTGCGGGCGCGCTGTGCGATCTGTTCGGCAAGGTGGCGCGCGTCATCCGCGACCGACAGGAACCGCCCC
>JAIXZA010000072.1 GCA_027489965.1 Verrucomicrobiaceae bacterium
ATCCTCTGTGGGCGTAGGAAAGTTGAAGGGTTTAATTCCTAGTACGAGAGGACCGGAATTAACGCTCCTCTGGTGTTCCAGTTGTTCTGTCAAGAGCATCGCTGGGCAGCTATGAGCGGAAGGGATAAGCGCTGAAAGCATCTAAGCGCCAAGCCCATCCTGAGATAAACTCTCCCTGAAGGATCGTGGAAGACTACCACGTTGATAGGTCTCCGGTGCAAGCGCAGTAATGCGTTCAGCTGAGTGATACTAATCATCCGTTTGTCTTGCATTGTTCCATTTCAAATCAGACTTATGAAGTCTGGCCGATAAAGTTGTTTTACCCCTGTATGCAGTTGTCAGGGAACATTTGTTCCCCGTGTGTTTCCAGACACACTGATCACTAGAAAACTAGTGGTTAGCAGTCTGGTGGCCATGGCACAGTGGCACCACCCGTTCCCATACCGAACACGGAAGTGAAACGCTGTTGCGCCGATGATAGTATGACGAAAGGTCATGCGAAAGTAGGACGTTGCCAGATTATAAACCCCTCTCCTCACGGAGCGGGGTTTTTTCTTCCCCAGCCCAAATCTAGACTTTACAGATAGGGTTTATTGACAAATCATTCCCCATGACTGAACAACAGCTCAAAGAGATCAATGAACGATTCGCCAGCAGCTCACCCAAGGAACTGCTAGAATGGGCATTCCAACAGGGTGAAGCCATCGTCACGACGAACTTCCGGCCCTATGAGTCGGTTATTTTGCATCTTGCTACCTTAGTGCAGCCATCCGTGCCGGCGCTATGGGTTGATCATGGAACGAATCTTCCTGAAACCTATTGGTTCGCGGATAAAACGCAGAAGCTTTTGAATCTGAATTTGAAGCCGTATCTGCCCAAAATGACCAGTGCTCATTGGTTGGCTCTAAACGGCGGAGCCGTGCCAATGCCTGATGAGGTCGAGCGCGTGGAATCGTTTAGCCGCATCATGAAGCTTGAACCCTTTGAACGTGGCATGAAAGAGTTGGCCCCAAAGGTTTGGATCACAGCACTGCGCAAAGAACAGAATCCACAGCGGGCAGCAACGCTGCAATTGGTGATGTGGGATGCCAAGTTCCAATGTTTGAAGGTGAATCCTATCCTCAATTGGTTGCCATCGGACCTCGATCAGTATGTCGAGACACATAATCTGCCGAACGAAAAGACCTATTATGATCCTGCCAAAGGAGACGAAAAACATGAATGCGGTCTGCACGCCAAGCTGGTGACCGATGCTAAATAAACTAGACTCTACCCTCTGATCTTCAGCGATGTCCGCCATTACCCATTTACAATTTCTCGAAAGCGAAGCGATCTACATCCTTCGGGAAACAGCCGCTCAATTTCAAAAGCCTGCGCTTCTTTTCTCCGGTGGAAAAGACTCCATTGTGATGGCTTGGTTGGCCAGAAAGGCTTTCTACCCGTCGAAACTACCGTTTCCTCTTCTACATGTGGATACTGGTCACAATTTCCCAGAAGCGATGACTTATCGCGATTGGTTTGTAAACGAGATCGGTGCCAAGCTCACGGTTGGCAGTGTCCAAAAAAGCATCGACGATGGTAAGGTTCAGGAGGAAAAAGGCCACAATGCCAGCCGCAATAAACTTCAGACGGTAACTCTTCTCGATACGATCGAAGAGAACCAGTATGACGCGTGCTTGGGCGGCGGTCGCCGCGATGAAGAGAAAGCTCGTGCCAAAGAACGCTTCTTCAGTCATCGCGATGAGTTTGGTCAATGGGACCCAAAGAACCAACGACCTGAACTTTGGAATATTTTTAACGGTCGCAAACACTTCGGAGAGCACTTCCGCGTGTTTCCCTTGAGCAACTGGACCGAGATGGACATCTGGCAATACATCCGTCAGGAAAACATCCCGCTTCCAAGTCTTTACTTTAGTCATCAACGTAAAATCATTGAACGTCATGGTCAGTTGCTTGATGCGAGCACAGGAATCATTCCTCTGCTGGATGAGGAGATTCCAAAGGTCAAAGAAATGACCATTCGCTTCAGAACAGTTGGCGATGCGACCTGCACGGGCGCGGTTGAATCAACGGCTAGCACCATTGACGATATCGTTGCTGAAGTGGCGGCTGCGCGTCAAACAGAACGCGGCACTAGGGCGGATGATAAGCGCTCAGAGACCGCCATGGAGGATCGCAAGAAGGAAGGTTACTTCTAAATCCAGCCAGTCAGTCTGCTCTAACTTTTCACTTTTTTATTCTCATGGACGTTCTCGTCAATCCAACTGAATCATCACTCCTTCGATTCACCACAGCCGGTTCTGTGGATGATGGTAAAAGCACGCTCATCGGGCGCTTGCTTTACGATTCAAAATCTATTTTTGAAGACCAACTTCTTGCTGTTGAAGAATCTTCCAAGCGTCGTGGCGATGCTCATGTAAACCTGGCATTGCTCACTGACGGTCTGCGCGCCGAGCGTGAGCAGGGCATCACCATTGACGTGGCTTATCGGTACTTTGCGACGCCAAAGCGTAAGTTCATCATCGCTGATACTCCAGGGCACATTCAATACACCCGTAACATGGTGACAGGTGCTTCTACGGCAGACCTTGCCATCATCTTGATTGATGCTCGTCTTGGCGTGATTGAGCAGACAATGCGCCACACTTATTTGGCGAGTTTGTTGCGTATTGGGCATGTGGTTTTGGCCGTGAATAAGATGGACCTGGTCGATTTTGATCAGGCCGTTTATGATCGCATTGTGAGTGAGTACATGGCCTTCACGAAGGGCTTAGAGTACGTGCCACAAATCCGACCGATTCCGATCAGTGCCTTGAATGGCGATAACGTGGTGGATCATTCAAGCAAGACACCATGGTACGTTGGTCCGAGCCTTTTGGAGCACTTAGAAACCGTCCAGGTAAAGCCTGAGAGCGTTACTGGTTCAGCGCGCTTCCCTGTTCAGTGGGTGATCCGTCCGATCTCTGATCAAACGGACTCTAAGCTGGGCAATCTCCATGACTATCGTGGATTTGCAGGCCGCGTTGCAGGCGGAACCTTCCGCCCAGGTGATGAAGTCGTGGTTCATCCATCAGCCATGAAATCCCGCATTGTCGGCATCCATACTTTTTCGGGTGAAGAGAAGGAAGCCATTTCCCAGCTAAGTTACAGCATCACCTTGGCCGATGAGATTGATAGCAGTCGCGGTGGTATGATCGTTAAGGCTGATGAGCCGATCCAGAGTTCTCACGAGTTTGATGCCATGATCTGCTGGTTTGCCGATAAAAAGACGCTCAAACCACGCGGGAAATTCCATCTCCGTCACACGACGAATGATGTCAGAGCCGTCGTGACTGAAGTGCTCTATAAGGTCAATATCAGCACGCTAGAGAAATCACAAGATGTCTTGGAGTTTGGCTTGAACGACATCGGATGCATCCGCATTCGCACTTCCGCACCGATCTTCTTTGACGCCTATTCAGAGAATCGCATCACAGGCAGCTTTGTATTGGTTGATGAACAGACCAACAACACGGTTGCTGCTGGCATGATTTTAAAACCGATTGCCGATGCGTTTGAAGAGGATGCGGAAGTAACGATCTAGACTTCAACTAGCCAGTGATCTCAAAGATCGCCTCGACTTCAACCGCTGCGCCAGTAGGCAGTTGAGCGAATCCGAGGGCGCTTCTGGCATGATATCCGTCACCTTCTTTGCCGAAGATAGTGTGGAGCAGATCTGAGCAGCCATTGATGACGAGATGTTGGTCTGTAAAGTCGAGTGTGGAGTTCACACAGCCTAGCACTTTGATGACACGCAGACCGTCTAATGTGCCGTGTGTATCCCAGACGGAACGCAGAATTTTCTCCGTGCAATTCCGTGCAGCCTGGTAGCCTTGTTCGACGCTTAAATCCGCGCCTAGCTTGCCTTTCAGGTCACTGACATGACCAGAAGTGATGAGCTGATTTCCGGAGCGGATGCAGAGATTGAGATAGCCAGGGGCTTGTTTTTGGAAGGTGAGGCCCAAGGCCTCGGCTTGTGATTGGTAGGACATAATAAGGAGTGGGAATCACGTCTGAATGCGCAACGTCACCATGTCCACTATAAATACTTTAATTAGGCGCTTCAAAATGATAACAATGAAGGGATGAGAAGCTGCTTGCCAAAGTCAGGTAAACCCGCATATTCGCGACCCCTTATGGACATTCTGATTGGCATTCTCACAGTAGTCGAAGTTATCGTCTGCATCCTTATGATTCTCATCGTTCTCATGCAGCGCCCGCGGCAAGAGGGTCTGGGTGCGTCTTTTGGTGATGGTGCAATGACACAGCTCGTCGGTGCCCAGACCACCAATGTTCTGCAAAAAGGAACGGTCTACCTTGCTCTAACTCTTTTTGTCCTCACGATCTCTTTGGCGGTCTTGACCAGCAGAAAGCAAGCAGGTCAGAAGAAAGAAGTTTTCTCGGCACCTCCAGCTGAAGCTCCTGCAGCACCTATTACCCCAGCGGCTGAACCAGCCAAAACTGGCGAAGCAGCAAAAACGCCTGCTCCAGCAAGTGAGGTGAAGCCATCGGCAGATGCTGCAAAAACACCGGAAATGAAAGAGCCTGCGGAAGTCAAAGTAACTCCAGCACCAGCAGATAAACCAGCTGAGGCAGCTCCAAAACCAGCGTTACCCGCGCCAGCAACACCGGCACCTGCCGCTCCAGCTGCAGCCGCCGCCGTGACTCCAGTTCCAGAGGCCGCTAAAACTCCTGCGGCTCCTGTAAAGAATCCGTAATTTTAAAACCCCGATCCATGGATTGGGGTTTTTTCTTTGGGCAGTGCGTTAAGACGCTATTTAAATCTTCCACTATGCACTCGGCCTGGACACTTTCACTTTTGCTGATCGTCTTGGTGACAGGTTCATTGATGGGAGCGGACACCATTCGTTGTCAGTTAGCTGATGGATTCGATTATCCCGTCGGTAAACCCAATGGAGACGGCTATTATGTCTTCCGTGGCTATTGGCCGAACGGACATCTTGGAGAAGATTGGAATGGCAGAGGTGGTGGCGATTCAGATCTTGGAGCGCCCATTTATTCCACGGCTCGTGGCGTCGTTATGATTTCGGAGAACATCGGCGGCGGATGGGGACACTGCATTGTCATCAGGCATGCTTACCGGGATGAAACTGGCAAGATAGCCATGGTCGATAGCCAGTATGGGCATTTGCATGCAAGGATCGCCAAGGTCGGGCAAGTTGTGGAGAAAGGTCAGTTGATCGGTACCATGGGTGGAAATTTTGGCATGTATGCAGTGCACCTGCATTTCGAAATGCGGAAAAATCTTCGCATTGGCATGAACCGCATGCAGTTTGCTCGGGATAACTCGAACTATTACAGCCCGCGAGATTTCATCAATAAACACCGAGTGCTGCAAACCAGCTTTCAAAAGTACCCGATCCCAACAGGGCTGTTTTCACCTTATGGAAAGACTTCAGCTGATGATCGCATTGATGGAGGTGAGACCGTTAAGGTACCTGTGTTACCAAAAGGAAAATCTGGAGCCGATTTACCAGATAAAGGACCTTCCGATGATGATGAAGATTTCTGGTCAAAACTTCGCACGCGTCTGAAGCAAGGCAAAGTAACTGAAGGAACAAATCCGCCGCAATAGGGTATCTTAAGGGACTAGTGGCCTGGTATTTTAGTGACCTTTGTCCAAATGCCCGATTTGGTGTTTCGGGCCTTTTCATCCAGCGCTTTTAACTCAGCTAAATAGGTTGGCTGATCTCTACGTTCATCAGGCAATTCGGTCATGAGCCCCACAACACGGGCAAAGCCTTTTCGGATCAAGAGATCGGCTAAATAAACGGGACCGCCGGGCTGCTGCACTTTGATGACCGCATAATAGCGCACTGTGTTCGGCACACGTTCCCAGCGAGTCAAAACATTGAAATGATTGGTCTTCAAGAGCTGCGTGACATAGGCCGCTGCTTCGTTGCCAACTTCGAGGAGTGTCTTATCTGGAACCCCCCCGAACCAGCGTCCTTGATCCGCGACACGTTGGGGATGGTTCATGGAGGTCTCGATAGCATCGACAAAATAGAGGACAAAGATATGCTCTTCGTTGCCATAGCGGATCCTGAGAGTGTCCCCTTCATTAGCGCGGCTTTCGACCAAGACTGGGGAGGGCAGGATGCGAAAAGTATCTTCCACTGGTTTTGGCACACCGCCTTCATCGGGTGTCGTTTGACCTGGAACACCGGCCACAGGAATCTTCACGGCTTGGGCCACAACCACAGCTTTTCGTTCCCGTAAGAGAATGCCGCCAAGCACGATCACAAGCAACAGTGCTGCGGTGATGGCCAGGTTGAAAATGACGGTGCGAAATGGCATGGATGGGAAGGAGCTACAATCCCGTGAATCACGTTGAGCTCAAGTCCTGAAAAGGAATCCTACATTAACAGAAACCCTTTTCTTGCGTCTGCGTCACCTTCCGCTAAAACCTTAGCATGTCCCTCGAATCCGACCGCGCCGAACTCGCCCAGATCCTCCGTGCCAAATCCATCAAGACTGGCAAATTCACTCTCGCCTCTGGTAAGGAGAGCGATCTATACGTCGATTGTCGTGTGACCACTCTGGATTCACGTGGTGCCGTCTTAGTCGGACGCGTCTTGCATGATTTGCTGAAAAAAGAAGAAGCAGCACGGGGACTCACCATTGGCTCACTTGGAGGACTCACCATGGGCGCTGATCCCATCACCTTGGCTGTAGCCATGAGTTCCAGCATGGCTGGGGATGCAAAGCCTGTGCAGGCCTTTGTTGTCCGTAAAGAGCCAAAGGGCCATGGCCGTGGCAAACGCATTGAAGGAAACTTCACACCAGATCAGGCTGTCGTCGTTGTGGATGATGTGATCACGACAGGTGATTCCACTCTGAAAGCTATTCAGGCGATTGAAGAAGAAGGCGGTAAAGTGGCCTTTGCACTGATCCTCGTTGATCGTCAGGAAGGCGGTCGTGAAAACATCGAAGGCAAAGGCTATCCAGTCGTCGCGGCCTTCACTCGGGCTGAATTGGTCGGGTGAGCATCAGAGCTCGTCGATGACGGCATGCGCTTGCAGGTCATGAAAGTCTACCCACTCCGTAGCTGAGGAATGGGTGGCCTCTAAAAACACGCGTGGGGCCACTCCCGCTTCAAGCGCCTCTTGCCAGCGTTGAACGCAGAGGCACCATTTGTCGCCAGGTTTTAAGCCTGGAAAATCATACTCTGGGCGTGGTGTGCTCAGGTCATTGCCCATTCGCTTGGAGAATTTAAGGAACTCCTCAGTGACCTGGGCGCAGACGGTGTGCAGGCCTTTGTCATCAGCGCCTGTGCGGCAGTAACCATCGCGATAAAACCCTGTCAGAGGTTGACGGCAGCAGCATTGGAGTTCTTGTCCGAGGACGTTGGTGGGCATGCAGATAGAGGTGTGGTGGATTATTTTTTGCCGTCCCAGAGGAAGTGCTCCAGACGGATCTTGGTGGCGCGTTCTTTGGCTTCAGAGGCGCGGTCACCTTTGGATTGAGCGAGCGTTTCCGCTAGCAGCGCGGCTGCTTCCCATTGTTTTCCGGCTTCGATTAATTCAATGCCGAAAAAGCCAGCGCGATAAAACCAGCGAAATTCGGCCGGGTCAGCAGGACCCGTGAACCCCGTGGATTTCACCACGTCATAGCAGGCCTCGAGGGCCTCGACACCGCGTCCGGCAGAGTTTAAGGCAACCGCTAGCGTGTAGCCTAAACGTGCACGCCATTTATACGGCAGATCATCTTCATGCAGCGCTTCCTGGAGGACCTGGATGGCTGTGTTTAATTGCAGAACATCTTCTTTGCCCAATAACATGAGGATCTCAGCTTTTTCGCAGGTGAGTGATCGTTTAGCTTCTTCGGATAGAGTCTTTTCTTTCAATAAGGCATCTAACATCTTGAGCGCTTCCGCCTCTTGGCCACCGCGTCGTTTTGCTAAGGCCTGTTGCTGGCGCGCCGCCATGCTTAACGGGCCTTTCTTTTCCGCCACAGCCTGCCAAAGTGTGATAGCACTGGCTCGGCCCTCATCGCTCATCATAGACATGGCCGACATACCGGCAAAATAGAGTGCTGTGTCCGCGTAGGGCGAGGTTGGGTGATTCTTGGCGACGAGCTCAAACTCCGTGCGTGCTGCGGCAAAGTTTTCGAGCCGGAAGAAAGCATCTGCCACCTTCATGCGCACTTGAGCCGCAAGATTGGCAGTGGGCCATTTGGAGAGGAAATCGGCACCGACTTCTGTTAAGGCTTTGAGTTGGCCCTGGTGGTCTAGCTGCCACAGTCGAGTATTGAGGGCTCGTTGCAGTTGGGCTTCGGTGATGCCAGGCCAAGACTCGGCCGTTTTAAAAGCTTTATCGGCCAAGGGGAAATCGGCAGGAACTCGTAAGATGGCGAGTTCAGCCAGTGCCAGCCAAGCTTCGATAGCGCGTGGGTGTGGCGGTTGTTTTTGGGTGATTCGGGTGAGTGCCGCTTCCGCCTCAGGGCGTCCTTTGGCCGCTAATTCCAGAGTGCTATCGAGATCCAGATCAATAGAGCCATCCTGACTAGGCAAAGCTGTTTCTGCACTGGCCACTTGGAGCTGGCCCAGCATGGATTGATAGAGCGCCATCTCACCAGCGCGCAGAGCTGAGGCTCCCGCATTGTAAAGAGCTGACCGGCGTTCAGCCAGAGTCGTGGCGAGGTTGGCCGCTGTTTGAAAAAGCTCACAGGCCTGCTGATAGTCGCCCCGCTTAAAGGCCGTGCCCGCGCTGACGGACTCAACCATGGATGAGCCACTGCTGCCAAAACGTTTGCGCCATTGATCAGTAAGTGAACTGACTCGGGCATCGATTTTGAGTGAGCTGTAGGTTTCCAGGGCTAAGCGCATGGCCTCATCACTCTGCGGGTGACCTTCATGCAGCTGAATGACAGCTTCTAACATGCCTAAAGCTTCCATTTGGCGACCTTGGAAAACCAGCCAACGTGAGAGGAGCAGCATCGCATGCCCTTGGAAGGTACTGGTGGATGGCAATGTGGTGAGCGACTCCTTCTGCACGGTGTTGCCCTCGCTAATCCAGCGCAAAGTCGCATCCGGCGGAGGTAGACCTTTTTCGGTCTCCTCCAAGCAGCTCGCCAATAAATCAAAGGCTGGACTCCAAGCTTCTGATTCCAAGGTGTTATCTAGAAATTGCACCAAGGCTTCAGTGGCCTTCGTCAGATTCTTTTGATGCAGATAAGAATCAGCTAACAGCACGGCTGCAGCGTGATGGGCGCGCTCGCCGCCACCTTTGCTGGCGAGTAATCTGCGCAGGATGCTTTGTGCTTCGATCTGCTTATCGAGCTGCACGAGACTCTCCGCCTGTAGCAAGAGAGTTGAGGCTTCCTGGTTGTTGGTGACTTCTTTGGTGACAACGGGCGCAGACTTACCCTCTAGCGCATTGAGTTCATCCTCGATCTGCTTTGCTCGGCGCGCCATCTCTGGATCGGCGCTTTTCAGGACTGGCTGGATCACGACGCGGGCCTGGGCTTCGTGTCCATTTTTGAGACTGATCTTGGCTAAAAGTAGGCGCTCTAAGCTAGGAGCTTGGTCTTCATTCACTCGCACGCTGAGGAGCTTTTCAGCGCCTTCTAAATCGCCATTCAGGAATAAGGCTTGGGCCTGCCAATAAGTCTGGTTGGCGATCTTTTCCTGCTGAATCACTCTCAGTGCAGCAATCCCATCCTTGGCTCTAACCCACGACTCTACCGTCAGGGTGGCTAGCGTCTGACGCTCTGCGGAGTTGGCAGGCGCAGCAGCCATGAGGCGGGCAGCTTTGATCGCGGCCACTGTGGGTAATCTATCCTGAAGGGCTTGCTGTGCCGCGCGAAATTCTGAATTATCCTGAAGCTCAGCTGCAAATGCAGCGCCTACTCCTGCCAAAGTAAGCAGAAAAAAGGGATACTGAGATGGACGAAGAAAACGCATGATGGAGCAGACTAGAGCGCCTTTGCGATCTCGCAAGGCGTGGCCGCCGCTTAGAAGTTCAAAAGGGTGGCTCATAGGTCGAACGCGAGGACTTATTCCCATTGGCTACTTTTGCTACCAACATAAGCCATGCTCAGTCCAATGATGACATGAGCGATCAGGACAAAGGCCGCTAGTTCGGGTGAGACGAGACTTGTTTCAGTGACCTTTTTGACTGCATCATAAAAGGCCGTGTCACTCATGCTGCGCAGGCTACCTGACCAAGCCCAGAAGGCAGCGATGAAGGGATTCACCGCACCTTCGATCCAATCGGGCAGACTCAGAACTGCACCAGAAAGCGGCAGTTGGAAGCCGACGAGGTAAATGCTGAGGATGGTGGCCTTTTCAGGGGTCCGACACAGGCCACTGATGCCCAAGCAGATGCTGGTCATGGCAGCGGAAACGAGGATGAGAAGCGCCAGCTTGATGATGAGATCCCCAGGCAATCCACCTGTGATCATGTCCACAAAGATCCCCATCCAGATGCTTTGAGCTAAAACGAAGACACCCAGAAAAAGCACCTTGCTGATGATGTAAGCTGTGGTGCTCAGCCCACCGAGTTTTTCCCGTTCCAGGATCAAGCGTTCTCCCGCAATCTCCCGCGCGGCGTTGTTGCTGGCCATCAGGGTGACCAGCACGACCTGTAGCATGATGAGCCCGCTGACGAGTCCGCCTGCATTGAGTTGATCGATCTGGTGCTGCGCCTTTTGCTGCATTTCAAAGACCACATTGGAGTCCTGTCGTTGGCTTAGCTGCTTCAGTGGCTTGATGCCATCTAGGGCAAAGATGACCACCAAAAGAGGAAAGCCTAGCAGCATGGCCAGATGCAACCAAACTTGGCCTTTATCGCGGCGGAAGATGGTCCAGCGTCGATTTAACAAGGTAAAGACCTGACTCATCAGACTGGGTAGCTCCTCGGGCGCGACGGCCTCATGGGTCATGGAGTTCTCCGCTTCACTAGATGCAGGTTGGGGGGACTCAGCCGTTTTTTCAAACAGCATCTGCTCATAATATTCACGCTTCTTCTGCCAGGATTCATGCCAGCCCTGCGCCTCCCGCTGAGTCAGTCGCAGATAGACTTCTTCAGGGTGTTGAACGCTGAAATAATGAGTGAGTAATTTCGGCGGCCCATGAAAGACGAGCCTGCCCTGATACATGACCAGCACACTATCAAAGGCCTCTAAACTGGCCAAACTATGCGTGACATTGATCACCACGCGACGTGGATTTTCTCGCGCTAGCAGGCGTAGCAGTTCGGTGATTTCTGCTTCTGATTTAGGGTCCAGTCCGCTCGTGACTTCATCGCACAGAAGCAGGCAGGGATTCGTTACCAGCTCCAGAGCTAGACCCAGCCGGCGCTTTTGACCACCCGAGAGCACCTTGATCCGGCGGTCTGCTAGATCGGTGAGGCCTGTTGTCGCTAAAATCTTGTCGAGCTTGGGTTCAAAGTCTTCCGTCCCTGGTAGCTGCGTGCGCAGAGCCATGCTATTGGCAATGCATTCTTCCACCGTCAGCAAATCGTGAGCCACGCTGAATTGCGGCACATAGCCCAGTTCACCTGGGTGGAGATCCTCTTCCTCCTTCAGGTCTCGCCCTTCCCATTTCAGGCTTCCATCGGTCTGCTCCGTGATGCCTGCAATGACTTTGAGTAAGGTTGTCTTGCCGCAGCCAGAGGGTCCTACGATCGCCATCAGGTGTCCGCTCGGCAGCTGGAAATGGACTTCTCTTAACAGATGCAGAGATTCTTCTTCAGAGCCTGGAGGCGCGTCGATTTCGAGACAAACATGGAGAGCTTCAAGCATGACCTATCCTAGGCCAGAAAGGGGGCGGTATGGCAAGGAAGATTGTTTTGCTGATCAAGCCTCTTAGACTTCGTTTTCGGGAGTCATGATTGAATCCTTTTTACAAAGCGCGCAGCCCTTGGCGCTGGCTAGCACGGGCGATGCGCAGTGAAGCATCCCGCAGTTTTTCTACGATGCGCACTTTCTCTGGGTAGCTAAGCTGCGCCAGCTCGCGGCGACGTTGGCGTTTTTGTTCCAGGATTCGCAGGGTGAGTTCGCTCATGAGTTGGTGAGATACTTGGTTTCAAGTCAGGCCACTTTTATGCTTTTTTATTTTTCGCGTTCCACGACCCATTCGAGGGTGGGCTTGGTGCTGCCACACGCTACATCAATCCCAAGTATATTTTCCGTGGATGTTGTCTTCTGGTTTGAGTCCGTAGATGAGGAACGCCTCGAGTGCAGCCGCTTCAAACGCCATGTCACGAGGCACCGCGACATTGATGACATAACGCGGCCGATTTGACCAGCGACCGAGAATCATGCAGCCACTAATTTTAGAGCCGAAATGCTGAGCCAACCGAGGGCCAAATTTCCACGCCTTGCCGACATAAAGAAGCTTGAAGTCCTGATCATAAATAAAATAAACCCCAGCTCTCTCTGTTAATGGCCAGAGGCCTTTCCAGTTAGCCTTTGCTGTGAAACCCTTAGGAGAAGGCTCGTCCGGGAATAAGTCCAGCGCAGGACCTATTTCGATTTCGCCCACATCGTCACGCCGGAAGCGAGTGGCATAATCCAAGAGGAAATCACCTCCTGGAAATGGTGAAAGATCGAAGGTCGGCATAATGGGTGATGGAGTGAGCAATCGATAATTAGCTCAGAGAATCGATAAACGGGCAAGCGGTAATAAAGTGTCCGTCCCTTTGTGCTCGTGCCATAAGTGATGATCTGATCAAAGCCGCTCCTGCTATTGGCAGCAACTTTTTTATGCGTTGTACGTCCCTCGATGGAAAATGCGGAATGCTTTCAATGTGCGAAATCCACCAGGAGCGAGGGAGCTTGTGACGTAGGTGGCAAGGTCATTATCCATGCGAGTCCACCCCCAGCCACAACTATCACATTCGAAAGTAGGATCGCGGCGGTCGAAGAGATGCCCGCGCTTAAACTCCCCAGGGAGGTCATAGCGCTCCCAGGGGGATTCAAAAGAATCTCCGTCGGTGACAATGAGCAAATCAACGTCCGGCCTACGAAAGGCGATGTCCTGCCGCAATGCATCAAGGACGGATGGAGCAGCAAATGCGAAGAAATCCCAGTCGGAATCATTCTTGGCGCTGCCGTTGGCCCGACTGCCAATGAACCAAATTTCCGAAATACCCGAATGAGCATCGAAGATATGACGGACGTGAGTGATGATCTCATGTTCAATGCGTGGATAATCAGTCATCGGGATTCCGGAGAGGCCGAGCTGCGCGGCATTCGTTTCGTATACAGGTAAGGAAAGCACAAAGACTCAAACGGCTTCATCACACAGGTAACTGCTGACTGGCCTACCTAAACAACTCCACGCAACATCGCTGTTTGGCTGCAGACACTTGCGGACGGGTGCGAAAGGCTCGCTGGTGATTTTCAGTCGCATTACTTGTTGATCATCCAAAGATCGTGAGGTTTGTCAGCAGCTTTATTTCCGACGGATTGTTGGGGAAAGTACGGAGAGAGTTGCTCATGGGTGTGGATTGACACACCTCTGTTGGAATCAGGCAAGATAAACCTGAACCGATTCTACGCTCCGGGCTCAAAATTCATGGGTGAATATGACAAATCGCCCCACCCGCCACCGATCAAGAGTGGATTTCGCACTCCGGCAGCTCCTTCTGCAATTCTGCGATCTGCCTCTCCATATCCTTCAGGCCCGTGCAGCCGTTGAGGTCAAGCGACTGCAAGCTGCCCAAGCCCTGGAGCCCGGCGAGGGCGCTCACGCCCGTGCAGCCGGTGAGGGAAAGCGTCTGCAAGTTGCCCAAGTCCTGGAGCGCGGAGAGATCGCTCACGCCCGAGCAGCCTGAGAGGTCAAGCTCCCGCAAGCTGCCCAAGCCCTGGAGCCCGGCGAGGTCGCTCACGCCCGTGCAGCCGGTGAGGGAAAGCGTCTGCAAGTTGCCCAAGTCCTGGAGCGCGGTGAGGTCGTTCACGTTCGTGCAGCCGTTGAGGGAAAGCGTCTGCAAGCTGCCCAAGCCCTTGAGCGCGGTAAGGTCGCTCACGCCCGTGCAGCGGTTGAGGTTAAGCGACTGCAAGCTGCCCAAGCCCTTGAGTCCGGCGAGGTCACTCACGCCCGTGCAGCCGGTGAGGGAAAGCGTCTGTAAGCTGCCTAAGTCCTGGAGCGCGGAGAGGTCGCTCACGCCTGTGCAGCGGGTGAGGTCAAGCATCTGCAAGCTGCCCAAGCTTTGGAGCGCGGTGAGGTCGCTCACGCCTGTGCAGCGGGTGAGGTCAAGCGTCCGCAAGCTGCCCAAGTTTTGGATCGCGGCGAGGTCGCTCACTCCCATGCAGCCGTTGAGGTGAAGCTTTCGCAAGTTGCCCAAGCCCCGGAGCCCGGCGAGGTCGCTCACGCCCGTGCAGCCGTGGAGGGAAAGCGTCTGCAAGCTTCCCAAGTCCTGGAGCGAGGTGAGGTCGCTCACGTCCGTGCAGCCATAGAGGGCAAGCTTCTGTAAGCTGCCCAAGCCTTGGAGTGCGGTGAGAGCCTTGGCTTTGAGTCCGGTACAGTTCATTAAACACAGTTGCTTCAGGTCAGCGGCGGCTTGGATGAACTCAAGTGCGGTCAGAGCTGAACAGTTATCCAGCAAGAGGCTTTTCCTGCCGGGAAGCAGTGCGGTGAGGGCCGCCGTCGCGTGTGCCTGGAAATCGGAGACATCCAGCATGGTTGGAGCGAGATGCCAAGGATGTGCTTTACTGAGGACATCCTCTGGCATCTCCGCCAGCCAGCGCTTCCAAAGCCATGACCAGATGGCCGTGCGTTGGAGGAGGGTAAGGCTGACCTTCTTGTCGAGGGTGAGGGCGACCAGCAGGCTTGCGGCATGCAAGTCGGGGGCAGTGTCGGATGGGGCGGGCATGGTGGTGCCGAGATCCTTCCAAGGAAACCAGGGGAAGGTCCAGGCCAGGAGACTGAGCGTATCTGCCCGGTGGTGACTGGTGATGATCTCTGCCAGGAAGTGCAGCGGCTCGTGCCAGGCAGGCTGGCGGGAGAGCTGCTCAAAGCTAGAATCCGAGAGAATCAGCTCGGGCTGCTGCCAAGCCTCAGGCTGCCGGTGCTTGAGCAGCCGGTCCACCTCGTCAGCCATCCAGCGTGCGGCGTAGTACTCAAGGAAGGACAGGTGAGCAAAGCCGTACTGCCCCTCCCCGCGCTCCAGCAGAAAGGCGGCGCGCTGGGTGATGTAGCGGAGAAAGTCGTGCAGCAGGGTTTCAGCCGTTTCTTCGCACCGGTCCTCTGCCAGCATGGGTTCCAACCAACCCAGCATCTGGGCCTGAGTGGCAAGAATCTCATCGGAAGAGTCAGATGGTTTGTCTATGTCAAATCTGGAGGCCTTATTGTTAGACACCTCCGCACTTTGGACGCGCAGCCGCATGGCGATGATGGAGAGCCACTTTTCAGCCTCTTGCTGGGTGCAGGGGAGATGGTGCCCATGGTGGGGATCATTCAGGTGGCGTGCCTCATGGATGGTCTTGAGGTAGGCGGTGCTGATGTCCGCATACAGCTCCGCCCGGCCATCAGGCAAGGGCACATCATGCGTCTTCAACAAGGCCATCATGCAGAGGAGGTTCGGCACACGGGAGATGACACGGATGCTTTTTTTCCGCCGTGCTTCGTTCAGCAATGCCGTGGCACGGTCTTGTCCTAGTTTCTCTCCAACACGAACAGTAAACCAGCGGAGGGCGTACTTTTCCTGCTGCTGGTTGTTGAAGGGAGTCAGAAAGAGCCGTGTGGCCACTCGGATTTCAGTTGTGTGGCTAGATGCTACCCGCGGGTCAATCGTCTCCGCCTCCTCCTGCGGGACACTTTTGTCCACGAGCATCTTCACCATCGCGTCACGCCCAGCTTTCGTCACAATGGCGCTGCCTTCATCTCGGCGCGTGACCATCCAGTCCACTGGCGCATCGTCGTAACCAATAATGCGGGAGGTGACGAGGAAGCGGGCGTGTGGCAGGCGCTTGAAGCCTTCCCGAATGGCGGCGCTCATGGCCGTGCGCTTGCGGGAGTCGCCGATTTCATCGAGACCGTCGATGAGGAAGAGCGCGTCTGGATCAGCGAGAAGAGACTCAAAGGCTGGCTCGTTCCCCGAATAAGCGGAGAGTAAGGGCCTGACGGCACTGTCGGTAGCACGGAACTCTCGGAACGCAGAGACAAGGGCATCCCAGTCCCACTGCGCGGCATCGTCTGGCATGTGGAGAACCAAATCCCGGATGACAAAGGGCAGCGGGATGGCCGACTTCAAGCAGGCTGGCAGTGAGGTGGGGAAAACGGAGGTGAGCTTCTTCCGCGTGCCTGTCAGCAGGGGTGAGACGGTGAGCCAGCGGACGAGTGTGGACTTCCCCATGCCCGGGTCACCCAAGAGAACAAGACGACGATGCGACCCTGACGTGAAAAGATCCTGAATCACCGGGAGTAATGCCGCGCCGGGAAGCTGGCGCTTCGACTCGATGTCATCATCAAGCTGTGCGGGCGTGACGCGGGCTGCCGCGCTGCAAGGATCGACAAAGATGTCGCCGATCAATGCCCGACGCTGACCAAACGAAGTGCCGCCCGTCTTTGGCAGACCAACTTCAACATAGTGCGCGTAAGCGTCGAAAACGGCCTCTTTGTACAGGCTGAGCGGTGCAATCTTCTGATATTCCGCGAGGAACGCGCCAAGATGCTCCTGAATGGCGGTGACAATGAGATGCGTCTTCTTGGTCGTCTGCCACTGCCCATCAATAGCAGGCTGCACAACGGCGAGGAACTCACTGAGTTGTAGCTGGCTTTGCTTCGCAGCAGCGGCGTTCTCCACGAGCACATCAATCTTCTTCTCGATCTCCGGGATGCGCTTCGTCTTCCCGCCGATGTCATAGACGCAGCGCTGGATGGCGGAGAGAACCGTTTTTTGATAAGCGATCCAAGCGCGCTTCTGATCAGGCGATTTGAGTGCCTCGGTGAAGCAGGCAGGAAACACGGCGGCGAGGCTGGCGGTGACGTGCTTTTGGAGGTCGGCGTGGTCGAACTGCTGGCGTTCGTCCTGATTCATGATGGCGTCTAAAACGGGCTGGAGCGTCTGCTGGTAAAAAGCAGCCCATGCTGTGGTGGTGTGCTCTTCGGCGGTAAGCTTGTCGTCGGTGAGGCGGGTGAATGCATCGCTGTCGCCACGCGGAAGGATGGCGTCGAGCAGGGAGGAGTCCTTGTTTTTCTCCGCCGCCTTCAGCACGGCTGCGATATGGTCGCGCCAGCGAAGGATGAGGCGCTTGAGCAGTTCTTTGCGCTGGCTACTCAAGACGGAGAAGGGGCTGGTCTTGAGCAGGGCGACGGAGAGAGGACCGGGTTTCTTTTCCCACTCCAGCGCCGCGACCAAGGCATGGGCGGCGGCACGGCGGAGGTCATGATTGAAGCCGGAGGGCACGTCCTCGAACATGGGCTGCAACTTCCCGGCAAAGAGATTTCCGAGCACGCCGCTAAAGGCCTTGTCCAACTCCCAGCCGCTCTCATCGTCTCCATCAAACATCTCGCCGATGAAACCGCCGCAGGTGGACCCGAGGCAGGCAAACACAGGGCCGCCGAAGAAAGCGCCAGCCCCGAGACCGATGAGCTTGGTAAGAGTTTTGGGAGTGAGCTTCATAGGGAAGAGAGGGTGCCGGATTCTGCCGTGCCGGGCCAGCGATGCAATGCGGGTGATGGGATTTGTTGCGGCAGCGGGCAGAGTAGTCTCTCGTGAGGCGGGTGGTGAGGGTGTTCGGGGTGAAAGGTGTCAGGTGATTCATTTTGCGGAATTCCAGTTTTGAATTTGTTCCGGAGCCAAGCCAAGTCCGCTATCAGTCCAGCAACGCTATCTTTGAACGATGAATAGCCACTGGCCTAGATTTGGCATGACTAAGTGTCCGTCCCTTTGCTTCTTTCCCTGGGTGAATCGGCCGAAAAGCGCTTTTTTGACCCTGTGCGGTTCCGCGCAGAGGTAAACGACGCTCGTTTGGGGCTGAGGAGTACCGCGCAGGGGTAAACGATGCTCGTTTGAGGCAGAGAAGTACCGCGCAGGGGTAAACGACACTCGTTTGAGGCTGAGAAGTACCGCGCAGAGGTAAACGACGCTCGTTTGAGGCTGAGGAGTACCGCGCAGAGGTAAACGACGCTCGTTTGAGGCTGAGGAGTACCGCGCAGGGGTAAACGACGCTCGTTTGAGGCTGAGGAGTACCGCGCAGGCCGTGGTTGGGGCATCACAGCCACCCTGCTCAAGAGTTTTTGTGGCGGCATCAAAGTCACTGACATTGAGGCGATCCTGAACGATGCAGTCCTTTGCCATCAGCCGTCAGTAAACTGATATACAAGGTAAAATAGGCTAGGAATCGTCGGATGCGTCTTCCCATTCCTCTGGGGCAAAAGCGGGGTCATCTAAAGTGCAGCCAGGAGCAAGACTGAATCCTGCGCCAGTCCCCATCCAGTCAGACAGAGTGCCGGTGCTGCTTTTGGGCTGTGCCGCAGGGCAGACAAAAGCGATGACCTTGCCATCGCGCATGAGTTCCACAACGGTGGTGCCATTCTCGATGGAGGAGATTTCATCGAAGCAGTGGGCTACGAAATCAGCGATGTTAAGTTGGCGTGTGCTCATGCCATTCACCGTATGGGATTTTAGGGAGACCGTCAACGCCCAGCGAAGGACTCTGACAGGGTGGACCTGAGGTCGGAGTGCTCGACGACTGAGGCTTGGGCAAACATGCTCCATATATGAGGCTGGGCTTAGAGCTTCGCATCCTCAATAACAGACCAGATGCCAACCTAGTTAGTCGCGAGCTTCAAAAACCGCCTGTGGACGAAGGGTGGCGCTTTCAAGACAGACATTCAAAGCCTCAAGCATGATCTACCCTAGGCCAGCAATTCTGTGATCACGCGTGCTTTGGGATTGTCCACGAGGACTTGCTCGGTGCCGTTGCGTTTGAAGGAGAGCTTCTTGGTCTCCAGACCGAAGAGGTGCAGGAGTGTGGCGTGGTAGTCGAAGTGATTGACGACTTTTTCGACGGCATGATGGCCAAACTCATCGGTGGCTCCATGCGCGTAACCACCTTTGAATCCACCGCCTGCCACCCACATGCTGAAGCCGTAGGTATTGTGGTCACGCCCCACGGCGGCTCGGCCCTTGGTTCCGGCGCGATTTTGAATCACTGGCAGTCGGCCCATCTCGCCACCCCAGTGAACGACGGTCGTGTCGAGAAGCCCGCGTTGCTTCAGATCCAGCACTAAGGCCGCAGCAGGTTGATCGACTTGCAGGCAGGCGGAGGGAAGTCCAGTGAGAATGCTGCTATGATGATCCCAGGTTTGATTGCCTGTGAAGACGCTGACAAAGCGCACCCCGCGCTCGACAAGCCGACGGGCAATGAGGCAACGCTTGCCAAACTCCTCGGTGGCGGGTTTGTCGATGCCGTACATTTTGAGGGTGGCGGCGGATTCTTGGCTGATATCGAGCGCTTCTTTCGCTGAGATTTGCATCCTGGCGGCCAGTTCAAAACTCTGGATGCGTGCTTCGAGATCTGACTCCCCTGGGCGCTGTTCGGCGTGTTCAGCATTGAGGCGCTGCACAAAGCGAAGGTATTTTTCCTGCGCATCTCCCTTCAGCGACATGGGCGGATCGAGATTCAAGATGCGTGGCTCTTTGGGGCGGATGACGGTGCCCTGATACACGGAAGGCAGCCAGCCATTGCTGAAATTATCCACACCGAGCACGGGAAGCCCGCGTGGGTCCGTGAGGGCGACATAAGCAGGCAGATTCTGGTTCTCAGATCCTAGGCCATACGTGAGCCAACTGCCGAGTGTGGGGCGGCCACCGGTGATGGAGCCATTCAGAAGTGCGTAGATGGATTGACCGTGATTGTTCACCCCTGTATGCATGGAGTGGATCATCGTCATCTCATCGGCAATGCTGCCCATGTGTGGCACCAGATCACTGAAGTTAAGCCCACTTTGGCCGTATTGGCGGAACTTCCATTGCGGTCCCATGACCTCGCGGCTGGCACCTGCGGCGTCGTCATATTTGATCTCACCTGGGAAATTTTTGCCATCCAGCTTCACGAGCTCTGGCTTCGGCTCAAAGAGGTCGATGTGACTCGGACCGCCTTGCATGAACAGGGAGATCATCGCTTTAGCCTGACCAAACCCATGCGCGGGTTTTGGCTTGAGATCATAGTGGCCTGTGAGTCCTGCCAAAGCCGGATTGGCCAGCAGTCCCTCCTCACGCAACAGGGTCGCTAAGGCCACCGTGCCCATGCCGTAAGCACCGGAGAGAAACTGACGCCGAGATAAGGGTGACTCAATCGACATAAAGGAATTCATTGGCACTCATCAGGGCATGGCAGAGAGCTGCAAGACCGAGAAGGTCTGGAGCCGCATCGGACTTCTCCGCTGGCGCATTGACGTGCTCTAGTTTGGTGGGATGGGCTTTGTAATGGACCACTTGAGCTTGGACAAACTCGACCGCGGCATCGAGATCTGCCAGACTAGGACTCCGTGCATAACACAAGCGCCAGGCGAGTTTGACCTGCTCTTCTAAATCGGTCCCAGCCTCACGCATCACACGCTGGGCCAGATCCTGCGCGTGCTCGCGCATGTAGAGATTATTCATGAGCAGCAGACTCTGTGGGCTGACCGTGGTGACGGGGCGTGCGGCGCAATTGGCCTCCGTCATGGCAGGCGCATCAAAAGCAGCAAAGACCTCCAGGGGCATGCTGCGCCGGGCCTGAATGTAGATGCTGCGTCGGTAGTCCAAGCCATGCATTGGTGCCAGCTTCCCTGTCTGCCGACCGGCGGTGTCCCGCGTATCGATGCCGATGATGATCTGGCCCTGTTCATTGTAAGTGACAGGCACCGGTTCCCCACCGATTTTCTGCATCAGTCGTCCCGAGACCGCTAACAAGGAGTCTCGCAAAGTCTCAGCTTCCAGCCTAACCACGTTCATGCGGCTCAGCAGGCGGTTGTCAGGGTCGATCCGCTCACGTTCTGATTCACGTCGAGAAGATTGCTGGTAGGTCTGTGAGGTCATCATCAGACGGTGCAGCTGCTTCATGCTCCAGCCACTCTCCATGAACTCTGCAGCCAGCCAGTCGAGTAGCTCAGGATGGCTGGGTCGCTCTCCGAGTTGACCAAAATCTCCAGGTGAATTCACCAGCCCTTTGCCGAAGTGTCGCATCCACACCTGATTCGCCAGCACCCTTGCCAAAAGCGGATGTTTGCCATCTGTCAGTGATTTAGCAAAGGCCAGCCTGCGTCCCGTGGTCGGCAGTGCGGATGATTTTTCCGGCACCTCTACCTGACGCAGTCCGGCAAGAATCGTCAGATCGCCGGGCTTAACGGCCTGCTTGGGCTGCTCAATATCACCCCGATGAAACAGGAAGGTGGCCGGAATAGCCTCTGGTTTTTTCGGCTGTTCATCAAAAGCGTGCAGGAACTCTTCTCGCGGTTTTTTAGCCCGCACGGACGCTGCTTCTTCGGTCATCTTCTTGAGCGTGTCAGCGTGTTTGGTTTTGTAGGTGCTGTCGTAGAGATACAGCGAACCCGCAGAGAGTTGATTCACTTTGGGGTTGGCCTTCAAGAGCGTCACTTGCTCAGGCTTTCGATCCTTTGCCACGGTTCGGTAGGCTTTTCGCAGAGCCTCGCGATCTTTTTCATCCACCTTAGCCAGCTCCTTCTCCAGTACTTCGGTGATGAATTCTTCCTGCTTGGCAAAACGTGCCGTATCGAGCTTCTTTGCTTCCGCTTCGATCACCGCGCCTTTGGCACGGTCAGCATCGGTCAGTAGAGAAACCAGTCTGCCTGCCGGTGTGCGCCAGCTTTTGGTATCAAATCCAGGCTCAAAGACAGCTCGCAGCCGGTAGTAGTCTTCCTGGGTGATCGGATCATAGCGATGATCGTGGCACTGAGCGCAGCCTATGGTCATGCCATAAAAGGCTGTGCTGATGATTTTGATCGTGTCCGCAATCGTTGAGTTCTGGGCGATCTTGTCATTCATCGCCCCTGTGCCATCGGCTGCCATGCGCAGGAAGCCTGTGGCGGTGATTTTTTCGATCGCGTCTGCCGATAAGTTCTTGTGTGGCTGCGGCACCATTTCATCGCCTGCCAGCTGCTCACGAATGAAGGCATCAAACGGCTTGTCGCTGTTCCAAGCTTTGATCACGTAGTCTCGATACTTGTAAGCATACTTGCGTTCCAGATCCTTGTCCGTGTAGCCATCGCTGTCCGCGTAGCCGGCGATGTCTAGCCAATGTCGGCCCCAGCGCTCGCCGTAGGCAGGAGAGGCGAGCAACCGCTCAATGAGGTTTTGCATCGCTGAATGACCATCTCGCAGATAAGCAGCCTCGAAGGCCTCCACTTCGGCTGGAGTCGGCGGTAGCCCCGTGAGATCAAACGTGGCGCGTCGAATTAGCGTCACTGGATCGGCGACTGGTGAAAAGGACAAAGCTTTTTCTTCCTGCTTGGCAGCCACAAAAGCATCGATCGGATGGTTGAACCGAGCGCTACCTTTCACGGTTGGTTTGACCGGCTTTTGGATCGACTGAAAAGCCCACCATGCCCTTTCCTCATCGGTGAAGGCGTGTTCTGCTCCTAGTTTCTCGGGCTCCGGCCGAGCTGTCTTGGCACCTTGGGCGATCCAGCGCTCGATTGTTTCGATCTGAGAGGCCTTTAGCTTTGCCTTTCCCTTGGGCATTTCGCCCTCCCGCACCAGTTTGAGCAAATGGCTTTCCAAGGCGTTCCCCGGCACTACTGCGGCTCCAGACTTGCCTCCATTCAGGATGGAACGTGCCAAGCGCACATCCAGCCCACCCTTGAGTTCTCCATCTTCGCCATGGCAGTGAAAGCACTGCGCTTTCAAAATCGGCCGCACGTCCTTTTCAAAAGTGATCAGCGTCTCCGCGCCGAGAGAAGCGGAGGCTGCGGTGAGACCGAAAAATAGAACAAGTAGGCGTAGCATGGAGGACCAGCAAACCTACGGAGAATCATCTCCCTTCTTTCTCTTCATGCTCAGCTGGTTGCAGCCTCAGGGCAGCTCCTTCAGCTGGATATGGCGATATTCCATCACGGCACGGTCGCCTTCTAGGCCAATGGGGCCTGTTGCGGGCAATGCCAGCGCGGCTTCCAGCACCTCCCCATTGCAGATGCAGTGGGCCACACCATCTTTCACGGTGACTTCGATGAGATTCCAGTCTTGAGCTTTGTATTGTTTCAAGTCTTTGTAAGGTCCAGCCACCAGGTAATCGCGGCATTGCAGCTGCGGTTTGCGCACAAAGATGCCGCTGTCAGCATTGATACTGGCGCGGAATTCCAACTTCAGAATGAAGTTTTTCGGAAACTCCTCCACGGTATAAATTTGGCCCGTGAGTTTGTCCATTTCCGTCGGGAAGGTCACCGTGAAGATGCCATCCTTGGCTGAATAATGCGCATCGCTAGAGACGGTCTTGCCATCAAACTTTTCCAGGATCTCCCCGGCCTTGGTTTCCTCTTTCTTCGTCTTCGCCCGGAAGCACCAGCCCGTGAGGTCCATGCCATTGAAGAGACTTTTGAACCCCGCCTCCGGCTGCCAGTCCTCCGCGTGGATGCTACTAATGAATAGAAGAGAAGCGAGAGCGATGTATTTCATGGTTGGAGAGAGGATCAAGCAACCTAGAACGTTACCATCGCCAGCATTCGTTCATCGTAAATGGGCCAAGCAGCAGTGATTTACTGGAGAGGTACACGCATGGTGAACGTGGTCTCCACGCCAGGGGTGCTGGTGAGGTCGATGGTGCCGCCGTGGGCTTCGACGGCGCGGCGTACGATGCTGAGGCCCAGGCCAGTGCCTTTGATCTGCGGGCTGTGGTGCTTGTGACCACGGTAAAAGCGCTTGAAAACAAAGGGTAAATCGTGCGCGGCGATGCCGATGCCGTTATCACTGATGCTGAGAAGAATGTGATCTGAATACCATTTGCCAGTAATGGTGATGACGAGGCCGGGATTGGAGTTCTCTTTGAGGGCGTTTTCGATGAGATTCGTAAAGACCTGATCCCAATAAAAACGATCGCCATGCATGGTGCCGCCATCTGCGGGGAAATCGAGATGAATGCGTGTGTCTCGACCTTGCAACATGGATGAAAGGTGGTCGATGGCATCCTGGACGCAGGCTCTGGCTTTGAAGGGCTCCACATTCAGAGTGGAATTGGCATTCTCGAGCCGTGAAATGGTGAGCATGTCTTCGATGATTCGAAGAATGCGTTTGCCATGTTTTTCCATGACCTCGTAACAGCGTTTGATGGAGGTGGCATCTTTGAGCACACCACTTTGCAGCGTTTCGACATAGCCATTGATCAGAGTGAGCGGCGTGCGCAATTCATGGGAAGCATTGGCGACGAAGTCCTTTCGGATTTGTTCTGCCATGGTCTGCTCCGTGATGTCATGGACCATGAGCCACGCTCCGCTTTCCGCTTTTGCAGGCAAAGGGGAGGCCTCGATGAGGTAATGTCGGCTGGTGATGCTGCTGCCGCTCAGCGTCGTGAACTCCACTTCACGCACGATACGTCGTTGGTCTTTGAGCGCACTTTGTACGACGTCGATGATTTGGTGATCTTGGATCTCTTCAAGAAGAGTGCGTCCGCGCTGAATATCGTTTTTTTGAAACAGATGCGCTAGCGTGCGATTCACGAATTTGATGCGCATGTGGTTGTCCACGATAGCGACACCTTGGCGGATCTCACTGAGTAAGGCCTCGAACAAGCGGCGTAAATACTCTTCTTTAAGCAGAGATTGATTCGAGTCCTGTAGGCTAGCAAAGCGTGTGGCAAGTGCGTCAGGTTGGAAGTCACGCAGACCTGCCGCGCTTGTCACCTTACTGACTCTAGCCCGCCATGTCTTCTCCCGCCAGATGGCCCAAGCGCCTAGCAAGGCGAGGAGTATGGCTAGAGTAAGTGACATTAAGCAGGTGAAAAGTGTGTGTTAGTGAGTCGTTCCTGGGGTGAAAGCGAAAGAGCGTTGCGCCTTCAGTGATCCATCACTCAACACCAAACACTTAACACATACCACCCTGAAATTCATGCCGCGACTGGTGCCTCGATGAGGAATTGATAGCCGGTGCCACGCACGGTGACGACATGTTTTCCAGCATCTCCCAGTTTTTCCCGCAGGCGTTTGATGTGAGTATCGAGTGTCCGTGTGGCCACATCATCTGAGTAGCCCCAGACTTCCCGTAAGAGCTCACTGCGTGTGTGGACGGCGCTGGTGTTTTCCAGCAAAACGGCGAGTAATTTAAACTCAGTCGTGGTCAGATCAATGGGTTGATCGTTGTGAAAGAACTTCATGTTCTTCCGATCCATGAGGAAGGCCCCCATCTTTACCTCTGACACGTGTGTGACGATTTTCGTGCGGCGCAGGATGGCCGTGATGCGCAGCGCCAGTTCGCGGGGAGAAAAGGGCTTTGTCAGGTAGTCGTCAGCACCTAACTCGAGGCCGTTGATTTTGTCGGTGACTTGAGCTTTGGCTGTGAGCATGATCACTGGCACAGAGCGCGTCCGGCTGTCGCTACGCAGACGTTTAAAAACGGCCATGCCATCTTGACCTGGCAGCATGATGTCTAGGACAATCAGGTCCGGCTGTTGCTCCAGCACCATAGGCATGACCTGCAGGCCATTGGTTGCACAAAGGCACTCATGTCCCTCACGCATCAGATGCAGAGAGATTAGCTCGGTAATATCCGGCTCGTCATCGACCACCAATATTTTACTCATGTTCCGTGTGAATACATGGGGTCAGAGTCTTACGCCAAACGGTTCTTCGTGACGACTGCGTCACATGCTGGTTTACCTTGGTGACAAGTGGGGAAGATAACGACTTGTTGATTCATTTCTTTGTTGGAGTGGATCGACGCTGATACTCTTGGAAGGCTTCTTTGGCTTCTGTGGTATGTCCGCTTTTCTTTAAAGAATAAGCCAGATTTTTCCAGGCTTGCGGGTGAGAAGGCCTGAGACGTACGGTGTTACGGTAGGCTTTGGCGGCCTCGTCGGGATTGCCATTTTTGTCAAAGATCATGCCTTGGTAAAACCAGGCCTCGGAGTAACCGGGATTCAGCTTTAAACTCTGTGTAATGGCAGTCTGGGCACCTGTGTAGTCTTTCAATCGACCCCGAATGTATGCGCTCAGATAGTGAGCCTGGGCATAGTTGGGTGCCAACAGCATGACTCTCTTTAACGCATCATCTGCACTGCCCAGGTCGCCATCTCTGACTAGACGACTTGCCAACAGCAGCCAGGCTAGTGCATCATTGGGCCGCTGTTCGGTGGCTAATTCTAGGGCTTCACGGTCCTCGGTGCTTTCAGATGTTTTATTACCTTTTTGATCTCGTAATTTCGCCAGGGCTAGTTGATGCCAATAGAGTCCAGCTTTTGGGTCGAGTGCTACCGCTTTGCGTTGGCAATTGAGGGCCTCTGGGGCTGCTCCGAGATAGCTGGCGCTTAAACCAAGAAGAGCCCAGCATTCGGCACTACGTGGGTATTTACGCGTTAGTAGCACCAGCTGACGCATGGCCGACTCAATGTGCTTGTTTTGCAGGGTTTCAAAAGCACGCAGAAAAGCCGCATCCTGGGCCACCTCTTTGAGTTTAGGTTTGCGCGGCAATTGAGCTAGTGGCTGTAGCGTCGGCCTGACTTTCCGCAGTTCCAGGGCAGCAGCATCGATGGAGAGTCCAAAGTTCATCCAAGAATTAAGTGGCACCTTCATGCCGATGATTCCCAAAACCTTCCCTGATGGACTTAGTATCGGCGATCCTACGGCACCCGGGGAATCATTGCCCCGCAAATTGAGCCAACCTTGGCCTGTGAGCGCTGTGTCCACTTGCACGATTGCATCGGCTAAGACGAGGCCACGCTTTTCAGACACGGCCAGCAAGTGGCAGTTTTGTTCTTTTTGAAAATTTGTGCCTGGGCTTAGGTCAATAGGCACGCTCTCATAGGACTCGCTTTGCAACAGTGTCACGCCGCTAACCAGATCTGCGATGTAAAAGCCGGCGATTCGATGATTCGAGCCATCTGCACCCGTCGCAGTGATATAGTCCACCTTGTCAGCGATTTCAGGATGCAGAAGCCCTGTGTCCGTCAATATGAGGCCACTGCCATTGACGAAAGAGCCCACGCCAGCGGAAAGCTGGTTGCCGAATTGATCCCATACTCGAAGCCCGATGACCGAGGCTACAACCTTGCGTCCAAGACTACGCAGGCGCAGTTCTTCAGGCGTCAGTGGCTTGTCAGGCTCAGGGTCTGGAATTTCTTCACCTGGTAAATACGGTGATATCGGTGGCAGCAAATCGGGATTGAGCTCCTCTGCCATGGGCAATTCCTTGCCCGTTCCCTGAAAAAGCAGCAGAGGATTCTCGTAGTTATTGACGTCGATGGGGAATCCAGGGCCTGATGGCAAATCGGGTTCTTCGGGTCTCGGGACTGTGGGGGAAATAGGATCCAAAACGGCCTTTGGAACCCCTGGTGCGGTCGGTTTCTCCTGAGCGAGTGCCAAGGTGATGCCAAAAAAGAGAAAAATGAACTGGCGCATGAAAGGATGATTCATAGTGTCTAACCTGTGACGGCGTGTGATGAAATCCTTGTGACGAATTCTTCACATGGAACTTATTTCCGCACTCAAACACTCAGGCTAAGACAAGAACAATACAATCTCCCATGCGCATTTTTGTCCTCACTCTAACCTTAATATCATCTCTCGCTCTTCAGGCTGCTGACTTGGAGCTGAAATCTCTGGGCGATGCCGCCAGTGGACAAGTTAAACGCAAGTATGGTCCCTACGTAGGCGTCGGT
Source organism: Verrucomicrobiaceae bacterium (assembly GCA_027489965.1). Classification (GTDB taxonomy): domain Bacteria; phylum Verrucomicrobiota; class Verrucomicrobiia; order Verrucomicrobiales; family Verrucomicrobiaceae; genus Prosthecobacter. Next base: position 27,817 of record JAIXZA010000072.1, read on the forward strand.
ATTGGGGAGACATTAGGGCAAGAAGGTAACCTTCGTGGCGGTGGTCGCATCAAAAGTGAAGAAGGAGCTGCTATTTTCAGTTTGGAAGTGGGCAAAAGCTGGAAGCTCAAACGCGTGCCATTGATGTTCTCGGTGGACGCAGAAGGAACGTTCATGTCCACCACATTGAGCGACTATAAGACAGGTGTGGCGCTTGCTGATATGAATTCACTCATGTTTACACTCAATGGCACGCTTGCCTTGGATCTGTATCGCTACCGCGCGCGCATTGGTAAATTTGCCGCAGGTTTCCGTCCCTACATTGGCGGCGGTCTCGGCGGCGGTCAGACATGGTTCCTGAATCCAGCCACGACGGGTGCCAATGCCCTTTTCTCAATGGATGAGTTTATCAATACCTGGAATTGGTATGCTGGCGTGGAGTGGACCTGGAAGGATCAATACTCCGTCTTTGCTGAATACCGAGATACACATTTTGGTGACATGGAAGATCTCACCGGCTACGCCACAGATGGCTATCTTGTGGGCTTCCGTTATCGCTACTAATTTTTTAACTAAAACCACCATGCTTCCTACCTCTCGCATCCTTCTTGGCACGCTAGCCATCGCCGCACTCGTCAGTTGTAAAACGGTCACCTCTGAACGTGTCACCTTCCCTAACGCCCCTGTTTCTTACCAGACTGTCAGTGACATGGTGGATGAAGAAACCATTGAGCACACGCTCAAGTTCCGCAATATCGGGACACAAGTCGTAAGCTTTGATTACACCATCGCCGATGAGCCAGGCGTGCCGCACATGGATTCCGAAGGGCCGAATTCTGGTTTGGTCGAAAACCTTTATCCTGGCGCAGAGGCTAGCGTGAAGAACCCGACCAAAAGCATGAAGGACGTTTACGTTGTCATGGGACGTGTGACTTATGGCAAGCGCACAAGTGAGCAATTGGCCAAACAGTACAAGCCAAGTTCAGTCAGCCAAAGCAGCGGTTCATCCGCTAGTGCGGCAGGTGCACTGCCTCTGCTTGAGCCTGTGACGCCTTGAGGCCAGCATGGTCACTTCTCGTTTAGTTTGTCTTTTTTGCAGCCCCAGTTTTCTGGGGCTGCTTTTCTTTGGTGTCGGGCTTACTCTGCATGGAGTGGAAGATGAGACGGCCATTAAGCTCTATCAGCGTGGCATGAAGCTGATCGCCGATGGGGAGGTTGAGGAGGCTCTGGATCGCTTCAATACAATTTCCACAAAGTATCGACGTAGCGAGACTTGTGCGAATGCATTGTGGGAGATTTACCGCATACAAGTCTCACTGGAAGGGAATGAGGCTGCTTTTGAAGCGCTCAATCGTCTGGTCACTGAGCAGCCAGGTCACTTCGAAAAAGCTTTTGCTGCGCAATTTAATCTCATTAAGCGTCTGCTTGGTGCTGGGAAAAATGAACGCCGAACGCTTGAGGTTGTAAAGCCCGCACAGAAGATGGCACCTGAGGTTTTGGTGGCCATGCTAGAAAACGTCATCAAAAATGGGCCGCAGTCGGAGCAGGGTATCCAAGCACATTATTACTTAGCCTTAGCACAAGAAAAAGCAGGGAACAAAAAGGAAGCCATCACCATTCATGAAGACTTTGCTGAATCTTACCCCAAGCACGAGCTAGCCGATGATGCGAGCTATCAGGTAGCCTACATCGCCTATAAAGAATGGAAGGCCATGCGAGGTGACAGCCCTCATCAGCGTGAAGCTACTGCGACTGCGCTTTCCTGGTTCTTGGCTCGTTACCCAGAAAGTGATAAAGCGGCCCTTGCGCGTTCCTGTCTTGTGGAAGTTCGCACGGCCGCGCAGCGTGAGCTGATGACTCTCGCCAACTATTACGAACAGCGTGGGGATGTCAAAGCGGCTAAGGTCTATTATCAACAAATGGCGCTAAAATTTCCTCAATTGATGGAGCAGGAGGGCGAGTTAAAAGAGAAAATCCTCAAAGCCCTTGAAGAGACGACACAGACCGAGAGAGTCGGACCTAAAAGATAGGCCAACCAGAAAGAGTCAAAAGGATTGAACTCGTATTCTAGACTGAAGAATCAAAAAGCAGGTTTTAAAAAAACCTGTTCTTCAGGCAAAATGAGTTGTGGGATGATTGATTTTGCAATCTCGTCCGCTTTCTGTCCAGAACCTGCTTTCCTAATTAGGCCAGCGTAAACGGCTTTTTGTCCATCACTCAAAAAATTCAAATCGAAGATCTCGGCCAAATACTGCTTGGACGAAATTAGATCTAAAAAGCGATAAGCTCTGAGTGCTTTTAGAAGAGCGATGACATTGGGCTCTGCCTGTTTAGTGGAGGGCAGTGTCATCGTCTCTATTTCAGAGCCTTGGAGTAATCGAATGTAACAAAGCTGAGTGTAGTATGCCGAATTGCTACCTTGCAGTTTAGTTAGTTGTGTGACGATACGAAGAATCCGACTTGTGTCATTCTGCTGCATGGCGGCGTCCAAGCTTTTTTGTAAGGCGGAAAGTGCGAGAGTCGGTTGGAGTTCTGCCAACTTGCTATATGCCAGTTCGCAGATGTCCCAAAAATGGAGTTCAGCGGCTTCTCTGGCAATCAATTGAAGCATATCGGTGTTATGAGCTGCTAGGCTGCTATCGATGGCACTATAGAACTGTTCTTTGGCTTTTTGCCCGTCCATTTCCAAATGGGTCAAGGCCTTTGCGCGAAAAAGAGCCATGCTTTCAGGGGTAATTGGGTAAGTCTGTTCGGGTTTGTCGAATAGGTTCACCAGTTCCCTCCACTGACCTCTTTGTGTGAATGATTGCGCGTAGGCAGTGAAGACCATGGGATCACCGTAGAGTGTCTCTTCACTGATCATGCTGCGCAGAAGTTTTGACTCTCCTTCCAAGGACAGCCATTGAAGGAAGATACGCAGGTCGTTTAAAGGTACATTTCTATGCTTTGATGTTAATTTTTTCAGAGTCCGTTCGCGCTCTGCGGGAAGATTGCGCATCAAGCCGGAATAAATGCCGAGAAGCACCGGCAGACTCTTTTGGGGATGTGCTTCCAATCGTTGAAGGAGCAAGTCTGCTTGTTTTTTGGTCAGCCTTTCGGATGTGGCAAGAAAGTTGATGGCTTGTAGGCTTCGTTGATCACTTGTTTTACTTAATTCCCACAGAGCCTGGGTGCCTTTGTCTTGAAGCTCAGAAAAGGGGTTTCTACATAAAGCAATGGCTTCTTTGACTTCGGGATGCATCAGGCCCTCGAGAGAAGCTTTATTGCCTTCTGCCACTGAGATGTTTTGTTGGAGAATCTCTGCAAGCGATGTTTCACGCTGAGTGTCACTAAGGGCATTGTAGGCCTCGCGAGCTGCCCCGATTTGTCCCTCCTTGAGTAGTATTCTGGCCAGCAGAATGGCATCAGATTCATTTTCACTCTTGAGCTCGCGCAGGTTTAGCAGCGCGTTACGCATAAGGGGTCCGTGATTCTGAGTCTTATCCAGCACTTTGACCAATTCCCGCAACACTTCTGGGTCGTTGGGTAGAAGTTGTAGTGCGGTGCGGAATTCTTGACCTGCCATTTGCCAGTTTTTCTTTGCCGCGAAATCTTTGGCTCTTTCTAAACTGGCTTTTCCTAAATAGTTGCTTCTCAGGCGCTTCACCATTGGCACAACATAGACACCTAACGATAGAAGCAGGAATAACAGGATCAGTGACCACGATATCTTGCCAAGTTTGAAGATCGGGTTCTTGGGTGATTGGGTAGAACCATCTATCGAGGGAGTCGTCATGCGGGATGGCGAAAATGGGAAAGCCTATGACTTGCGGAGAAGTGGCGAAGAGCGTGAATTTTGTGGCAAAATAGTCACAAAAAATTTCACTCCAAAATAACGACGCGCAAGCGCAAGTTTATGGCTTATCCTCAGTTTCCCAATCAAAGTGAAACCACCGATCTAAAATAATACCACGTATATTAACGCACTGATCAGATTCTGCGGGATAATGGAATGTTGTTTTTACCACAACCTTCATCATTACCTTGGAAGTGCCTGTAAGCTCAAGCTGCTCGTAATTCAGACGTTTGAGGAATAGGTCTGCTAACTTAACGGCTCTGGGTACATAGCCATAGATCTTGTGGATGCCATCTGGACTGGTTAGTTTAACGCACAAGTAGCGCGCCTTGTCTGAGAACTCGTAGTTGTAGTAGTCGCCAGCGGAAGCGATTGCGCGTAACCAAATCGGAGTTTGGGGTTTAGTCCGTCTATATTCAGGCCAACTTAGCGAACTGTAGCCGACGTAGGCTTGCCAATCCAGCAAAAGACTGTTTGCGCGAGTGCGGTGAAAGAAGGCGGAAGCCAGACCATCAGGCCGATTGGAACAGGGAAAGTCTAGTTGAACAATTTGAGTTTCTCCCATGGTGATGAGAAATCCACGGCTTTGGTTGCTGATAAGTGGTTCGCTACCATTTTGAGTAACATAGTAATTTTTCATTTGTTCCAAGGTCGCTGCGGATTGATTCGAAGTGAGGCATTTAGATTCTAGACGCGTTTCACTTTGATAATGCTTTAGCAATTGCAGCGCTTCGAGGTAGAGGGGCGCATTTGGTTGCAGCGGAATAGATTTCGTTGGAATCTCCTTGAGTGGCTTACTTTGGTAGATCTTTCCTACGGGCTGATTGATGCGAATTGTATCCATCATCGCGGCATCTTGAAGGGATACTTTTTGAGTTTCAAAAAGACTACCAACCATTGGTTTTGGGCTGCCAACCACGGCTGAGTTATAAGCTGCGGAGACTGGCGCCTCTTTGGTTTGTCGGGGCACGGACGCTCCTGGGGGTTGTAGAGTAAGCACAGGGCTAGCTTCGTCTTTAGCAAAGTACCATGCTAAGCTTAGAAGGCCGCTCACGAGTATTATGCCTGAAAGAAGACCCAAAAGCGAACTGACAGGATGAAAAGAAGTGGAAAGCTCTTTTCGTGCGGGTGACAAAAGAGTCGGTTGTTGATAAGAATAGTCTGGCGGAGGAGTCAAAGACATCCCCTCATCTTAGTTTCAACAGGAAACTAGGATTGATGTTTGAGGTGATTTTTTTGAAACAGACGACGAATTAAAAATCATCTGAGGGAGAACTCAGTCCAGCAGCAAAATAGTCGAGTCGAATTAAAACAGATTCCCAGAGAATGCAGTCGTTAAGTGACAAAATCGTTTCAATGCATTGGTTGGCGTGCAGGGGATGGCAGTGAATACATAGTATATGCCGTGATGATAATAGTTAGGATCTTAGTCTGCCAGTCCATGGCCGCTAATGTCACAACCAATGCATTCTGGACAAGCTTTCACAAAACCGAACCCATGAAAAAATTCATTTATACGATTCTCACGCTTTTGATCGCGCTAGGATCAAGCGCGCAAGCGGCTAACCTTTTTGCCAATAATTTCATTAACGGACTAACTTTAGAGGGTGGCACTAACGCACTAAGCAGTGGCACAATTAAATTTGGATTTTTTCCTTCTGATTTTGATTTCAAGGCAAATATTACGAGCTTTGCGGCGATGGATACTGCTTTTGTTGAAGTGGCTTCGTACAGCGGGGACATAAGTGCGTTTGACACCAATGGTTTTTTTGATCTTTCTTTGCCATATTCCACTACAGTTAGCTTTGAAGGAAGGCCTTACGATTCTACGGCCGCGTCAACAGATGATACAAGCACAACAGATTTGGTTGGAGAGAAAATTTACATCTGGGTGTTCAACGATTTGAATCCGGCTAATGCTACCCAACAGGCGATTTTTTCCTCAGATGCTAAATGGGTTGATGCAGATACATTTGTTCCAGATAGCTTTGTGACACCAGATAGCACTGCGCCGGGTCTTGTTGCGCATTTCGGAACTTTATCTACAGGAGTGAACATCGGAGGTGAAGCGAATTCCCATTCTCTACTGGGAATCAACACAGTTACGGTTTCTGATGTTGTTGCCAGCCGGAATCCATCTGGTGCGGATGTTGTTGTCGGTACTCCAGTGACTTTCAGTTATACAGCACTTGGCACGCAGCCGTTCACCCAAGAGTGGTACAAAGAAGGTAGTTCTGATGTGTTGGGCACCGAACCAACGTTGGTTCTAACGAACGCACAAATTGCAGAGAGCGGGGAGTATTTTGTCAAGGTAAGTAATGCAGGGGGAGATTCGACTTCTAGCAAAGTGATTTTGAATGTAGTAACACCAATACCATCGTTCAGCGATCACCCAGATATGGCAGCTGTTACAGTGGGGGCCAATGTCACCTTTACGGCAACTGCCATTGGCCAAGGCCCGCTCAGCTATCGCTGGCTTAAAGGCACCGTTGCAGTTCCCGGTGCCATCACAGATAGTTTAACGCTATATGGCGTGGGTCTTGCTGATTCTGCCCTCTATCGTTGTGAGGTAAGCAACGTCGTTGCAGGCAAACCAAACAAAATCCTCAGTAATCAGGCATTATTGACGGTCGTGCAGGATAACACACCAGTTTCACGAGTAGTCGTCCGTCCAACTGCTACTGGCTCTACAACACTGACTCTTTCCTATGCTGAGACCGGCGTTGCCACATCAAATAAAGCTAGACTTCAGTGGAAAAAAGATGGGGCGATCATCCCTGGCCAGATCACGAAGACGCTGAAAATTACCCCGCTGCAAGTCTCAGCGAATCCAGTGCTTTATACCTGCGAAGTTCAGGCTACAGGAGTAGCCAGCCCTACGGTTGGCGCTTCCACAGAAGTTATCGTGGTCAATGAAGCGCCGCTAATCATCAATGCTCTAACTTTGAACATGCCTGATGGCAAAGTGGGTGAGCCCTATTCTTATCAGGTTCCAGTTGATGCTGCGTTGGCTAAGACTCCCGCTATGTTCAGTGCAGTGTTACCAAAGGGTCTAATGATTAATAGGTTCACTGGCGAGATCACAGGCCGTCCGCAGGCTATTACGTTGAGTGGAAAGCCATTTAAAGTCACCGTCACAGTGTCTAATGGCGTGCTTCCTAATGCAGTCGCTTCAGATACGATCGAGATTGCACCTCTTGCACCCAACCTTTCGGGTAAATGGGTTGGTCCGATTGAGCGCGCCCCCTTGAGCCAGGATCTTGGAGGTCGATTTGAGCTGGATCTACAGCCCACCGGAGCGGCTTCTGGCACGATCACTCTTGGCGCTGTAGTGCACCGTTTTGCAGGTGGGCTAGTGCCTGATCCGGTAAACAACAAACACACGGTCACCATGATCGTTAAACGTTTGATCAATCAACCACCGTTGACGGTTTCGTTTTCGTTGAGTCAAAATCTGTTAACAGATGGAGCGATCACAGACGGCACTGAAATAGTGACTTTCGAAGGTTGGCGTAATCGATGGCTTGCCACGCCCGCGGCAGCCACGGCAGCAGATTACCTAGCCAACTATCGCCTACGATTGCAGAATGATGATCAAATTGTCGTGGGCAACCTTGATTACCCTCAGGGCATAAGCTTCGCCAGCTTCAGTGTTGCCAAAGATGGTAAACTTACGTTCATGGGTAAGCTTGCAGATGGCGAGCTTATTACAGGCTCTACTTTTGTGGGCCCAACAGGCCAAGCTTTCATGTATCAGCCACTTTACAAAACGGTCCTGAAAGGTTCCCTCCTGGGTAAATTTGAGATCGACACAAAGGCAAATGCCGATGTGAAAGATAACACACTCTCTGGTGCGGCCAACTGGTCCCGGCCAGCTAACTTGGTGAAGAACACACTCTATGCTGAAGGTTTCCCCGCCGTTTCGCTGGATATCAAAGGTGGTGCTTACACTGCGCCGCTCACTCCACTCCAGGTTCTGAATATTGCCAGTGGAACGAACAATGCTGAAGTAAAACTTAATGGGGCCGCACTCAACGTTAACGGAAGCGATGTGACGGAAACCGCCTCTATCACCACCGGTAGTAAAATCACCGTTGGGAATGTTGGATTGCTAAATATCAAACTCACAGCAGTTCCAACAACGGGAGCCTTTGGTGGCACCCTCGTGAGTCGCACAAGGACGGAGAAGCTCGAAGGCATGATCGTCCCCATTGAAGGTGTTCTGACAGGCGTTGGTTTCTTCTTGGTCAACGACTCTAACCCAATCACTGCTCAGACAAAACGTCTTTCTGGCGGTGTCACGATCAAAGCAGTGCCCTAAATTTTAAGTTATCTTTTGGCACCCATTTGGGCGTCTATTCGATCAGTCATTTAAAGTGACTGGTGGTAGGCGCTCGATTCATTTTGAGGCGGTGCCCTGAAGAAGATGGCTTAGCTAATGGATGAGAAATATTTGTGCTCATAACCACGAAAGATTGGGTTTGAATGCATAGGCAGGAAGACAGGCGAAGGTCCTGGGATGGCCATCAGGGGCTGCTCCTCTAAAAATTAAGTCTGTTCGATTCGTGACGGTTCTGAGAAACCATCACTGATTAGAACGAATGAGATGCGCCGATAGAATTGGGTTTCAATAAGTGACGGCATTGTTGCATGAAGAAACTTTTAAAAAGTTTGAACACTGGCTTTTATGTCAATGTAGACGGCTCTCCGTCTTGTTTAAAATCCTACCCAATCATGAAGCGATCCACCTCATTGTTTTACTTTGCTATCCTCGCTTTTGCGTCACTCTCCAGTGCCGCATCAGCCCAGGATCTCCCCGTTAGCCGCACGGCTGGCGTTATTGACGTCTCACTACCAACAAACAAAGCATCGTTGGTATCCATTCCTCTCGTGAACATTGTTGCATCCGGCACGATCACGAGCGTTTCTGGCACGACTCTTGGCGTCTCGTCGAATCTCACAAGCTCTTTGAGCACGGCAGCTTCCCCTCACGCAATCAAGATTACCAGCCGTGATAATCAGGCTGGAACTAGTGGCTACGGACAGACGGGTCAGATTAGTGCCAACGCGACAGGCGCTGGTACGAGTACAGTGACGACGACTGCTGCGCTGACGCCTAGTGTTGGAGACGAGTTCGTCATTTATCAGTTGGAAACACTTTCTTCGTTGTTTGGTGCGCCTCCAGCTGCTGGCTGGAATGGTGCTGGTAGCTCAGCTAGCGCAGACCTTGTTTATTTGGACGATGCGGGTACCTTGTCTGCCTACTTCTATAAGAACACAACAACGTTTGGTGGTGCCGGCTGGCGTCTGGCGTCTGGTGGCTCAGTATCTCAGAATAACACAGTTATTCGCCCAAATCGTGGCGTCTATGTGCAGCGTCGAAACGCTGGGTCAGCTTTCACTTTGCGGTCCACGGGTGTTACTCTTCCGGGTAATGAAACGGCTTCGGTTGTCACAGGTTTCAGTATCATTAATAATCCGTTCACTGTTCCGACTACACTTGCAGGCAGTGGGCTCAGTGGTTACGTCTCAGGTGGCGCGGCAGCAACCGGTGCCGACATCTTGTATCTCGAAACCGCGGGCGTTCTGACTGGTTATTTTTACAAGAACACGACAACTTTTGGTGGTGTCGGTTGGCGGTTGGTTAGCGGTGGGACGACTGATCAGGGCGCTGTCGCATTGACCCCTGGAAAGGCTATTCTTTTTCAAGAAAAGACAGCACCCTTGGGCTTTGCACTTCCAGAACCTTTCGCTCAATAATTCATTCCGACAAAATTTGTTATCTCAATCAGTTAAAAATTAAAATCATCTTATGAAAAAAACACTCTTTATTCTTAGCCTCTTGGCCGCCACTCTCTCCTCAGTTTCCGCTGCTACATTGATTGCCGACATTACGACCAATGGCCTTACCCTTGCTGATGGAACGACTCCGCTTGCTAATGGACGGATTCGTTTTGGTACTTTTGTCGTCTCAAACAGTTTGATTTCTGCTAATGCAAATGACCTCGCTTATCTTAACACCAATTTCCGTGAGGTTGTAAATTACACCGGAGCAATCGGTTTCACTTTCGAATCCGTGGTTTACCCCGGAATTTTCGATGCAACTGGTCTTGGTTCAGCAACAACTTATGCAGGCGGTAGCACTAGCTACGGCGGCACCACATTTGATGGGAGCACTGGTAACACGAACAATGTAGCGGGCGATATTGCAGGCGGCAGCATTTATATGTGGGTTCTGAATAACGCGGTTGTTTCTAATGCGACCCAACATGGCATTTTTGTAAACAATGCCAATGTTTGGACAGATAGCGACACCACGCCTATCACGGACAGTTTCTTCGATCTTGACCCTCTAAATACGACAGCTTTGGTTGGCACGTTGAGTGTTGGTGCTGATTTGGGCGGTGGTAATCCATCCCATAGCCTTGCCACAGTTGCTGCGATTCCTGAGCCTTCCCGTGCGATCCTCGGACTTGCTGGACTGGGCGCGCTCTTCTTCCGCCGCCGTCGCAACGCTTAATCGGCTGTTTGTTTTATCATTTTAATTCATTTCAAATAATTACTCTTTTCTACTCATGAACTTTACAAAATTAGGATTCGCGGCACTGGCTGCGTTATCCCTCGGCGGAACTGCCGAAGCTGCCTTCGTGACTGTCGGCACCAACACCGAAAACCGGATCCTTACGGATACTCGGTGGACTCGCGACAATGTGTACATCCTCGCCCGCGCTATTATCGTGGCCAACGGTGCTAAGCTCACGATTGAGCCTGGTACCATCGTACGTGCAGTGACCTCCAACATGAGCGGTCTTGCCAGTGAGCCCGGAACTCTCATCGTCGCTCGCGGCGGTAAGATTGTTGCCAACGGCACGGCTGACGATCCGATCATTTTCACCTCAATTGACGACGTGAATGTTCCTGGCGGAATCAATACCGTCCCAACGATCTTCAATGCAGTGGGTATCAATCCGGTCGCCATCACGCAGCCCACGACGCGTGCTACGACTGGTGCCACCAACGGAACCTTCACGGTTGCAGCCGCTTCATTGCGACCAGCTATCGGTGACACGATGACATTCAGCACGGTAGTTGGCGGTCTTGTTGCGGGTACAACTTACACTGTGCGCACTACACCTACCACAACTACGTTTACCCTTCAAAATGACACCAGCACTGGTGTGCGAACACTTACAGCTGCTGGAACGCTCCGTATCAATAACATTAATGGTGCTCTCAACGAAGCCGTTGATAACAATAGGCTTTCAGCCCCATTTGCATTGTCTAATGGTGCTGCTTACAAGGTGCAGGCAACCACGCTTCCTGGTGGGTTGCTTGCTGCTACGACCTATTATGTGATTAATACAACTCCAGTTCTTGCTGGTGGTTCTATTTTTCAGTTGTCCGCAACTGTAGGCGGAGCTGCTGTTGATGTCACTAGTGTTGGCACTACTGTGAATTTGCTTCCAGATGCCAGTTCTTTTGCTGTCACTGGTTCAGGACGTGACTCCAGCCTCTTCACCAATAACTACTCGCCAACAGGTGATGAAGGTGACAACGGATTCTGTAAAGCCAACCTTTGGGGTGGCGTAGTCATCTGTGGTCGCGCTTATGTAGCCCAGAGCACTACGAGCGATGGTGTTAGTAGCCCGCAAGGAGCCGATACTGATGATTTACCTGCCTACACTGCCATAGTTGATGCTACTGGTCAGAATAACGGCACTGGGACTGATTATGTGGAAGGTCTCTCCGATAGTGCAGGATCTACCCTCTTAAACTCTACCAATGCCATTTATGGTGGGCTTGATGACGCGGACAACAGCGGAGTCATTCGTTTCTGCTCCATGCGCTACGGTGGTTTCGTGGTCGGAGCAGCAGCCACAGGCAATGAAATCAACGGCCTCACCGTTTGCGGTGCTGGATCCGGCACGACCTTGGAGTTCATCGAAATCTTCCAGAATCGTGATGACGGTTTTGAGTGGTTCGGTGGTAAGCACAATACCCGCTTCTTGTTTTCCATTGCAAATCAAGATGACTTGTTCGATGCAGATGAAGGCTTCCGTGGCACTCACCAATTCTGGCTTGGTGTTCAAGGTAGCATTTCGTTGGCAGGCTTGCCCAACAGTCCAAAACGTAGCGGCTTCGCTAGCAACAACACCTTTGTTGGTCAGCTAGAAACTGCTGCTGATTATCAGTATGACAAACTACTCGAAGTTGATGGTCCTGAAAGCGCTGACACAGACCGTGTGCCACGTACTAACATGACGATCATGAATGCAACACTCTTGGCTGGCACGACATTGAAGCGTGGTATTCAAAACCGCGATGAAGCTATCATGAGTGTTCACAACACACTTATCGAAGGCGCTTCACAGGTTAACTTCCAGGAAACTGGTGCTGAAGGTAACTTTTACCTGACAGAACTGCGCCTCAGCAACATTCACTCCAATAATCCTGCAGGGACAGCGGCCAGCTGGTTGAGCAGTGCCTATGGCAATAGCTACAATGGCCTGACAACGGCCTTCCCTTTGACAGCTACTGGTTCCGGTTCATTTGCCTCTACTTCAAGTCTGATTCTGACCTCTGGTACACTCTCGGCAGTCTTCACGGATCATGGTACGACTGCTTCTAACTCTCAGATCGCCTCTAATTGGAATGAGGCGGCTCACGTGACCGGTGGTTCTGCTACTTCTGACATTTACACTTTCAGAGGTTTCGAT
>JAIXZA010000013.1 GCA_027489965.1 Verrucomicrobiaceae bacterium
CAATCCCACCGGCTTTACCATGTGGATGGCGGGCGGTGGGATCAAAGGCGGACAGACCATCGGCAGCACCGATGATCTGGGCCTGCGTGCTGTGGATGATAAACTTCATGTCCACGACCTGCACGCCACCATCCTGCACCTCATGGGCATGGATCACACCAAGCTCGTGTATAAGTACAAAGGTCGTCCTGAACGCATCGACCAGAACGAGGGTAACCCCTACACGAAGATGCGCATGGTCTGATCTGAAACGAAGTGAAAACTTCTTCTTGGCATCTGGCCAAGTCTGAGTGTATGGAATGGGTTCGTAACCCAAGCATCTGGAGAGGTGGTCGAGTGGTTTATGGCTTCAGTCTTGAAAACTGACGTGGTCGAAAGGCCACCGTGGGTTCGAATCCCACCCTCTCCACCATTCTTCGCTGACTTTAGGAAGCAAAGAATGCCCTCCGAAGCTCGAAGAGCGAAGGATGGGCTTTTACCTTTTACCGCCCAGCTACGAATGGCACGCCCCGTGCTGAGTCCGTTTTTATCAAATGATGTATTACGTCTATTTGCTTCGAAGCACGGCTGAACCCAAAAGAACTTATGTCGGGTTTACGGAAGATCTTCGGCAGAGGGTAAAGGATCACAATGAGGGTAAATCCACGCATACGGCAAAATACCGACCTTGGACTCTCGAGACCTATTTGGCTTTTTCAGACCGAAAGCAGGCGCTAGAATTTGAGCGTTACCTTAAAATAGGTTCTGGAATTGCATTCGCAAACAAACGCCTGCGCCCCAAAGTAAGTGAAGAATAGTCAGGATTTTTTACCGCCCAGCTTCGAGTGGCGCGTTATCATGCTCCCCGAATCTCGGCGATGACTTCCCGTAAATGGTCTTCAGTGACTTCGTTACTGACATGGGCGCTACCCAGGGCACTGAGGAGAACGAAGCGGATTTTGCCGTGCTCGAATTTTTTGTCCATGCGGGCGATGCGCAGGAGTTCTTCGGTTTCAAAACTGGCGGATAGCTGAACGGGCAAATCAAAGCGGCGCAGGAGGTCGATGATGCGGTCGGCGTCTGTGGTGGTTAGCTTAGAAAGCTTGACGGAAAGCAGCGCGGCGGCGTGGAGGCCGAGCGAAATGGCTTCTCCATGCAGGAGGACTCCATAGCCTGCTGCGGCTTCAATGGCGTGACCGAGGGTGTGGCCAAAGTTGAGCAAGGCGCGGATGCCTAGGGTTTCATATTCGTCGGCCTCCACGACGGCGGCTTTGATGGCGATGTTCCAGCGGATGAGGTCGGCTAGGTCGCCGCTGCCCGAGGCGACTTGATCAATGAGGGGCAGCATGGAAGCATCTCGGATGCAGGCGTGTTTGATGATCTCGGCAAAACCTTCATTCCACTCGCGTTTGTGCAGGCTGGAAAGGGTGGCGATGTCGGCGATGACGTGGGCGGGTTGATGGAAGTTACCGACCATGTTTTTAGCGTCGGGCAGATTGACACCAGTTTTACCGCCGACGCTGCTGTCCACTTGAGAGAGCACTGTTGTAGGTACTTGGATGTAGGGGATGCCGCGTTGATAGATGCTGGCGCAAAAGCCGCCGAGATCGCCAATAACGCCGCCACCGAGAGCCACAGCGAAGCTTTTACGATCCAATCCTGCGCGTGCCATTTCGCTGAGAACCGTCTGACTGGAAAGCAAGGATTTGCTGGCTTCTCCAGCGGGCACGGTGATGAGGACGGGCTTTTTGCCTGCTGCTTTGAGACTTTCCAGAGCGGTCTCGGCATACAGAGGGCCGACATTGGAGTCCGTGATGACGGCGCAGGTGGAGCTTTTGGTTAGAATTTGATTGGCGATAGAGCCCAGATTTTGCAGCAATCCATGGCCTATATCCACGCGGTAGCTGCGAGTTCCTAGATTGACGGGGACGGTGTAAGCGGGCGTGATGAGGTCAGACATGGAAAGAGATCGATGAGTTGGCTGGTGATGGATTCTGCCGCTGGGTTGGAATCGAGGCAAATCGTTTGCAGCCAGCGTTCACGTTTGAACCAGGTGCTTTGACGTTTGGCATAGCGGCGGGTGGCCTGCTGCATGGCGCTGATGGCGTCTGGTAGGGAAAGTGTTCCAGCTAGGTGGGCCTGCATTTCTTTGAGGCCGATGGCTTTTTCAAAGGGGACTTCCGGCTGCCATACTGCGTCTGGTTGCCTGGAGCGGAGTGCGTTGTAAGCGCTGATTTCTGCCAACAGACCCGCGGCGATCATGTCATGCACGCGCTGATCGGTGCGGTCATACAGCGCCTCGCGCGGCCACTGAAGAAGCACGCCTTGTCCTGCAGGTTCAGTTTCGGCAAAGTTCTGGCGCAAAGCAGACTGTGGCTGGCCCGTGAGTAAGCAGATTTCCAGCGCCCGCTGGACATAGCGTGGGTTGGATAAAGGGACGTTTTCGCTGGCTGCAGGGTCCAAGGCGAGGAGCTGGGTGACCATGGCGTCTAGCGTCAGGGCATTGAGTTCAGCCCGTAGCTGCGGATCTCCGCGTGGTAGGTCGGCGAGTCCGTGGGACAGAGCTTTGATGTAGAGCCCTGAGCCGCCGACGATGATGGGCCATTTGCCACGTGCGGCAATGTCGGCAATCACAGGGAGCGCCAGCTCTCGGTAGCGCTGGGCATCGCAGTTTTCACTGGGTGGTAAAGCACTGTAAAGATGATGAGGCACTCGGGCGAGGTCCTCTGCGCATGGCTTGGCGGTCAGTAGATCCAGTCCGCTGTAGAGCTGAAAGGCATCTCCATTGACGATCTCACCGTCGATCTTCTCCGCCAGCGCGATGGCGATGGCTGATTTGCCTGAGGCGGTGGGGCCTGTGATGAAGAAGGGCAGCATGAGGTGATGAGAATATCTAGACTGAAGCTCGACAGGTTGCCAGTACCGCGCACGTTCTCAACAGTCATGAAACGAACCGCCCTTTTTCTCACAGTCTTTGCTCTGCTCCAAGTTACCGAGGCGCAGGAAGTCGCTAAGCCATCTCAAGAGATGATGCAGCGTCTCTTTAATCCCAACGCTACGAACGAAGAGCTGGTGGCCGCGACGAAGGAGGCCAGTAAGGCTGGGGTGCCGCGTCAGCAGATCCTAGAGGCCAAGCTAATTTGGGGTTTGCGCAAACAGGATGCTGATTGGTTGATGAAAATTCTTCCAGAATTGAAGGTGCTGGCAGAGAATTTTGACCCGGCTCAATCGGCGGGCATCAAGTCAGCAGACGATATCCGTGCCTTTATCGAGTTTACCCAGGGTATGGTTGCTAAGGCGAAGAAGGATGAAGCTGGCTACAAAAAACACATGCAGGAGGCCTTTTGGCTGAGTCCGAGCCAAGCGCCAGTGTTTGCGCAGGCCATCGAAACGGATCGCCGTGAGGCTAAGATGGCGACGATGAAACTGGATCTGAAATTGGCACTGGTCACGTCTGGTGGCGAGGCCACGACACTGGCGGATCAGTTGGTGGGTAAAAAGGCTGTCTTGCTGGATTTCTGGGCTTCATGGTGCGGCCCATGCATGAAATTGATGCCTGAACTCAAAAAGAAAGCCGAGCATTTGAGCAAGCACGGCATCGTGGTGGCGGGTATGAACAAGGACGACGAAAAAGCAGAGTCCGTGGCAGAGAAGGTGCGCACGGAGCAGGACATCGAGTTTCCTTGGTTGATCGAGCCGATGGAGCGTCCGTTCAGCAAGCTGTTGGAGATCGACAGCATCCCGCGCATGATTCTCGTCGCCCCAGATGGGAAGGTGCTCTTCAATGGCCATCCCCAAGATCCAGGTCTCTGGACCGCTCTGCAAAAACTGGATCCTGCTATTAAGGCACCCGGGGCCTGAGTTCACCTATTGATCGCTATGCGGCGTCGCTAAATCTACACGCTCTAAAAGACGCAGTTGATGAATGCTCAGGCGCGCCGTGGGGTTTCCAGCTGCTAAAAAGACAACCAGTTGGTGCACATTTTGGGGTGGCTGAGAAGTTGGCCATTGGATTTGTATTCTGTGGCGCCCCGGCAACATCTGCCCACCTGCTCGGAGACGCGGCCCGTCTTTATGATTGAGATCGATGCGGACCCCTATTTCAACGGATTCTGCTGCTTCCAGTGTCCCATCCAATTCCAACCGGTCAAATCGAGTCCAGTCATGGTTTCGGGCATCTAAGTGCGCGCTAGCCGCAGTTTGACTGGTTCGTTCCAAAATCATCTGGCCATGCTGGCTGCGCGGCTGAAAAGCGGGATTTAAGACTGGCTCAATAGTCCAAAAAAAGCCTCCTATTTTCTCATTGAAGTTTGTTAGGATTGGAAAGCATTTGTCTGCTTCTCTGTGAGCCATCATCACTTTGACGGTCCATCCTACGGGAGGTGCTAGAAGGCACGTCAGTGCCAGAGTGCGTAAAATTAAACGCCACCCCATTGGTTGGAGCAAGATGGCTAAACCCCAGAGGGTGCCGGCGACAATTCCGACCATGTCCCACATGAAGTCACCCATGTCTGCAGTCCGGTGAAACCAGGGTTGCACGAGTTCAATCATGGCGGCAAGGCCGATGGCAGAAAAGGCCGCCGCGAGGATGCTAATATACTTGGCTTTTTGAGAGTTGAAAAAGCCGATCAATGCAACACAACAAATTCCCATCAGTGGGCTGTGCATGCGGTTGAGGAGTTCCCCGCGCCAGCCTGAGGACCATCCTGTTGGCAGAGGTAATAGTAGAGTCGAGGTAATCCCGACAAAAAGACAGGCCGCCATCAACGGGTGCTGGAATAGACGCTTCAAGAAAGGCGTGAAACTAGAGAGTGCTTCAGGGTAACCGTGAGGGGCACGGCTTGTAAAATGGCGGAAGTTTTACCAGCAAATGCCCTCATACTGCCACGGCAGGGAACTCAGTTCTCTCCAGCCATTGACATCGATCACGATCTGATCGGGTCGTGCCAACTTTTTCAGGGCTTCGAAAGCGACACATTTTTGGGAGACCACGATGACCTCACTGTCCTCCATCACATCCATTAGGTCTTGCTTCAAAAGCTGTGCCAAATGCGGCATACGGGCTTGGATTTGCTGTTCGTTAGCACCGATCAGTCGGGAAAGATTGAGATGTGGATCATAAATACGCAGTTCATAACCTCGGCCGATGAGCGTCTCTGCCGCAGCAACAAGAGGACTGCCGCGCAAGTCGTCTGTGTTTGCTTTGAAGGCGAGTCCAAGAAAGCCAATACGACGCTTTTCCTTTTTTTCGATTAAGCTGACGAAGAGTTCTTGATGTGCGGCATTGGTAGTCGCGGTATTTTCCAGCAGTGGCAGGCTGAGATTCTGCTGACGAGCAAAAGACTTCAGCGCCGAGACATCCTTTGGCAGACAAGAACCACCAAAGGGGTTGCCTGGTTTCATGTAGTAACTGGAGATGTTAAGTCTCGTATCAGCGCACAGTACGTCCATGACTCGGGTGCCATCCTCGCCCAAATGCTTGCAGAGGCGACCAATCTCATTGGCAAAGCCCACTTTCAAGGCATGGAAGTAGTTGCAGGAATACTTGATCATTTCTGCGCCCTCCCAAGCTAAGATGGAAGGTTGACCACCCATGATTTCGGAGACTTCAGCATCTGCTGGTGCGCCACCATCGTGAGTGCCGATGACCACCAGAGAGGGATCACGGAAGTCCTTCACAGCCGTCCCTTCCCTTAGAAATTCTGGGCAATAATAGACACGCACCTGACCTGATGCCAAGAGGTCTGCCAGTAAGCTTGTGACCAAGGCGCGTGTGCTACCTGGCAGCATGGTGCTGCGATAGAGTAGGATATGGGTTTTCTTCGATTCTCGGATGGCCTCAACAATCTGAGCCGTGACCTTGCGGACAAACTCGAGATTGAGCGTGCCTGACGGTTGCGATGGCGTGCCCACACACACAATGCTGACTTCCGTCTTCTCCACAGCTTGTCGGACGTCTAGGGTAGCACCCAGGCGATTGTTCGCAGTCGCCTTCATGAGAAGATCATCCACCTCGGGTTCGATAATCGGTGACTGGCCCCGGCCAAAAGCCTCTACCTTGGCCGCATGCATATCCACACCAATAAGACGGTGGCCTTTCTCTGCTAAACACGCGGAAGTAACGGCGCCGACGTAGCCAAGGCCAAAAACTGAAATATTCATGAATGGGATTGTAAGAAGGGGTGAAGGATGTTTCTCATGCGGGAGTGTGTTGGAGTCAATGATGCCACGAGAGTGCCTGATTAATGGCTCGGATTGGCTGAATCCGTGGTCTTCCGCTGATACACGAGGAGCCTGCCTGTTTCTGCAGGCCGACGAGTGATTGGCTGATCAATCTCAAGTTGCCAACGGCCAACGGCCGACTCCATCGCCTGCAGTAGAAGACGTTCATGCGGCGATTGTCGTTTTGGCGGCACCGAGAGATCCACAAAGACCCGTGACACCTGAACTTTGTCGAGATGCTCAAGCAACTCTCCTACTTGAGTGAATGCTTGTTTGTAATTCCGTCCCATCCAGTCGCTCGAGCCGAGTTCTTTGCTGCCTCTGTAAATGCGCAGCAGGGCAGGGGAGCGCTGCAGGCAGTGGAAGGTCGCTGCTGCAATAATGGCACCTTCTCCCCTAGGGTCGGAAGCAACCAGCCAGTTTCTTTTTGGGTCTCCGATCTTGGGCATTCCTGATTTTATAACAGCGGTCGTGAATCCTAGAACTTCCTTTTGCGGAACGCCGTCACGAATTAGCGGAACACAAATAAAGACTGCTAGGAGCAAAGGTTTACCAATATGGGAAGTGCGGCTAGGCCAAGGAATGGCGTTCATTCCATAGGCGGCAATGATGACGACCACGGGAACGAGGGTGAGCATGTATCGAGTGCTTAGCCCAACTGGAACAAGTAAGAGTACGGCGATCACCCCAATTGCTATGCCTGTCAATGAGGCGGCTTCAAAGCTGAGGATCTTCTGTTTGTATCCTGCTTTGATTCCATAAATGAGACCCATGACGGTTAGTATGGTGAGAGGCCAGCCAAACAACTCTGGCATAGCTTTTAGGTGATAGGGGACCGCTTCCAGGAAATACTGTATCGGGGAAAGTTGTGTCATTCCCTCCTTGGAAATCTTGGTGGAATAAAGCATCCAGGGTCCTGCTAATACTGCTACAGGCAGTGCCGCGCACCACCAAGATGGAGATAGCAACAGTCGCCATTGTCGGGCAAGGAGAGTGCTGAGTGGTGGCAGTAAGCATAGCCCGACACCTGATCCTTTGGTTAAAATGGCGCCTGCCGCCACGCATCCCCAGAGCAGCGATCGGCGCATAGAAGGTGCTCGGAGGAATCCTGCCCAAAGCAATGCCGCCCAAAGGCAAAAAACGGCAAAGAGAATGTCAGACATCACGTGTAGCGTCAATTTAAGTGCCACAGGTATTGCCATGGTGCTGAGTCCTGCGAGCAAGGCCAGTCCTGGGGACAACAAACGGCGGCCCATGAGATATGTAAGGGCGGATAATGAGGCTAGAAAAAACGCCTGAAGAACCAACAGAACACTGACTTCCGGCAGGGCCATCAAAAAGGGTGCCGCCAACACATAATACAGCGGCGGATAATGTCCCAGCGCCACTCGTGGGAAGTCCGCATAGTATGTTTTGGCGAACTGCATCGGCTGTTGGCCCAGTCCCTCTGTCACATAATCGCTCACCATTAGAGCGGTCACTGCATGTGCCGCCTCATCAGGGTCCCCTCCGAGGTCTGAAGAAAAACCTCCGCGTGCCATAATAAAGCCGCAACTGGCAACAAACCCCACGATGAAGATGAGAATGGCATGGAGAGTATCGCTTCGTGCTGGCATGGGCTATTTTGTGCAAATCTGCATTCCACAGTTATTTACGGCCTTCACGCTTTATCAAGCTAAGAACACGTGAGTCTAATTTTGGAGAGAAATACTTTGCAGGCGCTGGACGAGTTCCCAAAAGGATGCGAGCAAGCAGGGTGCCTGAGAGAATTCAAAATTCCTACCTGCCCAGCTTGCAGGTTTTGCGTGCCATTGCTGCGCTAGCGGTGGTGTGTTATCATGCCTGCCTTTTTGTTGAACGTGAGTCTGGGCAAGTGTTATTGGGCGGATGGTATCATCTCGGAGAGCTGGGTGTGGATTTCTTTTTCGTTCTGAGCGGTTTCATCATTGCTCATGTTCATGGGCATGAGTTGGGGCTGCCGAATTGCGCGCCGCGTTACTTGAAGCGGCGCTTCTTTCGCATTTATCCGCTCTTGTTTGTCTTGACTAGTTTGAGGCTATTGGCGGAACTTCCCCAATGGGTTAAGGGCATTAAAGTGCCTGACTGGGAAAGATTGTTCTCCTCCTATTTATTATTGCCACAGTCGGACGGCACGATGCCGATCATTTCCGCGGCCTGGACGCTGCAGCATGAGGCTCTTTTTTATGGCCTCTTTCTGCTGGCGCTTTTGCTAGGGAGAAGAGTTGGCGTCTTCCTCATGGCGGGATGGATACTGATTGTGGTCGTTGTTGGCGTCTTTGGTGTTGGCCTGCATGGACTGCCCCGCCTGTTGTGTGATGCCCACAATGTTGAGTTTATGTTTGGAGTACTGGTCTGCGAATCATTGCATCAGCGAATGAAGGTGCCCTCACGTCTTTTGGTATGGGGTATCTTGGTTTCGGGTATCCTGTTTGGCGTCACTTGTTATGAGCCTCGTCTGGGAATGGACCAGAAGTTGATCACTCGTTGTATGTTGGGTGCCGGCTTTGCAGCCCTTATTTGGCTGCTCGCTGGCCATGAGATGAAGCATGGTGCCATGCCGTGGCCTGCCTGGTTACGCTGGATTGGTGATGCCTCCTATTCCATTTATTTGGCACACTCCGTGGTGCTTTTAATGGTGGTTGCCATTCTGTCGCGCTTCATTCAGGGCAGTCTTGCTTATGCCTACGGTGTGGCTGGGGCCTCTGTTATTGCCGGATTGTTGGCTGGTGGTCTGGTGTGGCTGCTGATTGAGCGGCCGTTACTAACTAGAAGTCGTGAATTTTGCAGGTGAGTTCTTCCGTGTCTAACTCTGAGCTTCAAAAAGTGAACCGGCCATCTAGCGTAGAACTCTGAGGCTTTTTTACCTCGACGCAGACAGTAGAATGTTGCAACGTTTCATTGTAGCAGATGTTGTTTAATTCCGGTTCCTTTCTCTTTGCATTCCTTCCCATCGTTATGGGTGGGTTGGCCCTATTACATCGGTTTTTTGGCAGAGAGGTTTCCCTTGGTTGGCTGGCTGCATGCTCCCTGTTTTTCTATGGGTGCTGGAGCCCCGCTCAAGTGCCCTTGTTGTTGGGTTCGATTTTGTTGAATTTCTGGATTGGAACACGTCTGCAACAGCCTGATTCGAAGTGTCGTCCACAGCTTTTGCTAGCAGGTGTCGTTATTAATCTTGGGCTTCTAGCATACTACAAATATTGGCCATTTATCGTGACAACGGCGGCCCAGATTACAGGTCAAACATGGTCTGCAGAGCCCTTAGAACTCCCACCGGGCATTTCATTTTATACCTTTCACCAGCTCACGTATCTCATCCAATGCAACCTGGGTCGAACGCTTGGAACTGCGTTTAACCACTATTTGATCTACATCACTTTTTACCCACAGTTGATCGCTGGGCCCATAGTGCGGCCTCATGAGATGCTGCCACAGCTTACCTCACCGCGTCCGCGTGCTTTTGAATGGAATGAGCTTTCTGTGGGGATCTTTCTTTTGGCCGTTGGTCTGTTTAAAAAGATGGTCATCGCTGATTACGTGGCTGTTTGGGTGTCGCCTGTCTTCGATGTATGGGCAAAGATTGGCACTGTGACTATGTTGGATGCGTGGGTGGCTGCACTGGCTTATACCTTCCAGCTTTATTTTGATTTCTCGGCCTACTCAGATATGGCGCTCGGTCTTGCTCTAATGGTGGGGATCCGCATGCCTGCTAATTTTTTCTCGCCCTACAAGGCCGTTAGCATCATTGATTTTTGGCGTCGGTGGCACATTACCCTCTCATTGTTCCTTCGTGATTATCTTTACATCCCACTTGGCGGTGGGCGCTGTGGCTGGTTGCGTCAGCAGTTCAATTTATTGCTGGTCATGATCATTGGTGGCTTTTGGCACGGCGCTGGATGGACCTTTGGTGCGTGGGGGCTTTGGCATGGCTTATGTCTCGTCGTCAATCATGCTTGGCGTACTGCGGGCCTTCAGGGTCGCCTCGGACGTGTGCTTTCTTGGGGGGTTACCTTTTTGTCGGTCATTGTGGGTTGGACGATCTTCCGCGCTCCCGATTTAGGTACAGCGTGGAATGTCTTGCGCAGTCTGATGGGCGCTCAGGGAATGCAACTCCCTCCTGGGTGGCTGCAAAAAATGCCCCTTTTGACCAAGCTCTCCATTACTGGAACTGAGGACTGGACTGTTTTTACGGGGCCGATTCAGCTTGTTGTGTTGGGGGGATTAATGGCTGGCTGCCTGATTCTTCCCAATGCCGTACAATTGACTCGGGGCAGCTTCACTTTGCCCAATGAGGCGACTCTACCTAAAGGCCCTAACCCATGGTTTAGCTGGCGTCCTGACTGGCGCTGGGCTGTTATCACCGGCGCTGCCTTTGTCGCTGCCTTTCTTCATTTGGGTAAGATAAGTGAGTTCCTCTACTTTCAGTTCTGATATGCATATTTCTAAGCATCGTCGCTTCGTAGTCTGGACGACGTTTACCATGCTCGTTTTCCTGGCTGGTGTCATCCTGTTCAACCGCGCCGTGAACCCTTTCTGTGTCTTTCCCTCCGACTGGCTGGCGACGCCGCTGAAGCCGGAGACTTTTACGCATCTGCGTTTAGTCAAGGCGGCCCAGGTGCGACACCTTCAGCCTGCAACGATCTTGCTTGGAAATTCACGGGTAGAGACGGGTCTCTTCCCCGGTCATCCTGCCTTTTCCCAGCGCCCTGTTTATAATTTAGGACTTAGTCAGGCCTGCACTTATGAAACCCTGCGCTACTTTCAGCATGCCAGTGCTGGCGGCAAACTGCGGCAAGCTGTCTGGCTGATGGATTACGCCGCTTTTCTTGAAAGTTCAGTTCCCTCACCGGATTTTTCTGAGTCTAGGCTTGCTCTTAGCGCCACAGGAGAGCCCGAGGGCTATTCGTTCATGATGGATTGGGCGCAGTCCTTGCTTACCGAGGATGCCGTTTCTGGCAGTTTGAGAACGTTGCTAAAGAGGAAAGGAGAAAAAAGCTACGCGGTTGATGGTGCGCGTATTGCCAGTGAGGAGAGGGCGCGCGTGATGCAAAAGGGTGGTAGCCTTCCGGCTTTTCTTTCCTATGAGCGGCACCAGTTTCCGTTGCAGGTAAAACAACCCGCGGTGATCTCTGAGGCAGCCCTTGGTCATTTGCGTCAGTTGCTGGAGCTGGCCCGTGAGCGTCATGTCGAGGTGCGTCTTGGCATTTCGCCAGTTCATGCCCGTCATCTTGAATTGCTCCAGATCGCTGGTCACGGACCTGCCTATAAAGAGTGGCGCCGCCGAGTTGTTGCTTTGGTAGAGCCGCTGGTGGCCACTCGCGCCATGAAACCGATCGTGGACTTTAGCGGCTACAATGAGTACACGACTGAGGCCGTGCCACAAAGTGGACTGGCAAGATGGTATTACGAGAGCAGCCATTTCACCATGGAATTGGGAGACCTTGTTCTGAGCCGCCTTCTCGCGCCGGATTTGGATCTCAAGACCGTTCCTGAGCAGTTTGGTTCCGCGCTTACCCTGGCAAGTCTTCCAGCCCATGAAAACACTACCGAAATCGCCCGTCAGGCTTACCTTTCTGAGCGCGTTGCCGAGATAGATCAATTGCATGAGATGACGCGGCCTTTTCTCCCTCCTGTGAAGATCAAATAGCTGTTGAGGTCAAAGTTGCGGACGAATACAAAAGTCGCTTGTGATGTTATCATGACCGCGTATGGACCGTGACTTTTCGCATGTCTCAAGAAACAATTATAAGCTCTAGCCGAAGTCAGGCTGAATACTGGAAAGAGTTATGGAGATATCGGGAACTCATGCTGCTGTTAACTTGGCGCGACATCTTGGTGCGCTACAAGCAGACGGTCATAGGCATACTTTGGGCACTGATCCGGCCGGTTCTTACAGTCACCATCTTTGCGCTCGTCTTTGGCCGCTTTGCTAAACTTGATGCAGGCGGCCCACCCTACGTCCTTGTCGTCCTTGCAGGCATGCTGCCATGGTATTTTTTTGCTTCTGCCATTTCAGAATCGAGCATGAGCATGATTAATAACTCGGCCTTGCTTTCAAAGTCCTATTTCCCGCGCCTATTGCTTCCATTGGGAGCCATTCTGGCCACCCTCGTGGACTTTGCCATCAGTCTCTGTCTTCTGTTTGTCCTCCTGGTCTGGCATCATTTTCCGATGAGTCCACGCCTGCTATGCCTGCCGCTGCTCACGCTGGCTGCCATGTTTGCAGCACTAGGGCCGGGCCTGCTCGTGACGGCGTTGAATGTGCGGTATCGGGACTTTCGCTACGTCGTCCCCTTCATGGTACAGATCGGTCTCTATATTTCTCCAGTCGGGTTTACCAGCAGCCTCGTGGCTGAGCGCCTCGGTAGCTGGGGTTTCACACTCTATTGTTTCAATCCTATGGTCGGAGTCATTGAAGGTTTCCGCTGGTGCATTGGTGTTGCGGATCAGGCTTCACTCTTGGCCATCGCTATCTCTGGCAGCGTAAGCTTGGTGCTACTTGTGATTGGCCTTAAGTATTTCAAATCCACCGAAGCGTCCTTTGCGGACTACATTTGATCTATGAGTAAAGACATCGTCATCAAAGCCAGGGATGTGGCTAAAATGTACCGACTGAAGCATCAGAGCAAGGCTCGCTATGCCACCTTGAGAGATCAGGTATCGGACCTGTTTTCCAAAAAAGAAAAGAGTCAGGCCAATGAAGAGTTCTGGGCTCTCAACGGTGTCTCCTTTGACATCGAGGCCGGCCAAGTGGTTGGCATTATTGGTAGAAACGGGGCAGGAAAGTCCACGCTACTGAAGATTCTAAGCCGTATCACCAAGCCTACTCAGGGGGAAATACGAGTTTTGGGGCGCATGGCCTCTCTTTTAGAAGTGGGCACTGGCTTCCATCCAGAGTTGACCGGCCGTGAGAACATTTTTCTCAACGGTGCCATCCTTGGCATGCAGCAGAGGGAAGTCCGTGCTAGTTTTGACGAGATTGTCGCCTTTGCGGAAGTTGAGCGCTTTCTTGACACGCCTGTGAAACGCTATTCCTCAGGTATGCAAACGCGACTTGGTTTTGCCGTAGCTGCCCACTTGAAACCCGAGATTTTGATCGTGGATGAGGTGCTGGCTGTGGGAGATCATGAGTTTCAGAAGCGCTGTCTTGGTAAAATGCATGAAGTGAGTCAGGGGGGGCGTACGGTGCTTTTCGTGACGCATAACATGAACACCCTTGGCTCGCTCACTTCCCGTTGCATTCATCTGGCTCAGGGTAAGGTGGTTCGCGACGGGCCTACCCATGAGGTCGTTGCTCAATACCTTGCTGGCGGGGAGGTGAATCATCCTCTTTATGAGTCGCCAGAGCGTGGGGATACACCCAAGCTGCTCGGGGTTGAGGTTCGGACTTCCAAGGCCGGCGGCCTGCACTCCTTTTTAGAGCCGTTGGAAATTCGTTTTAAAATTTGGTGCCCACGACCTGTTCGTGGAGCCTGTTTGAGTGTCCAGATCAATGACCTGAACCGCCTCAGTTGCAGCGCCAATCCCTGGTTGTTTGATTCCGAGATGCCCTATGCGCGAGAAAGAGGCGTGCATGAAGTGGTCTGTTACATGCCAAAGATAAGGCTTTTTGTTGGATCGTACAATCTGACGGTGCGCCTTACAGAGCCACCTGGTGGATTGAAATTTGATCAACAAGCAGGGATTTGTGGATTCCAAGTAGAATGCCTTGGCAAGCAGCGCTTGGAGTATCCTTTCGAGCCCGGAGAAGCTGCTTATCTGGAAGATTGTGAGTGGCAGGTGATTCCGCCCGACAGTGATGACTAGCATCCGCTTAAATGGGTGTTCGGCACCGGCAGCTTGATTAGGACCGACCTTATTTAGCGCAGGATGATGGGCCCAACACGCGACGAATGAAGTGTTGCTACTGGCTCGGGCTCGCTCCGAGTCGTTGGTGTTCTTTACTTCAATCATTATTAGATTCAGGCTGCGCATCAGTGGCCCGTCGATACGCCAGGAGGTCTTTTTTACGCCGAGTGGACTCCGTGAATGTTGGCCTACCTTTGCGTCCAAAGTCAAAGTGCTGGTGCGCGACCTCATGCACCCGAGAGAGGGACGGCTGGACTGTGGTAACGGCTGGGAAGCTGCCGAATCCAAGACATAAGCTCTTGAGCCATCTCGTGCGCTTCTCCTTGGCGTTGGCCTAGCGGGTATACTGTTGCGTCGTCGTCGAGCATCGAAAGGAAACGCAAAATGAATCGGCCCTCATTTGGAGGACTACGGATCGGCAAATCCCAGCCTCGTGACCAGTTCGTCGATGATTCTGCCCAGTTCGTCGACAATGGGTTGCATGCTTCACATATAGTATTAATATAAATACTAGTGAATGTTAAATATTCAGCTAGACTTAATATTAACCTAACTAAACTTATATCGCGCCATACGATGTCAAAAAATACAATCAAGACGGCTAAGCACCTGCCAAACTCAACGAGCCTGCGTTTTTGTTTTTTTTCATGCCTTCTCCTTCTTGCGGGCTTTGCTAAGGCTCAATTTACGGCTCCCCAAATCACTGCGGGCGGTTCTGCAGATTTGAAAGCAACAGATGCGTGGGTGTTTTCCTACGTTAATGCTGGTGGTCGTGTGACCTCAGTGCTTTTTGAGTACACGTCAAACGTGAGTTTTACCACTGGTATCATCAAATCCGAAGCTCAGCTGACTACCAGCAACACAGATACGCTGCCTCTGGGGATTTCGTTGTCGGATTTACTTCCTAACACGACCTATTATTACCGTGCAGTGGGGACTAATCAGTTTGGCACAACAACTGGTCCCACATTAAGCTTCAAAACCTCTTATAGTCCGTGTGTTATTCAGACTGGTGATCGTGTTCCGGGAAGCACGGTTCAAAAAGTAGGTGCAATTACACCTGGATTGATTGGGGACGATGGTATGGTGGCTTTAACTGTTGCAGCTCAATTGGGTGTGGGTGGGGCTACTTCGAGCAATTCGAATATTCTTCTCAGGGGCATCACCAAAGATGCAACCGTCATCGGCCGACAGGGGGCGTCGTTTGGTATCCCATCTATAAGTGTAGCAGGCGGATTCACCGAATTAACGATGAACACAGCTGGAGTCGTTCACTTTCAGGACCAGATTTCTGGAGCGCCCGTTGCTACTGACTGGGGTGGTTTTATCTACCAAGTAGCGTCTGGCGTTCGATTAATTAATAGAGAAGGTGATCAGATTTATACTGGTTCTTCAGCGACTTTCACTGGCAATAATATTAAATCTGCCATTTCTACCAATGGAACGGCGTTTTTTGCTTCTGGCATCACTGCAGTGACACCGTCACTCGGAAGAAATGGAGTTTGGTTCTCTAATGGTACGACTTCTGGCCAGGTGGCTCGGGAATCGGTGGTTTGTTTAGCCGATGGTGCAGTCTGTGGTCGCATTGTGACCACAACTTTGGTTAGTTCTGCAAGTGGCTCTGCTTTCGTGACATCCTTTAGTGGCGGTTCTGGGGCAGGGGAAGGTATTTTTCATGGTAGCGGACCTCTTTTACAGGTAGTCGCTGCTAAGCAAGATAAGCCGCCAGGCTTAAATCCCATCGTTTACAGTGCTTTCCGCAGCGTCTCTGCAGGCTCTGATACTCAGTTTTCTTTCGTCGCAGACCTATTTTTGAAGAATGTGGTTACTAGCACGAATGACCAGGTACTCATGGTTTCAAACGCAGGAGTAAAGTCAGTTGTCGCGCGCGAAGGTTCTTCCGTTGCGGGGATAGTGGGAGGCATCTGGGATAGTTTCGGCAGACACTTCGTCACTGCTTCTGGAGATGTTTTGTTTCAGGCTTCCTTACGTGTTGGGGGGGCGATCACCACCTCTAACGATGGCGTCATCTGCCGCTGGTCAGCCGGCGTTATCGATATCTTAGCACGCGAGGGCTCTAGGGCGTTGAGACAACGTTCGGCTACTTATCGTTTCTTCACTAACTTTTCGGTTCATCCAAATGGGAATTATCTGATTCAGGCAGCCTTTTCTGACGGTCGTGTGGGCCTTATCGCTGAAGATGGCCTTGGTCAGCGGCTCGCCGCTGTTTCTGGTGATCGCGTTGATCTAAACGTTACAAGTCAGAAAAATCCGCTCATTTTTTCTCTTAGCACCCACACCGCCCTTGCTAACCTTGCCAATGGGACGGGTGGTTTTGGAAATGTAGTAACTTCTGACGGGGCTGTTTTCGCCGTAGCTTATGTGGGTAATGGCAATTACATTGCTTTCCTCTTCTGATAGCGCGAGGTGCTTTGAGGATCGACAGTCTTTTTAAGTTCATGAAGGTTAAAAACAAATTGTTTTTGGCTGTAGTCTTGGTTGGGTCGGCCGCGCTTGGCGGCTGGCTTCTTTCTGGGCCTTCAGTAAAATCTAAAAGGGCTATGGCAGCACTCGGTGCTGCCAAATCATCTAAGGCTGGGGCATTAGATCGAGATTCAGGTCTAAAGAATAAGACCAAGGCCGATGTTCTTCTGAGTGATTGGGCAGTTCTTTCAATTCAACAAAAGCAGGAGCGTTTAGAAACTCATAAAATTCGTGCCACTGACAGTGATGTGGTTAGACTTTCATTACACGCCCTAACTGATGCCAACAGTGAGGTCCGCAAAGCAGCTGTTTTTTCCACTCGTCACGTTCATACCTCAGAAGTAGAGCCTGTGCTGCGTGCAGCATTGAATGATGTGGATACTGAAATCCGGCTGCAAGCTATTCATGAGGTCCGTTACAAACCCCAAGCCCTGAAACTTAAGCTGCTGGGGCCTGCTTTAGCTTCAATTTATAGCGACGTTCGTCAAAACGCTCTCATTGAGCTTTCTCGGGAAAATCCCAAATTGGCAACTCCAGTCATGATGAAGGGGCTGGATTCAACCGATGAGTCCTACCGTGCCCAAGTGTGGAATGAGATACTTCCCAATGTCCAGGCATTGCGTACGCAACCGTTTGCTTCCAGCGCCGAGGCTTTGAATTGGTGGGATCTCAATGAACGACGGTATGATGAAAACATGGTCGTACTGGATCCGGGTACGATTCCTGCTTCTAACTAAAATGAAACTTGCAATACCCAGGTTTAAGTTTGTCCCAAGGCAGGTTTCGTATCATCGATTCAACGTAGATTTTGGAATGGCTGACACCCCCCGGACATCGCTCGTGGGTTTGACAAGCTTTTTTCGTCTCTCGGGCTATTCCCCAGATTACGTCGGCATTGAGTCAAAAAATCCATCTCAAAATGAGATCTAGTGGGACAAAGCAAGCTTATAGACTCAATTTTGGGGCAAACAGTATGTCATCTTTATGGCTGGCTGTAGCTCTGGTCGTTGCTGTTACATCGAATGCTTTGGTCGCAGCGCCTGCCAATGATCACTTTTCAGCAGGGCTGACGCTGATGGGTAGCCCTGCTTCCACCACTGGCACCAACATTCAGGCTACCCGTGAAAGTGGCGAGCCATTCCACGGGCCTGATGATGATGTGGGAAATTCTGTTTGGTGGCAGTGGACAGCTCCTTCCTCAGGACGCTTTATTTTTAGCACGGCCGGCAGTAATTACGACACGCTACTTGCGGTATACACCGGTAATTCTGTCTCAAGTCTGACTTTGGTGGGTTCGAATGATGATCGGAATGGCTTTGACACTACCAGTCTGGTGGATTTCCCTGCGCAGGCGGGCATCATTTACAGGATCGCGGTGGATGGAGCCTATTTCCGCACTGGAAACATCAGCTTAGCGGTGACTGGTCCCTTCTTGCCTCCAGTTAATGATAACTTCGCCAATCGTTTCACGCTCCCAGCTACCGCTCCTCTAGTGCAAAATGGAACCACTAGCCTAGCCACTAGGGAGGTAGGAGAGCCTGCCCATTCAGGCCTGTCATCTGGTGCCAGCAGCATTTGGTGGTCCTGGACTCCGTTGGTATCGGGCAATGTTAATCTTAGCATCACAGGCAGCGGCTTTTTGCCCACGCTGGGCATTTACACTGGTGCGAGTTTAGATGCGCTTACCCCTTTGACTGCATCCCAACAGTCTATTGGTCAGACCGAGACAGTCTCCTGCGCGGTTGTCGCGGGTACAACTTATGCCCTGGCCGCCGATGCGGCCTCTGGATTAAGTGGTGATGTTACCTTGAATATCAGCGCCATCGTTGAAATCCCCGTGAATGATGATTTCGACAATCGCTTAACGATTGTCGGAAGCGCAGTTCAGACAGCGACAACGGTTGGTGCCACTTTGCAAAGCGGGGAAGTGTTGGAAAACTTCAGCCATGGAAACACTCTTTGGTGGACGTTTACGGCCCCATCCACCGGACGGTGGCGCCTGGATGCTTCTGCTAGCGAAGTTATTCCATTTGTCGCTCTATACTCAGGCACAAGTATTGGGTCTCTCTCTCGCATTGCTCGCATGACATCCTTCACTGCGGGAGGTGCCACCGAATTGGTCTTTTCCGCGAATCAGGGTCAGGTGTTTCAGATAGCCGTTTCATCATTAAGTGAATTCTTTTCCACGACCAATGTTGCGGGAGGTGTTCAATTCACTCTGCAGTCGGAAGGTGCTGCTCCATCCAATGATGCATTTGCTAACTCCCGCAGGATTTTCACGTCTGGGACGCACATAGGCAATAACAGGCGCGCTGAAACTGGACCGCAGTCAGGGGAGGCGGCCGTCAGTGATTCCCAACTTTCCGATATTGGCGGTAGTTCAGTGTGGTGGCGTTGGACAGCGCCTTCGGGGGTTTCCACTGTTACACTTGACACTATCGGAAGCGATTTCGATACGGTTCTCGTGGTTTACTCGGGTTCCAGTCTTGGAGCCCTAACAGTCGTCGCTGTTAATGATGAGTCTAGCAGCACTCTCGGGCAGAGTGAGGTGGTCTTTAAGGCTGTGCCTGGCATTACCTACCACTTTTCGGTGAATGGTTTTTTGGGTGCCCAGGGTAATATTCAATTGACGCTTACTGGCGGTGGATTCGTTCTTGAAGAGGAACTGGCTGCGGCTGCTTTTAAGTCGCAAATCCTTCCGTTTGGCAATGATCGTTACGTTGCTGTGAGCTACACTCGAAAGACTGGGAAGGGGATAAATTACTTGCTGGAAGTATCTGACAACCTGATCGTCTGGGACCGAACGGAAGCGCAGGTGGAAATGGTTGGTCTGCCACAAAGCCTTGAGGGTGGCGCTTCGGAACGTGTGACGTATCGTTTGAAGACAGCTGTGACTCATGTTTTCAAAAAGTATTTCCGACTGTTTGTCACTCAGGCCACGCCTTAACTTGAATCAGATGCTTTGATGTCTAGAGTGAAGAAATCGGTTTTATCTTGGTGAGTTCGGTCACTTGACCGCCTCATGGCAACTCATACGTTCTCCCCCACATTACATGCGCGTCTCTTGGGTGTTTCCCCATTTTCATCCAGTTCTTGCAGGTGCTGCAGAAAGATTCCGCCGTTATGCACCACACTTTGGGAAACGTGGGCTGGCTGTTGACGTCATGACCGCGCGGGATCCCTCAAATCTTCCTGATTTTGAGTTGCTCGAAGGCGGATTGCCAGTGCGACGTTTTGAGGTTTCCTCGGATCCTCGAACGAGAGATCAAAAGCTTTACGAACAGGTTGCCAACCAACTTGCCGCGGACTCTGGAAGCGGGATTGTTCAGACGATCAAAACAGAACGGAATTTGCTGCCTGCTCTGAGGCGCATCAGGGCATCTGGTCGCCATCTGGTTCAGGTGTGTACGATGGTCGAGCCTGGGTTGGAAGACATTCGTGGTTTAGCAAGGTTGAAGCGGCAGATCTCCACGTATCTTACCCTGCGTCCGTATTCAGCGGTCGTGACCAGTTCCCGCGTGATGGCAGACTGGCATCGGCAGTTTGGCGTGCCAGAGCATAAAATGCATATTATTTCCAATGGCGTGGATACCATTCGCTTTCGACCCGCTGAGGATGCTTCGGAGCGTGATAAGTGTCGAGAGGCCTTAGGGGTCTCCAAGGCTGATTTTGTTGTGCTCGTAGCCGGTCATCTGATTCCGCGCAAGCGGCCACATCTGGTTGTGGAAGCTTGGCGTGCAGTGACTGCGGCCTATCCGTCAGCCGTCCTTTTGCTCGCTGGTTCTGCTAAACGACCGACGGTGCGCTCGTTCGAAGAGGAGCAAGACATTGCTTCCTATCAGCAGTCTGTTTTTGATTCGATCAATGCCCAAGGGGCTAACGTGCGCTGGTTGGGTGAGCGTAGTGATATGGAAGTGCTCTACCGAGCTGCAGATGTTTTTGCTTTTCCCACCGAGCAGGAAGGTTTTGGCAATGTCATCCTAGAGGCCATGTCCTCCAGACTTCCAGTGATTTGCGCCGAATTTCGTGGCTTTCCCAAGGCAGAGATCGGAGGAGTGGTTGCCCTAGTTCAGGGGGACACGGTTGAAGCTTGGGCTGAGGCTCTGCTTAAACTGGCTCGCGAACCGATCCTGGCTGAGCACTTGGGCATGAACGGATATGCTTTAGTATCGCGGAAGTTCACTCTTGATCTCGTCATCTCACAGTTCCAACAAGTTTACCAAGGAGTTCTAAAGAAGCCCATTTCACATTGAGCGTATTCTAGAGACTTTATCTCACTATGAAATCTTCCTCAGGCAAGCATTACGTGGCGTTGGATCATGTCCGAGCTCTAGCGGCTTTTATGGTTTTTCACTGGCATTTCGCACATGCCGCTGGGCAGCGTGGGTACCCCATTCCTATAGAATACGTGCCTTCCATCATTCCCTTTGGTCTTTTTGACGAAGGGCATACTGGGGTGGCTCTTTTTATGACATTGAGCGGCTACCTTTTTGCTAAATTATTGGATGGCAAAGAGGTGCATTTTGGCGCGTTTTTGAACAATCGCTTCTGGAGACTTTTTCCGCTGCTGCTGTTTGTTTTCCTCATTGTTGGAGCACGCAAGCTGCTGAGCGGGGAGCCAATGGTGGAGTATTGGAAAAATCTGGCTGCGGGTTTTATTCTACCCACGTGGCCGAATGGGGGGTGGTCGGTGGCAGTGGAACTTCACTTCTACATTTTGCTGCCTTTGTTGCTGCGATTGGCCTCTTCGAGTGACGCGCGTTTGCTGATGCTTCTACTGGCAGCTATTCTTCTGCGAACGGTGATTTATGCTGTCCTGGGGGAGGTGCAGACTGCCGCTTACTGGAGTATTGTCGGTAGGATTGATCAATTTGTGCTGGGTATGTTCTTCTTCCAAGCGCGTGACCTTGTTACAGGGAAACATGCTCGTGTGCTGTTTGGTGCGGCACTGTTCCTTGTGTTTTATTGGTGGTTTGACAGAGCGGGCGGCTTTTACCAGATGGGTGGCTACCCTTCAGTCTCACCGCTGTGGATTGTGCTTCCAAGTATTGAGGGACTTGGTTATGCTGCGCTTATCGCGTGGTATGATACCTCGTTCAAACACAATACTGGTAAGCTTTCCCGCGCAGTCGCCTATTATGGAACGGTGTCCTTTTCAATCTATCTTCTGCATTTCTTTTTTGTTAACTATGCCGTCCGATTTGTGGAACGTTTCTTCATGCACATCACCAATTACTATGCTGCTTTTGCCTGGTCTGTGTTGTTTTTTGTGCTCATGGTTGTGCCCGCTACTCTCACATTCCGCTTCATTGAGATGCCTTTTCTGAAGTTGAGGCGCAATTACCTTCGTCCTCCTTCGGGTGCACCAAAACAAAGGGATTGAGTGCGTTTTTTAGATGCCGGAATTTGTTTGCATAACGCTCACTGAGCACGTAGAGAACGAGACTCTATGTTGAACCTTTTGCAGGCTATTTTAACCCATTCAGAGGAAGGCTTGCGCCGAGCTGTTCGTCAGTTGCGCAGAGTCCCTCTTGATCTCATTTATAAACGTTACTCGGATCTCACGATGATCCGCCGCCCGACTTATATTGATAATCTGGAGTTGGTTCGCAAAGCGGTACCTATTTCGGGATGTGTGGTGGAGTGTGGTGTTTGGCGCGGAGGTATGAGTGCCGGAATGGCTGAAATATTGGGCACTAATAGAAACTACTTTTTAGTGGATAGTTTTGAAGGCCTTCCAGCTCCCAAGGAACTGGACGGTCAGGCTGCTGTGGATTGGCAGAAAGACGTGACCTCTCCAGGTTATCACAATAATTGTAGTGCCGAAGAAGCCTTCGCCAAAGAGGCTATGGCCCGCGTCTCATGCACAAGTTATCGTCTGATTCGTGGGTGGTTTGAGAACACTGTCCCTCACTTGACGTTTGACGAACCCATTGCCTTGTTGCGGTTAGACGGAGATTGGTATGAATCTACAATGACATGCCTGACCCACCTCTATGATAAAGTGGCTAAGGGAGGCGTGATTATCATTGATGATTATTTTGCTTGGGATGGTTGTTCACGTGCAGTTCATGATTTTCTTAGCCAAAGATCTGCGCTCGAGCGCTTACGCACGCATGGCAATGTGTGCTACATGATCAAGGCATGAACTTGAAGGGCTTCGCTGTCATTAAAGGATGGACGAAGACAAGGTCTGCTTGGTAACTTAAACTCCAACGTCAAACGATGTTCTCCCTGATTACTTGGATTAAATCTCAGGATTTCTGTCCCAGCCGTGCTGGCATGTTAGTCAACTCCTCTTATTTGATTAGGCGTGAACTGGCCAGCTCACTCAAGCGGTGGTCACACGAGATGCGCGGTACGATGCTGGATTTCGGATGTGGGAGCATGCCCTACCGTTCACTTTTCAAAGTAGAGAAATACCTTGGACTGGAAATTGTGGCTGAGGGACATCCATTACGCAACGAAAATGCCACCCTCGGGTACAGTGGTGACAGAATTCCTTTAGACGATGCTACAGTGGACTGCATTTTGATGACGGAAGTTCTTGAGCACGTTTTTAATCCCGAACATGTTCTGAGGGATTTCAATCGTGTGCTCAAATCAGGCGGTATCGTGCTCATTACCTGCCCATTTGTCTGGCCACTTCATGAGGAGCCGTATGATTATGCGCGCTACACGCCGTTTGCTTTGCGGTATTTATCAGAGTCTGCTGGTTTCCAGGTTGTTGCGCATGAGAAGCTTGGTTGCTGGTTTCTGGCTTTGGCTCAACTATTGCTTGCTTATTTCACACAGACGATGGTGCCATCCGGCTATCGGATGAATCGGCTTATCAAGAGTTTTTGGTGCGTTCTTATCAATCCTTTGGCTCTTATGATGGCGAGACTCCTGCCGTATAGTAATCGATTGTATCTTAGCAACTTTCTTGTCCTGAGAAAAATTTGAGGTGGCTTCGAGAATCAGAGATCTGTAAGATTGGTTTCTTAGTTGGACGCAATGCCGCTGTCATGAACTAAAGAAACGATGGAAGTTCTGTCGATTTTTTGAATTTGAGGACAGTTCAATTTCAGTTCAGAACTTTCCGAGGAGTCAGCTTTAGCACCTCTGCAAGCGTGCCGTTTTTGTCCAATGTTTAAATGGAAAAGGCTGGCTTTTAATTATTACTATTTTGGGCAAGGCTAATCAACTCTTGGGCGAAGTCTTGCTCTGGGTGCTTTGAAATGATTTGACGAATGTGGACGGCAGCAGCAGTGGCCACAGCGGGCCAGTTGGCACGGTCATTCCATGACCGTTCTAAGACTGCGTCAAAGAAGGCCTCACCGATGCCGTCAGCAACATAGCCCGACTTGCCGTCTTCCATCACCTCGGCTGTGCCGCCGGCAGGCTGGGCTATCACCAGTCTTCCTAGCCACATGGCCTCGACAACGGTCAAAGGTAAGCCTTCATGGCGGGATGGCACTAACAAGGCGTCATGCTCAGCCCATAGTGCACGAATATCACTGGTCTGCCCTCGAAAGATAATGCGGTCCTTCAGCCCATGCTGGGCCACCAAAGCAATTAGGCGTTCTTCGCTGCTGCCTGAGCCGTAAATGGACACTGTCCAGTTGCGCGCCCGCCATTTCGGCATCGCTAGAACTTTCACGAGGATGTCATGGCCCTTGGTTCTTGGGTGCAGCCTTGCTGGCATGGCAAAACGCGCTTGTCTGTGATTATCTTCCGGGCTTGGAAGTGAGTTTTGTTCCCATGGCAACGGGTCACCACTGACAAGATAAGGATTGCGTGCAATATGAGCTCTGGGGATCTGATACGCTAACTGCGTCTGCAGTAAATCCAGGTTGTGTTGGGAAACTGCCCAGAAGCGCCGTGTCTTTGACAATAGCCTGATCATTAGTGCCGCAACGGCATCGTCTGGCCAATGATCAGGTGAAACGAGGTGAGTAACCGCTGCGTGGGGAATACCGCTCACGTGAATGGTTTCAAGTAGATCGAGTCCATCTAGCGAGGTGCCAGAACTAAAAAAAACAAAATTTGGGCGCACTTTTTTGAGACCTCTCCGCAGCCTGCCAATGGGGGAAAATCTGCTGGGTATAAGGCGGGAGAGAAGCCTCCGTAGCAGGCCGTTGCCCGTGGCTAATGGTCGATGTTCCACTCCTGCCTGTCGAAGTTGATCCAATCGTCTTTTTGAAGAAGCTGGCCAGTTGGTGAAGGCACATACTTCGTGGCCGAGTGTTTTCAGTACGATGGCTGACTGGATCCACAGTTCCTCGCTGCCGCCGCCGCCTTTGTTTGCGGATACCATGACAAATCTCAGAGATTGGCTGCTAATGGAGTTGGGTGCTTGAGACATAGAGAAGTCGTTAGGCGTAGCGTATGGAGGCCTTTTCACATTCATTCTTTGCAATGACCCGTGAAATGGGAAAGCCCAGATAGAGGCAACGTTGGATTGGAAATTTGGTGTGCTGATTGCTGATTGGAATTCTTCTTTGGGTCTCCAGTTTACGCTGGATCAATATCGTGGATGAATTTCCGCGCACACTGGTAGGTGCTGCATCTGGCCGGATCTCATTTGACGCCACTCCTGCACATGCGCGTCCTTGCTGACAAGCAGATGGTCTAGTCGAACCCATGGCGAGATAAAGTCAGGCAGCCAAGCAATGTCACTCGGGAAGGTGGTACCGAAACCATGGCCGGCCTCGGTAAAGCAATCCTTGAGAGAGCGGCAAAGCGCCCTGTAACCACCTCCCCATGGAGGACAGTTTAAGTCACCGCCCACGATGACTAGGTTTGGCTCATGCTCCACTAATGACGCAATTTGCCCAAGAGCATAAGCTCGGTCGCGCCACGGCAGAGTTCGTTGTTGGTGAAGATCGCTTATTCCGGGACTTGTCCAATGAATTAGACCGAGCATACAAGCGCCGCCAGCATTCCATTTGAGGAGGTCGCGCGGGCTTGGCATATGAACGTTGAACACAGTCACCCTTCTTCCAAACACAAGCATGCGGTGACGGTATGCGCATGTTTTCTCTCTCCCGTTCACCGTCATGCTCACCACCGGTGGACCGGATTCCTGCAAGGGATGCTTGCTCAGTACAGCAAACTCACCTTTCTCTTCACGAAACGGAAATGGAACCAGTTCAGGGGCTAAATCTTTGCGCTTTAGCCAACCGCGTGCCTCTTGCAGCAGGATGATATCAGGATTCATTTCATCGAGAAGACTGACGAAATCAACATGGTGCGACTGGCCAACATTAAACGACATCACACGAAAATTGTCCAAAGCCGTTAGCGGCGCTGTTGGGGTCGCCTGTCCGCTGCCGTATTGAGTTAGAACGTGCATGAAGAAATAGCAGGCAGTGCCAAGGGTCAAGATGCTGGCATGCAGGCGACTGAAAAAAAGCAGGATGGGTAACACGACGAGCACTGGTAACAGAGGCACCCAGATTGGTAGGTAGGAGAGCGTCGTGAGAAATAGGTTCTGCTCTGTTTCGCTTTCTAGACACAGTCCTAGCCACACCAGTGCTGCGCTGATTAACAGGCCTGCCATGATGAATAAACGCTTTAGCCATATGAATGCGCTAAAGATCGTGACCAATTCTCGAGGTGAACGCAGCTGGCTATGGCCTCGACGTCGGGAAGAACGCCGGCGATGCTTCCAACGGAACAACGCCGGCGTTCGGGTTCTAAGAGGTTGGTCTAGGGGGTCCGTTGAACTGGGTTCATTCACGGGCGGAATTTGGTTTCGTGGGCGCCAATGGAGACTTGCCTTGGGTTATTTTTTCCAAGCTTTCCGGTAGCGTTGGTGTCTCCAGGTAGGTCTCAATGGGCTTCAGTTTGAGGGCTTCATCTTCCACCTCTTTGAGCAGGGAAGTTGGCTTTTGAGTCAGAATGGGTTGATTTCTTGATACTTCTGGAGCCTTTGTCCAGCCGATGTTAACAAGGACTACCGGGATGAATAACCACAGCAAGGCAATCGATAACGCCAGCAAGACCAGAGATTCCAGATTAGTTAGCCCAGACTGATTCAGGTAGCGCGAGGTATGAGTGAAACGAAAATGGGAAGGATTGGACATAACAGTCATCTGTTGCGTTGATCGGTCATGCCTACAATCAATAAAATAAGGTGTTTTAAAAACAATTCGTTTTCGTCGCTATTCTTTCAACTCATTTTGCATTGCTGCACCAACAGTATTGATGAGTTCAAATAATGCGACCGTGTGGAGTCTGTTGACTCATACGAGTGAAATTGGACGGCGTGCAAGAATGACAATGGATCCTGCAAAATAATTCGAGCCTGTGATCTTCAACAACCATTGGTGAACCACTCGAGTGCAACGATCTGCCACTCCATCGAGTTCTGCGCGCTTGGCTGCCAATGCAATAAGCTCTGGCGAAGCATCAAAACCAGTGACGGTGTGGCCCATTGCTGCGAGCAGAACGGCCATTTCTTCAGATCCACAGCCAAAATCTGCGATAGTCTTAGGATTACTATCACGAAGCCATTTGATGACACATTGGTGGCGGTTGACCCTTCAGTCAGTGATTTCTCTGTAGCGTGCAGTTAACTTTGGTTCTGTCGGCCGGATGTGTGCAGACTCCTCCATCGCCTTTTCTGCCTGGTATGAAAGGTCCCGTTGACTTTGATCGCTCAGAGATGAGAGGGGTTGGGGAATAGAGGAGGGTGAGGTCAGATACATTCACTAACCATGGCCGCTTGACCAGCAACGAGTCACTTGGGGTATTTGCGTTTGACTTAATTATTGTGTCCTAATTTGTTCATTTATAGTAAGTTAAAAGACGATTGATTTTCGAGGTCAATGAAAGCATACCATTTAAGCAAGGTGAAGCCCGCCGGATTTGTTCACGATAACAATCTATTATGGGTTAACCCAAGAGTTTGCAGGGAATACCCGACATCGTCGTCTATAGGTGAAGTCTGATACGAACTAGACTAGAAAAAATCTGACGCTGAACAATGATGAAAGGAACAATCTGTCTTCTAATACTCTCAATCCTGATTTGCATATCTTTGCCGGTTTCAGCGTTTCCTCCTGGGGGATTTGGGCCTGGTTGGAGTTTTAACAAAGTTCCTGGAGCTCGTGCATGGCGTGGGGCCCCTGGCAATGGGGCATTTGCAGGAGATGTGACTCTTTTGTATGATATCAATCTTGATGGCAAAATTGATCTAAAAGATAATCAAAAAGCGTATGCGGTTCAAAAAAGCACCACTCCGGGTCTGTTCTTGCGTTGCGGTGAGCTTCTGAAGGTGGGTTTTGATGCTGTTGCCAGTCAACCAGCGTCGAAACTTGCGCGCGATCCAAGCTTTAAGAACTACAAGACCGTTGCGGGCCTGGAAATTAAAGGGATCAATCTGATGGTTGGCTCTGGCAAATTTGCGACCATTGAAGAAGAGATTGCAGCGTGCGGTCGAATCCTTATTTGGCTTGATTCATCTCGCAAGACGCTCTTACTGGATTCAGCTGTTTCAGCCATGCGGAGAGTAGAGTGGCACCTTTCTGAGGGTACGGTTCCTCCATTTTTATATGTCGAAGCGGTGAGCGCTGGACGACCAGGAGCGGCTTATCGCTTAACGGGTAGTGTCGATGATTCAAACCAACATCCTATCATGGATAAGTTTTTTGGTCTCCGAACTTCTTACGACCATCTCATTATTAACTCAGCGCACTGATTTCTGTCTTATTCAAAATCACTCATTGTCTTACGTAACAAATAAGACTGCGGAATTTTTAACATCATAATTAATTAAATTTACTCCCATGAATGAATTAATTGCTGTTTTAAAAAACATTGTGATGTTTGCGCCTCACAACGTTACGCCTTACGCGTGGGTGCCGTTGATAGTGATTTGGGTCGTCATGATGATAATCATAATTGCCGACCTTTTTTCGACATCAAAGTCCAGAACGAGTGCCTGGCTCTGGTCAATCTTTGTAATTATGTTTCCAGCAGTCTCGGGAATCTTATATTCAATTAGGTGCCTCATGGTTAACATCCAGTCAAATCTACCAGATTCCTCCCCCAAATCTTAGAGATTTCTTCTCTAACGCTTCATGACATCCCGATCCAAGTATTTCAAACCAAACATGCACTACAGATCTGTAGGTTTCTTGATCTTGATTTGTTGGCTAATCATTGCTGACTTTGGTCGGCTTAGTGCCCAATCTATTCAAGAAGCGCAAGACGAGTCCTTCGTTACCGATGGCTCCGTCAATTTAGCACCAGAGCAAAGAGAATATCTCAAAAACCATGATTCTGATCATGTGAACAGTTCTTTTAATAGCTTTTGGTTAGGAACAGCTGACTTACTGCAACGTTGGAATAATAGTTCTCGTGATACAGGTAAACAAGGAGGCTTCCGCGCCGGTGTTTCTGGCGGCACGGCATCTGGCGTGTATGGATTAAATAGAACAACACTGGAGTCCTTTAAAGTGGACCCGAGATACATGCATCTCAATCTCGGACCAATTCTACTGGATCAATTCATTGTTGGCGCGGGTGTGATTGGTGTCGATGAAAGTGGGTCTACTCTCCCGGGAAACAGTAATGCCAATGACGGATGGGCTGGCCTTGTTTGGGCTTCCATGCGTGCTTCATTCATGCTCTCAGATAGTTTTATCGTGAGCCTTCAACCATCTGTTTATTGGTCTTTTTCAAACAATAAGATCGGCTGGATGTTTAATCCCTTTGCCGCTAATTTACGTCCGAATGTCCTTGGTGAATTGAGTTATGACTTTCAGATCAATAATTGGCAATTTAACCTTTATGACCGTCTCGGTGCTACTTTAGCGGCTGGTCGTTGGGCTCAGTTCCCAACTCGGCAAAGCAGTGCTTCATCAATCGCCGATCAGGTTGGGCGTTATGGGTTCAATATGTATGGTGAGGCAGATAGTTGGGATATCGCTGAGCGGTTCACTCTAAACAATTGGCAGCAATTCATGCGTTTCTATAATTACGCTGGCATTACTGGGCAAACCAAACTGACTGACACCATGAGCTTCAAGGCTTACATGCAAAAAGTGGACATGTGGGACTACGATTTCAATCTTGTTAGAGCACGCATTGAAACAGGAGCATATGTGAGCATTGAGGGGCAGTACATTCAACCCTTTGCCTCTTATATCGCGACCAGCCGTGACCCCTATGATTTCTATTTCCATCAGTTGTATGGTGGTGCCAAATTCACCTTGCGTGAAAATTTAACGGGTTCAGCAAGTGTTGGCTACCTCAAAACCTCTGGCTCTGGTCCTAAAGTCCGCGATACTTGGCTTGGCCTTGCCTCCTTGAATTGGCAAATGACTTCGTTTACGAGTCATAGTCTTTGGGGCGGGCGTCGAGTTTTAAATACGGCCTATTTACCGCTTTCTCTAGATGATTTTGTCGAATACCGGTTATCCCAACAAATTGGTTTTGGCGCTGAATTCAATTTCACCATCGGAACCCTTCAACGTCAGATTTTAGAGAATTCCCGAGGATTAACGGATGGGCATCTCAATTACGTAGGAGGTTCATTGCAATTCCTTCTGAATGAAAAGCTCCGGTTAGCTTTGGTATCTGGATATGAAAATGTATCTAATGGTACCCGTGATTTTCAGCGCTGGACTCATCGTGTGAACCTTGACAGCATGATCTCTGACACTCTCAGCATGCAGCTCTTTTATCAGTATCTGGAAACTTCTGGTTCGATTGATTTTAATGAGCACGCTCTGTTTTCAAGCATCTCTAAGCGCTTTTGATTCCACGATTTCAGCACAGGTTGTCTTAGCAACTTTTGTTGAGTCACCACCTAACTTATCATGAATTATTGTTATTTTTGTTTTTCGATCTTTGTTACTTTTGCTTTGCTGGGCTGTAAAAGTACTGTGCCAGAACCCGTGGAAATGGAAATGATTCCATCTCTTCCGACGCAGATGGAGAGTGATAAAAGATCTGGTTACCGAGTCAAAATTGGAGACCAGCTTGACGTTTTTGTACTTGAGGACAAATCATTTAATGGATCCTTTGGCGTGCGTGAAACAGGAGAGATTATTCTTCCTCAGTTAGGGCGTGTGCTAGTTCAAGGTCTCACACTCGCTGAGGTGGAGCTTGCCGTAAAACGTCAGCTTGAGAAGACGCAATTGAAGTTAGCAACGGTCATCGTGGATCCTTCCTCCAGGATCGCGTCGGCAGATCAGCCTATCATGGGAACCGTTGTGCGGGTATCCGGACGAGTGGTTGTTCCAGGGCGGATTACAGTACCGCAACTAGGCGGCAATGTAGTCACGGCCTTTCAGGCAGTGAATGAAGCAGGAGGAACGCTTCCATTTGCTGATAAAAAGCGCTCTTACATCCTGCGCCCATCAGGTGTAAGTGTGAGGAAAATACCGCTCAATCTTCAGCTCATTGAAGATGGCTCAGCGATTGATATTCCAATCTATGATGGCGACACGATCGTCGTTCCGCCCAAAGTCGTTGGCTTTTGATACTTGGTAAGACGACTCAGCTCATACCAACCATGATTTTAAATCTTCAAGATATCCTACGCTTTTGTACAAGGTATATCAAATACTGGAAGCTATCCCTTTTATGTTTTTGCCTGGCAGCGGTAGCCTTTTTATCCATGCTGGTTTATGGGAGTCCAGTGTATTACTCCAGCTCTGAAGTTGAGTATCAATTTGTGGATCTACCGATTCGATCGGAAACTTCGGATTTGCGGGAAAAAAATGACCGTTACAACAATATCCAATTCATTCTACAGACGGGACTTACATCCGCTTGGTTGAAGGAGAGGACTGCCTTAAAGCTGGGTGCCATTCAGTCTCTTGCTCAGTATGATGAAGTAACGTCTAAGGTGCTGCCAAATTTGAAGGTGACCCAATTTGTCGGAAATCTAATCCGCATTGAGGCTTGGACTTACCGACCTGAACTGGCCCGCATATGGCCAGTTGCGATGCTTGACGAATACCGCTCCTTCCTAACGGAGCAGCGAACCAAACGCCGAGAGCAGCTTGTGGCCAGTTTTACGGATGAAATGAAGCGTATCCGAACCAAAATAATGGAAGAGCAGGCCAATGAGCAGACCTTTGAGGCAGAAAACCAAATCTTGGAAAAGTACATCAATCAAAACCGCCTGGAGCAACTTCCAAGTGAACTTCTAACCATTCGGACGCGCATGGACGCGATGAATGAGATGGAGAAGTATATGACGGATACGGCCAAGACGGTGGTTGAAAAGCTAGCCCTATATAAAAAGTATCGCACCATGCCTCTGCCTGTGGGGACTTTAGTCCGTATCGGTCAAAAGGATCGAATGATG
Source organism: Verrucomicrobiaceae bacterium (assembly GCA_027489965.1). Taxonomy (GTDB): domain Bacteria; phylum Verrucomicrobiota; class Verrucomicrobiia; order Verrucomicrobiales; family Verrucomicrobiaceae; genus Prosthecobacter. Next base: position 31,862 of record JAIXZA010000013.1, read on the forward strand.
GTCAAGAAGTCTGCTGCTACAGTGGTGCCAGGCGCGGCGCCTGGAGATGTTAATGGTGATTCTAACCAAAATAATAACAGCAATGCTGCTGCTGGCGGTCAACAGGTCATTGTCGTTCCCGAAAGTGCCCAGAGCGCTGAGGTGTGGGAAGAAATTTCCCGCGAGCTTCGAGGCGTTACCGACGAGAGGGATCGTGCTGCACTAAGACTGCTACCTGCTCATCAAGAGATGCGCAGACTCAACAGCCGAGTAGCGGAGCTTGAGTCTGGGCTAGCGAAAGAGTTGGAGCGTAATCAAGAAGCCTTTAGATTAGAAAAAGCTTATCTTTTTGACCAATTAAATCAGTTGGAATCAAGTCTTCCAGAATACCGCCGGCTCGTTTCAGATTACGATACTTATAAGCGTGATTTCTCTCTCCTTACCAGCGGTAAATTGGCTTGGGAGCAGGCCTATGCAGCGCTGAAGGAAAAGCTCACTGCCATGGATTACACTGGCCAAGAGCCACGTGTGAACTTCAAGTTCAATGGATTTGTTGAGGTCCGTGATGATCTTCCTGTGGCGCCAAACAAGCGCAAGCTTTTAACCTATGCTCTTGTGCTTGGGTTCGGTCTTGCCCTTGGGGCACCAGTTATGATTGATCGTCTTCGCTTTACCACCTCAATCGCACAAGAAGCTGAAAAGATTACTGGTTTAACAGCCTTGGGCATTGTCCCGCATATTCCTGGGTTTACTCGTCAACGTAAGAGCGGCACTGAATCGGCCACTGATATCTGGCCCGATAGGAATGTGCAGGAGTGCTTCAGAATGTTGCGGAGTCAGATCTCTATTCAAAACAAAAATGCAAAGGCTGGTAAGGTTCTTATGGTCGTTAGTTGCCGCGCTGGTGAAGGAAAATCGACAGTAGCTAGTTTTCTGGCTGCCTCTCTTGCCAGTGCTAACATCAAGACCTTAATTATTGATGCAGACCTTCGCCGTGGACGCTTATCCAGTCGATTAGGCTTGGCCAAAGGCTTGCCAGGTATTTCTGAGCTGTTTCATGGTGGGGTCACTAACCCGCAATCCATCGTGTACAATGTTTCCCCCAATTTAGACATCATACCCCGTGGAAGCGCTGATCTTAAAATGGAGGACTTCTTATCTGATTCTAGATTGGTCAGCTTGATTACCTACTGGAGCCAAAATTATCAAATGGTGATCGTTGATACCACCCCCGTTCTTGGTATTGCAGATCCATTGGAAATCAGTCGCGCTGTAGATTCGACTCTCTTAGTCATTCGGGCTGAAGACACCACGCACCGGGATATGATCACAGTTAGGGATCAACTTCTTCGAGCCGAAATGAATATTATCGGTTTTGTTTTAAACGACGTGGATATGTCGAAGTTGGAAAACAGCTACTACTATTACACTTACTACAATAGGTACTACGGCAGCTATTATGACGATGATACTCAGGGTCTGCGGGCCAGGAAAGATCATAAAAAGTTACCGTCGTGAGTGAATCTCAACCCATGGCCAAGTCTGATTCTATCAGAGTTCTTCATATCGTGAATGCTTTTTCGGCTGGCGGTATGGAGAATGGCGTCGCCAATCTTTCGCAGTGGATTTCGCGAAGTAGTGTCGAAATGGACGTGTGTTCCTTGACCTGGGTAGATAAGTTCCGTTCTCGGCTGCATCCTGCCGTCAATCTCAATGCGTTGGGCCGAGGAAACGGTGTTAATTGTTCTATTTGGAGTAAGATCATGAAGGTGATCAAAGCCGGCCGATATCAGGTCATTCACACGCATAACTGGGCTGGCCTGATCTATGGAGTTCCCGCAGCATTCCTTTGCCGTGTGCCTGTGATTCATGGTGAGCATTCAGAATTGGTTCATTGGGAGAAACGTCCTCGCAGGCTGTTCATGCGAAAGATTTTGTATCGGTTTTGCCGCATGGTTCACGTTATTTCGGAAGATCAGAAGCGCCAACTCCAAACACATAATCTGAATACTGGTAAGGAATTGCTCTGCCTTCCTAATGGCACCGACACGGTGAAATTTCACCCAGGAAACAAGGTTGTCGCGCGTGCAGTTTTGGAACTACCTTCGGAGGGTTTTTTTGTGGGAATTGTTGGAAGACTTGTGCCCACCAAGCGGCATCAACTTTTACTCAAGGCCTTTGAGCAAGTTGGCAAGCAGGTGACAGACATGCATCTCTTGCTTGCTGGCAGTGGTGGGGCGCTAGAGGCTGAGATTCGGCAACAGTGTGCTGATCATCCACTACGTGAACGCGTTCATTGGCTAGGTGGCCGTGATGACATGCCGACCGTGTATCAGAGCCTTGATCTTCTGGCTCTTCCATCGGACAACGAGGGCATGCCTAATGTGGCTTTGGAGGCAATGGCCTCTGGGGTTCCTGTGCTGGCCAATCAGGTTTGCGGAATCGAACAGATCATCAATGATGGCAAGGACGGTCGCGTCGCAGCTATGGATCGGCCAGAGGGTTTGGCTGAACTACTTAAAGAGATGCATTCGGACGCCACCAAACTGCAAGACATGTCCATTGGTGCGCGGCAGCGAATCGTTGACCACTTCTCAATGCATTCGATGTCGTCTCGTTACGAGGCAGTGTATCGTGCCGCCGTGAGCCAAGTAAAACCTTAAATCACATGGCATTTCGCTGCGCTGTTTTGCTGCTGCTCTTCTGGTTCGTGCGTCCGCAGGACGTGATACCTAGTCTTGCTGGTCTGAACATCGTGCGTTATCTAATGCTTCTAGGCATTTGGGTCACATGGACACGTCCAGGGGGACTCAAGCTAGGACATATCATTCGCACTCCCATCGATTGTATGATGATGGGGTATCTTTTCTGGATGATATTCACGACTGACGAGCATTTCAATGCCTTCAAGGAAGTGTTCACTTACTTTGCCTTTTATGTGCTCACGGTTTTGGCACTTGATAGCGAAGCGAAAATTAAAAAATACCTTAACTATTGGTGCCTAGCTTTATTCGTGGTCTGTTTGCTGACTTTGGCCAGCCATGTGGGTTTCGAAATTGTCGCTGGCAGCAATGCGTTGACGTCTGCTTTTAAGGGGCGTGTTGCTCTTAACACTTGGATCTTTAACAACCCGAATGCTCTTGGTCACTGCAGCACTGCGTTGATACCGCTAGCCGTGGCTTGGTTTGGTCTGCATCAGCCCACGGCTAATCGAGGTTTGATGGCGATCCTTATAGCTGCAGGAGCTTACTGTACGGTGCTTACAGAGTCTAAGGGAGCCTACATTTCTGGAGCAGTCTCATTATGTAACCTCTTTTTGTTTCGGCGCTCCGTTTGGATTCAGCTCTTGGCAGTTCAGCTTATGCTTACAGCTGGCATTGGAGCACTTTCCTTTTTGCCGCGAATGGAGACACTTTCTTCGAAGGATGAAGGAATCATGGGGCGTATGATGGTCTGGCAGAGTGCCATGTGGAGTTTAAAGGAAAACCCAGGTGGCGTTGGTCTCAAAAAGTTTCAGGGAACGATTGAGGTAGAAGATCTGGGTACGATCAATCTAGCCACCCACGGATCCTTTGTGCGAAACGGTGCCGATCTGGGCTATCCCGGACTTTTCTTTTTTGGGGGGCTGTTTTTCACCGCCTATCTGACACTGCGAAGGCAAAAATTTGAGCGTGCAGCTGAAGCCTCCCGCATCCAAGCAGCACTCGCAGCGCTAGTGGCCTCCTATGCTTTTTCCTCTTGGGTTGTGGACCGGGCCTACCATGCAGATTTTATTCTGCTCATGGCGTTGTTCTCAGCCTACCACCGTGTTTTGGTGGCTCCGCAGGAAAAGACGCTAGAAGAGCCAGCTAGTCCAGTTGTGAATGGTCCAGAGCTGATGGCTCACGCGAGTAATGACTTCGACAACGAAGGCCAACCAAATGCAGAAACGGTTCAGGTTTCCGAGGTGGGTCTTGTCCCCGGCTGGGGCTTTCTCAAGCCCCATGAACTACTTTTGATCGTCGGTCTCGTGTGGCTGATTGTTTATGCCTGGGACTATCAATCGACGAAGTTTCTACCATTCTAAAATCCCTCTAATTCATTTTGAAGATTCTTTGGATAAAAACCAGCCCGTTACACCCGCTGACCCGTGGCGGTGACTTGCGTACGTTTCATTTGTTGCGGCACTTGCATCAAAATCATGAAGTCACCTTTGTGGGAATGACGGCTGATCCTGGGCAGATCGAGGGCGCTCAGCGCTCTAATGAGTATTCTAGTCACTCACTATGGGCTCATGAGCCTAAAGCTTCTCTGAAATTAGCCAGATGGAAGTTCTTGTTGGGTGCACTGGCTAATCTGTCTTCTAGATTGCCTTATGCTGTCGCTCGCTTCCGCTCAGCTTCACTTCGCCGACTTATCGTCGAAACGCTGAAGCGTGAACGCTTTGATATCATTGTATCTGACTTTCTTTTTCCTGCCGCTAGCATGCCATGGGAGATGAAAGAAGGTACCCAGACGCCATGGGTTCTTTTTCAGCACAATGTGGAGTCCATGATTTGGCGACGCCGAGCCGAAGGCCTAACGGGTCTCAAAGGTATGTATTGGAAAAGGCAACATGATCGCATGTGGCGCTTCGAGAGCCAATTGAGTGCCCGCTTTGACGGTGTGCTGGCGGTATCTGATGAGGACTCGAGAATCTTCCGAGAAGAGATGAGGCTTTTAAACGTGATCGGAGTCGTGCCCACGGGTGTAGATTTGGATTACTTCCAAGCTTTACCAAAAGCGCCTTTCCTTACTCCAACGGTTTTATTCATGGGGTCCATGGACTGGTATGCGAATGTCGACGCAGTGCTTTATTTCGCCAGTGACATATGGCCTAAAGTTAGAGAAAAGCTTCCCGAGGCAAAGTTTCTAATCGTCGGTCGCCAACCTCCCTCTGAAATACTTGCCTTGCATTCTACGGACATGGGAATCGAAGTGACTGGCACGGTTCCTGATGTGCGTCCCTACATGCGGAAGGCACATCTCATGGTGGTTCCGCTGCGGATCGGCGGTGGCACTCGTCTCAAGATTTACGAAGCTATGGCGGCCGAATTACCTGTTGTATCAACGACGGTTGGTGCTGAAGGGTTGCCTGTAGTGCACGGCAAGCATCTTCTGATCGCCGATGATTCCGCAAGCATTGCTAACGAGGTGATACGCGTTCTTTTAAGTCCTGACTTGGCAGGCTCGCTGAGTCAAAACGCTTTTCAGGAAGTGGTTCAATTCATGTCTTGGAAGGCTGCTGCAAGTGTCTTTGAGAGTTCTTGTCAGGGATTGTTGAAGGAGGCAACCTTATGAATGCTTTTTGGTTTTGTTTGATGATCGTCTGTTTGGGGGCAGTCGCTCATTCCTATTTTCTTTATCCGCTTTGGTGGTTGGCCTGGAGAGGCAGGTTACCTGTGGTGGCCTTTCAAGAATCTTCTAGCGATGACTTGCCTAGTGTAACGGTCATTATCGCAGCCTACAATGAGGCTGAATTCATTCACCAGCGTGTCAGGAACCTGCTTGAGCTCGATTATCCTGCGGAATTACTCCAGATAGTCATCGCTTCTGACGGATCTAGTGATGGGACGGAACTCATTGCGAAAGAGGCAGCGAAAGGGGATTGTCGAGTGAGCGTCATAGGATTCACTGAGCGCCGAGGAAAGGTGAGTGTGCTGAATGATGTTTGCGAAAAGGCAGAGTCAGAAATCTTGGTTTTCAGCGATGCAAATGTTGATTTCGCAGCAGATGCTGTAAGGCATTTGGTGAAACCGTTCATGAACTCTGACGTGGCCTGTGTCTGTGGTAAATTATGTTTCCGCTCTCGGCCCGGCCAAGCCCATGCTGAATCCGAAGGGTTTTATTGGAAGATGGAGACTTGGTTAAAGGAGATGGAGGGTTTACGAGGCGTCCTCCTGGGGGCCAATGGAGCCATCTACGCGCAACGCCGTTCACTATGGAGGTCATGTCCGAAAGATACCGTGGTTGAAGATTTTTATATTCCGATGAGGCTGTTGATGGAAAACTGGAAGGTGCTTTTTGAGCCCAAGGCCATTGCTTTGGAAGACCTACCTCCAGCACTCAAAGATGAGTTTGGCCGTCGTGTCCGCATTGGAGCCGGCGACTACCAGGCGCTTTGGCGTTGTCTCCCACTTTTGCATCCTCGTTTTGGCCTCGCCGCTTGGGTTTTTTTATCACATAAAGTTCTGCGCTGGATTGGGCCATTTTTCCTTTTGGGCGCGTTTGTCTCGTCGATCGTGCTTTCCTTTCATGGTTCGTTCATTGGTGCGGCGTTGCTTCTTCTTCAAAGTGCTTTTTATGCAGCGGCTTTTGTCGGTCTGCTAATGCCAGTCGGCCGTGGCAAAGTGTTTAAATGGGTTGGTTTATGCACTCATTTCACCAGTATGAATGCGGCTTTATTTTTGGGTTTCTTTCGCTGGTTGCGTCGAGGACAAAGCACCGCCTGGCAGAGGACGCGACGCTAATAACTTCACAAAAATCATGATCAAAGCACTCGATAAGTGGCTGGTTCCCTATTTGAAGCAATGCCTCGCGCGCCAAAAGACGCCTGTGACGGATGTCATGCTAGCGGTGTGTGATCATTTTGAGCCATTCCACGATACGGATAAAGATGGGGCGCTTCGTCGTCTTTCTATCTGGCACAAACTGTTGCCGGAAATAGTGGCCTCTGCATCAGATCACCATGGCCACGGACCGAAGCACACATTCTTCTATCCCGTTGAACAGTACGACAATGAGGTGATCACTTCATTGGCTGAGCTTTGTCATCTTACCAAGAATGAGACCGAAATTCATCTTCATCATCACAAGGACACCGCCGACAATTTTCGCAGATCCCTCGATGAAGGTGTAAAGGCATTGAGGCGTCATGGGTTGCTCGGGAATAATCGAGACGGTCAGCCCGTGTTTGGATTCATTCATGGCAACTGGGCACTGGATGATTCCGACCCTCAAGGAGTTGGCTGCGGCGTGCGTGGTGAACTCGCCCTATTAAAGAAAGCTGGGTGTTATGCTGATTTCACCATGCCATCGGCGCCGCATCGTACTCAGGCACCTATTGTCAATCAACTCTACTACTCGCGCAGCAATCTCAGTGGTTGTTCCCATCACGAAGGCATTCGGGCTACTGTCGGTGAATTGGGCACTAGAGGCTTGCGCGATGAAGAAGACCGGTTGCTCTTGTTGCAGGGAGCCTTGAGCTTGGACTGGTCTCGACGCAAATGGGGCATTTTACCCAGGGTGGAAAATTCAGATTTAAATTCCAATAATGCGCCGACGGCTCACCGCATGACTCGTTGGATTAAGTCGGAAATTTGTGTCTCGGGCATGGAAAGCTGGCGCTTTGTCAAGCTTCATACCCATGGAGGCCCCGAACGCAATCATCCTGTCCTGATTGGTAAAGCACGTCAAACATTCCACAATGATTTGGCGGCTTTGGCCAAGCAGTCTGGATTTCGGCTTCACTATGTGAGTGCGCGTGAAATGGTAAATATTCTTCATGCTGCTGAAGATGGTCACACCGGAGATGCCGGTGAATGGCGGAATTACATCTACAGTCCGCCCGCTTGCCTTTAAGCCTTGGATTTCATGGACATTCTTTTTGTTTCCAATTTGTTCCCTGATGAGAAAGAACCGTGGCGTGGTCTTGACAACGTGACGCTCTTACACGCGCTTCGTTGTTTGGATGCTAGTTTGAATATTCGTGTTCTTGCGTTCCGCCCTTCAATATCAAGCTTTGGACGTGCAGCAATCCGGCCTAGAGCCTTGGATCATTGTTTTTCTCCAGCATTTTATTGGACGCCATATCTACCTAAACTGGGCGGAATCAATCATCGGCTATTTGGCATCGCACTATCGAAAGCCATTGCCTCGCTTCCTCAAGATTTTCATCCAGAAGCGATTCTGGCACCGTGGCTGTTTCCAGATGCCTGTGCGGTATCACTTCAGGCCGCAAAGATGAATATTCCCGTTGTCGCTGTCGCTCAAGGGTCGGATGCTCATCAGTATCTGGATATGTCCATGAGACGGAAGGCAATTCTGGCGATGTCGAATCGCGTTAGAGCTATCGTCACCCGCAGCCGGGATTTGCAAAATAGATTGATCAGCAAGGGCGCTCCGCAGGGCGCTGTTCAGACCATTTATAATGGAGTGGACGTTCATACATTCAGGCCCATATCTCGTGCTGTCGCTAGAGAGGCACTCGACCTTCCTGCGAATGACCATTTGCTTCTTTTCGTGGGGAATTTTCTTCCTGTGAAAGGACTGGATCTCCTGCTTCAATCAGCGGCTCTTGTGATGACTCAATCAAGCCGGACCGTTAGGCTTGCGCTCATTGGAGGAGGCCCTTTGGAGAGTCAATTGAGAAGCCAAGTTGAGGCTCTTGGGATTTCTAACAATGTTCTTTTTCTAGGTCGTCACGAATCGTCTGAAGTCGCGCGCTGGATGCAGGCAGCGGATGCGGTTTGCCTTACCAGCCATAACGAAGGAGTACCTAACGTGGTACTCGAATCCTTGTCCTCAGGGCGTGTTCCTTTGTGCACGGATGTTGGTGGCATTGCCGAAATTGTCGAGCCTATTCTTGGCCGTAGGTTTTTAGTTCAGTCGCGTGACGCCGATGCCTATGCGGCAGCGATCTTGGATGTGCTGGAAAATCCGCCAGATCCAGCCGGCTTGCATGCAGCCATGCAAGCATTCTCTTGGGAGAACTGTGCACGTCAGTACATGAATCTTCTTTCCAAAAGCGCTACCTTGTGAGGTCGGGTAAGCTGGACCCCGAAATTGGGCCAGTAGTGAAGTTATGTTACTCTAGTGATTACGGTCTTGTTGAGCAGGCTAAAAGACCACAATCTATTGTAAGCCAAACGTTGTTCGTCGGCCATCACCAACTGCTATATAGCTCAGTGGCTGCTCAGGCGTTTTTAGGATCAAAGAGAGGGACTGAGGGCGCAATTTCAGTCGTTCTCAGTAACGCTATTCGCTTCACTCGCCATCTTACTGAAATACAGTCAATTTGCGCATCAAATATCTGCCGCAGCCCCACGGACACTCGGCACCAAAATATTCCTTCACGCAATCGGAGCCTTAAAAAACGTGGGCTACCTCTGCGTTGGTGCAGTTCAGCTCACTAGTAGCAATCGCAGGGGCGTAACGTTGTTGAGCCGGAGACTTCATGCCGCCACCCAGAACAACACGAATGGTGTCGAGTAGAATCATGAGGTCGAAAACGATTCCAGCGTGTTTCAGGTAATAAAGGTCATACTCAAGTTTGCACTTTGCGTCCTCGACCGAAGCACCATAAGGGTAGGACACTTGGGCCCAGCCAGTGAGTCCAGGATGGATCATGTGACGTTCTTCGTAAAAAGGTATTTTTGCGCTCAGTTGCGAGACAAACTCAGGACGTTCAGGACGTGGCCCGACAAACGACATCTCTCCTCTCAGAATATTAATTAGCTGGGGTATTTCATCAATGCGGTATTTGCGCAAGAGCGCTCCACCCGGAAAGACACGTGGATCTTTCGATGCTGAAGACCACATGGGACCTGAAGCTTCAGCATCAGTGCGCATGCTGCGTATTTTCCATATTTTAAAGGTTTTCCCAAATCTACCGACTCGCTCTTGGGTGAAAAACACTGAGCCTTCTGGAGAAAAGTATCGAACGATTGCAATGCCTAATAGAAAAAACGGGAAGGAAGCAATGATCAGAATGATTGAGCTGATGATATCGAAAAGCCGCTTCATTTTACTAAAGTAGAGGTCTCTCGATCCATTGCCGGAATAGAGTAACCAGTCTAACGTAATTAAATCCAGAGGAATGTAATGCAGATGCCTCTCGCTGATATTGATGAGCGGGGTACAGGTTATACCAAGATACCGCAACTGGCGTAACCGTGTTCTAGTGGCTTCATTTTTCAAGTGGGCCTCTGAAAAAACAAGGCAATCCAGATTGTTCTCTTTGATGATGGCAGGAGCCTTCTCTAGGCTGCCAAGCAAATCTGAACTGGTGATTAAATTTGGTGTCGTTGAAATAATACCGAGACACTGAACACCCATAGGATACTTGTCTCGTATCTGCTGGTATTCGGCCATTTCATTTTCTGATTCGATCAGAACTGCAATGCGCTTGGGGGCTAACTTGTGTTTATAAAAAATAAACCAGTGATTAACAGCGAGTAAGGGATAGGAGAATAAACAGCCTAAAGCCATGAATCCTCGACCGACCCGTTGATCAAAACTGACATACCCCACAAGCGTGACCGTGATTAAGCCAATAAAAAATCCAAAAGTCATCAACAACAAGTGGACTCTAAAACTTGATCTTCTTTGCGATTCGACTGAATACAAACCAAGAATGTAGGTAGAACTGACAAGCGCGAGGGCCCCAATCAAAATTGGCGGAATAAAGCTATCGATTCTCCAAAGAGCACTGAAGCGAACGTAGTTGGCGATGCCGTAGGCGACTGCAAAAATAAATAAATCCTGCGCCGCTCTTTTTGCTATAACTAGTGAATGATTAGTTGTGAAAGAGTTCATACTTATAGGCTTTATATATAAATTCTATAATTTAATGAAATGGTTAGATGGTCTTATTGTCAGCTATATCTACATTTTTACTTTTCAGCCTTTTTCAGGACATGCAGTCCTAAAAGTCCAAAAGCGGACAAGACTCCGATGGCTAGCGTGTGAACCCAAAAAAGTAAGTCATTGGCTAAGTTGAGATTACTGAAGCCTTGCATTGACCATTTCAAGGCGACGAAAACAACCACTAGCCCCATCACTGACATCAATGACAGCAATAGAAAGAAAAGTATCCCTTCGTCCAAGTTGATCAATTTTCGTGTCAAACGGAGCGGCTTATCATCTGACTGAAGATACAGCATGCAGCTGAACAAAAAAAGCTGGGTGCCGAGGATACCTGCTAAGAGAAGAATAGCCTGGCTATGGACATCAAAAATATGAAACTTACCCATCACACTTACTGGCCCGGTAATGAATGCAGCCATTTGCATGACAGTTGATGCCAGAAGTGCTATGCCTCCAGTCAGTTCAAATAAGCGGGGTTTTTCCGAAAAAATAAAGAGAAGGTGCCTCATGCCATCTCTCCATGTGCGAAGGTGCGCTACCCGCCCAGGAGGACCGCATCGTAAGCCCGAAGAGATTTCAACAATAATGGCTTTTGCCTTCAGGGCTTTAATCAGAAGTTCAGAAGCGAATTCCATGCCGTTCGAACGGATACCCCATTCTTTAAAGGCATCCTTACGAATACAGCGAAAGCCTGAGTTACAATCTGATAGCTGCCCGTTGAAGAGAAGATTGATCAGCTGTGTGAGCACTGGTGTTCCCAGCCAACGGTGCAGTGGAGGCATCGCTCCAGGTTCAATACGTCCAGTCATTCGTGAGGCGATGGACATGTCGGCTTGTTGATCTTTGGCCGTTTCGTAGAGCTCAGCGGCATCTGAGTAGAGATAAGTGCTATCTGAATCAGCGAACATCACATATTCACCCATGCCTGCCTCTATGCCTCCCCTTAGGGCAGCGCCGTAGCCGCGTTCTTTGACCTCGACAACACGGCATCCCATGGATAACGCTATTTCTTTGGAGCGATCGGTGCTTCCATTGTCGGCAACGACGATTTCATAGTTGACTCCACCCTTTTTAAGGCTTTCAGAAACCTGACGAATGCAGTCGCTCAAAGTCTTTTCTTCATTCAGACAAGGAAAGACGAAACTTAAATCAAGTTTACGGCTGTCAACTGTGGGGGATTTGTCGAGACAAGGGAGCTCAAACATCGCTTAGAATTGTGATCACTCTTATGTAACGAGGATGCTCGAATGATTATCAAGATTTCAAATGGGGTAACCCAAATAGTTAGCCTAATTAATAGCGCGACTATGAGCTAGACACCACTCTTCGGCCAGCTTCGCGTTTCATTAAGCTGTAGCCTCTATCAAAGAAACTTTTCCGAGGTTGCTTTCATTATGTCGATGGCACCAAAACACTCTCGAAAGACGCCACTTCCACCGTGTTGACCAATATCAATAATGTGGTAGCCTTTTATGCTGAAGACGCGGAATTAACGTTGCCGACGTACCGAGGCCAAAAACTGAAATATTCATGAGATTAAGCGTGGGCAGATGCAAGGGGTGTCTTTCACGCGGGAGTTTTTAAGGGCAAATTGTGGCCACTTGAAGAGCTCTATTAATTCTTCGGATTGGGTAAATCTTTGGCGTTACTCCTTGAGAAGTTAGTGCACTTAAATCTGAGTATCTCAGCCTCAAAGCGCATGTATCTTGGTGTTGAATCTTTGATGGATTAAATATTTTAAAGCAGATGCTAAGATTTATTGACGGGATTGTAGGTAATGGCTCAAGATTGACTTAATGATCGAAAAAGACACGATAATGAATACTCCTGCCTATTTAGCCATTTTCAGCTTCAGTCTGCTTATTTCACTAACATCTGTTTCTGCGGATACGCCCCATATCTTCACTAGCCCAGATGGCCGCACCCTTGAAGCAGAGATCGTTAGTGCAACACCTGACCGAGTGAGTCTGAAGACGACCACAGGGGTGCCGATTGTGGCTCCGATAAACAAGTTTATTCAAGCTGATCAGGAATTCATCGCCCAATGGCGGAAGGATCATCCTGTGGCGATCAGATACAAATTCGCCGCAGATTACACCAAGTCGAAGGTGAGCTCGACCAAGCGTAAGTCCAACAATACTGAGGTCACGACCGAGATCTGGGAGTGCAACATGAAGATCACCAATGAGTCGGGTCAGACTTTAGAAGGAGTGACGGTGGATTATGTGATCTATTATGATCAGATGGAACGCGGCAATAAAATCAGCCAAAACAAAGCTGGGAAAACGGATCTTGGAACGATGAAGGCCCAGCAACAAATGGTGGTCAAAACGGACACGGTCGCACTATCGACGACACTTTTGGAAGGTGGGTTTTATTACACCGATGGCACTAAAACGCGCCAGAAGGATTCCATCTCAGCCATGCAGATCAACATCCATCACGATGGCAAACAGGTCTTTTCCTGGGCTTCAGCAGGCGTGCCGAAGGGCGCGGGTAATTCCGAAGGCAGCAAAGGTTCTCTCTTCGGGAAGTGATAAAGAGTGAAGGCTCTCTTGGCTTCTTCAGCCATGATCTCTAGGCTATCCTCAACGATGGCCTGCGGCTGGGAGAAAGTGAGGCAAGGTAAGCATGTGGGTGCGGCTAGTCCTGATCCGGCTCACATGAGATGCATCGTCGTGCCACTTTCTTTTGAGGTAAAGCATTTATCTTGTCAGGAAATGGCTCTTCTGATCAAAGAGAGATATGCGTTCAACTTTTCGCTTCATTGTGCAGTGGCAATTTACACTGCTGCTTCTGTTCCTTCCATTCAAGGAACTACGCTCTGCAGAGATGCTGCGTCTGGAGCAGCGTATCAGCGACTTTTTACCGCAGGAAAAAATCGGCTCGGTCATGGAGGCAGATGGCGACTGGGCGGCGCTGAGTGCAGAGTTAGGCCCTTCTCCGTATCGTGGAAAAGTGCTGATGTGCCGGAGGCAGTCGGGGACGTGGTCCACGACTCAAACTCTGGAACCTCCGGATGCGGGTCCGCATCAATACTTCGGACAATTTATGAGTCTCCAAGGGGACTGGCTTGCGGTCACTGAACTGGGGGAGAATACCCTTCTGAATGCCGGCAAAACCACAATCATGGGAGTGGTGCGGATGTTCCACCGGGAAGGAGATCGCTGGTCACTGGTACAGACGCTGAGGGCGGGCGCGGAGATAACGGAGGGAGGTTTTTTCCAATACGGCACCGCCGTGGAACTGCATGGGGATCGCCTCATCGTCCTGTTCGCTGGGCAGGAAGAGCCGACCGAGAGAACTGGGATGGAGTACCTTCCTTCGAGCCTGCACAGCTTTCGCCTGCATGGTGGCTCTTGGCAGCTTGAGCAGGTGATCACTGGAGATGCCATGAAACGGCCAAGTGTCTATGGAGTTCCTTCTTTGAGCCTGAAGGACGACTGGCTGGCTGTGGGTGACCGAGGCAGGCTTTCGAAAGAGTGGCAGCCCAGCGGTGCGGTTCACCTTTATCGCCTGCAAAATGGGAGCTGGAAGCTGTCGCAGACTTTGTTACCACCAGAAGCCTTACCGATCTATTATTTTGGTGCTCAGACCGGTTTCACTGATCACGCACATCTGCTAATCACCACCAATCTCGGTGTCATGGAGTCTCGCTGGAACGGAAAACAATGGACTCCACCCGTGATTTTGGACATCGCCCAAAGTTTGTCCACTTACTCGTACTATAGCCCTTCTTTGGCCGTAAATGGAACCACGGCAGCGGTGAAGCAAGGCGGCACGCTTCGACTCCTGACTCTGACTGATCAGGGTTGGCAGCGACTGCGAGACCTCTCGGTGATTGCGCGCGTGTCTAATCTGGCTCTTTCACAAGACACGGTGCTCTTCCTCTCGGACTTTCCGCCAGAGGGCTATGACTGGCGGGCAGTGTCCTTCCTCTCACTGACGGATATTGAGGTGAGGCTGGGCCGAGTCCAGGTGCAGACTCAAAACTCCCGCCAACTAAGAGAGCCGCCCGCCATCGCTTCCGGGAGTGAAGTCATCTGGCAGCCGCAGCTGGAGGGGAACGAGATGCCGCTCGTCGTGAAGAATGCCTCCCCAGGACTCATGTCCCGCCCAGTGGCGAAGATCAGCGGCGCCATGGCTGCTTCGTTTGAAATTCTGCCCCAGCCGGCCAGTCAGGCTCTTTTGGTCCCCATTGAGCAGATGACTTTCATTCTGCGGCCACGCACTGGCATGTTGGTCACGGATGTGCCACTGACGGTGACTTTCAGCCATGCGGGAGCCGTGCCCGACTACACGTTTCAAGTTCGTTGGAAGCTGCCTTCGGGTCCGCTTCAGGGTTCGCCTTTGGTATCGCTCTTGCAGGGAGATTTCTGGAGTCTCGGGCAGTCGGTCCATCTGGCTCCAGCCATCACGGGAATGCCCGTGATGCACACACCGACCTACCAGTGGCTGCGGGATGGTGTGGTGCTGGCGGATCAAAACAAAGCCGTCTTGAGCATCCCAGAGGTCAAGCCTGAACATGCCGGGAAATACATTCTGGAAGTGCGGCATCAGAGCGGTACCACGCGGTCCAATCCATGCCAGGTGGTCGTCTTTGAGTCTGTGGATCAGAAGCTGAATCTGCGCGATGGTGAAATGGGTTCCTTAAAGCCACGCTTCTGGGGTTCTGCCAGCATCGTCTGGCAAAATCCTGAAAGTTATCAGGCACTTATGACCAGCCCCTATTTGGCCGGAATCACCCTACCCACGCTCACCATCCTGGATGGCCGCTGGATCAGTGATTCTGGCATCACTGAACTACACGCATTTGCCACCATCATCGACCCCATCAGTCAGTGGCAGATGGTCTCTGGTGTGATCGGACGCTTCCAGCTTATTTCTGCGGGTAGGAAACCCACCCTGACACCCATACACAGCTCAGTTTATGCTGTGGGGGACTCTATATCTGAGAGCGTCGTTTTCCCAATCCAAGCAAGAGATAACTATGGCGGACGTAATGCCTGGCCGGGCAGTCGCGTAACCGCCAGTGGCCTACCTCCTGGTATCCAACTGCGCTCACAAAACGAACTGGAAGGCACCTTTACCAAAGCTGGCATCTACCCCGTGACATGGCGGCTCCAGGATGCCTCCGGTGCGTGGAGTGATCCCGTCGTCAGCGAGTTCATTGTAGGCCAGAGTAGCATCGCCGGAGAAGCTGGACTGTATGTGGGTACAATCTCAGGCAATGGTGCCGTGCCGGATTTGGACTTTCAGGGCTGCCTGGAAGTGCGGATGGAACTCAGCGGCAGCTTTTCAGGAACACTGAAAATGCCCGGGGCCACACGCCGCTTCGCAGGCAAGTTCAAAAAAAATGAGCAGTCTCTAGGAGACTTTGCAGCATCACTCCCTATGGCTGCACTGCCCGGCACTCAAAGCGCACGGATGAACCTATTCTGCGCCCCCAATGAAACATCTCTGACGGTCGATCTACAATGCGTGGTGAATGAGGGCACAGAAGAAGTCTTCCGCTCATCACTGCGGCATCGCCCGCGCCGGCCCAGACCTCTGCCCATCGAAAAAACCGGAGCTTACAATGTCCTCAGCGACAACTCAGGTGCACTTGATGCACGTGATTCGCCCAGCGGTACCGGACTTATGAGGGTGACGGTCAGCTCCGCCTACACCGCCCAAGTCGTAGGCACCCTGGCCGACGGCACAGGGTACACCAGCGCCTGCCAGCTCATACCGGATGATTACGGCATGATGACCCTCGTGTTCTTCCATGAAGACCGCGCCCAGGGAAATCTGCTGGGCGGTGAAATCCTCATCGGCATCCATGAACGCCCGCTATTTATTCAGGGTGCTCTGCGCTGGAAAAAACAGCCATCCCTTGCCGCCAAACTCTACCCGGCTGGATTTGATGCGAACCTCCGACTCGAAGGCTGGCGCTACATTCCGCCTCCGAACGGTATGTTGCTGCTCAGCGAGTCACCCGACCGCCCCGGCAACGCTGTTTGCCAGACCGACTTCATGGATGACGGCCTCTTCCGGCTCACCCGAGACCATCGAGCCATCCCCATCAGCACTCGCGCTGCGAGCAAACTTCAGCGGCTGGATTTCTATGCACCGACAGGCTTCTTTACAGGGCAGATTCGAGCCGGTGGATCCACCTCAGAGTCAGGCAGCCGTATCCCCGCCAGCAGTGTGCCATTTCGCGGACTCATCCTTCCGCCGAGCAGCTACGGCGGAGGATTCTATCTCTTTCCAAAGAGCGCGAATGACATTTCAAAAGAGCCGTCATCCACAGGCAGAACACTGCATTCACATCAAGTGCGCCTTTTCTCCAAATAATTACGGTTGCTGGTATTTCGTGGCAGTCAATGCCACTCAAGACAGACGCTTTATTCTATTTGCAGGTGTGGAGCACACAAGGTTCTAGCCAAACGCTTTTCTGGCCTCTTCAGCCAAAATCTCCAGACCTTCTTGAACGATTGATTGCGGCTGGGAATAGGTGAGACGAAGGCATTCGTGGGGATGCTTCCATTCCTGATCGAGGCCATAGGCAAAATAATGGCCAGGAATGACGAGGACCTTGCGGGCTTTTAAGCGTCGATACAGTTCCGCAGCTGGGATGGGCAGTTTTTTCAGCCAAAGCCAGAGGAAAAAAGCACCCTCCTGGGCATGAAGCGCCCACTCCATCTGATCACCGAGAGCATGGCTCAGCACGCCTTTGGCAAAGTCAGATCTCTCTTTGTAAAAAGGCCGGATGACATCGCTGCCTAGCTTGATCAGTCGCCCGTCGGCTAACAGAGGCGTGAGCAGAGCTTGGCCGACGTTCCCATTGGCTAGGGAAACAATGGCGTTCATGTTCGAGAGCGCCTTCACGATAGCTGGATCAGCGATGATGACGGAGGTGCGCACTCCGGGCAGGCCTAGCTTTGACAAGCTGATGCTGAAAATCATGCCTGGCTCCCAATCGGGACGAAAGTCGCCATGGATGACGCCAGGGAAGGGGTGACCATAAGCGTTATCGATCATGAGCGGGATGCCGTTTTCACGGGCGAGATCCCGCAGTCGGCTGAACTCTTCCGGCGTCAGGACATTGCCCGTTGGATTGGTCGGACAAGAGACACACATGGCGGCGATGTCTGGGGTGATTTTGAGCTGATCAAAATCGACATGATACTTGATCTCGTGCTCACCGCGCTCTTCGATCTTGGGCAGGACGGCTCGAAATTGATCCGAGCAGAGTGCCTGATTGGCGTAGCCGATGTACTCCGGTAACAGGGGAAAAAGGATGCGTCGTTTGCCTGTCGGGCTGTCCCCTGCGAGGAGGTTAAAGAGCAGGAAACAGGCGCTCTGACTGCTGGGCATGACAGCGATGTTTTCGCGGGTGACATCCCAACCGCATTCGCGTTTGAGAAAACCTGCCATGGCTTCTCGGAAGAGTGGATTACCTCCGGGCGGATCATAATTAAGCAGCGTCTTATCCAGGGCTGCGCCATCGGCCAAAAGCTCGCTCATCCGTTGTCGCCAGATGGCTTGCACTTCGGGGATTGCTGCTGGCTGTCCGCCACCGAGCATTCTCATGTCTGGGTAAAGTGTCAGTGCCTGCCCACAGTCATCCATGAGCTCCTGAATGCCGCTCGGCCCAGCGAGCCGATTGCCGATGTCGGAGAAAGGGATTTGAGAGATGCTCATGTGGATTGACGGGATTTTTCCAGAGTGCGCGCCTGTTCCACCCAGCCTTCTCGGGTGATGCGGTCTTTAAAGGCTAGCCGATTGGAGAACTCGCGTACGTGATCGTCCTCCCAGCTGGCAATTTGATGAAAGGTATGCACACCAAGGTCATGCAGACGCTTGGCTAAAACTGTGGCGATCCCTTTGATCTTGGTTAAGTCATCGGCATTCGGTGGAGCTTCGCGGTAGATAGGACCCAGTGCGGGATCGAGCTCTGGTTCTGGTGCGGTGATCGGCGCTGGGGCTGATGGCAATTTGACCTTCGCTGTCTTGCCCGCTTTTGACGCTCCACGAGCAGGCTTGGTGCCTGGCTTGCCTTTAATGATGGAGTCTAGAGCCGTAGGGACTTCTTTTGTGGTCGGTGGCTGAGTCGCGGCGGGTTCGGCTATGAGAAAACCAAAGGGCTCTACCTCCATCATGGGCTCGGCGGTGCTCGGCAGCGGCTCTTCAGGCGCTGGCAGTTTAGTCTTTGCTCGGATGACTGGTTTTGGCGGTGGAGCAGGGATATTGGGCTCCTCTGTGGGCCCAATGGCTGCTGGAATAAAAGCGGGCATCTCTGGGGCTGGCTCAATATTTGGGATCTCGGCTACTGGCGCTAAGGGCGCAGTTTCTGGCGGAGTCGGCATCGCCGCTAGTGTCGGATAGAGGGGCTGGCGTTCTGAAAAAATCTCACGGACATTGGGAAGTACTTCCGTTAGTAAAGCAGGAGTTGCCGTGGCTGAAGTGGTCGGGCGCAGGCTTTGTTCGGCTAGTTTTCGCTTCAATCCAGCGATCTCCCCTAGCAGGGCCTGGTTCTCCTCATGGGCGGCTTTTGATTGCAGTTTGTACTTCCCCCAAGTGAGACCACCAAACCATAAGCCCAGAGCGAAAAACAGCGCGCCTAAGATCAACACAAAGACGCCGCTATGCAGCAGGAAGTAAATTAAAGGCTCTGATTGGAGTGCGGGAAGCTCAAACTTCATAAAGGTGATTATTGAATGAGTATCTCGACACTGCTTGGCAATGCGGGTGCATGGGGATCATCAGCAGGCACTGGGTCAAAAGCCATCGGTAGAATCTCCATGCAGGGGGCACCTTGTTCAATCAAGAAAGAGCTGACTTGTTCTGCCCGCTGCATGGCTAGGTCTGACTCTAGCTGCAAATTGCCATTCGGCTCGGGGTGGCCGCCGACGACCAATCGCAAAGCTGGTCCTGCTGCCAGCAGGGCAGGGATCAATGTGGTCAGATGGGTGCGCATTTCAGCCGATAACGAGCTGCTGCCAGGAGCGAATTGGACGAAGTCGTGGGAAATGAGGTTACTGACGCTTTGCAGCACATCCTCCGGCAGGGCTGTCTGGATGCGTCGGCCAGGGAAGTGATAGATCGAGGGATGCTGGACCAATTGCATGTTCACTCTGATGCTTCCTGTCATGGGTCGTAGGGTGCTCAGCCAGACGCTTTCAAGTGTGCGGGTCGTGTCGGCTTTGAGATGGGGGCTTTGACCGGGTAGGATGCTGAATTCTCCTGGGGATGGAGTGCTGAAGAAACTGCGTAAAAACGGCATAATGGCCTCAGGATTGGTGAATGAGGCCGGTAGCACGTGACTGGTCACGCGGAGCTTACTCACATCCACGGCTAAACCATGGGAAGGCTGATTTAAGGTCTCTTTGATAGCCTCTTTGAGCTCCAACGTTGGCAAGATTCCTGTCACCACCAGTCTGCCATCCTGCCGCTTGATCTCAAGTGCCGCTGGCACATGCAGGGCAGTGATGATCGGTTTCAGCATCGGGCTGGTTTCTTCTAAAGGCAGTTTTTCACCCTCGGGCCAGCGGACATAGGATGAGATTTTCAGGTCATCCATCACCAGCTTCAGGTCAGGGCGTAACTTCGTGAGCAGACCTCGGAGAGAGTCAGCCGTGTCCTGATCTGCCATCCAGCCATCAATGGTCAGTGTTTCTTCAGCTAGGCGGGCTCTGACCCGCGCTAGGATGCTGAGTCGGTTACTGACCAGACGCAGAGGTCCTAATTCGGCGAGTTCTCGGCTGGCCTCCTCTAAAGACGGCTCATCCTGCGCATCTCCGCTGACGCTCAGGTCGAGAAACCGCACATCCACGGTGCTACCATGCACGCCGTGCTTTATTAAAATGGCTGAAGCCTGATCGAACAGGTGTAGTTGTCGATTCTCCGTATAATCCCACCAGTGCACCACTACCATAATGGGCAGCAGCACGATCATGATAAGGATAACGGTAAAGCGCATGAACTGAAAAAGGAATGGGCGGTATCGGGCATTGACACGCCGGAGGAGAAACGGATACTCCGCGCCCCTGCCGCTGTGGTACATTCCGCCCGTATCAGGGGCATAATCAAGCAGTATTCCACCTCACCTTCTCTTCTCATGTCTGTCACCATCGCCGGAACCGTCGCCCTGGATAATGTCAAAACCACCAAGGACTCCCAGGAGAACCTGCTCGGTGGCTCCGCAGCCTATGCGGCCCTCGCCGCCAGCATTTTCACTCAGCCGATCCACCTTGTAGGCATCATCGGTCATGATTTCCCTGAGGCGCACCTGAACCTGCTCGGTAGCAAAGGCATCACTCTTGAGGGCCTCGAGCGCAGTAGTGGCGCTTCATTCACCTGGAGCGGTGAATACCATGAGGACATGAACAATCGCACCACGCACGCCGTCGGCATCAACGTGCTGGAAACCTGGCTGCCGAAACTCAACGCCACCGCCGCTGCGGCTAAGATCGCTGTTTTGGCCAACATGAGCCCAGACAATCAGATGCAGACCCTGGAGCAGTTCACCGAGGCTGATTTCGTCATCGCCGACACCATGGATCTCTGGATCAGCATCGCCAATGAGCGCCTGCATGACGTCATGAAAAAGATCGATCTCCTTGTCATCAACGACGGCGAGGCCAAAGAATTCGCCCAGACCACCAATCTCGTCGAGGCCGGTCGCAAGCTGCAAGCCAAAGGCCCGCGTTTTGTCGTCGTCAAGCGTGGCGAGCACGGCAGCTACCTCTTTGGTGAAAAGCCCGAGGACTTCTTCTCCTGCGCCGCCTATCCACTGGACTCCGTCTTTGACCCCA
Source organism: Verrucomicrobiaceae bacterium (assembly GCA_027489965.1). GTDB lineage: Bacteria > Verrucomicrobiota > Verrucomicrobiia > Verrucomicrobiales > Verrucomicrobiaceae > Prosthecobacter. The sequence continues at coordinate 53,245 of JAIXZA010000013.1, forward strand.
CTGGGGCTGGCGACAGCTTCCTCGGCGGCATGGCCGGCTGGCTCAGCGCCAATGGCAAGACCAAGCCCACCTTTGCTGACCTCGTTCAGGCCGTCGTCCACGGCAGCGTCACCGCCAGCTACACCTGCGAAGCCTTCAGCACCCACAAACTGCAAAACGTCACCCAAGCCGATATCGCCGGACGGCTCGCCGAATTGAAGGCCTACACAAGCTTCTAGGCGTAGAGAATGAGGCCGTTTACAGTGGTTTACGATGGTTGACTGTGGTTGACCGTTGTTACCCAAACCTATTCCAAGCTAGCTTTTGCATCGGCTCGGCTCAACAACTGTAAACAATCGTCAACCAGCGTAAACAACCGTCAACTTCACTCTTCCCCCATGTGGACCACGATCAAAACCTTCAAAGACATCAAGCTTGAGAAAACCGAAGATGGCATCGGCAAGCTCACCATCAATCGCCCGGAAGTGCGCAATGCCTTCCGTCCGCAGACGGTGAAGGAAATGCTCATCGCGTTGGAGATGCTGCATGAAGATCCTGACGTGGGCGTCATCATCCTTTGTGGCGAAGGCCCGCTCGCCTTCTGCTCCGGGGGCGATCAAAAGGTGCGTGGCGATGCTGGTTACATCGGCGAAGATGGCGTCCCGCGCCTGAACATCCTCGATGTCCAGCGCAAGCTCCGCACCCTACCGAAACCCATCGTCGCCATGGTCGCCGGTTACGCTATCGGCGGCGGGCATGTGCTGCATGTCGTCTGTGATCTCACCATCGCTGCGGACAACGCCAAGTTTGGCCAAACCGGCCCCAAAGTCGGCAGCTTCGACGGCGGCCTCGGCAGCAGCTACCTTGCCCGCATCGTCGGCCAAAAGAAAGCCCGAGAGATCTGGTATCTCTGCCGTCAATACGACGCCCAGGAAGCGCTCGACATGGGCCTCGTGAACAAAGTCGTCCCCCTCGCCGACCTCGAAACCGAGACCCTCATCTGGTGCCGCGAGATGCTCCAGCACAGCCCCCTCGCCCTCCGCTGCCTCAAAGCCGCCCTCAATGCCGACTGCGATGGCCAAATGGGCCTGCTCGACCTCGCCGGCAATGCCACTCTTCTCTACTACATGAGCGAAGAAGCCAAGGAAGGCAAAACCGCCTTCGTCGAAAAACGGAAACCGAACTTCAAGAAGTTCAAGCGGGTGCCTTGAGTCAGGCCTGAACCTTACCTCTTCTCGTCCGCCGAGGGATCAAAAGGTTTGTTAAACGGCGGGCCGCGCTCGCCACCGTAGGTTTCGCGGAGGTATCCGTCGCCCTCGCTTTTGTCGCGGCGGATCACTGCTGGGGCCACAAGGTTGCCGAGCCGACGCCTTTCCGCACGGCCTGCCTGCCACTGCTCCCAGGTCCAAGTGTGGTCCTGGCTGGTTTTGAGTTTAGATGCAGTCATGTGGCTAGAATAACTCAACCATTGCTCTTTGCCAGGCTCAAAACCGCGTTCACGAAACAGTTCGTATACGACAGCAGCCAGGAGTAGAGATTTTGCGCTGAGGTCGGTTTCTTGACGCACGAGAGCTAGACCTCCCGACTAACTTGCCGTAGAGTTACGAGCGGTTCCGCACACCGTGGAAGATATGGGACTGTTCGTGATTCGAGTTTCTAATCACAGGATTAACAGGAAAACAGGATTCACAGGAATGGGTTCTGACCTGTAAATCATGTCTTTCTGTTTTCCTGTAAAATGGAGTCTCCAGTTGCTTTGTTGTCTCCGACTCATACGGCCAAAGTGACTCTTCGTTCCAGATCCCAACACCGTGGATTGTGTGCTAAAAACAGGAATGGCTGACCGCCGATTTGTGTCCGTCATTGATTCCACAAGGCTTTTCGCCTCTAGGGCGGTGTCACCCAAGACACAGCCGCTTCGAGTCAAAGAAGCCGTGTGAAACCAAGCCCTGGCGCAACTCAACGGTCTTCCATTCCCGGATCTAGGCTAGAGCGGATTCGAGATCGATGGTGGTCATGAAAGAGAGTTAGGGATCGCCTGATCTGGAAAAGATCTTTGAAATGAGGCTTTAGCAACCTCGATTCTGCCTCTCTCCGCCTTCGTGCCATAAATCAGGCTCAGGAGTGAAACCACCGCAGAGAAAACGTTCTGCGGTATTCTCTGCGGTTATCCCAACTCTTGCGGTGAAAATTCTGGGCCTGCTCGACCTCGCCGGCAACGCCACCCTTTTCTACTACATGAGCGAAGAAGCCAACGTCAGGCAAAACCGCCTTCGTCGGGAAACGGAAACCCAACTTCAAGAAGTTCGAACGGGTGCCGTGAGGCAGATCTGAGATTGAAAACGCCGCACCTTTAGATCACAAAAGAGAGAACAGTTTTTTAGCTTTTTGAATTCGTTGGGTTTGTGAACTTATCCCATTTCCCCTTCACGACCTTCAAGCATTGCTTCATATTTAGCGAATGCTCTGGAATATCAGGTTTGGGCTTAATCACTCTCAAAATGTCTTCATAAAGTTGAGGATGTGTTCTGGGGGTGAATGGACCTTTGCCGTCAGGACGGTGTTTAAAAATTTGATCTGGGTCATCTTTATTTAACTCTTCATCGATGATAAAAGCATATTCCAAAACACGGATTTGCCGGAAGAGGTCACCAGCGCCAACGATTAAGGCATCCCTTAATAAGCCAAGAAGTGTTGAGGGCAGGTGAATTCTACGACGGTATAATAATGAAGTCGTTCCGTGTGTGCCTGCATTTCGCCTTTTCACGATAGAGGCAAGGGTCGCATACGCTGAGAGCTTCAATGAAAGCAAGCGGTACCACCAATAGGTAGAGTGACTCACACCACCCAAGCAAAGTTCGCCTCGCTCAAGGGCGGCCCAAGCTTCATCAAGCCAGCTGATGGAAAGCCTTAGCTTCTCTTGTTCCTCATCTTTTGATTTATCTTCGTCCTTTGGTTTTGGTTCACCATTGTCATTCATGCCACTTCTAGCCCTCCATATGAGCATCTCTGCGCGCCGAATGTGGATGCGGGCAAGTTCGCGACCATCTGGCCATCCCATACCTGAGAGAATGATCGCATGGGCTTCATTGAGGCGGCGATTGGACTCAGAGAAGCGGTTTAGATAGCCCAGAGCTAGGGCATAGAGTGTCAGTACTCGAATCCGAAGATCACAGTCTTCAAGATGATAGTCAGGGGATAGACTGCGACACATTTGAAGTGCTTCATATCCCAAGGCAGAAACCACCTGCCAGTGTTCTGACACCCTCGCTTCCGAAGCAGAAAGTAAGATGTCATCTATATTGAGGCTTTCGGCGTGGTACTCCAACTTCGCACGACGGACAATGCGATACATGAGTTCCGAAATCAGCCAGATCATTCTGAAGAGCAGGGCTTCATCACCGCTTTGTTCAGACCAATCTCTCATCCAATCACGCCTGAATTTTGCCACATCTTCAAGTTGCCTCAATGTGTTGGCATCCATTTTTGTAGGGCCAAAAACCTCATTTATCTTCTTGAAGATGTTGGCTCTCCAGTCGCCGTTTTCGACCTCAAGTTCGCTACACGTTTGATCCGGCGGCTCAAGATGTTCAATAGTGCTATTTGAAGAAGCACCTGCGCCATGAACTGGACAGGTTCTTCCCCCATGGGCATAAACTTCCGTAATAACGGCCGATTTTAAATGATTGATATCATCTTCAATAGACAGTATCGCAGATTTGAGCTTTTTGCCAAGAGCATGTGGACTTCCATCTGGAACGACTGCATTAATTCCTTTCTCAATGATAGCTGAATCGGCCTCGAAGAAGATTTGCCTTATATCTACGCCAGGGCACCAGAATAAAAGACTGCGTCGTCCAACTAAAAGAAGCTTCCGAAGCTGACAAACGGCCTTCCAGATATGACTGATTCTACTTTGATGATCGTCCACTATCCAAAGGTAATCCTTAGCGTGATGAATAGCCTGTACGGAATGATAGATCGCCTCCATCAATGGAATGAAATGTCCAGTAGCATAGTAGGCGCGTAAGTACCAGTCCCCAATCCAATAGTGGAGCCTAGCACGAATTTGGGTAAGGCTGTCTAATTTACGTGGTTTTCCAGTATCACTTGAATACGGAGCAGGCCATAGTTGGATTTCATTTCGACTTTCTAAAACACGTTGGAGGCTGATTCGGGTATCTCTGAACATCCAGGCATAACCACCTGGTTTTCGAAGGAACAGACCTTTCTGTTCTAAAAAATGCAACCACCCTTTTGAACCTGCATCATCAGACTCTGGCAAATTGTCATCTCGTTCATAAATGAGATAGCTGCGAAACTCATCATTATCACGAGTGGGGGGATATTTATGTGCTTGATCTTGTACGATTGAGTTGTCGTTGAATCGCCAAGGACAGGGAAAAACAGCCTCTGAGATCATGGCTGCAGGATGCCTGGACTGTCGGAACAAGGTCAATCCGTAGAGCCATAAGGCTCGGGATGACGAAGTCGCATCTTTGGGTGTACCAAAAATGTCGAGAACCTCAGTAATAATATCTTCAAACTTGGGTGAGGCTGGTAATCTTTTGTCGAGACCTTGATTGCCCCCATTAGTATGCCATTGGTCTGCGACTTTCCGCAATTCAGGGCTGTGGGTGAGATCATCCATGTGCTCCAGCTCGAGCTGCCCCTCAGCTGGCCGCAACATATCCATACCGGCGGTGGCCGGAAACTTCTTGCACAAGAATGCTAATTTAGCTTCATCGTGCTCTTCCCTTTTGAGTCCACGCGGAAGATAGATAATTTTAAAGTGCAGCTCTCGCAGAAGAGCAAGAAATTGGTGAAAAAGGGCGGTCTCGCCTTTCTCAGACGTTTCCCAGTAATTCTTCCCGTCAAGCCAGCCAGTGCATCCTCCAGGGCCATTTCTGCCATAAAAAAAGAAGACCCATTGCTCGGGATTAATTTTAAACTTCTCGACGAGAAGTTTTAGTCGGCGTCTCATTTTTTCAGGGTCCATGCGCCCATCGCTTTCCCTTTGAGTGACAAAATTGATCCACTCTAATTGAAAATAACCAAGATTGAGACTGATGAATGACAGCAGGTTAACAAAGAGGTCGTCGGTATTACGATAATCTTCGAGTTCAAACCAAGCCGTATTATTGCGATCCGATTTAAAGAGGTTAAAGACGGCCTGTAGCGGCTGGGTTGTTCCAGACCCGCAATCAATGTGAATGATGTTTTTTTCACATGACTTTCGGATCAGCTTGTAGAGATCCTGAATCTCTGGTGACTCTTGAGCCTTTTTTGAATTAAAGAGTATGGAGCGAGGAGGAACCTGATGAGTAAACTGCAGACTGTAACCACCGCCGGGGAGAGAAAGGTTTAGTTTTTGATAGAGCTCCCATAACAGCAAGTCTGCACGGTCAGTAAGCACGGCGCAAATCTGCTTGCCATAACTGCCGAAAAGCCGACTTACACGCCGCAAGTCACTTGGCGTATGGCAGACCCAAAAGACTTTAAAGTCATTATCCATGTCTAGAACAAAGCGTATCATCTGCACGCAGCGCGCGTCGCTGGCGGAGTATCCGAGCACTAATAGATGGCTGGGTATAAAATCCCAAGGTTGCACCTCATGCGGCTCTTTAGGACCTCTAAGGTACTGAAAGAAACGTTCTTTATCAATCTGACTCGGCGGTTCGTTGATTGATGTGTCGGCACGGGTTTCCAGAATGTCACCATGAAGCTTTACCACACAGTCCTGGGCTCGCACGGTGGCAAAAGAGGGCAGACCACCTTTGATACTTACAGCTAGCATATGCAAAGGCTCACCCTGCGCACGGTAACTCTGCTCAATGAGGGTATCAAAATTCGTCGTGAGGATGATCTGCGCACGGACAGAGCGTGCTAGGCGTGAAACCATATTATGAATCAAGTTCGGACGCTTACCACGGGTGATGTGGGCATTGAATCCGTCGATGACTGAAATGTCTAATTCTTCGAGGTAGAGTCGGCGATGCGGAGCATCAGTAACCGCAACGCGAGCCAGAAACTCTAAGGTGCGAGTCCAATGAGACAGGGCACGCAAGGCCATTTCATCGATGTATTCTTTAGAAGAATCCGGCGTGTTTGGATCAGATGGAATGTCCTCAATATGCAGATTACGGCGTGCTATATCCAGAAACTCCTCTTTATCCCAGATGAGCGAATCACGCAGGATTTCAGGCACAAGCGGCCTTGTCAGGTGGATGTCTCGTGCACCTAATTGTTGTTGGTGTCCTGTCTGCTCTGGAACATTCAGCGACGTGATCTTTTTTCTATCTTGGTCTGCCGAAAGCCTGTATTCAATTTTTCGAACATCGCACCAACTCAAGTATAGATTGAGCAAATACTCGTGCGCATCGTCTTTTTCTTTGCTGGATGGAAAGGGGGGCCAGCCGCGAGTTCTTATATCCCATTTAGCTTCAAGAACTTGAAAGACTGTCCACGCTAGATATTGAGGAAAAGCCTCCCCCATGATAATGCCAGACTGAGCCGAAACACCACTTCCTAAAAAGGGCGTGATACGAAAGCCCTTTCTCACTGCATCTCGAATTTCTGAAATGAACTGTTCTTCGGGCACATCTGTTAGCGGTGTATTCATAGTAGGCTGTGGGAGTCTATTTTTCCAAAACTTGTATTGTCTGGATTTTTTAAAGAATGAGCGGCTTTCACGGCGATTCAGGCGAGGCTTTCTGAAGTGGCTCATTGAAAGAGGTTTTAGTTTCTTGTAGCAATCTCAGCCACTTTGAGAACCACACTTTTGAGTTCTTCGTCTATGTCGAGTCCTTGCTGCTTCATGATCTTGATACCCTTTAACCCCAATATCTTTTTGAAATAAGAGAGGCCTTTTGCACAATTGCGCTCAAACATCAGGTGCTTGATCTTGTTGAGGAGTTGTCCATCAGCGATTTCTTCAGGCAGATCAAGCTCTGTGATCGGAGGGTTGGCATTGAATTCCTCCGAATTTAGAATCTGCCGAATCACTAGTTTGGGAAAGTACTCCTCTATCGTTCCGCGCTTTAGCACTACTATCTGTTCGATGTTCGTTACACCGTTTTTACGTGCTTTCTCAAGTTCGGTGGCATACTTTTGAGCATCTGCATCCAGCATGATGACTGCGGGTATATCGAAAGCTTTCAATAGTGTGCATATACGTCGGATTTTTTCAAAATCAGACCCACCCGCATTGATGATAGAAATGCCAAGCTGGAATTCACTTTTCCCGCACATTTAAAAGCAGTCTGGCAGAGTCTCTTCTTCGGTATCTCCTTCAACAATCAATGCACAATTTCCACCTCCTTTGAGAAGAGCGTCTGAAGGGCGTATGCCCAATTCATTACGGACATCTTTCAAAACATCTCCGCTGAATACCTTGGCATCAGATCGTCCATCTTTTCGTCTTGTTATTAATACGTTGCTCTCGAACTGAGTCCGCTCAATAAAGACAGGCGAATGAGTGGTGCAGATCACTTGGTTCTTTTTCGTCAGCTCTAGCAAAACCGAAAGAAGCTGCCTTTGTGCCTTGGGATGGAGGGAATTCTCGGGTTCTTCAAGGGCTAAGATTAAATTGCCACTGGTCTGCCGCTCAGCAAGATAACGAAACAAAGCGAGAACCAAATTATTCTGCGTTCCTGCACCTCGATTTGAAAGTGGCACGGAATCGACCCTGTCATCGGATAAACCGGGTGAGAAGGAGACACCATCCACTGGATCAACCCTCACATCATCAAAATTCAAACAGAGTGTATCGTTGTGCATTTGCTGCCTCAGATGAGCTTCAAGGCCTGCCCGCGGCTCCTCGATGGCATCTTTTGTTTGCTGAATAAGAAGCTTGAGTGAGTCTTGCGCCTCAGGTGTCTCATCAATCCGCTTCTTCACACAATCACGTATTAGCTTGCCTAGAAGGGCAGTCTTGGTCATGGCAAACTGGACTGCGATGTCACGGTTTACTGGAAAGAAGAAGAAACCTTCGGTATTACTAGCCTCAGCAACCTCTTCTTTGGTCGCTTTTTTAAATTCTCCTTCCTTCAGAATGGCTGTTTCTGGAGGCTTATCATACCCAAATGTTTTTCTAATTGTTGTTACACCTTTGTCAGTTTCAAAGTCCAAGGTTATCACAACTGGCAGATTGCAATCATGGCCATGAAAGTCATTTTGATCATCAAGCTTTTTGGTGCCATAGAACGTTTTTAAAGCGTTCAGGACACTTGTTTTTCCAACGTCATTTTCGCCAATCAAGACAGCCATTTTGCCAAGTTCGAATTCGATGCACTTTAATGCCCTAAAGTGCTCAATTTTGATTTTTGTTATGTGTGCCATTTAGGGAAGTTTGTTTTTGCGTCGTTATAAAAAAACCATGGGCGAATATGATTCGCCCATGGTTGGAAGCGATGAGTAAGCTGAGATCAAGTCACTCGATAGATGCAGGATCGCTCCAGTTGCTTTTGACGGATTTATTGATGAGCAGATGGTGCCCCAGCAGCATTTTTTGGAATCTTGCCCGCCGCCGAGTGGATCTCGAAAGTTGCACGTGATTCAGTGCCCTCTTTTTCATAGAAGTCTTTTTCCCAGAATTTATGTTTACCAAAGCTGCCGTGCTTCTGGATGGTTTCCCCTGAGCCAGGACCGCAAGCAAGGGCGACCATGTGCATCTGTTTCTGCACTTTGGCAGGGAACATCGGTGAGCATAGCAAGGCGTTTTCAAAATGGCCAAGCGTTCGGCCCGGCATCGAGTATGGTTTGTTGAGAAACTCGTCAATCCATACGAGAAGACTTCCTCTAGGTACTAATTCGCCCAAAAACCCATCTAGTGGAATCTCGCGATCATCAGCACGCGGGTTCAGGCAAAGATTGTAAAATTGTGTCTCTGGGTGGCGGTTTAGATATGGGATTAGAGTGTCGCAAGTGTCCTTGATCGTGCAGGCGGCGGCTAGATAGGCGACGGTGTCGATTTTCAAATCAGGGAAGTTGGACAAAGCTCGGTTTAGCACGATTGCGCCCATGCTGTGGCCGATCACAACCAATGGTTCGGCTTTGTTCTTTTCCTGAGCGGTCTGAATGCTGCGCAGAAGTACAGACATTGCACCGACACCTGTGCTGGATGAATACCGCACATCTTCGTCCGCCTCTGAGTAGAGATTTTTGCGATGCACGTTGAATTTCATTGAAGAATACATTGGCTGATAGCTACTTTCATGATGATAAAGCATCTCCACTCGGCGTAGCATGATGTCCCATGATTCACTTCCAACACCGCCAAAAGCTCCCACGACGAGGAGCTTAGGTGCCAGCAGACCCCAGCCGCCAGCGAAGCGCATGATCTCGTCACTGAGTTGCCGCGTTTTTTGACCTTTACTCACCGTGATCGGCTTCCAGTCGCCGTGAGAAAGTTGAATTTGACTCCAACCATTGACGATAAATTGAGCTGACTTTGTAAGTTCAAATTTAGCCGGCGGAGGTTCTTCCTTACTGCCAAATGGATGAGCCCAGCGGTAATCACGATGACGCCAAGAGTTCACTGCGTCTTCTGTCTGGGCAAATTTTGTCTGCATGTCTTCCATGCACGGGGCACAGTTTTTGGCTGCTGCTGCTCGGAGATGATATTCGCGAACTTTAGCATCGAGCACTTCTGTGTAACTATCCTCCAAAGTGGGTTTTGTGCTAGCCCATGCCAAATCAAGCATCGAGCGAGGCAACTGCACTGCTGAGGTAGCTACATCCGTTGCGACATAGACACCGCCATAGAGCCACCGTAAAGGGAAGATGTCGTTGCTGGCATTACGCCCGTTTCGGATACTCGTGATGTGTTGCCACCAAGTGCTGAAGAGATTTGAATTCCAGCATAAAAAGATGGGGTAGTAGCCTGCTTTTTCGATCTCTGGTGCCATCCAGTAAGCACGTTCAATGCCGCTACTCAGAGAGTTCATTCCACCATGTACAAAAATGAGAATCTTTTTCCCCTCAGCCTTTTTGATCATGCGTTGCACGATGTAATCACGGAAAACAAAGGCATCTGCATTGGGAGGGTGTGGAATACTAGGCATACCGACACAGCCAGAATGAGCTATGGCGGTATCCCAAGCTTTTCGAGATTTATCCCATCTTTTCTGCTCCTCATCATTTCCATTGTTTGGTGGATCATGAGGATCAGGCACTTGGAGCGAAGTTAGCTTTCGATTAAAAGTGCCTGATGTGTAATAGTCCCAGGGCTCAATAGCACGGCCATCGTTGTTTACGAGAATCACATGCTCATTGAGATATCTGCGGATACCTAGTTCATCAGGAGATATTGGCTTCTCTGCCGCCTCAGCTGATACAAATGCTGCGACAATTAGTGTAACTGAGAGGAGTGGATTAAATTTACGCATGGAAAATAGTGTATTGTTGGGTCACAGGGATGGATTGAATTGGGTTTAGCCCCTTTTCCGAAGTGGAATATTTTTGCTGGAACGACCCCAGCGCCATTCGACGCAGTAATTAAAACTTCACACCAAGCCCGATTTGAAGAAGGTCAACATCGACAAAACTTGGAGCCAGCTCACCACGTTTATAGGTGCAAAAAAGCTTTCCAGGCCAGCCGTGCGGAGTCACCTGAGCAAACAACTCGTGTATTACATGTGTGCCACTTTTCCCAATGCCTGTGACACCGTTTAGTCGATATCCGATTTGGAATGTCTCTTTGTTGAAACTCAGCCCCGTCTCAATCAGGTAATTCAAGGTTAAGTCTGGTATTTCACCTTTCAAAACTGATGAAGAGCTAACTTGGCCGTAGTCCAGCCCTACTTTTGGGCGCAGATAAAAGTAACTGTTAAACGGTTGATCTCCTGTTGCTACTGCTGCGTTAGCCTTGTCCGCTTGCACTACGGCTGAAGATAGACCTGAGATGGCAATCTTGGCGTCATTGGCTTTCTGCAATTCCTTGCTGACTTCTTCTTCGCTGTAGAAGTCGAAAAACTTTTTGTAGTAGGATCTCGCGCCAACGAACATATGGAGCTTGTCGCTGAGGAGATTGAAGAGCGGTGCATAGCGCAACTGGATGCTATGCCTTTGGGCGTCTTGGATAACATCATCTTCGAATACCCACCCCAGAGTCATGGTTTGCCTCGCCTTGCCTGCTTCCCCACCCACAGTTGGAAGATTGAGCAATGCACCAGGGCTGAATTCCATCAGTGCGGAATAGCGTCTGATGTCCACCTCTGCAGCAGCCCCTCCTGAATCAAACCTGTTTAATTCAGCGCCTATCAGTAAATGAAACATATTATCCGACGAAAATCCAAAGAGATTACGATTCCCGCTGCCCACTCCAGGGAAGTACATGTCCATCAAGAGCGCTGCGTTAATCATCATCGATTCGTTGGCAGCTTCACGGTCATTTGTCCAGACAATGCTGCCAGGCTGAGCGTCAAACGGCTTGCTATTGAGGTTATCTTGTATTCTGAAAAAGATTAGCGGAAGGTATTGGTAACCACTCAGATACTCACCACCATCAGTTCTAGCAGGAATCACATCTGAAAGTGGGTAGTAAATCTTACCTTTGATTGCATCCGGTTTTATGGTGAGATTGGGTTTGTTTTTATCATACCCCAACAATGGCCCAGAAGAACGCTGATTTTCCAAGAATGGTACCGCTTTGATACCTGTGGAGAATGGAGCAAGCCCGAGTCCGGTGACGTAGTGCTGATGCCACCAACTTTTTTCAACATCGACGCTCAGCGCATTTCCGAAGTTTGAGTTGAATGGAATGCTGACATTGTTGCTTTCACCTAGCAACGAGATATTCCCAGCATATGATGAGAATGAAAAGACGCAAAAAATCAGCCCGATCAAGATCGAACTGCACGACTGTATGTTTGTGTTGTTTTTCATGGGAGATTAATCAGCTTAAATAAATTGTTCTCTTTTCTCACGGCACTCGGATGCACGTGGGGTCGCTCCAGTTGCTTTTGCCTCGGGCGTTGCAGGCGCGGAGGCGGACCCAGATTTTTTGGCCGGAGGGAGCGCTGTCTAAATCAAGTGCGACATTACACATAGGATGATGAGGTTTTGCGTTCAAGATTTCCTGATAGCTCCTTTCATCGTCATAATGCACCAGAGGATCATCGAAATGAACGAGTGGGTCATCAAAGCGCGGCATGGCAATTAAGGATTAACGTCAGCAAATTAATAGAAGTACCTGTGCCAAGGCGATCTTTAAATGAATAAAGTGAAAATATTTTAGCTAAGAGCCTAAAATAAAAGCGAATAATTACAGATAATTATGAATTAATAAAATAAATCGATGTTTCGATATGAATAAACACTGATTATCTAGATCTAGACAAGGGTTACCCTTGTCTACTCAGGGGTTAGAAATAGCTATGGATCGGATATCCATAGTTAATTACCCAATAAATGTGGCTTTTCGCTGGTCAGAAATGGGGCGGCATTATTGAGACGGGATGAATCTGCGTTTAGATAGGAAGCCGTGCTGATCCTCTACAGATAAGGGTCGAATAGATCTGGAGGTGGAATGCGGAGCCGCAGCTAAGAGCGTATGGACGTTGAAACAGAACCCAAGCTACGAAGTCCGAAGGGGGCTGTGAGGAAGAGCAAAGGCTTCGAACACCGCAGAGACAGGATAACCGCAGAGAAATCCTTTCTTGAGGTATGTTGTTGCGGTGATCCCAACTCTTGCGGTGGAAAGTCTGGGCCTCATCGAGCTTTCCGGGAACGCCACCCTGCTTGAATCAATGAGCGAAGAAGTCAACGTAAGGCAAATCCGTCTTCGTCGAATCATGGAAATCAAGGTGCAAGAAATTCAAGTGGGTGCCTTGAGGGATTCTCAGATGACTTGCTTGGCCTCGTCATTGTGGCTACTATTGATGAACCGGAGAGGTTATTGTAGTAACCCGAATCATTTCGCTCGCGGCTCCACTTAGTTGCATTTAAGGAAGTGGGCTAATGAAAGGGCTCATCCTATCCATGCTGCTGCTTGCGGCTTTCCATCTCTCTGGCCAGACGACCCACGACACCCCTGGTGAGCCTAACGTCTATGGAGAAACGAAGATGGTGATTCGGGATGGCTCGGGTCGAGTGACCGGATCTGCTACGACCATCAAGCCCACGTTTTTTGCTGAGACCCGCACGACCTCCCGCGACGAATCCGGCCGTACGTCCGGCGCCGGCATCAGGACAAAGCCGAATCTTTTTAGGGAAACCAAAACCGTGATCCGTGGACTCAGGCCGTTTAACCCAAGAAGTAATCATCCCCCCCACCCACATGAATCATGAGCGACGACTGGATTGAAGAAGGCATCCGCGACAACGCAGGTCACCTGGCCCTAGCGGGGGCCTTGAGGGCGCACTCCCAGCGCAGGCAGCAGCTGCAATCCTTGGAGGCTTCACTTCAGCATCAGGCGCAAATCGCCAAATCCGAAGTGGAAAGGCTGCCGATGGAGAAGCAGCGGCTGGACTTGGAACAACTCAAGCAGCAGGTCGAGAAGGAAGAAAAAGAAGCGGTGCGCCAGCTGCGTGTCCTGATGGCTGAAGTGGGCGGGGATTTTGAGTTCATCTCGAGCCGTGGAGACTTTAAGGGATCTCCTCAGGGTATTCGGCGTGACTACGCCATGGCCGTGCTGTTAAGCAAGCTAGCCTTGGTGCGCTCTCGGAGTGACAGTCTGAGTGATCTCAACGACCTCAAAGAGCTGATTTCTCTGGAGAACTCAGCTCAGGAGCTTGTTGCCAAGCATTTTGTGGGTCGTGATCCATTGCAGGTCGCGCGCAGCAAATGGCGTGGGATCGAGGCCTGGATGCAAACTGTCGAAACCATGAAGCAGGAGCTGAAGCCGCAGAGCTTGGTCGTATCTCAAGCATCCACTTCGTCGTTGCCTTCCCAAAGCGAACTCGCAGAGATGGAGCGCAAGCTGGAGGATGATCTGGCCAAGCTGAAGAAACGTGTTCAGGCTCTCGTGGATGGCCTGCCGGTGGAGGTGGCCGTGAGCGGAGTGATTCTTTCCGAGCTGTCGGAGTTGGCTACGATGGACGATCTGCGCGAGGACAAGCAGAGCTACCGCTGTGCGCTCTTTACCCAATCTTGGGAAGAGGTGGCCGCGACCCAGCGCAGTCTGCAGCCTGACATGACGGGGGTTAATGATCTTCAGCCGAGATTAGTGCAACAAATGGAATCTGCCTTGGCAGACCTGCGGCACTGGCAAGATCGATACACCGAGCATGAGCAGCGGCTGCTGCGACTGGCCAGTTATTTGGCAACAGGGCGTCTGAGTATAGCGAAAATGAGCCGTAGAAAGTTGGGGCAAGTGAAGTTTGCAGGGCTGAATTACCAGCCTGTGACCGATTTGAAGACCTTGGAATCCGCGCTCAAAGAATTGGAGCGTGCGAAGCAGGGGAAGGCAGCCGAGCTCGTCAAAGAAATAGGCATCAAGTATTCGAAAGCAGGTGCACACACCGAGTTGATGCAGGAGCTTAACAAACATCAGGCGCGCGCGGCCCGCAAGAAGCGCCAAGCTCTTATCTTAGCGCTCTTGATGCTCGGGTTAATGATCTTCGCTGGTAAGGTCGTCGTCGATGGTCAGCGTCAGGCTGAAGCCGAGCGGCTTGCTTTTGAACGGATAGCGAACGAAGCCAAAGTCCGTCTATCAACAGAGGTTCAATCAGGCGTCGTAGGCGGTATACTTGACCTACCCCTTTCAGGGTCGGTTTCTTTACAACTCTGCTTCATCCCTGCTGGCAACTTCACGATGGGAAGTCCTTCAGGTGAGGAAGGATGCTCAAGTGATGAACGGCAGGTTGAGGTGACCGTCAGCCAGCCCTTTTGGCTGGCAAAGACTGAGGTGACGCAGGCGCAGTGGGAGGCGGTGATGGGCAGCAACACTAGCCAATTCAAAGTTGATCAGCTGCCGGTGGAAAACACGAGCTGGGAGGATACGCTGTCCTTCATCACTAAGGTTAACGATCTGCATCTTTTGCCGCAGGGATGGAAGTTTGCTCTGCCCACCGAGGCTCAGTGGGAATACGCCTGCCGCGCTGGAGAAAAGGGGCCCTATTCCGGTGGCAGCCTAGATGAGGTTGGTTGGTATGGTGACAACAGTGAAGGAAAAACTCACGAGGTGGGCCAGAAGAAGCCGAATGCTTGGGGGCTGCATGACATGCACGGGAACGTGTATGAGTGGTGCGCTGACTGGTATGACGGCACGCTGAACGGTGGAGTGGATCCCAAGGGGCCTGAATCGGGCGACTCTCGTGTGAACCGAGGCGGATGTTGCTTCCACTACCCGTCTAACTGCCGTGCTGCCGATCGCAGCAGGAACAGCCCGGAATTCCGGTGCACCTACGTGGGCTTCCGTCTCGCCCTAGTTCCATCCAATTGAAACGGAGCGTCGGCTACATCCGTAGCGCAGCGGAGACATAAAGGGACAGAGCTGACTCTTCAACCAGCCAAGAGATTTCTGGTGTCGGCGTGCTGCCAGTTGGGCGTGGCGCTGAGGGGATCGCAGGTGGTGACTCTTGGCGTCCCTATGCATTGGGGCGCCCGCAAATTCAGCAGAACCAAGCGTCTGCTGGTTGATGGCAGTCCCGAGAACCCAAAGCGACCCTACCCGGTCATGGCAGGGAGAAAAGGAAATCACTTTTGGAGAACTGGATCTAGATTCAGAAGTCTTCTTTAGACGGACTATAAAAATAGGCATCAAATAGAATAAAATTTCAATCATTTTAAGCTTATCAACAATTTAGATAACAATTAATATAATTTTAGTAAATATAATCATAAAGTGTTGATTTCCAGAAATTTTTCATTTGCGAAACTTTCGTGAGTTGGTAATTTCCATAGTCAGTAAAATTACTTCGACACTCTTAACAAACAGCTAACCTTAATATTCAAAAACCCAACCCCATGAAACTCAACCGGTCTCGTCTTCTTGCCATCGCCTTTGGCTTGTCAGTTCCTTACACTCTACCGCAGCAAGTGCAGGCTCTGCCTGAAGCCACCGCCTCTAACGATCTCGATGGAGATGACCTCCCAAACTTCATCGATCCAGATATCGATAACGATGACCTCCCAAACGGTCTCGACCTGAACGTGGATGGTGGCATTGCGAAATCCGGTAAGTATGTGGGCCGCTACATCGGCGACCGCTTAAACAATGACAGCCCGAGCGAACTCGACATCGACGACGACGGCAAAGCTGACGATTCCATCGACGAGTCTGATATCGACGGCGATGGCTTTGATGATAACGACCCAAATGAATCAGATATCGACGGCGACGGTCGTAGTGACGACAGCGCGGCTGAAACCGACATCGACGGTGACGGCAAGCTCGACAGCTCCCTGCTCGAAACGGACACCGATGGCGACGGTCTCGATGACAACAGCTCTTCCGAGTCTGACATCGATGGCGACGGTTTGCCTGACGACCATCCTTCTGAGTCCGACATCGACGGTGACGGCTTGAAAGACGACTCTACTCTTGAAAAAGACACCGATGGCGACGGAAAAGCTGACGACTCCATCGACGAGTTAGACATCGACGGTGACGGCCTTGATGACAGCAGTCCCTTAGAACTCGACATCGACGGCGACGGACGTAGTGACGATTCCGACGTCGAAACCGACATCGACGGTGACGGCAAACTCGACGACAGCCCTTCCGAGTCCGACATCGATGGCGATGACCTCAGCGATGAAAGTTCTTCGGAAGATGACATCGATGGCGACGGCAAAAAAGACGATGATTCCAGCGAAGACGACATCGATGGTGACGGCAAAAAAGACGATAGTGCCGCCGAACTCGACATCGACAGTGACAACCGTGCAGACGACCACCCGAGCGAGTCTGACATCGACGGTGACGGCAAAAGTGACGACGATTCCAGTGAAGACGACATCGACGGCGACAGCCTAAGCGATGACTCCAACGACGAGTTAGACATCGACGGCGACAACCGTCGCGACGATTCCGATAGTGAACTCGACATCGACGGTGACGGCAGACTCGACGATAGCCCTTCTGAGTCCGACATCGATGGTGATGGCCGCCGCAATGGTGATGCCGACGAAGACGATACCGATGGTGACGGCCGCCGTAACCGTAACCGTGGCCGCGGCCGCAGTGCCGATACCGACGATGACGGAGACGACGTCAAAAACGACGACGATGACGATGATGACAATGACGGTATCGACGACGACAATGATGACGACGACAACGGTCCAGTTATCCCTGCAACTCAGGTGGGTGATGGCAATGCGCCAGCCGCCCTCACCGGCCTGACCTACATCGTTAGCAAAAATGGCAACGACCTATATCCAGAGCGTCTCTACTTCTCGACAGCGAGCAGAGGCATGGAGACGGACCCTCGGCCAAATAGCGAAATCGATTACTTCGACTACATCTACAATAGGCCCACTGCAACCACAGCTACCCTGCGCCTGCAGTTCAAAGCTGACAAGTATGATACCTACGATCTGGATTTTGCCGCAGGCACCTTCAGTCGTAAAAAATATGACAAAAACCAGTTAAAAGACTCCTTCAATGGCACTTTTGCCTTGCCGCAGCCCTAATATCTAGTGGTTTAAACCTCAATCATGACGAGCCGCAGGAGTCTTCTTCTGCGGCTCGTTCTCTCTCCCGATGCAACCCCGCGTTCATACTCTCTGCTGGCTCCTCGTTCTTCTCCTCAGTCATCTCGGCTGGTGGTGGTACAGCGCTGGAAAAACGGCTTCCATCGTGCAGCCTCAGTCGGTGGAGCGTGTTAGCACCCAGGACGTCAGTACTACCAAAGCTACCCCGTCTGCCCGCGCGGACCTAGAAGGCATCCTCGAAAGTTTGGATGCTGCTCAGCGCCGCACAGACCTTATTAACCATGCGGCTACGGCTGCCCAAAATGACCCTAAAACAGCCTTTTCCCAGCTCAGCAACATTCCCGGTCTAGCTGACAAGCAGGCCTACCTAAAGCAACTGCTCAGCACTTGGGCCGCCACAGATCCCGAAGCCGCTCTTGGCGCCTGCTCCAGCCTGCCTCCTGGTGAACTGCGCGCCTCAGCCTATGCGGCTGCCACCGCTGCCTGGGCCGTGAAAGCACCCAATGAAGCCGCCGATTGGGCTACGGCAAATCTGACGGGTAGCGCCCGCAGTGCCTCGGTGGAGGCGATTGCCCAGACCTGGGCTCAAAATGATCCCGATGCTGCGGCCAAGTGGGCTTTGGAAAAGGCCTCTAGTAAATCCGGTGCCACCGCCATCCGTGTGGTCATGGAGCATTGGGCCAACACGGCACCTGATGAAGGCGCTGCCTGGGCCAGCAAGCTGCCTGCAGGTGATTTCCGCGATACCGCACTGCGCTCTGTGCTGGCTGAGTGGGCAGACCAGTATCCTGCCGCTGCCGCTGCCTGGATGGATGCCAACCCTGATAGTAGTAGCCTGGCTAGCATCGTCGCCAATGCCTGGACAGAGAGTGATCCTACCGCTGCGGCTGCCTGGGCCACCAAGCTCACCGATCCCGCTCAGCGCAGCACTGCTACCGGCACCGTCATTTCCTCCTGGTCTGCCGCCGATCCAGATCAGGCGCTGGACTGGATTAGCCGACTGCCAGACGCTGCTCTGCGCACGGAGTTGCTCTCACGTACTCTCGGCACCTGGGCTGCTGATGAACCCGCCCTAGCTTTGGATCATGCCAATGCTATTCAACAACCTGATGAACGCACGGCCATGCAGGATCAGGTCCTCTCTACCTGGGCTAGCAGTGCTCCAGACCAGCTCGCAGACTGGATCAATAGCCATCCGAATCTGCAAAGCAGCGACACGGCTCGCCAGCACCTGACGACTGCCTGGACGGAAAGCCGCCCTGAGACCGCTCTCAGCGTGGCCAACAGCATCCGCCAGCCAGAGATGCGCAGTCAGATGATGCAGACCGTGCTGGCAGATTGGCAGGAAAAAAATCCCGCCGCCACCGCTGCCTACATCAAGAAGTATCCGCAACTGGCTCCGCTGCTCAGTCCCTGATTGGTCAGCTGATTTCTCCCTAGTTCCGCACCTTGAGTGAAAAGTTTTGCCGATGTGGCAAAGAGTGCGAGCTTTGGTGTTTTCTTAACTAATGCGTGTCCTTCTCGTTTCTGAACCTGGTGTCGATGGTGTGTTCCGCCATGTCGAGGCTCTGGCGGCTTTCTTGCTGGCGCATGGGCATGGGGTGGATCTGGCTTATTCAGATGTCAGAGGATCGGATCGACTCAAGCAACTGGTGATTGATCTTGAGGCTGCGGGTGGCCAGACGCTGAATTTGCGAGTGAGCAATGGACCAAGTCTCGAGGATTTTTGGGCATTGATGAGCCTGCGCGCTTTTGTCAAAAAGACGCGATCAGAGGTGATACATGCCCATAGCTCAAAGGCCGGTGCTTTGGTCCGTGCGCTGCGCTTTGTGGGTGCGCAGCAGCCGCTCTTTTACACGCCTCATGCTTATTTTGGTCTGGCTGGTAAGGGTGGCCTGAAGTCACTGGTGTTTAATGGCGTGGAGGCTTTGCTGGGACGGGTCGGGACCACCATTAATTTATCGATGGGTGAGATGGCTTTTGCCCGTGAGGTGCTGCGTTTACCGCAGAATGCTC
The DNA here is from genome assembly GCA_027489965.1 of Verrucomicrobiaceae bacterium. GTDB lineage: Bacteria > Verrucomicrobiota > Verrucomicrobiia > Verrucomicrobiales > Verrucomicrobiaceae > Prosthecobacter. The sequence goes on from JAIXZA010000013.1 coordinate 72,842, forward strand.
TTCGACTGGTGGCAAACCCTGTGGACACGCAGCGCTTTTTTCCAGCGCAGGCACAGCGGCGGCGTGAATTGAAATTAGCCTTAGGCGTGCCTGAGGATGCTGTTTTGTTAGGTTCGGTGGGGCGGTTGGCTTTTCAAAAAGATCCGCTGACACTGTATCGTGCTTTTGCGTTGGCTTTGAAAAAATGTCCGCAGCTCTGGCTGTATCATTTAGGCGATGGCGAGCTGACGGCTGAATGTGAGGCCTTGGCCGCGGAGCTTGGGATGGCTCATAGGATCGTGAGGCAGCGTTATTTAAATGAGCCGCTGGCCTTTTATCAGGCGCTGGATGGAATGATCCTGACTTCGCGGTATGAGGGACTTTCGTTCGCGGTCCTGGAGGCTTTGGCCTGTGATTTGCCTCTGATCCTCAGTGAGGTGCCGGGGAATATGGATTTTGTGCAGATAGGGCTGTCTCACTGCTGGTCAGCAGGGAAGGAGGACCCTGTCGGTATTGCCTCAGCCATCGAAAGTTGGGTGAAGGATCGCTCAATGGCACGTCCATCCAATCACCGTGAAACGGCCGAGAAGCGTTTTAGCCAGTCGGCCTGTTTTGGTGCACTGGTTCTTGAGTATGAGATTGCGGTGAAGAATGGCTAAGAACGAACCGATAGCGGTTCGGCCAGAGGATCACCGCAGCTGTACTCAGAGCCAATAGGAAATGGGGTGTTTCGATACGACCCTGCCCTGCGGGTGTGTAGGCAATCATGGCAAAGAGAAGATAGCCGGCTTTCCCCCCAGTCGTGAGGCTGCGGAGGATAAGGATGCCGAGGGTGCCGACGAAGAGCAGAAGGCCTGGGATGCCTAATTCTAACCAAATGGATACATATTCATTATGCGGTGCCCAGCGTGCCCCAGAAACGCCGGTGCCATAGCCTAGAAAAGGTCTTTTCAACACGGCTTCCATGGCATCTCCGACGTCTTTAGCACGCTCCGGCGACTTGAGTTTATCAAAGTCAAGATTGAGGATGGCTTCCATCCGGTCTGTTGTGTCTTTGTTCTTGATGATGCCCTTTTGTGTCTGACTCTGAAGAACGGCAATGCCGATGCCTGCCAAGGGTATGGCGATGGCCACACAAAGGATAAGAAAGTTTAAATTTTTGCGCGCATTCGTCAGAATGTAGAAGCCTGACATAAGAGTCAGGACAACAAAACCACTTCGGCCATAGGTCAGTCCAACACCCACATAAGCCGTGGCGATCAGCAGGCAGTTGAAACGAAAATTTTTACACAAAGCAAAGGCGATGCCGAGCATTTCACAAAGCAAGATAGGAGGGAAATTCGGGTGGCCATTGAACCCCGAAAAGCGTCCAGGAATCGAGGTGAATTTGGCGAAGCCGAGCATTTCAAAGATCTCTGAACCTGTAGTTAGAAAAATGGAAAGGATAGCTGCTCCGAGTGCGATTTTCAGGCCCTCGTCAGTAGCCAAAACAGCTAAAATAGCGATGAGGACGATGATCATTCTCATCATGTCCATCTCAGTTTGGCCAGCATATGTAAACTCTGCACGCTTGAGAAAAGCAGCGTCAAAGACCCGCACCAGAGGCAAGAGTAAAACCAAGAAAACAACAGGAGCGAATCTTGGCTTGTTCAGCAGCGAGGACGCGATGGTCACAAAAACGGCAAAGAGGGTGAACAGGATGGGCTTTAATGGTGACAGCCCCGCATTGAACATCCCCATGACCATATCCGCACTCAATAGCCCGATGAGTCCCGTGCAGACCCATAGATGCAGGGTGCTGAGACGGTTTGTGATGGAATGTTGCATGGGGTGGTGCATTCAATAAAAAGCTTAAAGTGATGCATAGATGACCTAATCTTGCGCGAAAGCCCCAATATGCCACCATTCACGCAAAAAAATGGGTTGCCGAATCCTTGCTTCACACTGCCCATGCCGAAGGGGCAATTGGCTCTCCATTTTATTGCCCTAAGTGGCTACAACTAAAACAGAGCGCCAAATCATTCCATGCGCTTCAAGGCTTTTTGCTTAGCAGAACAGAGCCTGAAAGAATCTTGGTGGTCGTGGGGCTGGTGGCTGGAATGGCCGGTGTCACACTCCTGTCTGCATCTTGTGGCAGTTCAGGTAGCAAAAAGTGTCCTGCTCCAATTTGAGAAACACCGTCACGAGTGAGTATTCCTGCGAAGTTAGCCGTACGTTTGATCTTTTTGCCGACAAAGGCAGGGACTTTGCGGAGCTCAGTATCTTCAAGAACAAAGCTGCCAGCAAAGAAGCCATTCGATGAGTTTAATGTCGTGATCACGGCGCTGCCTGGATTTCCCACGGACTGCGGCGCTGGCAGGCTAGCTACGTTATTAGCCAAGATATCAAATTCAGGAACATTCGGGTTAATAGCAGCAGATGCCAGCCCTCCTTTGTTAAAAACTAATTGAGCTTTGGCACCAAGTGTCATGCCGAGAATTATAGCAGGTGCCACGGGTTGGGTGAATCTTGTGCCCACTGCAGAGTACACGACATAGTAGCCGAGTGGATAGAGGCGCGAGCTTTTATCGGGTATGCGTCTGGCTGACACATTTCCCCCAAGGACATTGGAATTTAAGTTCCCAGTATCTGCTAAATCAATGTCGAGTTTGCCATGAAAGGAGCCTTTGGAAATTTCTGCAGCATAAAACGAAATTTGACCTTTAGGCCCAGCAAAGGTTGAGCAGGTGTAGTTTTCACCGTCGGCGGAGCGCCCAGCTATACTCAGAAGTCCATCTCTCCCCAGAGTAAACGAGCCAAATCCGTCGCCGTCGGGTTCGGATGTGGCGAGAGCGGTCGATTTTTTCAGAGCAAAAGTGTAAATCTTTGGCTCAGATGCGGCAGGGTTAGGATTTGGGCCAGTTGTACTCCAATTTAAACGCCAGCCTTCGACAAAAACCTCTGACACTCCATCACTCAGATTGGCCGCAGCCAAAAGGTTGTTGAGCGGGTCAAGAAAGAACTTAAACCGCAGAGCAGCTTTACTGCTCCTCTGAATGAGCAAGGATGCCTGATTGTTCACCACGGTGCCTGTAAATGGATATTGAATGGTTGCCATGATCAGATTCCCACTGACAGAACCACGATCGGTCACTGTTAAATCGACACGTCCGCCAAATAGATCATTGAGATCAGGATGGCGCTCAACGAGCCCCGTATAAGTCCCTGCGATTCTTTGTGGGGGCAAGACGACCTCCTTGAGTTCCATATTGTCCAAGAGGACTGTCGTAACGTAATCTGGTTGGGTAGTGGCGCTTGATGGCTTTACTTTGAGGCTAAAACTGATCTTCCCTTGATCTAAGGAGGTGCAGATGAAGCTCACACTCTGACGGTTCCAGGTAAGAGGAAGATTTTGACTCAATGCCTGAAATGCAGGAATCGGCAATCGAGCCCCTGTGTGACTTGGCAAACCGACTTCGAGTGTAGCTGATCCGTCATCCATGGTCGCTACGGAAAAGGATAGCGCATAGATTTTACCCAACTGTAGAAGTGAAGGGTTGGTTGCAGAAACGGGCTTAACACTGAGAGTTCCCGAAGCAAGCGAGGTATTGGAGCCGATACTTAGACTTGCATAGCTATTAGCCGTTGGAGCTTGGTGGACAATGGCTGCATTCCCGAAATCTCCTGTACCATTCCTGCGCAAAGCAAGCTGCCATCCCTTGAACCTAGTCAGGGTATTCGTGGGTCCAGAACCTGGGAAAGGGTAAAGAAGCGGATCAGGCGCTATCTCGAAATTCCCATTGCCAGAAAATACATCCACATTTTGTTGCGCGTGGGTTAAGTGCTGAGTCCCTACAGCAAGGAGTATCGACAACAGCGTATGTTTAAACCTGGAGCTAGTTTTCATAGTTATTTTGTATTAATAAAGCGAACAGTGCCAATTTTGAGTTGTAATTATGATTTTAATAGTAAATGTGATGTGATTCGATTAAGTTAAATGTAAGTTGAAACCGCTAAGAGCACTCCTCGAATCCATTTTTGGCTTTCTAAAGATCTCTGGAATTGCTTTTATTTATGGTAATTGTAATCTAAATTGGTTCATGACCTCTGATGTTCAATTAACTTATGTCTCCCAAGCAAAAAAGCCCTATTGTTCTTGGTATTGGATTCCAGTGCTTTTGATTGTAAGTCTCTTGAGTAGTTCGCTTGGTGCAGAGGGTGATATGTTAATGGTGCATCCGCCGATCCCTATGAGTGAGAAGGCTTTTCTGGAAAAGGACTACATGAAGGAAAGGCGGGCTTGGGAGCAGAAATACCTGATCGAACCTGCGAAACTGAGATGGGCAGGAAAGCCGTGGGAGGCTGACGCCGTGGCGCTGGTTGAAGAGGTTTTTGATACGATGCTGCTGCCTCATTTTAAGCTTGGTCACTTGGCGAATCGCTTCAAAGCCTTGTTAAAAGTTTGTGGTGAGGACTCTCTGATCGAGATACTTGGGGCAAACGTTTGTTTTAGGGTGAACTGGGACTGGCGTGATAGTCGTGAACTGACTCTACCGCTTTTAACGAGGTCGGGCTTACCGAGTAAATTGGAGATGATTCTTCTAGAGCATCGACAGCAAGAAATGGATCAAGAGGGAGGGAACCTGGAAGGGCTATCTGCTCGCAAGATTCAGGTGCTGGTCCGAGCCCTTTCAGATTCAAATTACGGGCCAGAGTCAGAAGCGCTTTTATTGAGGGATGTTTTAAATTATGAAATCCACAATGAGGTTCTGAAAACGAAGGCGCAGATCAGTGACTGGCTAGACTCGGTGGCTGGCTGTCAGAAATCAGAGTGGTTTAAACTGACTCTTCAAGGACTACCAGATCAAGTTGGCCTGGAAGGAACGCGGCACTAAATGGGCTGAGTTGACGACTGAGACGCAGTGGGAAGGGATGAGAAAGCACTTAATTTCAGCCAGGCAGATGCTGGAGCGTGCCTATCAATTACGTCCTGAGCGCCCAGAGGCTGCGGCAGAGATGATCACGGTATCGATGGGGGATTCAAACAAGAAGGAATTGCTTGTCTGGTTTGAACGCGCAGTGAAAGCTCAATTTGATTACAGTCCAGCTTACGCAAATTACCTCTATGCGCTTTGGCCAAGATGGGCGGGAACGCATGAGGCGATGATCGCCTTTGGTATTTCCTGCTCACAGACAAGGCGTTATGACACTGATGTGCCGGCGGTGCTTTTTAAAGCCTGTCTAGATGTCGTAAATGAGATCAAAAACGCAAACCTGGTCTTTCTAGCACCCGAGGTAAAAGTGCCGATGCTAGAGATGCTCAAAGGCTACATGGATGAGGCAGATCTCCCCAAGGAGCTGCACCATCAACGCATGTCTGATGCGGCGGTATGTGCTTGGCTAATGAATGAAGATACGCTGGCAGAAAGTGCCTTGTTGGCCGCAGGCGATCAGCTGCATCAGAAAGCCAGGGCAAAGTTAGCTATGCTCGATACACATGAGATGGCCATGCGCGCTGAGGTCGCTGCAGATGTTGGTCAATACGGTGAGGCTGTCCGCAAAGCGGTGAACCCAAAGACCAAAGAGGAGTATAAAAATATGGGCGCTAGGCTGCGCGAGATTGATCTGAAAACATTGTCGTCTGATGGCCGTGCTTATTTGGCTGATGTGCGGGCAAAGTTTGAATTCTCCAAACTCGTGGAGAAAGGGGGCTGGGTGCCTTTGCCCTATGACAAACACCGGCTTTTGATGAGCAACGATGTCTGGTATGTGCGGTCTTCTGATCACAGTCTGGCCCTGGATGGGCGTGACTATTTCAATGATGATTTGTCATTTCAACTGCCCTTCAAAGATGGCCTAGAGGTGAGTGGTGAATTTGCTCTGGATCTGCCTGAAAATGTGCGCTTTAGCGCTGATGGCTGTGGCGTCGGCATGGCTCTGGGATGGCCGCAGCAGGAAGGGGAACCTGTGCGCTTTCTCTTTTTACACAGTTCGGCAGGAGTCTCTACGGCCAGAGCTTATGCAGGAGACTATAATAATGGGCCACCCGTGCGTTTTGTTTCTTTTCACCCGCAGAACACATTTTCTCTTCGGCTAGTCAATGGGATGCTCAGCTACGATCTCAACGGCGAGCGCATGAGCGGTCTGTTTAAACTGCCTGATTACAAGCGCCTGGAGGATCTTATGCGAATTACTTTTTTGACGTATAGACTGCCCATCGGCGCTCAGGCTCGTTTTCGCAATCTGAAGGTTCGCAAAATCAACTCCATGGGCCTAGAGCCGCCACTAAAGCCAAAACTCGCTGTGTCAGTAATTGCGCCAACACCGCAGGTAGCTACAGCATTCTCAATGCCCTGGACGTTGAAAATCCCATTGGCAGATTTGATGGTGAGATGTGGGATTGGGATTGCCGCATTGGGAGTGGCCTTAATGCTGACGGGCTTAGTTCAAGCTCGGTGTACTTCAGGGCGTGAAAGTCACTGATTGATCGGGTCACTTCTGCGCCTGTAGCCAAGCCTGGAACATGAGGATGTCCCACAAATAAAAGTGCCAGTTCCGGGTGCCGCTGAGGTGCTCCTGCCATTTTTGACGGATAGGAGCGGGATGGAAGTAGCCTTCGCGTTTCAGACGGGATTCGCTTAGCAGATCCTCAGCCCAATCGCGGAGTTCGCCACGCAGCCAGTGCTCCATGGGAACACCGAAGCCGCGTTTGGGGCGATCGATCATGCTTTTGGGGACGTGGCGGTACAGGGTCTCCCGCATGAGCCATTTGCCTTTGCCCTGACGAACTTTCATGGCGTGGGGAATGGTCCAGGCGAACTCGATGAGGTTAGTGTCTAGGAGTGGGATTCGCCCTTCCAAACTGACACCCATGGCGGCGCGATCCACTTTGGCGAGGATGTCACCTGGCAGGTAGGTCTCCATGTCCAGGTGCATCATGCGGTGGGTGAAGTCGCTGACACGTGGCCAGCCGGCCGTATTGGTGATGCTGGTCTGGGGATCATGCCCGTCGATGACGATCTGCTCGGGCTGTTTCCAATGAGACATAAGGGTGAGGTAGAGGGACTCCATGCCGGGTGCGGCGATGACTTCGGCGAGTTTGTGCAGCTTATCTCCCATGGCTGCTTTTTTCAGGCTTCGTGGCAAGAGAGGTCGGGCGAGTGTGCCTAATGAATTAAGCACTGAGGGTGGAAGGGCTGTCATGGCGCCTGCGGTCAGTTTTTTCAAAGAGGGTGGCATCCAGGCGAATTTGTCCCACAGGCTGCGGCCCATGAAATAGCGCTCGTAACCGCCGAAGAGCTCGTCTCCGGCATCACCACTAAGGGCGACGGTCACATGCTGGCGTGCCATTTTGCAGACGAGGTAGGTGGGGATCTGGGATTGATCGGAGAAGGGCTCGTCGTAGAGCGTCGGCATGAGCGGAATGGTCTCTAGCGCGTCTTTACCTGTGACATACATCTCAGTGTGGTCGGTGCCAAGATGGGTGGCTACTTCTTTGGCAAATTTAGCTTCGTTGTATTCAGCGACGTCGAATCCGATGGTGAAGGTGCGCACGGGACGCGCACTCTGCTTCTGCATCATGGCGACGATGAGGGACGAATCGACTCCGCCGGAGAGGAAGGCACCGAGTGGGACGTCAGAGATCATGCGCATGCCGACGGCGTCTTTAAGCATGGACTCAAAGGTGTCGATGGCCTGTGTCTCGCTGCCGGTGAAGGGATTATCGAGTCCGTGCTCGATGACGCTGCGCAGTGACCAATAGAGCTGTGGTGTGGGTTTATCTGAAGGCGAGCGGAGGCTGATGAGTGAAGCTGGCGGCAGCTTATGAATGCCCTGATAGATGCAGTAGGGATCAGGGATGTAACTGAAGCGAATTTGCGAACAAAGAGCGTCCCGATTGATGGCGTTTTCGAATCCTGGGAACTTGCGGATGGCTTTTAACTCGGAGCCAAAGACAAAGGTTTCGCCGACCCAGCCGTAATAGAGAGGCTTTTCCCCGAGTCTGTCACGGCCCAGATGGAGGACGCGGTCTTGCTTGTCCCAGAGGGCAAAGGCAAACATGCCATTAAAGCGGCGCGTAGCCTCGAGCACGCCCCATTGCAGAAAGGCGGCGAGCATGATCTCGGTGTCCGAGTGACCACGCCAGCTGTGGCCGAGAGGTTCTAGCTCGGCGCGCAGTTGCTGGAAGTTATAGATTTCGCCATTAAAGACGATGATGTAGCGCCCGTCGGCGCTTGCCATGGGTTGGTGGCCGAGGGGTGAGAGATCCAGGATGCTCAGACGACGATGACCCAGGGCGATGCCGGTTTCAGTATCAACCCACGCGCCGCCATCATCGGGTCCCCGAAGAACGATGGCATCGGTCATGCGCGTGACCTCGGCGGTCATCTGATCGGATGAACGGGAGCGTGGAAGGGTGAAGTAGCCGGAGATGCCGCACATGGAAGATGGTTCTTGGTTCTTAGTTCTTGGTGCTTGGTTGAAGCAGGGCGTCGAACTGGGTGAGGACACTGCTGAGGGAAAAGTGATCGGCGATGCGCTGGCGTGCGCTTTGGCCTTGTTGGGTGCGCTGCTCGGCCGGGAGGTTCAGGGTTTCGATGCAGGCTTTGGCAAGCGCTACGGGATCACTCGGAGGGACGAGCCTGCCTGTATCTCCGACGACCCAGGCGGTATCTCCGATGTCGGTGGCCACGATGGGTACGGCGCATGCCATGGCCTCGCCGATGACATTGGGGAAGCCTTCACCAAAAGCAGAAGAGGAGACGACGAGATCTAGGCTGGCTGTCAGCTCAGGCAGGTCTTCGCGCTCGCCAAGAAGATGCACGCTGTTTGTTAGGAAAAGACGATCGATTTGGGTGGTGAGATCGCTGTTGGTTGAGTCAACGCCAGTTCCGACAAGGAGAAACTGGGCTTCAGGCAGCTCTTTTACAATAAGAGCGGCAGCTTCAAGAAAGGTGGGGTAGTCTTTCATGGCGGTGTAGCGTCCGAAGCGGCCAATGCAGAGTGAAGATGATTTGGTTTTTTGAGCGCTCTCTTCTGGCGGTAGCGGTGTCCACTTGTCTAAATCAAAGCCATTGGGGATCAATTTGGTCTGGCTCTGAGGATAACCTATCGCTTCATGCTGGCGCGCACTGAGCTTGGAATTGTAGGTGATGGTTTCGCTGCAAAAGGCAAGTTTTGCGAGTGCCTTGATGACAAGGGCGCTGCCACGTTTTTCATGGGAAAGATCATAAAGTGATTGGCGGACATTCCAGATGATGCGCCCACGGCCAAGCCGGAAAAATTTGACCATAACGGCAGCCAAACAACCATGATACATCCAGCCCATGATGGTGTCAGATTTGATCTGCCAGGACAGTCTGAAAAGTCGCCATAAAGCGCTCAGGGTTGGCTTTCCAGCAGGCATGTCGAGGGTGTGGACTTCGGCACCTGTGGCACGGATGGGGTCGATGTATTTCCCCCCAATGGTAAGTGAGATGACCGTGTGTTGGTATTGGGGGAAGCCTGTGATGAGTTGGGTGAGCATCCGCTCAGCTCCACCTGTCCCTAGTCCTGTGGTGATCCAGAGTACCCGTTGGGAGTTGCTCATAAGTTTTGCGGTTCGTTTGACCATCTGATCGACAGTGAAGTTGTCTTCGATACGCTGGCGATTCTTTTGACTGAGCTGCTGACGTTCTTCAGGATTCATGGTTAGAAAGCGGCTCATATGCTGAGCTAAACGATCATGATCTGTGGCTGGGAAGGTCCAGTGCGGATCATGAACCAGCCAGGCGGAGTCTCCCACATCGCTGATGATGCAGGGCAGTCCGCAGGCCATGGCTTCTCCGATGACGTTGGAAAAGCCTTCTCCATAGGCTGACGTCGAAACAAGGGCGTCAAAGCTGGGGTAGAGAGTGGAAAGATCGTCCCTCGCTGGTTGCCAATCGATGCGATCTGAAAGTCCTAGAGCACCTGCCAGAGCATGCATTTCTGCGGCATAGGTAGCATCACCATTGCCTATGATGACAGCTTTAGCCTGTGGCGTCAGAGCTAGGGCACGAAGAAAGGTCGAGTGGTCCTTCATCGGATGTAGGCGACCGATCAGAGCAAAAGTGTTGCCGTTGCCATTGTGTGATTGGGGTTTGAATCGCGCTGAATCGATCCCGTTGGGTATCACGGCGAAATTGGACTTAGGGTAGCCTTGGCGAATGTAATAGTCACGCCCAGCACGTGAATTGGCGATGATTTGATCTGCCCAGCCTGAGAGAAGGCAGTTGAGGCGAAAGCTCCATTTGCCCAGCAGTCCCCAGGTGTCGGCATCTGTCTGAGAATCACGAATGCCCCAGACGACTTTTGGAAAGCCACAAAAAGGCTTCATAAACAGGGCCATTAGATTGGATTCGTGCAAGTATCCATGAATCACCTGCGGCCGTAGCGTGCGAAAGGTGGCCACGAGTCTGACAAAAAAGCCAAGGAGGTCCCAGCGGTGCTTTTTACCCACACAGATGGTTTTCACTCCAGCCAGCTTTAGGGCTTGCTCAAATGGGCCGGGATAAAAGTGAATGACATGCACGTCGAACTCTGTTTGTCGTGCGAGAGCTGACGCAAGTGTGACCAATTGTCGCTGAGCTCCGCCGTGACCGAGGTCACGGATGAGAAAAGCTAAACGATAAGGCAGATTGCATGAAGGCATGTATTGAAACTATAATCTCCATAACGGCGGTCTGTAAATCAACGATTCTTAATAGTTTAGATCCAGAGAACTCCATTTCAAAGGGGAGCGATGACCAACGAAGTCTGTATTAGACGGGATTCTCTCTTTACTCTGGGATGAATTCCCGATTAAATCTGGAAATTCAGCAGATTTAACCATCTGCTTCTATTATCCCTATTCCATCATTCCGAGTTATGAAATCTAGCCGAACCCGCATCGCTTTCTTGGCGCTCCTCTGCGGCACCTCCTTTGTCAAAGCCGACATCCTCATGCTGAAAAATGGCAGCAAGGTCGAAGGTAGCATCATTGAGCAAACGGCTCAGGGGGTACGCATGAAGTACCGCCTGACGCCAAAGATCATGGACGACAAGGTCTTTCCAATGGCAGAGATCGCCCAAGTGATCAAACAGCGTCCGGAAGAAGTGGAAGTCGTGGACCTTCGCAAGATCCTGCCGACGGCGGATCTTTTGAAAGCAGATCAGTATGAGCAGATCATTCAAGATCGCCTGCGTCCATTCGTGAATAAATATGCCTCCACACCAGAAGCGAAAGAGGTCGAGGGCATTATTGAAAAGCTTCAGGAAGAAAAAACTCTCGTAACCAATGGCCAGGTCAAGCTTGAAGGACGCTGGTTGAGCTTGAAGGAATCCAAAGGGGAAAGTTTTAACATCGAAGCTTTCCGGATTCTTTCTGAAATGCGGGAAAAAGCAGCTGCACGTGATTACGTGGAAGCACTTCGTGCCTTTGATAAATTCTTCTCTGCACGCCCTGGGTATGTTGGCTCATCCTATTATGTTGAAGCCATTCCTGAAGCGATGGGCATTCTTGACAAGTGGATTGGTGTTTTGGATAAAATGTCTTCTGAGTTTTCACAGTTGGACCAAGCTCGTAAACTGGGACTTTCCAAATTGCAGGAACCTGAACTCTCGAAAACTAAAAATGCCATTGAAGATGAACTCAATAAATGGCGCGCGATGTCGGATGCCATGAGAAATCAGAGGATTCGTTGGGTTGTTCCGTATAAATACGACATCTCGACGATTCAGACAGCGCAGAAAGATGCAGTCACTGAAAAAAGCCGACTGGAAGTTTATAACTTACAGGAACTGAAAGCTCAGAATGAAGTCCTCATGGCCTGCTATCGGAAAATTGGCGAAGGCGATTACACGGGTGGAGCTGCGGCTTTTGAGCGTGCATCGGCCTTACCACTTGCGAATGAATTCAGGGATGTGCCAAATGATCTGCGTCAGAGACTGATGATTCTTTATGGCCAACTCGTCCGCGGGACAGCATCAACGACAACAGCTACCAGTGGTTCCTCGGCCGTCGGTGGCATGCAGGCAACTCAGCAAGACGCACGAGTCGCTGCAATTCTGGCTGAAGCCAGTGGCGGTGCAGCTGCTACAGGCAAACCTGCTGCGGCAACCGCACCAGCTGCCGCAACGCCAGCTGCAACGGCAACTCCTGCACAGATGCCTGCCACTGCGGCAACTGTCCCCGTGGCACCTGCTGCTGCTGTCCCCGTGCCTGCCGCCGCGGCACCTGCAGTAGCGCCCCAACCGCAGCAGCAGCAATATGCGGCTCCCGCAGCCCAAATGCCTGTTCCGGTGATGCAAATGCCCGTGGAAGAAGAATCCAACCTGCAGCTCTACATCATCATTGGCATGGCGCTGGTGATTGTGGGTATGGGTGCAGCCTTCTTGAAGCAGCAAAAGAAGAAGTCCGAATAAAGGCGGAAGTGTGATACTCTTTGGCCGGAAGATTCCAGGTGAATTTTCCGGCCTTTTTGTGTCTGCTTTGCCAGACTAGATATGTTCACTTCGTTTACTTCACTCAGTATGAATTTATCTCCAGCCCCACTTTCTCGTCGTCGTTTTCTTCAAACCAGTGCCAGCACACTTTTTGCGGCACCTTTTGTGACCAGCGGACTACGTGCGGCATCGCCTAACGGTAAACTGCGCCACGCAGCTTTTGGCGCTTCGGGCATGTCTTGGAGTGACATTTCATCCATGGCCAATCATGACATGTGGGAGTTGACGGCCGTGTGTGATGTGGATACGCGGAACTTTGCCCGTGTGAAACAAAAGTTCCCCAACGTGAAGTGCTACCAAGATTGGCGTGAGCTGCTGGAAAAAGAATCGGGCAATATCGATAGCGTCAATGTTTCCACGCCAGATCATATGCATGGGCCGATTGGTTTAAAGGCTTTGGATCTGGGTAAACATGTCTATGGTCAGAAACCGTTGGCACAGAATTTGTATGAATGCCGGCAGCTCATGCTGAAAGCGCGTGAAAAAGGGGTGATGACTCAGATGGGAATCCAGATTTCATCGGATTTTACTGAGCGCTTCGCGGTCGAGTTAGTCCACATGGGTACCATCGGTAAGATCAAAGAAGTGCATACTTTTTCGAATAAGAAATGGGGTGACATGGAGCCCGTGCCAGAGAAGACCGATCCTATTCCCGCTGAACTGGATTGGACCAAATGGCTAGGCACGGCCACAGACCGCCCCTTTATCTCAGGCTACTATCATCCTGGCAATTGGCGTAAACGTCGTGACTTTGGTACTGGGACACTGGGAGACATGGGCTGTCACATGTTCAGCGGTTGGTTCCGATCACTGGGGCTTGCTGCGCCGATTGCGGTGAAATCCACGGGGCCGGCACCTTTGAATGCGACGAACTGGTCCATCAATGCAGTGGTTGAATACACGTTTAAAGGCACTCAATACACGGCTGGGGAGACGGTGAAAGTGACTTGGTATGATGGCGATGCTCGTCCCCCTGCGGAAGTGATGGCTCTAGTCGATCAGGCCAAGTTCCCTGGTCAGGGAAGCATCTACATCGGCACAGACGGTGTGCTCCTGCATCCCCATGGCAGTACACCGCAGTTCTTCCCCAAAGAGAAATTTAAAGGCTTCAAATATCCGAAACTCGAGCCTCGTAATCACTGGTTCGACTTTATCGACTGCTGTCTTAAAGGAGATAAAAAACCCAGCGCTAATTTTGATTATGCTGGCCCATTGACTGAAGCCGTGCTGCTTGGCTGCTTAGCCAGCCCGTTTCCAGGGGAAACTCTCCAATGGGATGCCCCAGGCCTGAAGATCTCTAACAACGAAGCCGCCAACGCTTTGGTCAAACGTCAATATCGCCCAGGCTGGGAGATGTAAATGTTGTCATGCAGCGCTCACTGATCAAAGATACCCTCCATGGCGGCATTGGCTTTGCTTTGGTGAGCGCGGCTGCTTTTTCCGTGTGGGCTTTTGCCGCAGGGGCGTTTCGTCATCTGGGCGGTGAGCTGGGCATGTATGCTGCCATAGCCCTCGTTTTCCTGGGATTATCTGGGCTTTTGCTGGGGCCGCTGGCGAATGGCATGGGGCGCTTTTACAGAGCTTTTCTGCCGGCGTTCTTGGCCTATTCCGTTCTCTGGTGTGTGGCCTGGTTTGGTCTGAAAGGCAGGGCAGGGGAATTGACGGGTGCTTTAATCGGCTGCCTCGCCTTTACCTGGATTAGTATGAAGGTTCTTGGTTCTGCTAAGGGCTGGCTGATTGCCGCCGGCGTTCTTTTTTTGCTCCATTCAGCGGGCTACTTTGCCGGTGACTGGGTCATGTATCAGTATTGCAAACCCAAGGCACTCAGTTTTGCCAAAAACTCGTCGGATTGGCAGCATTGGATGATCCTGGGTAAGTTGGCCTGGGGACTTTTTTATGGTCTCGGTTTCGGAGCGGGGATTGGGTGGGTGTTTCATCAATCGCGGATTGAAGCTTGAGCCTGTCGATGTTCTGTTTATGAGTGACGTCTCACCATGGCTCTAGCAAAGATCACTCAAGTCACCGGCACTGCCGTCCACGTTACAGGTTCAGACATCGATACTGACCGCATTATTCCTGCACGCTTCATGAAGTGCGTCACTTTTGACGGCCTCGGAGAGTTCGCTTTTTATGACGTTCGCTTTGATAAAGATGGTAAGCCGACAGGCCATCCGTTGGACGATCCTCGTTTCAAAGGTGCCTCCGTTTTACTTTCGGGCACCAATTTCGGCTGTGGTAGCTCCCGTGAACATGCTCCCCAGGCGCTCTATCGTTTCGGCTTCCGCGCCGTCATCGCCCAGAGCTTTGCAGAGATTTTCTTTGGAAACTGCACCACGCTCGGCATTCCTTGCGTCTTGGCATCGGCGGAAGACATCGCCAAGCTGGCGGCTGCGGTAGAGGCAAATCCTGCGCTTTCAGTCACGGTTGATGTGGCCAATCGTAAGGTCGTTTTTGGTAGCGAAAGTTTCAGTGTCACTATTCCAAGCACCTCCCATGATGCTTTGACAAGCGGCAAGTGGGACCCAATCGCTGAGTTGCTTGAAGCTAAAGACGCTATTCACGAGCGCATGACTTCCCTGGGCTTTGCCAACGCCTAATACCCGCAGATTATGAGCACCGTCCCCGATCACCTTCGATTCCGTGACTCCCATGAGTGGGTAGATCCTACTCAATCGATCTGCCCTGTAGGAATCACGGACCATGCTCAGGCTGAACTCACGGACGTTGTTTTTGTCGATCTGCCCAAGATTGGTCTGGTGAAAGCTGGCCAACAGGTCTGCGTGATCGAGTCAGTCAAGGCTGCCAGTGACATCTACAGTCCTATCAGTGGCGAGATCGTCGAGGTCAATGAAGCTCTGTCTGCTAATCCGGCGTTGATCAATACGGCACCTTATACTGATGGCTGGATCTTCAAAATTAAGCCGGCGGATCAGGCTGAATCTTCTGCTTTGATGGATGCGGCAGTGTACAAAGCGCATATCGGTTGAGCTTTAAGTAAATGCTTCGTTGATTCTTTGTAAGTCGTAGTCATTGCTGGCACGCGTCTAGCGGCGTTTCTTTGACATCATGGCAAAATTGACATTTATTCTCGAAGATGGGCAAGAAGTGGAGGTTTCTCTCACGGAAACCATCACCATTGGTCGAAGTGAGGGTAATAGTGTGGTTGTCGATGATGATCTTATCTCGCCACGTCATGCGGAAATTTTGGTCACTTCGGACGGTCGGATGCTGGTCAGTGAAGTGGATGCAGGCGCTGGGATTTTCGTGAATGACCAGCGCGTTCAGAATTACCCTTTGCGGCATGGTGACCGGTTGGCTTTTGGTCCTCTCAAGGCTCTTTTAGATGCAGAAGAAGCGCCGGTCCCGCCGTCTTCAAAAGTTGATTCAGACCAAAAAAAAGCCAAACAAGTAGAAATCGCTACGCAGGAAAAACGACTGGCAGACTTCCAGAAGGCTGCGGAGTTGGCTGAGGCTCGTCAGGTTGCTTTGATGGCGTCGATCCAGACCTTGGTCGCGGAGCAGGAAGAGAAAACGGCAGCGCTCAAAAAACTCGATACAAATCAAGAAGCCGTGGCTCATGCTTTGAAGGAGCTGTCGGCTCAGCAGGAAAAGGAAGCGTCACATCTGAAGCAGCTAGGCGCAGAAAAAGCACAAGAAGAGCAACGGCTCGCCGACCTTCGGCAACAAGTCGCAGAAGCCCTTGCTGCCCAGGAAAAAAATGAGGTGGCATGTCTCAAGCAGCTCAGTGATGAGGCGAAACAAGCTGAACAAACAATCATTGAGCTTAAGCAGCAGATAGAGGTGCTGGAAGTCAGCCGCCAAGAGTTGCAGTCGCTTGCCGCCACGCATCAAAGTCAAGCCAACGCGCTCAGTGCGGAGATTCCAAAGCAGGAACAGCGGTTTAATGCATTAAAACAGGATCTTCAATCGGCTGAGGCAAAGCTTGTCCAAGTGCTGGTTGAAAACCGTGAAGCCGATGAAAGAAATGGCACACTTATTACCAGCCTCGCTGCCTTGCAGGAGGAGTATGAAGAACTCACCGAGGCAGTCGAAGATCTTCAAAAGCAGCTGGCCTCACACAAAGCTGAATTAGCTGAGCAAACTCAGCTTGTTCAAACTGCAAAAGAACTACACCGTCAACTCGAAGCTCAGTGCCAGACGCTTGCATTAAAGAAGCAGCGGCTTGGGGAAGCGAGTGGATCTGAATCCATTTCGGATGAGGCTCAGGTCGCAGAGGTCATCGAATCGATTCCAGATTTGACGACTCCATCTTTCACCACCAATCGAATTGTGCCTCGCGTGGTTTCTGCTGAGACAATCACTCCTCGCCCGCGCGGCATCCCCATGAAATCTGAGCGTATCACTCGGAAGGGATCAGCATTCCCCAATAAAGCGGAAAGCTAAGTGGCTATGTTAAGCCGCTAACTTCTGTTTGCCATTAGCGACCAGCATGTCAGCCAGATCGGGCATGTAGCGCACGATCTCGTGAGCTAACATTTCTAGGCGAGTATCAGATTTCCAGCCGCCCTTCAGACTGCGATCGCGGTCATGAAGTTCCAACGTCATCATGGTGGCAAAGACCATGGTATCACTTTGAAGTTCGAGTTGCGTTGGCATTGGGAGCTATGAGGGTAGGGCGGATGCTGCGGTGGACAGCACATCACCATTTTGAACAATGAATTTTCTCCGAGTCAGTGCTCCCTCTTTCAACTTCTGCTCCAACGCCTGCGCAATGAGCAGACGTGCGGCTTCGGACGGGCTGCACCCGTACATGCCATCGGCCGTCAGATCCTCCAGATACATCTTGATCTGGGGAGTGACTGCGATGGTCATGGTGACCGAATCGAAGTTGTTAGTGGGGCGTGCCATGGATTAAAACCCTGATTAAATGCCATTAAAACCGAGTTCTCTTGAGTGATCAAGTTTGAATTGGTTTATTTTGGGGTATTAACCCCATTAAATTGGCCGCTTTTTATTAAGATGTCTTAATGATAATGGTCTTTTTGAAGACTTTGGATGGATTCTCGGCATGGGTGGCGTTTTGATTTTCTCATGAAAAACCGACTTCTCCTTTCCTGCATCGTTGCCCTGTCACTCAACGCCCAAGCCGAGGACGGCTGGCAGGAGTGGTTCAAAGATGGACTGGGCGATGCCCAAGTCGTCAGTGGTACCGCCACCTACAAAGTAGAAAACGGTACGCTGATCGGGACCACGGTTGATGGCAGTCCGAATACCTTTCTCATGAAAGGCCCCTTCAAGGACTTTGAGCTCCAGTTTGAAGTGAAGGTCGATGATCAGCTGAATTCAGGCGTCCAAGTGCGCAGTCATTTGGCCAAGGAGGGCGACCCAGCGCCAGAAGGAAGCAAAGGTGGTAAGCCGCTCCCTGCGGGTCGCCTTTTCGGCCCCCAATGTGAGATCGCCGTGAACGGCACAGCCGGTGATTTTTATGACGAAGCCCGCCGTGGCACTTGGTGGAGCATTCTGACCAAGACCGAAGCCGTGCGCACTGACGAAGCCAAAGCCGCTTTTAAAAAGGGCGAGTGGAACCACTACCGGATCGTCGTCCAAGGAGATCACTATCAAAGCTACGTCAACGGAGTGAAAACCGCTGACTTCACTCAACCCGGTGACCCCGAGGGCAACATCGGCTTCCAAGTCCATGGTATCAAAAAAGGCGACGGCCCCTACACAGTCTGCTGGAAAAACGTGAAGTTTAAGACGCTGTAAATGCCAATTCTGTGATGGAGATGGCATTGAGTGCTGCGGCTGTGATTGCTCATGATTCCTTCTGTGCCATCATGTCGTATGCACGATCTCCTGGCTCTCGCTGAAACGGCGGCTCTTCAAGCATACGCGCCTTACTCGAAATTTCGGGTCGGCTGCGCTTTGCAGACATTGAGTGGCCGGATTCATACGGGCTGCAATGTCGAGAATGCCAGTTACGGACTCACGATCTGTGCCGAGCGAAACGCCGTTTTTCAGGCGGTGGCTCAAGAAGGCGCTACGATGAAGGTGGTGCGGATGGCTGTGGTATGTCTTGGTCATGAGTTCCCACCCTGCGGAGCCTGCCGCCAAGTCATCGCTGAGTTCTCAATGGCCGATGGCCTGACAGAGGTCACTTTCCTTCGTCATGGACAGCCGGTCACGCGGACCATGGCTGAATTGTTGCCTGAAGCGTTTGTGATTCCGTCATGAAAAAGATCCTCACTTTATTTCTGCTGCTCGGTAGTTTTGTCATGGCTGTCGATCTCAAGGAACATGCGGCAGCTCATCCCACGGGAGATGCGGCGTATAGCTTTGACGTGGCTGCTTTTCGTGAGGACACGCGGCATTTACCCATTGGCGTTTTTGATTCAGGAATAGGCGGACTCACGGTTTTAGAGGCCATTTTGAGCTTGGATGTGTTTCACAATGATTCGCTAAAACCAGGTGCTGATGGGCAGCACGATTTTGCCAATGAACGCTTCATTTACTTTGGCGACCAGGCGAACATGCCCTACGGCAACTATTCCAGTGTAGGTCGTACGGATTACCTGCGTGAGCTGATCGTGAAGGATGCGATTTTTCTGCTGGGCAGGCGCTGGTTTGATCCGATCAGTGGTAGCTTCCGCCAGGATAAACCACCGGTGAAAGCCCTTGTCATTGCCTGCAATACGGCCACGGCCTATGGGATCGAGGACATTCGCGATGCGCTGAAACATTGGGGACTGCCTGTCATTGTGGTCGGTGTGGTTGAGGCTGGCGCTCGCGGTGTGCAGGAAGCCCATGGAGAGGGCGCTGTCGGCGTGCTGGCCACGGTGGGCACCTGCGCAAGTGGGGCTTATCCGCGCGCAATCGGGCAGACGCTCGGTCGAGCGGGACGTAGCATTCCTGCCGTCACCCAGCAGGGGAGTGCCAATCTCGCAGGCGTGATCGAGGGTGATCCTGCCTTTAAAGAAAGCGTTGCCGAGCGCTGTGGGTTGGATGCGCGGGCACTTGTGACGGCGCATTTGGAGAGCGGAGCTAAAGCTCCACTTAGTACCATCGTTCTTGGTTGCACACATTTTCCGTTGGCTCAGACCGAGATCGATTCAGCCTTTGTGAAGCTGCGCAGCGAGGCCGCCTTCGAAGGCTTGATTGCTCCAACTTTGTCGTTTGTAAATCCAGCTGAATGGACGGCTCGCGAGCTTTTTCGTGCTTTGGCCTCGGCCAAACTCAGGAATCATCAGGCTCAAAATAACGCGAAGGATAGCTTCTATATCTCCATTCCGAATCCGACTCGCAAAGACCTGCCCATCACGGCTGAAGGTGCTTTGGACAAAGTCTTTAAATACGGCCGCTTGCCAGGAGATCTGCAGCGGGAGGATACCGTGAATGTGCCGGTGACACCGGAGCGAATTCCAGTGACAACTCGTAAGCTGATTGAGACTAAGCTGCCGCAGGTCTGGCAGCGGTTGAAAATGTGAACCTAGTTTTCAAGCCGCGTAGAAGCAGGCGGCAACGATCGCCGGAGTCGATTGTTTTCGGATACAAGCTCAGCCAAAAGCTCGATCACGAGCTTTTGACGTGCTTTATGCCATTCCCATCTTTCGCCCCAGATTGTGAACAATGGAGAGATGAGCAATAAGACGCAGTAGAAGGGTGGCTTTCCGTCTTGGTAGAGAAACAGAAAAACGGAAGTGGCCATCAATCCAAAACATTGAATGATAGAAAATTTTGACATCTTAAACTCCATTCTTCGGAGTTCGATGATCAGCGCTGTGGCCTTTGGGACTATTGGAAGATCATTATCAGTAAGATCACCGTCTTCCACTATCCTAGTAGTTTTGAGACTGGAGATGATCTGATTGAGCATGGCTCTGTCTCCTCATTAATGCGACACCTCTGTCGGCGTATCCAGTTCCTTCGGTGGCCAGAAGGCGATGAGAAGGATCACGGAGGCGGCCAAGGAAAGGCCAGTCGGCCAGAGGAAAAGCTCTTTGTAATTCACCACGCCATCGGCGCTGGTGAGCTTGCCTTGAAGGGGGATAAAGAACCATTTGGCGGCAAGATCTCCAAGACCGAGAACGAGTAGATTGAACAGGCCTTGGGCGCTGGAGCGGACATCTTTTGGAAAGGCGGCATCAATGAAGATGTAAAGCGTGGCAAAAAAGAAGGCGTAACAAATGCCGTGGAGCACTTGGACGAGGATGATCATCGTCTGATTTTCTGGCATAAAGGCAAAGACGGCGAAGCGGGCAGCGTGTCCTAGAATGCCGAGGATCATGGTCGTCTTCCAGCCCATTTTAGCCAGGAACCAGCCAAGCACGGCCATCGTCAAGATCTCGGCAATTTGACCGATGCTCATGACGGGCATGATCCATTCCGGTTTGATACCGACGACATTGCTGCCGAGGAAGCCGCCTGCCATGAGGAAGTAGCCATTGTGAATCGTGGCATCGATGAAGGTCACAATGAAGAGAACGAGTAAGTAGGGCTTGCTCAAATGGCGAGCTGCCTTGAGCCAGGCGAAACCGCCTTCGCCTGCGGAAGCTGGTTTGGCAGGTGTGTGTGGCAGACTTAGACTAAAGATAGCGAGGAAAAGTGAAGCGATCCCTGAGATGAGGAAGATATTACGGCTGGCCGTGACGGCCTCCACGCCGACCTTTCCCTGCAAGATGAAGTAGAGAGGCCAGGCAGCCATGATCCAGCCAAT
The DNA here is from genome assembly GCA_027489965.1 of Verrucomicrobiaceae bacterium. Classification (GTDB taxonomy): domain Bacteria; phylum Verrucomicrobiota; class Verrucomicrobiia; order Verrucomicrobiales; family Verrucomicrobiaceae; genus Prosthecobacter. The sequence goes on from JAIXZA010000013.1 coordinate 93,978, forward strand.
CGTGCCGCCCATGCGCACTAGACCGTATTCTTTCTGAGCATTCTGAAGGTGGGTGAAGGCGATTGAATTGGAAACGGAAATGGTCGGAACATACAGCAGTGAGTGAACGAGCATGAGCCCAAAAAACGTGGGGAAATCTTTGGCCCAATACATGCCAAGGATGGATAGACCACCGATCAAATGGCTCACGGACATGAACTTCTCTGCGGCAAAGTTCCGGTCAGCGAATTGGTTGCTGAAGAAAATGCCGACCACTGAGGCGATGGCGAAAGCGCTGCCGACCCAGGTGATCTGCATGTCACTGAAATTTAGCCCGTCTTTGCCCATGTAACCCCAGATCAGCGGAAGCCAGGCTCCCCAGATGAAGAACTCGAGAACCATCATGACGAAGAGTTTTTTTGCGGCAGGGGATTTCATGGGAATTTTAAGAGGCTAAAGATGAACGCAGAATGGAGCGAAGGTTTAACAAGTGATTTTCACAACGGCCAGAAGAAGGGAACCAGCAGCAGGATCAGAATCACGGAGAGCAAGGTCAATCCGCCACCGACTTTGATGAAGTCGCTGAAGCGATACTTGCCGGGGCCATAGACGAGGATGCAGCTAGGTTCAAAGGGCGTCAGAACAGAAATGCTGGCGCTGAGCATCACGGCCATCGCAAAGGCGCGTGGATTGACATGCATGCTTTCAGCCGCTTTGAGAGCAATGGGTAGCACGACGAGGGCCGCCGCCGCATTAGACATGGGCTGAGTGAGAATGACGGTCAGGATGGCAAAGCCTGCCATGACAGCGACGGAGCCAAACGGCTGTAACCAGCCTGTGATCGCCTGCGCCAGCATCAGGTCAGCGCCCGATTTGGCCATGGCCGCTCCAAACGCGGTCATGCCGCTGATGAGGATGAGCAATCGCCAATCCACATTTAAATAAGCCGTGTCTAAGGTGATGCAGCGGGTGGCGAGTGCTAAGAGGGCAACAATGAGAAAGGCGATGGATGCCGGCAGCCATCCAAAGCTGCTTAGGATCACAGCGACCGCAAAGGCAGCTAGGACAAAAACGCCACGTTTTTGCGCGCTCGGACTGATGCTGTGCTCGCTGATCACCACCATTTCAGAGTCGGCCTCAAAGAAACGGATGCGATCATAGGATCCCTGCAGCAGCAGCATGTCACCAGCTTGCAATGGCACGTCAGCCATGTGCTCACTCAGCGTGCGGTCTCCGCGTAGCAAAGCAAGCACAGAGAGACCCGAGCGGCGGCGGAAGTTGCTGCTGCGTAGGCTTTGACCCACAAGGCTGGAGCGCGGAGTCAGAACGACCTCGGCAATGCTGGCATCCTTCATGTCCACACCTGAGTGCAGCAGGTCCACGTCCTCTAGGATGTCGATGCCTTCGATCTTTTTTACCTTGATGAGGTTCTGCACCTTGCCTGCCACCAGCACCACGTCGGCCTCTTCAAAACGAACGTGAGCTAACACATCCATTTCCTGCCCTTTACGGCGTAGTTTCACGACCTGAAACTCCAACACTGAAAAGTCTGAGGCGTAGGCTTCCTGGCCGATGAGTGGTGATCCAGGCTGGATAATGACTTCGGCCAAGTATTCCCGAATGGGTGTATTGTCCGCTGCGCCATCAGCTCGATCTCGCTCTGGTACCCAGCGCATACCGATGAGAATCATATAAAGCAGTCCGACGACGAGAAGGATGAGGCCTATGGGAGTGATTTCAAACATACCCACTGCTGGGAAGCCCATTTTGACCATGGCACCGCTGACGGCCACATTGGTGCTGGTGCCGATGAGTGTGCAAGTGCCACCCAGTAGGGATGAAAAGGCCAGCGGCATCAGTAAACGAGAGGGAGAGATATTCAGCCGACGAGCCAACGCGATGACAGGCCCTAGAAACATGGCTGTCACCGTCGTATTGTTCATGAAGGCTGAAATCGCGCCCACTGTGGTCATCATGCCAGCGACAACGCGCCCAGGATGTCCACCAGTCGTCCTCGCCAGCACGTGGCCCAGCTGATCTAGTACCCCCGTTTCCCGTAATGCCGCCCCGATGACAAAGATGGCCCCGAGCATGATGATCACCTCGTTGCCAAAGCCGGCAAAGGCTTCATTGACGGTTAAAATCCCCGTGCAAACCAGCACACACAGAAGGGCAAGCGTCACCAAGTCCACGGAGATCTTTTCCGTGGCGAAGAGGATGACGGCGATGATGAGTAGGCCGATGACAATAGCAGCTTCCATGAGGCTGACCGATGATGGCGGGGACGGCTCGAGTTACGAATGAAAATTTCGACGGATTGTTCTGGAGCGTCTCGCGTTGGTGGTTTGATGCGAGTCAATGGTCAGCTAACCTTCATCTTCGATGCCGACAGTCATCGATCTTTATCTTCTGCTTCTAATACCGCGTGATGGACTCATGCAAATTGAGAGCTACACGACAGACGCTGGTCCAGGCAGCAAGCTCGATGGGGTCAGCTTTGGGCACGGGGCGGATGCCGGCAGTGATCGCTTTTTGGGCGTCTTCAGGAGTGGCTTTGAAAACAGCGCGCTGGGTGCTTAGGAAGCTTAGCAGGCTTTGTTTTTCGCTCGGTTTTGGTTGGCGGGAAAGCGTACGCTGAAAGATGACGCTGATTTTTTCCTCATCGCTGCCGTGGAGGCTTTCGGCAAAGCTCCGAGCAGCTTCCACAAAGGTGGGGTCATTTAACAAAGTGAGAGCCTGCTGCGGTGTGTTAGAGACACTCCGAGTACAGGCGGATTCGTCACGGGCTGGGGCGTCGAAGTTAGCCAACATGGGATGCAGGAAAGTGCGCTGCCAATGCATGTAAACACCTCGCCGCCACTGTTGGTCGTCGAGATCAAAGACGTAGTCACGATTCGGGAACTGGAGGTTTTCGTAATAATTGGCTGGCTGGTAAGGCTTGGCGCTGGGACCTCCGATATCGTCGAGGTTCAGAATGCCAGCCGCAAAGAGGGCGTTGTCACGGACGAATTCTGCGTCCAGACGACGAGGGGTTTGGAAGGCAAGCAGGCGGTTATTGGGATCCACGTCTTTGAGTTCAGGACGGCTTTTGCTATCCTGTAGATAAGTCTGACTGGTTACGATCAGCGTCATCATGTGCTGGATGTCCCAGCCACTGTCACGGAACTCGCAGGCCAGCCAATCCAGGAGTTCAGGATGGCTTGGAGTCTCTCCTTGAGCACCGAGATCATCGGTGGCGGCAGAAAGCCCGTTGCCAAAGAACTGCTTCCAAAGCCGATTCATGAACGCCCGTGCTGTGAGTGGATTCTCTGGAGAGGTTAGCCATTTGGCGAGATCGATGCGAGTTTGTCTTGGTGCGGTTGGAGCTTTTGGACCGGCTAGGAACTCAGGTGGAGCTGGTGGGCAGATTTCACCGGTTTCATCCATCCAATTGCCACGTGGCAGGCGGCGGATGACCATGGGTTCTTTGACAGCGACAGTGATTTGCGTCCAGGCTTTGCCATTCAGGCATTTTCTTGACTCGATTTGAAGTTTGCTGAAGCTCTCACGCAGGGCTTTGTCGATGTTCACTGCGGAGGTTAGCCAATGTTTGGCATCTGTGGCCGGAGGGGTTTGAGCTAGCGGTTCTAAAGTTGCGATCGGTGAGAAGGAGATGCGCAAACTGCCAGCGTTGTGGTTGGGAAGTTTGATCGTTAGGCTGCTTTGCGCAGTGAGCGCTGCGGGTGTCTCTAGCTGCCAGATGGAGCGGTGGCGCAGCTTTGCTTCAATACCACGTGTTTTCCAAGTTGGCTGAATGCCGATGACCTCTGCGCCACTGCTATAGCGTGGCTCGTAGTGGTCGGCTGCGGCATGGGCGACCTTGAGTTTGATGTTCTTGGGATCTGTCGGCGACTGGATGGAGAAGTCAGGTGTCACTGTCACGCCAAGGCTGCTGCCATTGAGTTCTAAGCTGTCTTTATGCTGTGGCGTGGGGAGTAGCTCGATCTGGATGGCGGCCACTGTCATCGCACCTGGGGTGAATGTGAGCGTTGTTGATTGCGCGGCTTTGGCGGTGAAGAGGATGCTGCCGTCGCTGGTGTAACTGGCCTTGGATTCATCGACAGGCAGGGGCTTTTTCGGGTCAACGGGTTTGGCTTTTGGCTTGGCACCTTTGGGCGGTATTGGTGGGGCCAGCGCGGTGGTGATTTTTGGCTTCGTGGCGATCCAGCCTGTGGGTTGTGATTTGAGGTAGGATTGTGTCGTTTTTTGCCAGTCGCTAAAGGCGGCTTGCTGCGCTTTGGCTGCTGCTGTCGCGGTGGATTGCATTTCGCTCTGTATTTTTTGTAGGCGTTTTTTCAGATAAGGACTGTCCACGAGAATCTCGGGTGGGAAGGGGAAGTCATTGGTGAAGCCTTTCAGCTCGTCTGACTCACTCTTTCGATACTGTGAATAGACGCCAAACTGTTTCACATCGGCAAAGAAAGCGGACATAGAATAGAAGTCGCTGGCTTTGTAGGGATCAAACTTGTGATCGTGGCACTCACAACATCCAAGCGTGGCTCCGAGCCAAGCCCCGCCCACAGTGCGGACTCGGTCTGCCTGATATTTGATGAGGTATTCCTGAGCCTGCGCACCACCTTCACGAGTCATCATGTTGAGTCGATTAAAGCCTGAGGCGACTTGTTGCTCGACCGTTGCATTTGGCAGGAGATCGCCTGCAATCTGCTCTAGGGTGAACTGATCAAAGCGTTTGTTAGCATTGAAGGCATGGATCACGTAATCACGATAAGGGAAGATCCTTTGGTTCTGATCTCCATGAAAGCCTACGGTGTCAGAGAAGCGCGCCACATCCAGCCACCAGACCGCCCAGCGCTCCCCGAAGTGAGGTGATTTTAGCAAGCGATTGATTAGATTGTTCACAGCAACGGATGAGGTGCGATTGCTGTTAAATTCAGTCACAAAAGCGGCCGTCTCAGCAGGGCGCGGAGGCAGGCCAGTGAGATCAAGACTGATGCGGCGAATGATCGTATGGGCGTCTGCCCGCTGTGATGGCGTGATCTTCTTTCCGGCCAGTTCAGCCTGAATAAAGGCATCTATCGGGTTGTGTTTTTTCAGAGGCACTGGCGGCTTCACTAATGGCGTGTAAGCCCAGTGTGGCTCATACTCTGCTCCTTGCTTGATCCACTCAGTGATGAGTTTTTTTTGCTCGGCAGTGAGCACTTTTTTAAACTCAGCTGGTGGCATGAGATCATCTTCATCGTGGGTGAAAAGACGGCTGACCACTTCGCTTGCTTCAGGATTCCCTGGAAGGATGGCTTTCATCTCGATGGCGGCCTCTCGCACATCCAGCCTGAGATCGGCCTCGCGATGGTTTTTATCCGGCCCGTGGCAGGCAAAGCAGTTGTCGCTCAGGATGGGGCGGATGTCCCGATTGTAACGCAGTTTATCTGCCTGCGCAGCTTCAGCAGTCAGGCTAAGGGCAAAAGAAAGAACGAGCAAAAAACGCATGGAAATGGAGGAATGAATACTCTGGGAAATGCGGGATCTTGCAGCGGCCATGAGTGGGTGTCTTGCTTTTCGCGGTTAGTGTAGCTTGAGTACGGAACATCCTGGAAAAAGGAATTGCAGTTATTGGTCGATTACCTAACATTTGGGGAATTGCTTTTTTACGCACTCCAATGATATCAGCGCGCCAATTATCCCACAGCTCCCTTTATTGGGTGGCTAGCTCAAGCGTCATTGCTGCGGGAGCGTGGGTAACAAGTGGGTTGTTAAATGCAGACTCTGCTAGTTCGACGAAGATCCCGCAATTTGTTTCCAAGGCTCCAGCGGCTTACGTTTCGCCTTCCAGGTCATCTGCTCCGACTGCGATGAGCCAAGGTTGGAGCGCTCCTGCGCCGGCTAACAAAAGCACATCTTCTTCATGGAATGCAGCCAGCAGTGATCCGGTCTCTTTTTTCCGCAAGCTAAAGCGCAAACAATCCTCTGCGCTTACTCAGCTCAATTGGGTGGGTGAGCTAGAGGCTGAGCATTTCATTCAAAGCCTTGCCGGAGGCTCACGATCTGCTGGATCGGGGATCGCACAATCTGGGAGTGCAGACTCTTCACTGGACTCTGGGGACTCCCAAGGCGCAGGTGGTTTTGCTGGCACTGATTTTGGAAGCAACCAAAGACTGGATACTGATGGGGATAGTTACCAAGACTTTATCGACACTGATCCATTGGACCCAAACCTCTGGAAAGATCACGATCGTGATGGTGAAAATGACTCCGTCCTAGAATTACCTGAGATCCCCAGCACGGCTGAGAGTCCTGTTATTCATTCAGGTGAAATTATCTCGAACATCCTGGTTTATTCAAGTTGGGCACCCCGTTCATCGGGAAATTCCAGCTCTAATGCATCAGTTGGAACAAGCACGACGAATAACCCAAACAACATTGATTGATTCCCTGTCGCTAGTCTACTTTTCTTTGTGAAGCTCAATTGTTACGCAATTGGCTCACTTCTGAGCTATCTCAATGAAATCATCACTCTCTGGTCGTGGGTCTCTGGAAAGTAGGGCACGCATGGCATCGCGGGCTGGTTTGCTTTCATGCAGGACGGCGTGAATCTCAGCAAGCAATGGCGTGCGGACTTGACGATTTTGGGCGGCCTCGTAGAGGCTGATGGTATTTGGCACCCCTTCGGCCACCATGCGGGTGCTGGCGATGATGTCGGCCAGTGACATGCCTTCGCCTAGAAGCTTGCCCACTCGGTGATTCCGGCTGTGCTCTGAGTAACAGGTGCCCATGAGATCTCCGACTCCGCCGAGGCCAAAGCAGGATTCAGGCTTGCCACCCATGCGGGTGACCATCCGCACCATTTCAGCTAAGGCACGGGTGACGAGCGCGGCGATGGCGTTGTCGCCCAGCTTCAAACCAAGGGCTATGCCGGCTGCGATGGCATAAGGGTTTTTCATGGCACCCGCCCACTCCACACCACAAGGGTCATCGCTGGTGTACGTGCGGAACCAAGGTAGGGTGAAGCAGTTCTGAACATCTTTGGCGATACGATCATCCGCGCAGGCAACGACTGCTGCGGTCGCTAGTCGCTGGGAGACTTCTTCTGCATGATTTGGCCCCGTCAATACAGCGCAGGCCGTCTCAGGAAAGTGCTCGCTGAGAATCTCGGACATGCGTTTGCCGGAAAGTCTCTCAATGCCTTTGGCACAGGAGACGACGACTCTAGCATGAAGATGAAGCCCAGTGCTAGCGACAAGTTGGGCTGTCTCGCGGATGCCTTTGGATGGCACGACAAAGATGAGCATATCGGCTGGAGTCAGCGCGCTGAGATCGCTCGTCACGTGAATCGTTTCCGCTAAGTGCAGGCCTGGAAGATAGCGTGTGTTTCTCCGCGTCTGTGAAATTTCACTCATCAGCGTCGCATCACGGCCCCAGAATTGTGTCTCTAGACCACGCTCACTGAGCAGGGCTGCCAGTGCCGTGCCCCAGCTGCCAGCTCCAAAAATGATGGCACTGCGGAAAGGTGGTGGGGGAGACTCAGACATGCTGCTTCATCGCTCAATAGGCCGCCCTGAGTCAAGTGCAGCTTGTGGGGCTTGGGCTCTTTACTCGCTGCGCCTAAGTGGAGCGTTAGAGCTAGCTAATTGACTCAAATGAGCCTTTCTCGGCTTGGGGTTGCTGAGTGGACAGCCTATCGTTTAAGTGATAGTTTAAAGGATGCGTTACGCATTGTCTCTTTGTTTGCTCGGAATCTTTGTTTCCTCCCTTCATGCGGAGTTCACGACGCTTTGGTCCCTGGGGGTTTGGGATGGTGATCCAGAGAATGAATATGGAGAATCGACGTGGCCGTATAATGCTGCTCCTGGGAGTGCGACCGCCCTTGATAATGATTTTTACTTCGCAGGCCTTTATCCTGCACCCATCGGAACGGTTGCCGGCGAGCCTTCGACGAACTTTGAGCCTGCACTGGACGGCAGTAATCTTTCAATGAGGCTTCATTTCAATCTGACGGCAGCGCAGGCGACAAGCACCGCTCGGATGAGATTGAACATGCACCAAGTTCGGGGTGGCTGGTGGAATCCTTTGATCAACAATTACGCAGAGGGTTATGGCAGACATCAATTTGAGGTTTTTTGGAACGGAACACTGCTCAAGTCAGCAATTCATACGAAGTCTGATAGCTTGATTGTAGAAGCTAACGCGTCGGCGTTTAATCCTGTCGCTGGTGCCAATGTGATTGAGATTCGGCGTGCCCCAACGCCCGCTTCTTCGCCAGATGGCTGGGTGCAGTTTGATGCGTTGTCTCTGGAGTTAGACCCCATCGCTTTACAAGACATGGATGGAGATGGACTGCCGCGCTGGTGGGAACTTGATCATGCTTTCAGTGATACGGTGGCCAATGCAGCCCAAGATGCGGATGCTGACGGTCGCACCAACGCGCAGGAATTCGCGGCGGGGACCTCGCCGATTCGAAAGGATACGGATGCTGATGGTTTAAGCGATGCGGTCGAGTTCACTCTTGGCACGAATCCGCTCAAAGCAGATACGGATGGCGATTCACTGACAGATGGCGAGGAGACTGTAGCGAATCCACTTTTGGCAGATACCGATGGTGACGGGGCAGGGGATGCCTGGGAGCTACAGACCGGTTATCTGGTCAATTCAGCAGCTAGCACACCGCCGACTCAAAGTGGTCTGATCGGCATTAACTTTGCGATGGAACTGAATCCCGACAATACACTGGCGATTCATGAGGTGACGGGGTTGGTGCCACAGCGTTTTTGGAACAACACCTGGCCACTTACTGGCTGGCGCAGCCAGCAGGGAACACAGGAAGACATTGCGACACCGACGCCGGATGTGATCGTCGATAGCGCAGGCGTAGCCACGCTCATGACGATGAGTTGGAATTTTCCGGGTAGCACTTGGGCCAATGGGCAGAGCGGGAAATCGACCCAAAAACTGCTGGATGGTTATCTCAATGTGAACTCGGACACGCCAGGTAGTCTCACACTGAATAACATCCCCTTTGCCACTTATGATGTGATCATCTATGCCGGCACCAGCTATGATGGTGCGATAGGTTATACAAGGCTGAATGACAATGCGGCCACAGACCGCTGGTTCATGAGTGGCAGTACACCGCCACAATCACAGTTGGTGGAGTTGATCAAATCCGATTCAGTCAAGCCCTGGCGTGCCAATGCGATCCGTTACCGCAATGTCACGGGCACTTCTGTGAACGTGAAGATTGCTCGGACAAGTTGGTATGAGATGGGTATCCATGCGATCCAGATCGTCGATTCCGTGTCGGATAGCGATTCAGACGGGATGACGGATGCCTTTGAATGGGAACATGGCTTTAAGTCGATGCTGTCAGACGCCACACTTGATGCAGATGGGGATGGATTAACCAATGTGGCTGAGATGAGCGCCAAAACAAATCCACGCCATCAAGATACCGATAGCGATGGGCTCAGTGATGGGGTTGAAACCCTGACGAATCCTCTGCTCGCTGATTCCGATGGAGATGGACTCACCGATGGTGAGGAGGCGGCTGTTTCTCCTGTCGCCACCAATCCAAATGATGCTGACACGGACGATGACGGCATCGGTGATGCTGAGGAAGTGCGCGGCTGGACGAATCCACATGCTGCTCAATCATTGCTACCTGTAGTGAGCACAAGTCCGCGTACTTTGAATTGGTTAGTAGAGAATGTGCAGATAGTCTGGGATCATCAGCGCGGTGGAGTCACAGATCAGGAGTATGGCGATCATTCCCTCATGAACTTTCAGGTTGTGAATTCAGCTAGCGCCAGCAGCGATGCTTTTAATGTCGGAGTCCGAGTCAAATCTGGCCGTGTGACGCATTTCCTTTTTTCAGGTTACGCAGGCGGCTTTAGCCATTCAGACAACAACGCTTGGGACATCTGGGAGTCAGACTGGCAGGACTACCCTGTCGATTTAAAAGCTGCCATGGGCTTTAGCGGCCAAGGCGCGGCGGACATCAGTGATAGACTGCGTTTTCAAATTCAGGGTAGTAGCACAGGCAGTCGAACGGCCTGGAATTTCACCTTCAGCATCACCAATCAAGATACCAATGCGATTGTGGTCAGTCGGACATTCACTGACTGTGCTTTAGCGCAAAATGTGCACGATGGTACGGTGGCCTGGCAGGATCGTAGTGATCCACCACGATCGAATCGAATCGAAACATGGACTCATGATGGAGTGCGTGTTTACATGAATCCCACACCTTTAGAGACTACGCCAGCCTTTGCTGCCTACAGGGACAGTGACGAGGATGGCATGCCGGATGTTTGGGAGGATGCCAATGGATTAAATAAGAACAGCGCCATAGACGCAGCTCTTGATGGAGATTCAGACGGCCTGACAAACCTCAAGGAATACTTGGTAGGAACCTCACCCGCCGATGCCGATAGTGATGATGATGCAGCCAAAGATGGCATTGAACTCGAAAGCAGCAGTGATCCTTTATTAGCTTCTAGCCTACCGCCGTTTTACCGTGGGCTGCCTGTGGGAATCAACGGTGAGGATTTGAATGGAAATGGTCTTTCGGATGCCTGGGAACAATGGATCGGCCATTTTGGATTAGCCTCTGCAAGCGACGATGATGGTGATGGCATGACCAATAGTGAGGAAGCTGTTGCCGGCACAGACCCTCTCGATTCTAAGTCACGTCTATGGGCTGAGCTGAGTAACGGCAGTGGCTCCGTAGAGCTTCGCTGGCCCAGCTTACCTTGGAAACGTCATCAGGTGCAACAAAGCTTCGACTTGGTCTCGTGGTCACTTGTGGAGGCTGCCCCACTGCTGAGCGGCAATGCCAACCAACAAACTTTTCCGCTCAGCGGAGAAAAACTGTTCTATCGAGTCAGCGTGAGCGATCTGGATAGTGACAGTGATGGCGTAAGTAATTGGGCAGAAACGCTGGTAACAGGCACAAGTATCAGTTCAGCCAATAGCCATCGCAGTGCGGTGGTCATCGATGTGAACGGTGATGGCACAGCAGAAGTCAGCCGCAGTGGTGACTACGCGGCAATGGTGGAACAACTCCAAGGTGCCAAAACGAATGGTGCCGCCTTAGCAGGAATTTCACGGGCCAATGCCGCGCGGTTCCTCATGCAGGCTGGCTTTGGGCCGACCTTGGAGGACATTCAGCGTGTGCAATCCCTGGGTTACAGCGGATGGATCACGGAGCAAATGCAGGTGCCGCTCACAAGGCATTCAGATTACATCCAGGAAATCTATCAAAACATGACGACACAACGCCGCGCTGAAGCTTACAGTCGTGGCGGTGGTGACAGTGATCCGTTTCTCTTCGGTAACAACATGCAAACAGCTTTTGCCCGTGCAGCGATCCAGGGCAGCGACCAATTGCGGCAGCGTGTGGCCTTTGCGCTTAGTCAGATCCTCGTGACGTCTCGTCGAGATGCCAATCTGGAGAATCGATGCCTTGGCATGGCAAACTATTATGACCTCTTTGTTCGTCATGCCTTTGGCAATTACGAAGACCTGTTGATGGACGTAACCATGCACCCTGTCATGGGTCGCTACCTCAGCCATGTAGGCAATCAGAAAGCGGACCCTTCGATCAACCGTTATCCTGATGAAAACTACGCCCGTGAGTTGATGCAGCTTTTCACTTTGGGATTGTGGGAATTGCACGCTGATGGATCGCGGGTGCTAGTGACTGGTCAACCAGTGCCGACTTATTCAAATGCGGAGATCACCCAGCTCGCGAGAGTGATGACGGGCTTTTGGTTTGACGGTGAAGTCTGGGGAAGTGGTGGGTGGACCGAGCAAGATTACGCATCCCCTATGAGTCTTGTTGCCAACCGACATGACTTTGGAGCCAAGACGCTGCTCGATGGTTTTGTGATCCCTGCTCGCGCAGCGACAGTGGAGAACGCACAGCGTGATGTGCGGGATGCGATTCATCATCTTTTCGAGCATTCCAATACAGGCATCTTCATCGGAAAGCAGCTCATTCAGTTCCTCGTGACAGACAATCCCAGCCCCGCTTATGTGCAGCGCATCGGCGCTGTCTTTGCCGACAATGGTAGCGGCTTGCGGGGTGACTTAGGTGCTGTCGTTCGGGCCATTTTGCTGGATGATGAAGCACGAGCCCCGCTCAGCAGTCAGGCACCAGGTTTTGGCCGACTCAAAGAGCCTGTGATCCGTGCGATGTCGCTGGCACGTGTTTTTGGCATGAAGCAGGTGCCAGACTTGCTGTGGTGGGACTGGAGTGACTTTTACAATGAAAGCCGACAGTCCCCCACAAACTCACCGAGTGTCTTCAACTTCTATCGCCCAGATTATCGCGCTCCCGGCGTGCCGACACAGAGCAATCTTGCGACCCCCGTGTTTCAGATCACCGACAGCTACAGCAGCATCAGCTTCCCGAATCGTCTCTGGCGCATGTTGGAGGAAGGCTTCAGCTTATGGGAGTCGTATCGCTTTCCGTTGAATATCGCCCGTGAAAGTGAGCTTGCTGCTACACCAGAGCGTCTCATGGATCATCTCAATCTGCTTTTCTGCGCTGGTCAGATGCAAGCCACCACTCGCAGCCATATCTTGGCAGCTCTCAACCAAATCCCAGCCGACCAAACCGCCGCTCGTGTGCGAGTCGCCGCTTATCTTTCCCTGACCTGCCCTGAGGGTGCGGTGATGCGCTAGAAATTTTCAACATTGTCTCAACATGCACATGTCATCCACTACCCGCCGCGAGTTTTTCGGCAAGAGCGCCTGCGCAGCGATGAGCAGCGTGCCGATCATGAACACACTGCTGAATCTGCAGCTAGCCCAGCGGGCAGCAGGTCAGGGATCACCCTCTGATTACCGGACCGTGGTCTGCCTTTTTCTCAATGGTGGCATGGATTCCTTCAACTGGCTGGTGCCACGCGATTCGGCTCGACATGCAGTTTACTCGACAACGCGCGGCAATCTGGCGCTGACAACGGGTCAGTTACTGAGTTTAAATCAAGACGGTGGAGATGGGCAATTGTATGGCCTGCATCCCAGTTGTACGGGGCTGCAAGAGCTCTTTAATGGTCTCGGTGGTGACTTGGCCAAACGTCGCGCTGCGCTGGTATCCAATGTAGGAACTCTGATCCAGCCAGTGACAAAGGCACAGTATTTGGCAGAGAGTGCAGCTCTGCCCAGAGCGCTGTATTCGCATAGTGATCAGATCGATCAATGGCAGACCTCTGTGCCGCAAGGCATGACGCAGCTCAGCGGTTGGGCAGGACGTGCAGCGGATGTACTGCATGGTTCAGTCAATGATACTAACAGCATCGCCATGAACATTTCATTGGCCGGGAACAGCCTCTGGCAGGTCGGCAATGCTACGACTCAGTTTGTCGTCACAGATCGCGGGGCACTCACGTTTACTGGCAGTGAAATCACAAATCCACAGCATGCGATGAAGCTGAAGAACACCGCGCACCGCAGCATCATCCAGCAAAATTATTCAAACCTCATGCAACAGAGCTATGGACAGCTCACCAAGAGCAGTATCGAGCTACAGGAGTTCTTTTTGCAGCAGTACAACAATCACGACGACAGCGCCGTTGCATCACTTTTCCCTTCAGGGAACTACATCGCACAACAATTCCGTGCGGCAGCCAAGATGATCGCGCTGCGGCCGTCTCTGGGGCTACATCGGCAGACGATTTTTATTGGTTTCGGCGGATGGGATCACCACGGCGAACTCCTCAATGCGCAGGCTGGTATGCTCTCAACCATGAGTGCGGCTCTCACCGCTTTTCAGCGTGCCTTGGACCAACTGGGCCTGCAAAACAGTGTGGTTAGCTACACCGCCTCCGATTTTGGCCGCACCCTACGAAGCAACGGACGCGGTACCGATCATGCCTGGGGTGGAAACGCACTCGTTATGGGAGGTCCAGTTCAGGGCGGTCGTATTTATGGCACCTTCCCTGATCAGACTCTCGAAAGTGCAGATGACACCGGTTATGGAGGCCGCATGATCCCAACCACAAGTGTGGACTCATTCTTTGCTGAGATGCTCCGCTGGTTTGGCGTTCCCGCAGCTAGCATGAGCGCCGTCTTGCCGAACATCGCCAATTTTTACAATGCGAATTCGTCGAGCTTACCCATTGGATTTTTGCGGCCCGGAACCTGGAACTAAGAGGCATGTCTTTCAGCTCGAAGATGAAACTAAAAGTGGCCGTCGTGGCAGTATGCCTACTGGCATGGCTTGGCTGGCGAGAGATCGGGAGAAACGGATCGCCATTTTCATCGGACCAGTCCTCCCTTGCATCGACTACGGTGAATCCGCTTTTAGAGCACCCAGATCGCAGCACAAAGCAGGTCAGCCTACTACCCGGGCAACAAATCCTGAAAAACTACGCCTACGCCTCCACTCGCCCGCAGGATGATTTACATGCGATGGCACATGTGTTTTCAAATCTGCGGCTGTTGGTGAAAGGGGACTCACCTTTTCGAATGGGGGCCAATGAAGAATTTGCAGCGGCGTTGCTGGGTAAGAATTCGGCAAAAGAGGTTTTCTTGGCAATGCCGCATCCTTGTTTCAATGAGCAAGGCCAGCTCATCGACCGCTGGGCCACGCCCTTGTTTTTTCATGTTCGCGATACCTCAAGGATCGATATCCGCAGCGCCGGTCCCGATCAAAAGATGTGGACACCCGATGATCTGCACCGGCGATATGACGGCCAGTTTTCATCTGGGGAAACACTACCAGATTAGCTTGGATTAGCGAAGATGAGTCTTCTGAGCTTGTCTATCATGTGTTGTTAATCGAACTGCCCTTAGTGCACCAAAAATAGGTGAAGATGATTTCAAGTCCTTGCTCAAGTTGTGCAGGGTTTCGTTGGCACGTTGAATCTGATCATACCATAAGGCATCCGTCCCATTTTCGCCAGGGTGCCTCCAGCGCTCCTGGCTGAGTTCAGAGTCGCCGAGGTGATCTGTGAATTTTGGCAAACGAGATGTTACCTCAAAGCACTACTTGTCATACACTGGGCAGGTTGAAGTCACCCATGCGTATGATTTATACCCGTTTAGTTTTTTTCACGCTGACCTTGATCTTGATAGCTTGTGGGCGGGCTGAGCAAAAGGCGGGTAGGGAAATGGAGTTGAGCTACTTGAAGGTGCTGATGGGTGAGGAACTGCTGCCATATGCCCATCTTGAATTAGCGGCTTTGGAGAATGTGACGATAGAGGGTACTGGCGCGGATCCGTCTCTAGGATTGCATTTGTTTGCTGGACAAAAAAAGCGAAATGGCGGCGTGCGCGCGGAGGTGAGTGTGGACTTCCCGCATCAGCAGGGAGACACGCTGCGCTACGCCTGGCGGTTCATGCTGCCGGAGGGATCGGTGATGGATAGCCCGAAAAATCGCTGGTGGCTTTTTGGTCAATGGCATGATCAGCCAGATCTAAAGAAGCACGAGACTTGGGAGGGTTTTCCTTCACACAGTCCGCCAGTTTTACTGGGGCTTGGCTCGTTGGATGGAGGTCCTGCTTTTAGCTTTGAATACGGGCCAAAGCAGGCAATCAAGAAGGGGCCATTCCCCATTGTCACAGGCGTTTGGCATCAGGTCGTGATGATCATCCACTGGTCACAAAAAGACGATGGGCGCACGACCCTGTTCTACGATGATCTGAGTAAGCCTCTGATCACGGCTGAGGGTGCGAACATGCACAATGATTTTCAGCATTACCTGAAGCTTGGATTGTATCGGCATCCAGACATTCAGACAAACAACTCCATCTTCTTGGATGATCTGAAGATCACGCTGGAGAAGTAGTGGGCTGTTGTGGTGGAGCCGTATGTCTAACCTACGCCAAGCCGGCGCGGGTGAGCAGGGCGGCAGGGTCGGGGTCGCGTCCCATGAAGTCGCGGAAGAGTTTGGCGGGGTCTTCTGAGTTACCTTTGCTGATGACTTTGTCCCGGAACTCACGGCCAACTTTGGGATTGAGGATACCTTCTTTTTGGAAGCGAGTGAAGGCATCGGCATCCAGCACTTCGGCCCATTTGTAACTGTAATAGCCTGCGGCGTAGCCAACGGGGCTGCTGAAAAGATGACTGAACCGCCGTGCCATGGTGGGGTTCTCAGTCTTCAATGGCATCAGGCAGTCTTTGAGGATCTCGCGGGAAAGTTCGTCGAGATCTGTGCCTTCATCGGTGGCGTGGTGCATGTGGAGATGCAGGTCCAGTTTCCCAAAAGCGACCTGACGCATGATGTCGCTGGCGCTGCGGTAGTTTTTGGCGGCGATGACTTTCTTGAAGATTTTGGCAGGGATCGGTTTTCCAGTCTCGTGATGCAGGGCGAAGAGATCCAGGCTTTCGCGTTCCCAGCAGAAGTTTTCCATGATCTGAGAGGGCAGTTCGACGAAGTCCCAATAGACGTTGACGCCGTTCAGTGCGGGAATTTCGACATTGCCGCAAAGCTGATGAAGAAGGTGACCAAACTCATGGAAGACGGTGGTCACTTCATCATGAGTGAGCAGAGCGGGTCGTCCGTCCACGGGTGGGGTCATGTTCCCGCAAATGAGGCCGAGATGCAGGCGGCGATCGCGGTCGCCACTGGGTGGGGTACCCATTTTGAGGTAATTCATCCAGGCTCCACCACGCTTCGAGTCGCGCGGATGCCAGTCGGCGTAAAAGGAGCCGATGTGGACATCTTTTTCATTGTGCACTTCATAGAATTTGACCTCGGGATGCCAGACTTCGACAGGGCCTTCCTGGTTCGGCTGGGTGCTGGCTGGGCCGGTTTCGCCTGGAGCGTAAAAGACGGTGCTGCGCGGGGTGATTTTGAGATCAAAGACTTTTTCAGCCAGCTGGAACATGCCGCTGAGCACGCGGTCTAGAGGGAAGTAAGGGCGGAGTTCTTCTTCATCAAAATCGTACTCGGACTTCCTCTGGCGCTCTGCCCAAAAGGCCACTTCCCAGGGCTGTAGGAGATCGGCCACCTGGCCGAGGCTGTCGGCGCGGTATTCCTGAAGCTGGATGGTCTCTCGCTGAAAGGGAATCTGGATTTTGGCCTGCAGGTTCTCCGTGAATTGCAGGGCGGTTTGACCATTTTTAGCCATGCGCTGCTGGAGCACCTGGTCGGCAAAGTTCGCTTTGCCCATGAGTTGGGCTTTTTCGTGACGCAGACGGAGGATTTGCCAGATGAGGTCCGTGTTGTCATGATCGCCACCGCGACCGATGCTGGTGGAACCTTCCCAGACAGCACGGCGTAATTCGACGTCTTCGGCGTATTCCATGACAGGAATCATGGACGGAGCTTTGAGTGAAAAACGATATTGAGGTGCTTCTTCACTGCCCAGGCCCTTGGCCGCAGCGTCTGCACGAGCAGCCTCGATGGCGGATTGGGGTAGGCCTTTCAGCCGCTCGGGATCGGTGATGATGAGCTCCCATTTGTTCGTCGAGTCGAGCACGTTTTCAGAGTACTTCTGCGTGGCCTTGGAGAGGGCGGACTCGATCTCTTCCAAACGTGCCTTTTTGGCCGGTGGCAGATCAGCTCCAGCCTGGCGGAAGCTTTCCAGCGTCTCTTCTAGAGCGCGCTTGGGGATGGGAGGCAGATTACGGGCCTCGTCGGTCTTGCTGTAGGTTTCGAGCAAGTCCCAGAGGTGGTCATTGAGCGGGATTTTGGCAAAGAAGGCGCTGACTTTACTCAGCATGGCGTTGTAGGCCTCACGCAGGGCAGGGGAATTGCACAGGGAGTCGAGGTGCTGGACGAGACCCCAGGACTCATTGAGTTTGCGCGTGGTTTCATCCAGCCCGATGACCACGCTTTCGAAGTTCATCTTACCGCGATCCTGCTCGATGAGGCGGTTCAGATTGGCCTCTGCTTGTTCAAGAGCGGAGGTGATGTCGGCTTCGATACAGGTGCTATCGAGGCTGGACCAGCGGATATGAAAATCCTGAGTGAGAAAGGGTTGGGCCATAAATTGGGGGGTGGCGGGGTCGCGATTATCGCCAGCGGTCTCAAGATGGCAAGATGATTGATTGTGATGAGGGGGCGAATGAAGGTCCCCCTTTACACTCTGCCGATCTGCCGCCATTCATTGAGTCTTACCTATGAATCGCCAAGAAAATCTGGAATCCTTTTTTCGTGACGGAAAGACCGTCATCCTGCCTGTGGACCACGGCTGCGCCATCCCTGTCCCAGGATTGGCCAATCCCTTTGAATTGATCGAGCGGGTCAGTCCCTATGTGGATGGTTATGTCATGAATCTCGGTTTGGCCATGCGTGCGGCTGACTCGATGGCTGGTAAGGGGATCTGTCTGCGCACGGATGTCTATAATACCCGGATGGAAGGCGATGGCGCTGGTAGCATCAATGTTTATGGCGTCGAGGAGGCCGAAATGGTCGGCGCGAATGCCGTGATGAACATGCTTTACCCGAACTCCATCAGTGAGCGGGTGAATTTTCAAGAAGTGGCTGATTTGATCCGCACCAGCCTGGATCTGGACATTCCGACCATTATCGAAGCACTGCCTTATGGTCTGGGTCAGACGGACAAATACACTTTAGACAACATCCAGTTCGCCACACGCCTCGCCGCTGAGCTGGGTGCAGATGTGGTGAAGACACCGTATCCGATTGATTGCAAACCAGGCGACTTCCGCCGTGTCACCGAGTCCTGCTTTGTTCCTGTGATCATTCTAGGGGGTGCCAACATCAACGACGACGCCAGCCTGCTGAAGATGGTCGAAGACGCCATGGATGCTGGTGCCGCCGGCATCGCCATCGGTCGCAATGTCTGGCAGCATCGCAATCCAGCCGCCATCGCACGCAGCCTTGCAGCCATCGTGCATGAAGAGGCCTCAGCGCTGGAAGCCTTGGCTCTGCTGAAAGAACCGCTGCGCTAGTTCTGTTACGGTTTTCCCCCACTTATGAAAGCCTCTGCCTTTGTCAGTTTGTTTCTCTTCTCGTCTCTCGCTTATGCAGGTGAGATGAAGACTTTTTCTCTGAAAGCCGATGATTGGGCCGAGGGAGACGTGCCCAAGGAAGTCTTCGTGGTCGAAGGTACCGTCAAGATCGCTGCGAAAGACGGCAATAAAGCCATCATGATCGACGGCACTCCCATCGTAGATGCCTGTGCACAGCTCGCGATCTCCGCAGCCGGTGAGTCCAGCATTCAAGCACGCGTCTTTGCCAGCAAACGTGCGCGCTCCATGCCAAAATTCGGTCTTAGCGTGCATGGCATGAGCGGCTATCGCCTGCTGATCAATGCAGCTAAAAAACAACTCGAACTCGTGAAGGCCGATGTTGTGGTCGCCAGTGTACCCTACACCTGGACGAGTGAAGTCTGGGTGCAGATGAAACTGGAAGTGAAGCATGGCGAAGGCGATGCGTGGATCATCACGGGTAAAGTCTGGCCTGCCAATGCTACCGAACCTGCTGAGGCAACAGTCAAGGCTGATGACAAAGGCCTGAAAGGACAAGGCAAAGTCGGAGTTTGGGCTACACCTTACTCCGAGACGCCTGTGTATTTCGATGACATTGAGGTGAAATTAGAACTGGCACCTAAGGCGTAAATTTTTTTGGCAAAAAGAGCAGTTTTAAGTTGCCTCCACTTCAACCTCTGTTACAATCTCGTCCCACGTTTCTGGATACTGGAGCGGTAGCTCAATTGGTTAGAGCGCCAGCCTGTCACGTTGGAGGTTGCGGGTTCAAGTCCCGTCCGTTCCGCCAGAAGTGAAAAGGGCCCATTCAGCAATGAGTGGGCCTTTTGCTTTTTATGAAGTAAGCTTTCAAAAATAGCCCAAACGCCATGCCTCCTTCATCCGATCATCAGCACGACCTCGACATTGCCAAAGTCGCTCAGCGCTCCAAGGACATTGAGGCTAAGTTACCCAAGCTGAAAGACTGGATGGACCAAGGCCTGAGCATCCTGGCGCTGGTGAAAGACTACTGGAACGGCAGCTACCGTGAAGTGCCCTATTGGGTCATCAGCGCTGCCGCTTTAGCTCTGCTCTACGTGCTGAATCCAGCCGATGTTCTGCCAGACGTTATTGTCGGCGTCGGCTACCTCGATGATGCTACCGTCGTCGCCTTCTGTCTGAAGCTGATCGAAAAGGAACTGGAGAAATACAAAGCCTGGCAGCTGGCGCAGAAGTCTGCTGCCGAGCAAAATTTGAAAACTCGGCCTAGTGCGTAATCTTCCAACTGCCGTCCTGGTGAATATAATGAAGGGCAGTTTCGTAGAGCCTTGAGTCGTTTGGGATACGATAGAAAAATCGGTAGGACACGCCTACCACCTCTCGCTCTTCAGCCACAACGCGCTCAATGCTGTAAGTCGGATGTTCTCTCAGGAAGTCTCTGACTGCTTCAAATTCCTCTGGCGCACCCATGGGGACAGTGAGGCCAACGACGAACAGGATCAATGCAAAGGCTAAGATAGCGAAGATGGCAAAAGTGATCCAAAGAGCCTTGGTGTTTCTCGGTTGTTTGTTCATTGTTTGAGTGTTTGGCGCCACCATTCCCAACCTACGACTGCCCTACCAGGCAATCATTTTCAGCTTGGCTTTCGTCCTTCTATCCGCTGGAATCAACGTATGAATGAGCCAGAAAAACCAAAGAAGGGCTGGGGCTGGCTGCAGTGGGGCGTGGTGATCCTTGTTTTGCTGTTCTCTATACTTTTGACCTTCGATATGGTTAGCCCGATGTCTGATCAGATATCGAAGGCGAATCAGACGTCATCTTCTAACAACTGCCGCCAAATCATCATGGCGATGAAGATCTGGGCACAGGAGCACAATGGAGCTTATCCCGATTCTGGAATAGGTGACGGCGCGTCTGCGAATGGGGTCTTTCGAAAACTCGTTCAAGAGGAGATCATTCTGGATGAGCGGATCTTCGGAGGTAAACAAAGCCCTTTCCAGCCAGATGGGTATATTGGCCAGGCACCTGAGTTTTTAGAAGCCGTGGCAGCAGGTGAGAACCACTGGATGATGATTGCGGGACAAAATATCAAATCAGGAGGGACGCGTCCGCTAGTCTTTGAGAATGCCCTGAAGCCCGTCTGGCCTCTTGCTTGGCTTCCGCATCATTATCTTCAGCGCGGTCGGACCTGGCGGAATGGTAAAATCATCATTGGTAGAAACGACGGCAGTGTGAATGTGGAGACGCTGGAAAAGCATTCGGGAGAGCTTAGGCTTTCCGACTCGACTTTGAAGGCTTTTGGAATGCCTAGTCTCACCGACATCAAAGTCCTCGACATCGAAGAGAAAAAATAACCGCCCATTCTTTATCCCGCCGCTTAAGTTGTGAAGTTCCAACGACACCAGGCTTTAACTTTTATATTGGTTCACAGAGCCATTAATCTTAATAGCGCCATCCAGCATCAAGTGAAAGGGATCCCGAATAAAAAGGCTGAGACTGACTTGCAGAAGTTCCAGGAGAACGGAAATGGAAAAAACCACCTCCCAAACCGAGCCCTGGAATAATCATACCACGAAAGTGAACTAGCTGAAAGGTTTTCGCACCATTCTCTCTAATTTCAAACAGCTTGAACTGGCCTGTGAAAAATCCAGTCGGCGCATAAATATCCATTTTAAAATCACGCTGATCATCCGCAGGAAATAAGGATCGGTGATTTGGCAGTAATTGAAAAGGCACATCGGTTTGCTCAAACATACTTGAAAAAGCATTGCCTGCCGAGAGCGACATTATACTGACTGCTTCATCCTGAATTTGTAATAGGGGACGAGCTGTAGGTTGAAAATATAATTCGCCTCTGACAGACGCAAGAGTGCTGATCTGTCTTCCTGCTAGAAATCGTCTTTTGGAGTTAGCGGGAAGCTCCCATAAAAGATTGCCCCTGACCAGATCATTTCTCATTCCATCCCAAGCATTGGACGAAATGTTAAGCGTCCCCATTAACAGCCCATTATTTTGAGGATGTGGTACGTTAAAAATTAGATTGACGCCATATCCCCCAACAACAGGCATCGATCCAGCGATACCTGAACCATCTGGCATCGTTCCGATTACATTCAATCTCCCAAAATTCTGCACAGGTTTCATGCTCATAAAACCATTACCAAGAGCGAACTCTGAACCATCTGTAACTCCGCATTCAATGATTGCAGTGACCATGCCTTTGTGACGAACTCTATCTGTCAATTTTGGATCACGAGCGGAGTGTAGTTCACAAGACATGGGCGGAGCGGACTCGCCGGAAGCAAGCTGGGTCGAGTCGATAAGCTCTACTCTAAATTCAGGACTAAGATTGAATTCGCCGTCAGCTGAAATTTTCAGTTCCAGTCGAGCGACACCTCGTGGCGGAGTGAGTCGGTGATTGTGGCTGAAAATGTCATTCCTCAACCTCAATATACCAGTTAGTGGCCAGCGGTGCATACCTAAACGCAACAAGCCTGTGTAAGCCCCATTTGAGGACATCTGAAGTTCCAGAATACCAGATGCTAACGCCGGAGCCTTTTTATATGTAGACCCGTATACATTACCAGCATATAGGCCCGGACGAATGATCGGCAGTGGATTCAAAGGATCATCAACTACGATGATCGAACGACATGTATCAGCAAGACCCTTCTTATCAAAAACTTGCCAAATTACTGTGTAAAGTCCTCGCTTCGTTGTTACCCCATCGAAACCTCTGGCTACACCATCCCAAGTAATGCCGTGAGGTAGACCTGACACCTTAACAATGGGTTCTTCCAATTCGTAATAGTCGATACTGAGGTGGACCCCGTTCTTCGGCCAGGATTGCGTGAAATTAAGTTATAGCGTTCACAGCTTGAGGTGATGTTTGTTTCGGTTATCAGAGGAGGCATCG
>JAIXZA010000076.1 GCA_027489965.1 Verrucomicrobiaceae bacterium
AAAAACACCGGCCTGGGCTTCATCAATGGCTACTTTGACAACCTGGCTCACGGGCAGGTGGTAACCCTCGCTTATGGGGGCACAAGCTACGCTTTTGTGGCCAACTACTATGGCGGCACGGGTAATGACTTGGTGCTTGCTTGGAAAAATGTGCGCCCCTTTGCCTGGGGCTACAATGAATATGGGCAATTGGGGGATGGTAGCTCAGATCAACGCACGCTGCCGGGCGCTGTGACGACCTCGGGAGCGCTGCAGGGCAAGACGGTGCTTGCGGTGGGTGGTGGGTCCAACTCTAGCATGGCACTATGCTCGGACGGGACGGTGGCTCAGTGGGGTTCAGTTTCTCCGGATGGTCTGCCGTCGATGGTGGAAAATGGTGCAGGATCGGCATTGAATGCGAAGACAGTGGTAGCAATAGCGGCTGGATACAACCATCGACTGGCATTGTGCTCGGATGGAACCATTGCTGCCTGGGGTGAAAACGGCTCTGGTCAGTTGGGCAATGACAGCCGAGCACCCACTGATTTACCAGTGGCCGTGAACACGACGCCTGGTGTTTCGGTGCTGGCAGGCAAGACGGTCGTGGCAATTGCAGCAGGAGCGTTTCATAGCTTGGCGCTATGTTCGGATGGAAGGGTTGCTGCCTGGGGAAGTAATGGCCCGTATGGGGCGCTGGGTGACGGTAGCACGTTCGACTCATCTGTGCCTGTCTGGGTGGATACTTCGGGTATTCTCTTTGATAAGACGGTGGTATCCATTGCAACGGGTGAAAGGCATAGCTTGGCACTGTGCTCTGACGGCACGCTCGTTGCGTGGGGAGCTTTCGAAGGGAGTCCCGGTCTGGACTCTCCTGGTTCTGCGGTGCCCAAGGTAGTCAATACAGCCCCTGGTTCTGCCTTGAATGGCAAAACGGTGGTGGCAATTGCAGCGGGTGGCGGTCATAGCTTGGCGCTGTGCTCCGACGGGACGATTGCAGCCTGGGGTGAAAACGTGGATGGCCAGCTGGGCAATAACACTTCTGGGCCGAGTAATGCCTTGCCGATAGCCGTCAATACAGCCGCGGGCGTGTCTGCACTGGCAGGCAAAACGGTGGTAGCAATTGGAGCAGGTGCATCGCACAGCCTAGCATTGTGTTCGGACGGCAGGCTTGTGGCCTGGGGAAGTAATGGTGATGGCCAACTGGGCACTTATCAGATCCGCCCAGAGCTTGGCACATCCTTTACATCAACACCCGTGTTCGTGAATTCAACCGCCATCACGGCCGCAGGCGAACGGTTCAGCAAGCTTGCTGGCAAGTTGCCGTTCAGGCATTCTCTAGCATTGGTGGCGTCCCCCTATCCCACAGACCCTGCAAGTAATGCAGACTTAGCAACACTGGCCCTGAGCAACGGGACACTTAGTCCAGTGTTTAATAGCGGAACGTTGAGCTACACGGCTGGTGTGAGTGCGGCACAGCCGTCGATCACGCTCTCAGCCGATCTAGCGCAAGCAGGAGCAACAATCCAAGTGCGAGTCAATGGCGGGACTTACATGAACTTGGCAAGTGGAGTCACCAGCCAAGCTCTCGCGCTCAACCAAGGCAACAACACGATCGAGGTCAAAGTGACTTCACAGAATGGCCTCGCCTCAAGAACCTACACGGTCGTCGTTAATCGTTCCTCAGCCATCTTTGCTTTGGGCGACAGTCTTTCAAGCGTGGATGGCGGATTCACGGGGACTGCTCCTGATTACTACAACGGACGATGGTCGAATGGACCTGTTTGGACCGAACAGTTCGCCAGCAGCTACGGACGATCCATGTCCTTTGGTCAGACGGTCTTTGCCTCAGGTGGGGCGGTGACGGGTGATTTGGATGGTCAGGTGTCTGATCTGTTGAGTTCCACCTCTTGGCTGGGGCTTAGCTCCACAGCTAAGAACGAGTCGATTGTAACTCTCTGGTGTGGCGGTAACGATCTGCTCAACAAGGCCGGGGAGGATGTGTTTGACCTGTCGGTGGCCAATTGGACTGCGGTCATCAATCAGTCGGTCAATGATATCAAGGCAGCCATCGTAAGGCTGAACGGAGCGGGAGCGCGCATCGTGGTGGTGCCAAACTTGCCCGATCTGAGCCGCCTGCCAGCCGCGACGGCCTACGGTTTGACCACTGCGGAGAAGACTTTTGCCAAGGCGCGGGTCGTGGACTTCAACAATGCACTGAAAGCGGCCATCGTGTCCCTGCGAAGCACGCTGCCCAGCATGCGAATGGTTGAGGTGGACATTTTTGCCAAGTTTAATGCCATGCTGGCGGCGCCAGCGAGTTATGGACTGACGAAAACCTCTGTCGGAGCGCTGCAAGACGTCAGCCTCGCCAACAAGAGCTTTTCCGGAGCGGGTGCCAGCTACATGTTCTGGGACTTCATTCACCCCAGCACCAAAGTGCATGGCTTGATTGCGCAATGGGCGAAAGAAGCTTTGGGGGGAGCGGGGTTGTCACCGCCGGTCATTAAAACGCAGCCAGTGGGGCAGCAAATCGTGAAGGGAGCTCCCTTCACTCTTTCCGTGGTGGCTGAGGGAACAGGATGCTCCTACCAATGGCAGCATGAGGGAGTCGATATTCCTGGGGCAACCGGAGCAAGCTATAAAGACCTATCAGCCTCTGAGACTGACGCTGGCAGCTACTCTGTGCGTGTGAGCAATGCAGGGGGAGAAGTGATCAGCGCGGATGCTGTGATCGTGGTGCAATTGCCGCCAGTGCTGGTCACCTTACCAAGCCCGCAACTTGTAGCGGTGGGTTATCCGATCAGCTTCGAAGCGGGAGCTGAAGGGGATGGACTCACATATGTGTGGAAGCGGTCTGGAGCGGTCATTACGGGTGCCTCAGGTTCGTTGTTCAACCTTGCTTCAGCCACGCTCAGCAATGCCGGAAGTTACGTCGTTGAAGTGAGCAATAAGGCCGGCAAAGCCACCTCTAGTGCGAATGCGGCTCAACTCGGCGTGGTGGACACCACGGCCAAAACTTCCATACTCGGCACGGCAGCAACGGCGAGCTTTACCATCACGACGGCGGGCAACGGCTTGACCTATGCCTGGAAGAAGGATGGGAGTGATCTGCCGGTAGATGTTCGCATCACGGGAGCCACGGCCAAGGTTCTAACGATCAAGAACCTCTCAGCCGATGATGCGGGGCTCTATACTTGTGAAGTCACGGGTCCCGGTGGCACGCTCAGCGGCGGTGCTAACACGCTGGTGGTCTTCAGCCAGAAGCCGGAGATCCTTACGCCGGTGGTCATGCCAGATGCCATCGTTAGTGGCAGCTACAGCTACCCGATCCCGGTCAACGGTTCAGATGACCTGACGCCGACCAGCTACGCCGCCACGGGCCTGCCAACCGGGCTTATCTGCAACGCGACGACGGGTGTGATCAGCGGTAAACCCACCGTGTCCAAAGCCACGCCTTACGCTGTGACACTGAAGGCCAGCAACACGAAGGGTAGCACCACGGCCACCAGCACGCTGCGGGTGCATGCCTTGCCAGCGACCCTGACGGGAACCTTCA
This sequence comes from Verrucomicrobiaceae bacterium, assembly GCA_027489965.1. GTDB lineage: Bacteria > Verrucomicrobiota > Verrucomicrobiia > Verrucomicrobiales > Verrucomicrobiaceae > Prosthecobacter. The sequence continues at coordinate 3,536 of JAIXZA010000076.1, forward strand.
ACGGGCTGGTAGAACGCAGCACCGAACTGAGTGGGCCATCGGTAGGCAGCACGCTGCAAGGGCACGGCGGCAGACTCTCCAACCTGGTGATCACCAGCACGGGCAACTTCACCGGCACGCTGCTCCTGGAAGAAAAGAGCTACGCCATACCTGGTGGCAGCCGGCTGGATGCGGAGCTGGATGCTGACGCGACCGCCACCGTGAAGCTGCTGCGTGGCACGGCTGCTGACAGCATTCCTGATTTGACCGTGCAGTTCACCCTCAACAAGGACACTGGCGAACTTACTGGGACGCTGAGCGATGGAGGAGTGGGCACGCCTGTGAACCTGCGTGGCTGGAGGCAGGGCGCCCAGATTGCGGGGCGAACCGGAGCTTACACCGCTGCGTTGGACATCGAGGATCAGGTGCTGGTGGGTGACATCACCTATCCACAAGGCAATGGCTACCTGACTATGAGCGTCGGTGCCACGGGAGCAGTGATGTGGGGTGGGAAGCTGGCCGATGGCACGGCGATCACCGGCAGCAGCGGGGTGGCAGCTGGGGGCGACATTCCCGTCCATCAACTGCTCTACAGCACCACCTCGGCGGCCACCGCAGGATCGGCACACGGGTGGGTGACGATCAGCGACGACAGTGTGGACACACCGGTCAATAGCGGCAAAGCCCTGCTGGATGGTGCTATCGACTGGCTCAAGAAGCCGCAGGCCAGCAGCAGCACGACACGCAGCTACAAGCAAGGGTTCCCGCTGCATAATCTGGTCGTGGGAGGAGGTCGCTACGCGGCTCCGGCAGCCGGGGAAGTGCTGCTGGGAGTTGTGGATGGCGGCGTGGGCACCACAAACGCAAGCCTCAAGTTCACCGAAGGCGGGCTGACGGGACCTGCACCCATCGTTGGAGCGGTGATGGCGTCCAATGTGGCCAGCGTGCCGGTGCGCATCACCAGCACAAACGCGGTGGTGATGCCGACGGGTAGCGACAACCCAGCAGGCGTGTCGTTGAAGATCACCGCCAGCAGCGGGCTGATAAGCGGCAGCTTCGTCTTGAAGAATGATCCTGACCCCACAGACACGACGGCACCGATTGCGCTGCTGAGCCGCACGGCGAACTATGCCGGGGTGCTAGTGCCTCGGTTAAGCATGGGAGTGGGTCAGTTCCAACTGGCGGAACTGCCCTCGCAACAGGGATCAGTGAAGACCACGCTGAGCACCTCGCCGATGTGGTCAGGGCAGGTCACGTTTGGATCCCCCTGATCGGGGTAGGTCTCCATTGAGGGGGAGCTATTGGCTCTTTTGGGCTAACCCTTTGAGAGGTTTGAATCAGAAAAGAATGAGATTTAACTAATAAAAAAAAAAAAAAAAAGCCTCGAACAACCGTTAAAATGAAATTCTTTGCTCTCACCGAGGAGTCTTCGAAACCGCTTACCGCAACCTTGGGCGCTACGATCAGATGCTGGGCGCTGTTTTTAGTGGCTGCTACCGTGTTACTATCAGGCCTAGTTAGGGCGGCCCACCGCTTCCTGCCTTGTCTCGTCCTCTTGATGACGGTTTTCCTGGGCTTCTCGCCCTTGTGGGCCGTGCCGGTCGTCTCCAACCTTACCTCCGCCCAACGGGCCGGGACAAAGCTGGTGGACATCACCTATGATCTCGCCACGCCCGGCTTTCCGTCAGCGTCGGTGAGCCTGAAGGTATCCAGCGACGGCGGCACGACTTGGACGGTTCCGGTGACGTCCGTAAGCGGGAACCTCGGTGCCAGCACAGCGCCCGGCATCGGTAAAACTATCGTTTGGGATGCCGGCACGGACTGGCCGCTCAGCTACAGCACGCAGATGCGCTTCCGGGTTGTGGCGGATGATGGTTACACGGCTTCTCCGGATGAGGACGCTGAAGCGGCACCAACAGCCTACCGAATTGAGAGCACCGCGCTCGTCAATTACCCACTCACAGCCGGACAGAGCTATGCGGTGGGTTTTAGGCTTATTGACCCCCAAAGCGGTTTGCTGGCACCGGTGGATGGTAGCGTAACGTTGGGCTTGTTGAACATCGATCGGCAGCCCGTGGGCTTTGCCTACACGCTGAGTCCCGCGACGCTTCCGGTGGTGCAGGGTGTTGTCAGCGGTTCCGTCACCGTGACGTCGGCATCGGATTTATCGGCTGCCTATATGGCCGTGACGGCATTTCAGGCGTCGGCTCCTCTGCCTGCCCCCATGGTAAACAGCTTAGAGAAAACCATCAATCTCAGCGCAGCGAGCACCCCTGCGGCAGCGCCCCAGCAGGTGCTTGAATTGTTTGATCTCTTGGGGATCGCACTGCCGAAGCGGCTTGAAGAGTATGCCCGGCCCTCGCCTTGGGTTGGGTTGGTTTACCCGCTGCCAGGTTCCGCCGACAATTATAGGATCTCAGGCAGCTATGGGGAGTGGCGGAAGCCCGGACGACCGCATGATGGGCTCGATTTGACGGCCACTCCCGGCACCCTGGTGCGTGCAATCTCCGGGGGGGTGGTGAGCTGGGTGGGCAACCTGGGAAGTGATGGTGGCCTGGTGGTCATCAATCACGGCAATGGTTACTGCAGCCGTTACTTACACATCGATTCGAGTGTGGTGTGGAACCAAGTTGTGGCGGACGGAGAATGGATCGGAAAGGTCGCGGCGATCACCGCGCCCCACCTTCACCTGGAGATTCGTAAGAACTGCCCCGCTCATTATTACGAATATCAACCGGGGCGCGACGGGGCACCGTTCCAGACGGGTCAGGTTGGCGCTGGCGTGACGCTTGGCACCCAGGTCAACCCACTCCTTTTTAATGGATTGTTCACCACCTCGCCCCTTCTAACCGCTGCAAACGACACAAAGCCTCCGCAAATCCGGGGTCTGAATTTCTTCAGCACGGCGACCGGCCAACGCCCGAGCACGGACCTCTACTTTCCGGCGTCCCAAACGGGCATCAAGTTGGACGGAGGACGCGTCGATGCCGAGGGCGTGATCGAGGTCGTAGATACGGAGGCCACAACAGCAGCTCCCTACGTCCTTCCACCACGGAGCCTCCTCATCACCGAGAGTCTCCCGGATGGAACGGCCTCCCGTGAGCTAGCGAACGTCTCCTTTGAGCGGGAGAGCGGCGTGCGCCCGCTCTTCCATCCCTATTCGGGCCAGAATCCGGCCACGCATGGCTATGCTATTCCATTTTCGCTAAACTTGGAGCGCAAGGACTCCTTTCCCTTCTGGTTCAAGTGGGATACTAGCAGGTATGCCAATACGCCGGACGGACCCCGGAAGTTGACCTTCACCGCCACGGATTGGATGGAGCGGCAGGCCACCCACGTTGCGACCTTCGGCCCCGCGTTCCCACAGGCGGTGCCATCGCAGAGCGTCCCGGAGGATCCGGATGGCGTCACCTTCGATGTGAAGGTCAAAGCCCATCTGGGACCCTTCCTGAGCGGGATGACCGGTTTTGCGAAGGATCGTCTTGCACTGAGCTTCCGAGGCGAGCCTAAAGCCGATTTTGCCTATGAAGCCTTTTGGATCCCACCGGGCGGCGCTGAGGAGGCGGAAACGTCCGTCGAGTTTGAGGGAGCGAACGCCGCCACCCCCCACGTGGAAAAGACGCTGCAGGTGCGGGTGCGGTTAAAGCCCGGCACCGAGATGCCGCAGGAACCCCAGACCCTGGTGCTCCTGGCGAAATCCGGTAATTTCCCAAACCTGGCCCATGATTTGGAGGTGGAGTTGGGGCCCTCGATCTGCGCGCCACTGCCACTGGACGGCACCCCACCCGCGGCCCCGGCAGGCTTCTCCCTCATCCCTGGGGGCAGTTTCACGATGGGGAGGACGAGCGGGGACACGGATTTAAATGCACCTCCAACTACCGTGACTCTGAGTCCTTTCTACATGCAGCAGACCGAAACGACCAAAGCCCACTGGGATGAGGTCCGGGCATGGGCTCTGAGCCACGGCTACGAGGACCTAGCCGTAGGAGATGGGAAGGCATCGGACCATCCTGCACAAACGGTGAGCTGGTATGACGTAGTGAAATGGTGCAATGCAAGGAGCGAGAAGGAGGGGCTGAGCCCTTGTTACTACACCGGTCCTGAGCGGCGCGCCGATCAAATTTACCGCAGCGGCTCAGCGGACAACCTCACAGTCTGCTGGGGGGCGAACGGCTATCGCCTGCCGACGGAGGCGGAGTGGGAGAAGGCGGCGCGGGGTGGTGTGATCGGGAAGCGGTTTCCGTGGGGGACGGACACGATCAGCCATGCGCAGGCGAATTATTACGGTAGCTACCAGCTAATCGACGCCTACGATTTGAGTCCGATCAACAATTACCACCCGAGCTACTCGGCGGGCGGTCCATTGGCGTTTCCCTTCACCTCGCCAGTGGGGAGCTTTGGGGCAAGCGGGTATGGGCTGTATGACATGGCTGGGAACGCTAGTGAGTGGTGTTGGGACTGGTATGAGCAGAGTTATTACACGACGAGCAACGGGACGACGGACCCGCGGGGTCCTGCATCGGGCTCGGCCCGGGTGTTCCGTGGCGGCGGTTGGAACGGCCTCGCGATCTACTGCCGCGCCGCGTACCGCGACAACTACTCGCCGGGCAACCGCAACGTCGACGGCGGCTTTCGTCCTGCCCGTAGTTCAGTCCCGTAAGGAAGCAGGCGGAGCGCCGCAGTGAAGTGAAGGGAGTGGAGCGGGAGATGAGTGGCGAATGAGCAATGATGAATGACGAACTTAACAGCCCTCAATGCCCCTTGGACGATTTTTTGAGAACTAGACCGATTGACGATGCCTTTTGAATTTATCCAGATCCCAGCCACCGGGCACGGAGCCGCCAAGGAGGCGCTGAACGCGCTACTTCGCGGTGGAGGTATCGCGTCCGTGTGGAAGGAATTTGTCGCCAATGCGGAGGATTCCTTCTGGGCATCATTTCCATCTTTTCTACCTGGCCCTCAGCCCAGCCCCTCCGCGCCAGCAGGTGCGGCGTCGAAAGCCCTGGATGCACTGATTTTCCGATGCCCTCCGCCATTCCTGGTCTCCCTGCTTGCCACTCTTCTGCTGCCCCTTCCTACCTCTCCACGCCCATGAGACACCTTCTTATCCCTCTGCTCTGGCTCCTCACCGCCGCCGTTATCAATGCCGACACTGGCAGCGCTGAGACTGGGGACGTCACCGTGAACACGCGTGATGCGCCGACATTGACAGCGCTGGCGCTGAGCAGCGGAAAGCTGAGCCCGGCTTTTGCCAGCAGGACAACGAGCTACACGGCCAGCGTGGCCAATGTGGTGAGCTCCATCACTGTGACGCCGACACGAGCGCAGGCTAGTGCGACCCTCGAAGCACGGGCCAATGGAGCGACCTATGCCTCTGTAAACAGTGGCAAAGCGAGTGCGGCGCTTGCACTCAATGCAGGCATCAACACGGTGGACATCAAGGTGACTGCGCAGGATGGCGTGACCGCAAAGATCTACACCCTGACAATAACCCGCACTACGGCTCCGGCGTTCACGGCCAATCCGGCCTCGCAACTAGTGGCACTGAGATCGGCTGTTTCATTCAGTGGCTCAGCTAGCGGCGGGGCGCTGAGCTACCAATGGCTCAAGAACGGAGCCAATATCAGCGGTGCCACCACGGGTGCCTACGGCTTCTCATCCGCCACGCTTGCCAATGCGGGAGGTTACAGCATCAAGGCTGTCAACGCCTCCGGCAGCACGGTATCCAATGCGGCCCAACTCGGCGTGGTAGATACCTCTGCCAAGACGTCCATACTCGGCACGGCAGCCACTGCCAGCTTCACCGTCACTGCGGCTGGCAATGGGTTGACCTATGCCTGGAAGAAGGGCGGTAGCGATCTGCCGGTGGATGCGCGAATCACGGGAGCAACGACCAAGGCGCTCACCATCAAGAACCTCTCAACTAGCGATGCTGGGGTTTACACCTGTGTGGTCACGGGCCCTGGAGGCACGCTCAGCGGTGGTGCCAACACGCTGGTGGTGTTCAGTCAAAAGCCGGAGATCCTCACGCCAGTGGTCATGCCGGACGCCATCGTCAGCGGCAGCTACAGCTTTACAATCCCTGTCAATAATTCAGCTGACCTGACGCCCACCAGCTACACTGCCACAGGCCTGCCCACCGGGCTGACCTGCAACGCATCGACGGGGGTGATCAGTGGTCAACCAAGCGTGTCCAAAGCCACGCCTTACGCCGTGACGCTCAAGGCCAGCAACGCGAAGGGCACCTCTACGGCCACCACCACGCTGTTGGTGCAGGCGTTGCCGACGAATGTGACAGGAACGTTCAATGGACTTATCGAACGCAACACCGTTCTTGGCGGGCCATCGGAAGGCAGCAAGCTGCAAGGGCATGGAGGCACTCTCAGTAATCTGGTGATTACCAGCACGGGTAACTTCACTGGCACACTGCAAGTGGAGGAGAAGAGTTACGGAATACTTGGGGTCAACCGATTGTATGCGGCTTTGGGTGCCGACCCAATCGGCTTGGTGCAAATCAAGCGCAGCGGAGCCAGCACGCTCCACTTCCAATTTATCATCAAAAGGACTAACGGCGAATTGGTGGGAAACCTCAGTGAGCAACCGTTGTTCTTAAATCCTTCGGCACCAACCACTGCGGTGCACGGCTGGCGTCAGAGCGCCCCAACTGCGGGGCGAACCGGAGGTTACACCGCTGCCTTGGATGTCCAGGATCAGGTGCTGGTGGGCGGCATCACCTACCCGCAGGGCAATGGCTACCTGACCACGAGCGTCAGTGCTGCGGGCGTGGTGACGTGGGGCGGGAAGCTGGCCGATGGCACGGCGATCATTGGCAGCAGCACGGTGGCAGCCGGGGGCGACATTCCGTTCCACCAACTGCTCTACAGCACCAGCTCGGCAGCTATCGCAGGATCAGCACACGGCTGGGTGAAGATCAGCGACGACGCTGCCCCGACCGTCAATGGCGGCAGAGCGCTGTTAGATGGCACCATCGACTGGCTCAAGAAAGCGCAAGCAACCAGCAGCACGACGCGCAGCTACAAGCAAGGGTTCCCGCTGCACAATCTGGTCGTGGCAGGAGGTCGCTATGGGGCTCCGGCAGCCGGGGAGGTGCTGCTGGGATTGGTGGATGGTGGTGTGGGCACCACAAATGCAAGCCTCAAGTTCACCGAAGGCGGGCTGACGGGACCTGCACCCATCGTTGGAGCGGTGATGGCGTCCAACGTGGGCAGCGTGCCGGTGCGCATCACCAGCACAAACGCGGTGGTGATGCCAACGGGTAGCGACAACCCAGCAGGCGTGTCGTTGAAGATCAACGCCAGCAGCGGGCTGATGAGCGGCAGCTTCACGTTGAAGAACGACCCTGATCCGACGGACACCACGGCACCGATCGCACTGCTGACTCGCAAAGCGAGTTACGCCGGGGTATTGGTGCCACGATTGGGCGTGGGTATCGGCCAGTTCCAGCTGGCAGAGCTGCCTTCGGAACAAGGAGCGGTGAAGACCACGCTGAACACCTCACCGATCTGGTCGGGGCAGGTTATAATCGAGTGATTTTTTGACGCTCACATTAACCAATTCGCGAAGCCGTTCTACGATAGATTTAGATGGTGTGTCTTCTGGGGGTAAATTAATGTTCGAACATCTGTGTACAAATTGCACTAACCCCAATCCTTCTTCGACTCTTGGCCTTTACCCTAAGTTCTCTTCCTTAGCTATGAAATAGCTCCTAGAGAACCGCGTCATCAGCCTGAACCCGATCTGGACCGCGCCGATGGCCGAGGCTTCACGCCCTTGGCCTTCGATACCACGCCTGATTATTTGGACACGACTCCCCTTCCCCCGACCCCGGCCAAATGGACCTACAAAGTCATCTACCGCGTCGGCGATCAACGCGTCGGCCAGTGGAGTGACGAAGTCATCGTCACCGTCGGCAGTTAATCCTCAATCCAGCCAGAGGCGGGCACCCACAACCCGCCTCTGGTTTATTGGATCATCTTCGATTGGCCATCTTCAAGCACATGAACGAATCCCAAATTTCGATCCTCGAGACCCTTGATGAAGAAGACTACCACGGAGTTCTGCACAAGATCGAGCAATTGACCGCGCATGACCAGAATCATGGACGTATGATCATCGCGAAAGCTGATGCCTATTACGAGTTAAAGAATGACATTGAGGCTCTCAGTTGGTATCTGAAATACTATCAAATGTATCCGAATGGAGGAGGCGTGGGGTTTGCTCTTTTTGGGGCGGCTGTGTGTTTAAAAAACTTAGATCTTCAACCGGAAGCCTACTCAGTCCTGCAATTAGCTCCTCAAGATCACGCCGACCTTCAAAAGGAAATCGAAGATTCCAAAGAGCGTTTGGCTAAACAAAAACAGGCACGAGACCTGTTGGTGATTTTCAATATGTGAGCGGCATGAATAGGCGAAAAAGCGACAATCTTCAAAACATGATCGATGATATTATCGATAAGGCGACACCTTGGGAAATTAAGCTTGAGTTGGCCGATTCGATTGCTGAGAAATATGGAGCCAAAGCCACGGCGCATCTCTACTCCTTGCTGGAGAGCGAAGACGGACAAGTGAGAAATGCGGCAGCACTGGCACTCAAAGACATCAAGGATTCGACCGCTGTTGATGCACTCATGCGTGCCATTCACAATCCTCAGAACAGTCAAAATCGCTCAACTCTAGTCTATGCTTTATCCGCCATGGATTGCAGCGCCTATTTCTCAGAAATTGTGACTCTTACGCTATCACCAAGGCCAGATGTCTGTGGGGCTGCGTGTGACGTATTTTTTGACCAAGGTTTTTACGTGACCAACGAGGTCGTTCAGCAGGCTATCGAAAGAGTCACTGGCGCTAAGATTGAGCACGATCTGAAAGACGGGCTTCTTCGACGACTCGCCGAATTTGATGAGCCGTAGAGACTTCCAACTTTATTCGTGAACACTCGCAAATTATTTATCAACTCACTGAAATTCTTACTGGTGGTCATTTTTTCAATTCTAATCTATCGAGTCGTTACTTTATATCGTGCGTTCGGTGATAAGGAGCAAGAATGGTATGATACTAGAGATAAGGTAATCAAAGATTTGAAGGATGTTCCCATCCGTAAGCTTTGATCAGCGTTGGGGTTACGATTCGATTGGCAATCGCACCCGTGAGCATGATCTTACCACCAACGTGACTGCCGAGTACAGCCACAACAACACGAACCAACTACTCACTAGATGGCCACACGAGCGCAACGAAAGGCTCGCAAAACCCGCCAATACCTGCCAACATGAAACCCATGCACAAACCCACACTCTATCTCGATACCTCCGTTGTCGGCGGCTACTTCGATGACGAATGGAAGGACGCCACGCAAGAGATGTTTCGACTTGCCGACCTAGGGCTTTATCATCTCATCGCCTCTGTTGTCACCGCCACCGAAGTCATGGGCGCACCGACCAACGTGCAAGGCCACTTTGCTAACATCTTCGCCGATCCCGCGCAATTGCTTGAACTGAGCGACGAAGCCGAAACCCTGGCGCAAAGCTACATTGCTGCCGGAGTCGTCACGCCCAAGTATCTCGACGACGCTCGCCACATCGCCATTGCCTCCATTCACGCGCTACCGATTGTTGTGAGCTGGAACTTCAAGCACCTCGCCAACATCAAACGCGAAGCTGGATTTAATGCAGTGAACCTGTTGCAAGGCTACCCGCAGATCCGTATCTTAACGCCATTGCAGCTATTGAACGAACCTGATGACAACGAGTAATCCTATGAAGACCAAGACCTTTGATGCCGTGCTGGAATCGCGCCGCTGGAAAGCCAACGTCGCGCAGCAAACTCAATCCATGAACCGCGAGCAAGTGCTCGAGTTCTTCGACAAAGACAAAGCTTTGGCCGCACTCGCCAAGATGCGCCAAGCCGCACTTCAACGAGCTAAAGCGCAAGCCTAAACCCTCATTCTCCAGCCGTCTCGCCCATGCGCAGGATGCACACCCGTCCGACGTTCCGCATCTCGGCCCTAGGCGAAGCTCAAGCACGCTGGCGAGTGAGACTTAGCGGGTCGGCAACTGGTTTCTCCTGGAACGGCCGCGAGGACATGGCTACCTGGCAGCGGAAACTCGGCAGCACGGCGGACCGTGAGACGAAGTACGATCTCGGCCATGATGCCGCGCATCAGCTGGTGAGCGCCACCTTAAAACAAACCAGTGACAGCGCCGTGGTGAAAGATGAGCGTTGGGGTAACGATTCGATTGGCAATCGGACGAGCGAGCATGATCTTAGCACCGGAGTGACCACGGACTACAGCCATAACACCACAAACCAACTCGTGACCAAGATGACCCACAGCAGCGGCCAAAAGCCCTGGGTAAAGGGCATCTGGATAAGGCGGAACACGTCAATCTCGGCTCCGGCCCCTTAGTGGTGAAGGGAGAAAGCTTCAGTCTAGGATTGCGGCAGTCATCTCCCGAGTCGATCCAAGCGTGCTAGTGCCAGAGTACGACCCTCAGCCTTCTCAAATGAAGTCGTATTCAGCCGCTCGCGTAAAGTCTCTTTGGACACCATGCGGTGACTCAGCAGTGCCGCTACAAAAACCAAGTCCTTTTCACGAGCTGCCACAAGTTTACTGACGGCCAAGTCATGTGGTTCCAGGCACCATCCGATGCTGCCACGGGTGTTTTCATTCTCGACTCGAACGAGGCGCTCCTGCCAACCTGAAGGCAACACAGCCGTGGTTTCATCGACGCCATGAGCGTAATAACCAAATGTTTCATGGAACATGGACCGCTCCCCAATAGAGCCATCAATGACGATGGAATGTTCGGGGCAATCCTTGGGGTACACATCTGCTTCCATCGAGACGAGTAACTCCTGCGGGGCATCTGGGTAGGTGCCCAGAATGGATTGACTGCCAATCACGATGATTTCACGCGTGTCTGCATTACCTGCTGCGGCGCGGATGATATGCTCAAGCTGATAGCGATTCACGACTGTGGAAATGTTTAATAATGGATGTGCGCTCGGCTGTCGTGAGCAGCCCAGCAAAGGGACTGGACTGACGCAGTCGACACGCATACTCGTCGCTGCTAAGCAGGATGGCGATCACCACTTCGAGGGGGCCATTGAGCAATGAACGCCATTCCAAGAAGACAGGTCGAACCGACGGTGAACAAGTATTCAGCCAGCGTTCCAGATTCGCCAAACCACGATTCACCAACGCAGGCTCCGCCAGTAACTTCTGTGCTGTAAGGCGATCAAAAGCTAGGCTGCGTTCGTCGATGTAACAATGCTTGTTCATGGAGAGAGGTAAAAGGCTACGCCTCTAAACTTAGTGTGGCAAGTTGGGAAAAGTTGAGGAGGCTTTGAAAGCCTGAGATCCATCAGGCAGAATGAGTCGGTAATGAGACAGCCTTTGCCTGACTGAAGGCCTAGACGAGCGGGTGAATACTCTTATACAACACGAACCAGTTCGTGACCTAGAAGACCGACAGCAGCGGTCAAAAGAACTAGTGGAAGGCCATTGGTATCAAGTCGTCCGCACAGTCCTCTGTGCGGCATTGCAGGCTGGGGGACGCTCGCCGCACAGAGGACTGTGCGGACCACTTGGGTGTCACTTGATGGCTTTGGCCTCGGGATACTTGGCAAGAATGGCGCGGAGTTGATTGACGACGTCGGGCTGCTCACTGGCGAGGTTTTTGATTTCTAGCGGATCTCGCTCATAATCGTAGAGTTCGAGCTCAGCGCGATCAGTCGCGGCGCCGGGCGTCTTCCATTCGACGAGGCGGTAACGCTCGGTGCGGATGGCGCGGCCAAGGGTTTGTTTGGGGAAGCAGTGGAAGGCGTGGTCGCGCACTCGGGCTTGGGGGTCTTTGAGCACGGGCACGAGGCTGAGGCCGTCGATGGGTTGATGGCCGGTGGGTGCGGGGAGATTGGCGAGTTCAGCGAGGGTGGGAAAGAGGTCCACGGACTCGGTGAGTTGGCGCGTGCTGCTATTGGGCTGGGTCACGCCGGGGGCACTGATGAGAATGGGGATGCGGTTGGCTTGCTCGTAGTTGGTGTGCTTGGTCCAGATGCCATGATCACCGAGATGAAAGCCGTGATCTCCCCAAAGCACGATGAGGGTGTTCTCGGTGAGTCCGAGCCGATCCAGTTCATTAATGACCTTGCCGATCTGGGCATCGACAAAGCTGGTGCCTGCATAGTAGCCGTGGATGAGTTTCCGTTTCAGTTCAGGAGAGATGGCCGAATCGCCCTCAGGCACGGGTTTGTAGGCGGCGATCTCGCCACCGCGCTTATGGGCCACTTTGGGCGAGCCTGCGGGATGCTCTTCAAAGGTGGGCATCGGCAGCTTTTGCGGATCGTGCATGTCCCAGTATTGTTTTGGCGCGGAGAACGGCAGATGCGGACGCACGAAGCCTGCAGCGATAAAAAAAGGCGTGCCGTCTTGCTGGCGGCGTTGTTGCGCGGCTTGCAGGCGCTTCATCGTCTCGGCAGCGACGCGACCATCAGCGTAGTCGTTGTCTTTGACATCCGGGGATTCAAAGGCGGCTCCGCGCGGCAAGGATTTGATTTGGGCAAGCTTCTGATTGGTGAATAGCGCCTCTTCACGGGTGAGGAGCCCGCCCTTCGTGCTGTCGGAGTCGAGATATTCGATCACCTTGTCTTTGAAAGGCGGCACGCTGAAGGAAGTCGGATCGCCTTCATTGCCATGACCGACATGGAAGACCTTGCCGACGGACTCGGTGCGATACCCGCCATGCTTGGCAAAGTGTTGCGGCAGTGTCATGGCGTCTGGCACGAGTTTGCGCAGCGGACTGCCAAGACCATACAATCCAGTCGAGGTGGAATGGGAGCCGAGCATCAGCGTGAAGCGCGAGGGCGCACACACCGATTGATTGCAGTAGGCCAAATCGAACCGCATGCCCCGCGCCGCAAGTCGGTCAATGTTGGGCGTCTTGGCTGCGACATCGCCATAACAACCCAGAGCAGGCTTTAAGTCATCGACCAGGATGAGCAAGACGTTGGGTCGCTCTGCCCGAGCAAGAAGCATGGGGCAGAGCGCGAGGAATCTGAGTAATCGCTGCATGGGAAAGGAAACGAAAGGTAGCGAGCTTCATTTCGTTTCGAGTCCTCATGTGGCTATTCAATAGGCACACTTGAGGAGCGACCAACTTGCGGGCCTGAACTGGCGCATTCGCCCCTTGCCTTGGGCTCTACTTTGGCGAAACAGCAGCCGCTTTCTTGGCTTTGCGTTTTTGTTTTTTGGCCTCGCCTTTGTCACTGGGACTGCCTTCGTTATCACTCATTTTGCCATGAGCAGAAGGGGGAATGTTGATGCTAGGAAAGTGTTTGGCGAGTTCGGCTTTGAGCTTAGCATGCTCAGGCTTGCTGGCGAGATTGGTCCACTCGAATTCGTCGTTGCTATGATCGTAGAGTTCCTCGCCACCATCAGCGTAGCGGATGTAGCGCCAGCGATCTGTACGGACAGCGTGGTTGTTTTGACCAAAGGTGGTAACGCCGACGCCCGTCCAAACGGCAGCAGGATCGGCGAGCAGGGGTTTGATGTTGTCGCCTTCGAGCCAGGTGGGTTTTGGCAAAGAAGTGAGATCGCAGAGAGTCGGATAGACGCTCATGAAATCGACTGGGCTTTTGCAGATCCCGCCAGGCTTAGTGACTCCTGGTGCGACCCAGATGAAAGGGGCGCGTGTGGCTTCTTCCCAGAGCGCAAACTTCCGCCAGTGTTCCTTCTCGCCGAGGTGCCAGCCGTGGTCTCCCCAGAAGACGATGATGGTATTGTCCTTATGAGGAGACTTGTCATAGGCATCGAGCACACGACCGAGTTGGCCGTCAAGATACGAGATGGAGGCGAGGTAGGCCTGCACGGCTTCTTTCCAGCGACCGGAGGCGAGCACGGCGGCGTGATCACCCGTTGGCTTGGCCATCTTAACGCCTGCCGATGGAATATCGGAGAGATCGCCTTCCTTGGTCGGTGGCAGTTGGATATCGGCCAGCGGATGCATGTCATAGTATTTCTGGGGCACGTTCCAAGGCATGTGTGGCTTGTGAAAACCGAGTGTGAGGAAGAAGGGCTTGTCATGAGTCTTGCCGAGTTCTGAGATACCAAAGTCGGCGATGCCGGTGTCCGACACGGTTTCGTCTCCGCCTTCAACGATCGGACCAAAGGCGATGCCTCCGATGCTGCGATCCTGCACTTTGCCTTTCTCGGCGCTTTCTTTTTGAATGGTAGTCCACTGCTCTGGCCAGCCGAGTCCACCATGCCAAAGCTTGCCCGAGCCGAGGGTATCATAACCTGCTTTCTTGAACTGCATGACGAGCGAAACGTCAGGTTTGAGCACTTTCTCGAACGGGTTGTTGTTGTCATAAATCCCCGTCGTGCCGGGGCGTTTGCCGCTGAGCAGGGCTGCACGGGAAGGATTGCAAACCGGGGCAGCACATTGCGCATTGGTGAAGCTGACCCCCATGGCAGCAAGCAGGTCGATATTGGGCGTCTTCGTCTGTTGGTTGCGGCCGAAGTGACCGATCCAGTGATTGAGATCGTCCACAGCAATGAACAGGACGTTAGGCCTAGCGGGATCGGCTGCGAAAAGGCTTCCGGCAGTGGAGATGGCGAGTGTGGCGAGAATGAGCAAGTGCTTCATGGGCGTGGTAACGTGAAAGCAGCCACTAGCTTTCACGCGTAACACCAAGGCTGCTCTTGATCTTTAACCATGAGATCAAAACGACAGCGTTTGCCCCCTTTGTGGCTTATCATGCCAACTCTGCCTCATAGGCCTGCCCTAGCTTCTTTCCTGAAGGTCCGGTGTGTCTGTGATTGACGCTGTCCCCTGCCCCGTCCACGATTTACCTGATGACTGATTCTCAAACAAATGCTCTGGCGCTGATCAACCATTATTATGCTGTCTTCAATTCTGGCGACAGAGAGGCGATGCTGGCGCTGCTGACCGACGATGTGGTGCATGACATCAATCAAGGAGATGTGCAGGTGGGTATCGGAGACTTTCGGTCCTTTCTTCAGCGCATGGACCGCTGCTACGCAGAGCAGGTGGAGGAGCTCGTCGTCTTTGCCAATGCCGAAGGCACCCGTGGTTCTGCGGAGTTTTACATCTCAGGTGCTTACCTCCAGACGGACGAAGGGCTGCCACCTGCAACGGGCCAAAAGTATCGGCTGCGAGTGGGAGCCTTCTTTGACATCCGTGGAGCCAAGGTGGCGCGAGTGACGAATTATTACAATTTGCAGGATTGGCTGAAGCAGGTAGGCGCAGTCTAGTCAGCTTCTGATCCTCATGTCTGAATCGCACGCCAGCCAATCCAACTCGCATCATGTGCGGAGAAATTTTCTCTGCCATGTTTTGGAAGGTGGCTTTTACATGGGCGGCACCGCTTTTTTAGCGCCTGAAAGCGTGATGCCCAAGATGGTTCAGACCCTCGGTGGTCTGCCTTGGGTGATAGCGGTGATGCCGGTTCTGTTGCCTGCGGCATTTGCCTGTGCCGGGCTGTTTATTGCTCCGTTGGTCGAGCGGCTGCATCGATTCAAACCCTGGGTGCTAGGCTTTGGACTGCTCCAGCGTCTGCCTTATCTCATCACGGGCCTCATCTTGATGTTTGCCAAAAAAATGGACGAAAGCTGGCTGCTGCCGCTGGTGGTTCTGACCCCAGTGATGTCCGGCCTCATTGGCGGAGTGACGGTGGTGGCGTGGATGGAAATGGTGACTCGAATGGTGCCCGAAAAAGTCCGCGCAGCTGGTTGGTCAGCGCGATACATCATGCAGGCCGTGATTGCTGTCGGTGCAGGAACGGTGATCCATCAGGTGCTGACCTATATCCCTGGGCGCCTGGGCTATGCCTGGCTGCATTTAGCGGCTTTTGCATTGCTCTTTGTCTCTTGGTTAGCACAGCTTCCGATGAAGGAACAGCCTGGTCATCCCGTAGCGCCGAGACCGAGCATCCCTTACACTGAGTATTTGCGTGAGCTGCCAGCGCTCTTCAGACAACAGCGCCATCTCAAGAAGCTCGTATTTGCCCGTTTTTTTGGCAACGGATTCCTGATGCTTGTCTCCTTTTTAACCATCCATGCGCTGCAAGTCACTGGGCATCCTGAAGCCGATGAAGGAAGCTTTGTCACCTGGCAGGCCATCGGTACGGTTCTGGGGAGTCTGCTGGCAGGATATGTTGGCTATCGCAGCGGTGGCAAGGTGCTGCTCCAGAGCTCGCGCGTGGTCTGCATGGCTCTATGCCTTTGGGTCGGATACAACGAGACCTTCTCAGGCTTCACGGTGGCTTATTTTGCCCTAGGATTCGGCCTATTCCTAGATCGTGTGGGCGATCTCACACTGGCCGCTGAGCTCTGTCCCGCTGAACGCCGATCGACCCTTCAGGCGATTCTAGGATTCTTCAATGTCTTCTCACTCCTGCTGGCGACCACGATCAGTGGCCAGGTCTATCGCATCACCCAATCCTTCCATGCCGTCGCTTGGCTGGCTGCAGGTTGTGCTGTGATTTCCATGCTGCTGCTGGCTCGTATTCCCGAACCGAGGAATCAAAAACGCCGTTAGAACAGTTCGATCTGACCACTGAGCGGCGGCACGAGCCCGAGCTTCCGATAAGCTGCCGGCATGGCTACACGACCACGCGGGGTGCGCTTGATAAAGCCCTGCATCACGAGGTAGGGCTCATGCACATCTTCCAGGGTGGAGGCATCTTCACCGACAGCAACGGCCACGCTGTTGAGCCCGACGGGGCCACCATCAAATTTGTGAATCAGCGCCTCCAGAAAACGCTTGTCCATTTCATCTAGGCCCGTCTCATCAATGTCGCGCATGGTCAGAGCCTGGCTGGCCACCGATTGTGTCACCACGCTTTGCGCCTTCACTTGAGCAAAGTCACGAACCCAACGCAGAAGATGATTGGCGATACGGGGCGTGCCTCTTGACCGCTGAGCAATCTCACGTGCGCCGCCATCCTCCATCGGCACCGCCATGAGTCGGGCTGACCGCATGAGGATATGCTGCAACTCATCCACGGTGTAATAATCCAGTCGATTCGGAATACCGAAGCGGGACCGCATGGGCGCCGTCAACATGCCTGCACGAGTTGTAGCTCCGACGAGCGTGAACGGCGGTAAATCAATGCGAATTGTCCGCGCCTTTGGCCCCTGATCGATGATGATGTCGAGTCGAAAGTCCTCGATCGCCGGATACAAGTATTCTTCGATGCTCGGGTGCAGACGATGGATCTCGTCGATGAAAAGAATGTCCCGAGCTTGTAGATTCGTCAAAATACCCGCCAGATCCCCTGCCCTTTCGATTTGGGGGCCACTCGTGGTGTGCAGTTTTGAGCCAACGGCACTGGCGATGAGATTTGCCAAAGTCGTCTTCCCCAAGCCTGGGGGGCCGCAAAGCAGCGCGTGGTCCAGCGGTTCCCCGCGCATTTTAGCGGCCTCCACCATGACAAGAAGCTGCTCTTTCACCTTCGTCTGACCATGAAAGTCATCGAAGTCCGCCGGGCGCATGGCGAGGTCAAAAGGAGTGTCAGCTTCGTTTAAGTTTGGATTCACAGGCAGTGCTATGCCTTAAACCCAGACTTCCACTCCTGCAACGAAGGAGAATCCAACCCTGCTATTCAGGCTTTTTGGATGTTCTCTAAAAGTGCCTCGGCACAGGCCTTCGAAAACAGGGGGTCATTGATCTCCACATCCATCTCAATGACGAGGATACCCGAACGCAGATGCTGCTTCAAGGCTGCAAACAAGGCCTGATCTGCCTGGGCATCGTGGAACGGCTTACCTGCCGCACTGATCACACTGATGGCCTTCGTCGGCAGCAGAACGGTCACCGGCGCTTCGTAGGCATTGACCTTTTCCGCAATAATCTTGCCCAACTGCGCGCACTCTTCGGCGGAGGTCCGCATCAGGGTCACCTGTGGGTTGTGATGATAAAAAGTGCGTCCTTCATATTTTGCAGGCACGGTTTGGGGCTCGCCAAAGTTCACCATGTCCAAGCAACCAGGCGTCACAATGGCAGGCACACCCGCTTTCGCCGCAGCATCCAACCGATCGGGTCCAGCATTCAGCACACCGCCCAGGAGCTCGTCGGCCCACTCAGTGGTCGTGATGTCCAGTACACCTGAGACCAGGCCACTTTCGACCAGACCTTCCATCGCCCGGCCGCCATTGCCCGTGGCAGCAAAGATCAGCACCTCGTAACCCGCAGCCTCCAGCCGCTGCTTTGCGTCTGTGACACAGGCCGTCGTATTGCCAAACATGCTGGCCACGATCAGAGGTTTATCTGAGGTCGGTTGCGCCTTGCGCCTTTCGGCTGCGGCCACCATGCCACAGATAGCACCGGCCGCATTTTCAAAAATCACCCGCGTCAGTCGATTGATCCCAGCCACGTCAGCGATTGCCGGAATCATGACGATATCCTTCGTGCCCACATAAGGTGCCGTATTGCCACTGGCAAGAGTGCTCACCATCACCTTCGGAAAACCAATCGGTAAAGCACGCATCGCTGCTGTGCAGATCGCCGTGCCACCGCCACCGCCTAATGAGATGATGCCCTGTATGCGCCCAGCCTCCACCAGTTCAGCTACAATCGCCGTTGCTCCGCGAGCCATTAAAACCACGCATTCCCCGCGATCCTGCCGCGCCAGAACCGCCTGCCAATCTCCACCCGCCGCAGCCGCGACCGTCTCTGCGGCAATGTCAGGCTGAAGATCTGGTGCGGATAGACTGCCCGCATTGATGAGCAGCGTCTGATATCCCGCCGCACGAATCTGATCGGCGAGGAATCCATGCTCGAGGCCCTTGGAGTCGAATGTTCCTAAAATAGCAATGGTAGGCATAAGTAAGTGTCTCATTAAACGAAGTCACAGATCAAATCTCAACCCAAGTTCTCCACCAGCACCTCACTAAAATGCACCCGGAGATGAATTTCTTGAATTGAATTGCCAGACAAGGCTCACTTTCATAAGTCTTTGGGATGCCAGACGTGCGATTCCTTTTGTCTCTGTTTTTGACCCTCTTTACACCATGGGCAGCGCGTGCTGTGCAGGATGAGCAGTTGGCCATTCCCAAGGCCTTGCAGGTAGCTTCCGCGGTTGAGGTGACTGAAATCGAAGCTCCTCTCATCCTAGCCCCCAAGATAGCTGGCAATCTTTTAAAGCTGCCCCTGAGCGCCACCGTGAGTGATGCTGAATTTCTCAGTTCAGCCATGGTTCGGACAGTCAATGAAGCCGCCATCTACGCGCCCAATACGTCTTTTGCCGAATCTACCACACGCCAACTCAATCTGCCCTATGTGAGAGGCATTGGTGGAATGGGGGTAAATCCAGGTGTGACGACTTTTATCGACGGTGTACCGCAGTTTCATGCGAGTTCCTCCAGCCTCAGCTTGCTTGATGTGGCGCAGATTGACCTGACGAGGGGCCCGATGGGAACAATGTTCGGCAGAAACACCGCAGGGGGAGGTATCCACATCACAAGCAACCGACCTTCTCCAACAACGCTTGGCGGTGAATTCCAGACAACTGTCGGAAACTACAATCTCTGGGACTTTCGCGGCAGCGTCTCGGGGCCTCTCATTCAAGATCAACTGGGGTTCAGGTTAGCAGGTGGACTCAGTGAACGAGATGGTTACACCAAAAATACGCTAATTGGGCAGGATGCCGACCATCGCAGCGCACACTTTGGCAAAGCCCAGTTTTTATGGGTGCCTGATGAGCAACTGGAGGTGCGATTCATCGTCGCTGGCGAATCAGATCGCGATGGCGGACCCGTTTTCACGGATGTAAAAGCTTTGCGGCAGAGGCCGCGTGAAACAGGGCAAGATTTTAGCGGATACAGCTCGCGGGACCTGATCATGCCAACGCTGCAAGTGATGTATCATGCCAATGCTTTTGATTTCACATCGACCACGGGTTACGTCAGTTGGAAGACCCATGAGGCGAGCGATCTGGATTATTCAGCGGTGCCTTTAATAACGCAGCTGAACCAGGAACGAATGCGAACTTGGTCACAGGAGTTCCGTTTTTCCAATCCAGTCCATGAACTCGTCACGCTGAATGAAGAACTGAAGCTCAGCTGGCAGGCGGGCCTGCTGTTTTTTCATAGTGATTACCGCCAGGAGATCCAAAACAACTTTCCCGCAGTCCCAATTCCCTACCCAAGATCGACTCACTCCGAGCTGAGTCAGACGGGGCTGGGCGCTTTCACACAGGGTACGCTGATTTGGAAAGAACGGCTAAGCCTGACAGCAGGGCTGCGCTGGGACTACGAGAGAAAGGACGTTGATTCACAGACCACCGACATCACTTTTGTAAGTCCAGCACGCCAGGTCAAAGCCAAACAGTCATTTAGTCAGGTGACACCTCAATGGGCCATCAGCTACCAACTCAGCCCAGAGCTGACGACGTATTTATGCCTAGCCAGCGGCTACAAAGCTGGAGGCTTTAACGCAATCGGCCCAACAGACTATGATGAAGAACGAAGTCAGAATTACGAGATCGGATTCAAAGGCCGCGCTTTGAGAAACAAGCTTTCATTCACGGCTGCCGTCTTTTACACAGACTGGCAGAATGTACAGATAATCCAGCCCTTCAGCCCCAGTCTGAGCGCTCTTCAAAACGCAGGCAAAGCCACATCGCGTGGCCTGGAGACGAATCTAGCACTGCGCCTCAATTCACGCATCACCTTCTTTGGCAGCGTTGGCTGGCAGGACACCGAATTTTCAGAGTCTTCCAGACAGGATGGGCTGAGGCTTGGGGGAAACCAGCTGCCCTATGCTCCTAATTACAGTTTTACTGTGGGGGCACTCATGAACCATGCATTAAGCGCCGATTTGAGTCTTTATGCTCGACTGGATATTCAGACGATGGGTTCATTTAATCATGACGTCCAGAATACAAGCGTACAAGACGCCTACACTTTGGCCAACTTTCGAATGGGGCTTCGGCAGAACGCTTGGTTTGCCGAAGTGTTCGTGAACAATGCGTTCAATACAGAATATGTCCCCATTGCCTTATCAAATCGAGTTGGCGAAAGTGGAGCTCCTCTGACTTTCGGTTTGCGTGCAGGCATCCGGTTCTAAGTTTTAGCAGCTTAACTCTGGCGGCGATACCACATTTTAATCATTGCTATGCCAGAGCTTGTTTGGTTTACTCAGTCATCTCCTATGAGAAATCAACCCACATCTAAACTCAAAGGCTGCACTCTAGCAGTCTCCCTCCTGGTTTTGGCATTCAATGCCTCTGCTGGAACTGCCCCAACCATTCAAGAATGCGCTACCTGCTCCATCACGGATGCAGCAGTGTCTGCTGTGAACGGTAAAATCGACTTCCATTATGGATCGGTCAATGACACCTACACTCGCGGTGTCGGCGGTGCCCTTTCTCTGCCAGTCGGCAAGAGCTTCGGTGTCCAGATCGATGGACTCTATGCCCGCGCTGCTGAAACCGACATTTATGGTTACGGCGCTCACTTCTTCACCCGCCGCCCTTCCAAAGGTCTTCTTGGTCTGGCCGCAGGTGGTCTGACCAGCACTGATTTCAATGACTTCGTTGTTGGTGTCGAAGGCGAATACTACTTGGATAAAATCACTCTCGGTGCTTTTGTCGGGTACAATAACTTCGACAGCCACTTCACCAATCCGAAGCTCGGCGGTCGCTTGGCCAATGAGACCAACTTCGTTGCGGCTCGCCTCTACGCTGCGATCTATCCAATCGATGACCTTGTCATTCGCATTGGTTATGAGAACCGCTTTGAGCGCAACTTCTACACGGCTCACCTCGAATACCAGACTCCTATCGCAGGTCTGGCCCTGTTTGCTGATGGTGCCTTGGGTGACGCTAGCTTCTACAGCCTCGTTGGTGGCGTGCGCTACTACTTCGGTGCTAAGAAATCCCTCAAAGCCCGCCATCGCCAAGACGATCCACAGAGCCTTCCAGGCAGCAACCTCGCCACAAGCATCGCTGGTGGCCAAGGTGGCTCAGCAGCTCCGGCGGCTACTAGAGAAGTTCCGGCAACCTAGTTTTCAATACAGAAACAGTAGTCATAAAACGCTCGGCATTATCTGCCGAGCGTTTTTTTATACCTGTTACTCAGTCGGCATCGGCTTCCTAATCTGCCACTGTTTCTCAGGGAGTTTCAAGAGCTCTGCTATCCCTGTCGGGTAACTCCAAACAGGATCATTCGCAGCGTAAACGATCACCCTTTTTCTTTCTGCGGCCATGGCTACGGCTTGTGGAAGATCCAGATACTTCAAAATATTGAGATACGCTGGACCTGACTCATGACTATTGGGCATTTCATGCAAATCCAGGCGAGTAACCCCTTCCTCAAACAACGAGGCATAGACAGCATCCACCGCCATGTCTCGATGCGCTTGAATCCAAAGCGGCTTTTTTTCCATACCCGAGATCTGCTTTAGCGCCTGTACACTTCGCCGGATATCCCAGACACGCATCGAATCCACCGTTTGACCGAGTAGATAAAATCTCCGCAGTCTGTGTGTCTGCGCTTTCTCACTGCCAGTCCATTCCGTGCTACCGACCCCACGCGGACAAAGATAGGCCATGCCCCATTTGAAGGACTCAAACATCTTCTTCTCACTTTCAAAGGCCTTGTTGTCTGGCTGTGTACTCGGGAAAGTTTCAATGTGTTTGCCAAAACGAGATGCATAGGTTTGACAGAAATCCTGCCAACCCTTCGCATCCAGAACATTCAGTGCGACGAGCTCAAGATCCTCCAACCGTAATCCAGCACGATGAGTAAGGTACAGTCGCAGACGGATACCTGGCTCTGATTCAAAATCATAGACCGACATTTGAATGCCATCACGGTCACTGCTCCCCTCTTTAACTGACACTGTGGCAGAGGCTTCTCGTGGCCAACCAGAAAAAACTTTCGACTTTAAAGCCTGCATCCATAGGTCCCGCTGAGTCAGCCACGATTCCTTTGTGTCAGGCACGGATGGCACAACAGCTTGGGTGACAAAGCTTTGATCAATCGTCGTATTTTTCTCGTCTTTCGGCAGCTCTTTGAAAACCTGCAGTTGCTCAGGCTCCAAGGACTTCGCGGCACCCTCATTCAGTACTGCCATGGGATCAGCGCCTTTGAGATGTCGCTCAAACCAGTGGAAAGCTCCATTGTTCAGCGGCTGTAGATCTTTATGTGGCCCTTCGGCAACTTGTAACCCGATCTTATCGTCTGCTCCGAGTAACGAGTAAACACGACGCACGTTTTGGTAGATCTTGAAAACACCGTCGATGGGAAAAATCAAATCTTTGTCCGTGTTGCAGATCAGCAGAGGGCGGGGCGCAACCAATGCCACGAGGCGATCAAAATCCCATCGGTAGGTATTCACATAAAACATGCAATCGCAGTGACCTTCCACACAGCCGTCGGCCACATGATTCCTGATCGTTGTCACCCCAGCCGTGGGCGCTGCCACTTTGATCCGCTCATCGAGAGCCGCAACCCACCAGGAGTAGGCTCCGCCACCGCTACGTCCGGTTACGCCAAAGCGCGTCTTATCCACCTCAGGGCGAGTTTCCAGAAAGTCCAGTCCACGAATCCCAGCCCAAGCCTCCAGTCCAGCTGGCGTGTAGCCTCGGGACCACCACCACCAGCGGCCCTTGCTAAAACTGCCGTGATGCTCCCCGCGAATTTCTCCGAGCTGCACGGTATCAATGATCAGGCAAACATAACCATGCCTAGCAAACCAGGCGCCATGATGGTGATAGCCTGTCTTGTTTCCAAAACTGACTCCATTCTTGACGACATTGGCATGCCCACAAACATAAAGGATGGTCGGAGATGGCTTATCCGTCTTCTCAGGAAGATAAAGGTTTGCCGTCACATACAGACCTGGCACTGCCTGATAATGCATGTTCTCTACCCGATAGCCATCGCCCGAGAAGCCGCCTGTCTTTGTTGCCATTAACGGTGTGCGCTCAGGCATCGGCGAAAGTCCGAGCATCTCAGCCAATTGCTGCCGATAGTGTGGTGCCTTTGTCTTCCAATCATCCGCCGTCTGGATGTCTTTCAAGCCGCCCGTTTCCTCGATCTCATGGACCTGGCGTTCCCAGTAACTCTGCAACATCCTGTTTCCAGGGGTATCCGCAGTTTTCTCTGGATAGGCAGCGACAGCGCTTCCTGCGATGAGGAAAAGATGAAGGAACAGTTTCATCCAAACCATACGTGAGATTAATGGCAGGCTCTTTCTTCAGCGCGCTTTAGACACACTAAAAGAGAAGTTGCCAGAACGTGGAGCTGCCTTAAATTCCTGGTTTCATGGTTCACACCACTGTTTGTATCGCTATCCGAATTATCAACGGGCTCCCCTGCGCCTAACGCAGCTGGTGGAGTCCGTCATGGCCGATTGTCGGAGTGCTTTGAATGAATCGCTCGACCTTCCAGACCGCGAGCGTTGCAGAGCTGACTTTATCAGTCACTTCACTGTTCTATTCCCTTTCCTTCTAGCTAGCCCTTTGTTAACCATTCTTTAATTCTTTTTCATTTCTATGTCAGCATCAGTAACCATCTACGACACGACCCTGCGCGACGGCACCCAGGGCACTGGAATCTCTTTCAGCACCCTAGATAAAATCCGTGTTGCCGAAAGGCTCGATGAGTTTGGTGTTCATTACATCGAAGGTGGCTGGCCCGGTTCGAACCCGAAAGATGCAGCCTTTTTCCAGGAAGCCGCCAAGCGCACCTGGAAGAATGCCAAGATCACGGCTTTCGGCATGACACGGCGCGGCAAAATCAAAGTCGAAGAGGACGCTCAAGTGCAGATGCTCTTGGATGCTGAGACACCTGCGGTCACCATCGTTGGTAAAACCTGGCCTCTTCATGTCACGGAAGTTTTCCAGGTAAGCTTGGAGGAGAATCTGGCGATGATTTCGGATACGGTCACCTATTTGAAAAAGCATGGTCGTGAGGTGCTTTATGATGCCGAACATTTCTTTGACAGTTTCAAAGAGGATCCTGAATACTCACTCAAGACTGTCAAAGCTGCGTCGGATGCAGGAGCTGACCTGATCGTACTCTGTGAGACCAACGGTGGAGCTTTACCTGAGTTTGTGGAAGAAGTGACCCAAAAGGTCATCGCCCATCTCGGCAAACCTGTCGGCATTCACACCCATAATGACGGCGGTGTCGGCGTGGCGAATGCCCTAGCAGCGGTGAGGGCTGGAGCCAATCAAGTCCAAGGTACCATCAATGGCTACGGCGAGCGCGTGGGAAATTGTAATTTGATCACCATCATGCCGACGCTTCAGCTGAAAATGGGCATTGAGTTGGGCATGGACCTGACCCGTCTGCGCGAGCTGGCTTACTTCGTCGATGAACTGGCTAACGTGCCGCATGACATCCGTGCACCCTATGTTGGACTAGCTGCTTTCACTCATAAGGGCGGACTGCATGTTCATGCAGTCCAAAAGCTAGCCCGCACCTATGAGCATGTGGATCCTGCTTTAGTGGGTAATGAGCGCATCATCACCATCTCTGACATGTCCGGCCAAACCAACGTTTTGATCAAAGCGCAGGCGATGGGATTGCCGCTGGCCAAAGGATCACCGGATGTGCAAAAAATCCTGGCTGAAGTCAAGCGCCTGGAGAGTGAAGGCTACGAGTTTGAGGCGGCCGAAGCCAGCTTTGAACTCCTCATCCGCCGCCAACTTGGCCATGCAGCGAAATCCTTCGAACTCATCGAGTATCACACCACGCATCGTCATCAACCCGGCAGCACCAGCGAAACCACGGAAGCGACT
This sequence comes from Verrucomicrobiaceae bacterium, assembly GCA_027489965.1. Taxonomy (GTDB): domain Bacteria; phylum Verrucomicrobiota; class Verrucomicrobiia; order Verrucomicrobiales; family Verrucomicrobiaceae; genus Prosthecobacter. Next base: position 29,305 of record JAIXZA010000076.1, read on the forward strand.
GTCAAACTCATGGTCAATGGCAAGGCTGAATACACCGTGGATGAAGGTGACGGCCCGGTGAACGCTCTGGATAAAGCTTTGCGAAAAGCCCTCCTACCCCATTTCCCACAGATCGCCCAAATGCATCTGGAAGATTATAAGGTGCGCATCATCGACAGTGGCAGTGGCACCGCAGCCAAGACTCGGGTGCTTGTTGTCAGCAGCAATGGCAACCGCACCTGGGGAACCGTCGGCGTCTCCAGCAATGTGATTGATGCCAGCTGGGAAGCACTGGTGGATAGCTTGGAGCACTTCCTCATGAAGTCAGTGTAACCACGAAAGATTGGTTCACCCCATGTCAACTCAAGAGCCCCACTGCGTGCCTTACCTTAAGGCCTTAGGAGATCCTAGCCGCTGGAGAATCGTACGCGAACTACTCGGCAAAGAACTCACCGTGGGCGACCTTGTCACACGACTCGGCATCAGCCAATACAACGTTTCAAAGCATATCCGAATTCTGCGTGATGCGGGCATCATCGAGACTGAGAAAGCCGGTAAGTTTGTTCATGTCACGATCACGAGCCAATTCCGCCATCAATTAAGCACTGAGAACAACACGCTAAACCTCGGCTGCTGCACCTTTCACTTCGACCAGGAATAATCCTTCTTGTCAGATTGGATAACACATGCCTAGATTGGCATACGTTAACTAAGACCCATGTCCCAACCAGCACGTTACATCATGATCGGCGGCTTCCTCGGAGCCGGAAAAACCACCACGGTGGGCAAACTTGCCAAGTATCTGACCAATCAGGGACTGCGCGTCGGCTTGATCACCAATGATCAAGCTGGAGGCCTCGTTGATACCAAGCTTCTGCGTGGTCAAGGCTATGCAACCGAAGAAATTGCAGGGGGCTGTTTTTGCTGCCGATTTAACACACTCGTCGATGCAGCAAGCAAGCTAACCCACAGCACTAAACCAGACGTTTTCATCGCTGAACCTGTAGGAAGCTGTACCGATCTTGTTGCTACAGTGACCTATCCTCTTCGCCGCCTTTATGGCAATGCCTTCACCGTCGCGCCACTTAGCGTGCTTGTTGATCCAGTGCGTGCTCGCCGAGTCTTCGGACTGGATGCAGGAGGCACTTTTTCCAGTAAGGTAGCCTATATTTTCAAAAAGCAGCTCGAAGAAGCTGACATCATCGTCATCAGTAAGAGCGACCTTCTATCTGATGGCGAACGCGACGAATTACGGACCGTGCTCACCTCCGAGTTTCCTCTGGCCAAAATTGTCATTGCCTCTCCACGAGCTGAAACCGGCCTTGAAGAACTCTTCGCCAGTCTGATGACGGGTGAACAGGCACGACGGAATCCCATGGCCGTCGATTACGAAGTCTATGCCGATGGCGAAGCTCTGCTTGGCTGGTTAAACGCAACCGTAACACTGAAAGCAGCTGATGAATTTGAAGCCAATGACTTCCTCAAGCAGCTCGCTGCAAATGTGCAAGGTAGGCTGCAACTCTCGGGAGTGGAGATTGCCCACTTTAAGATGACCTTCAGTCCTGATGACGGCATCGCGGGAGAGTTGGCCAGCATCAATCTCGTGCGCAGTGATTACGTGGCTGAGCTCGGCATGGAACTCGACGAGCCGACAACGGGCGGCCAGCTTATCATCAATCTCCGTGCCGAAGCAGATCCTGCTTCACTCGTGGAAGCGGTCAAAGAAAGCCTAGACCAAGTCACCGCCAACTTCTTCGGTCTACAAGCCACGCTGGATCACGAAGAGCACTTCCGCCCCGGTAAGCCCACTCCGACGCATCGCGATGGGGTCGAGGTGATGGAGACTAAAGGCGGCTGCGTTCCAGGCAGCGGCTGCTGCTAACAGCGCTCAAAGCAGAGTTGGAAAAATCGCGCCCAAACACTTGCGCTAATTGGCATATATTTGCATGTCACTTTTTCTCATTGCCGCAGTTTTCGTCGTTGCCTACACCAGCGGGGCGAACGCGAATTTTAAAGGTGTGGCTTCACTCTACGGCAGCGGCACCACCAGCTTCCGCACGGCAGTGAATTGGGCGGCGGTGATGACTGCCGCAGGCTGTGCGCTGGCGATGCTCACGACCTCCAGCCTGCTGAAGGCCTTCTCCGGCAAGGGCCTCGTGGCCGAGGCGCTGACGACGCAGCCCATGTTCCTGCTTGCCGTGGCGATAGGTGCGGGATTGACAGGCCTCTTCGCCACCACGCTTGGATTTCCCGCCTCCACCACGCACATGCTTACCGGCGGGTTGCTCGGCGCGGGCTGGATGGCGGATACGGGTGGTGTGCATTTCGAAAAGCTGTGGGACAACTTTGTTCGTCCGCTGCTCTTGAGTCCCGTGATCGCCGTCGTGGTAGGTGCGGTGATTTATCTTACCTTGAAAGCACTGCGCCTCGCGCCAGATCACCGCACTCGATCGTTGGATGCTTTGCATTTCCTTAGCGCCGGTGCTGTGTGCTTTGCGCGTGGGATGAATGATACGCCGAAGATGGCCGCGCTACTGCTCGGTGTGGGCGGACTCAGTGGTCTGTCTGGCAGCGTGCTCATCGCAGTGGCGATGGCTTTAGGCGGACTCATCAGTGCCCGACGAGTGGCAGAGACCTTAGCGCACAAGATCACCGACATGAATCCTGGCCAGGGATTCGCCGCGAATCTCGCCACGGCGCTGCTCACCACCACGGCAAGTTATCACGGCCTGCCTGTCTCCACCACGCATGTTTCCGTCGGCGCTCTGCTCGGCATCGGCATCACCACCCGTCAGGCGAAATGGCGCACCGTCATTCCTGTGATCGCGGCCTGGATCATCACTCTACCCTGCGCCGCCGCGCTCAGTGCCGCCGCTTATGCATTGAGTAAACAGTTTCTGTAATCGCCCAAATAGATACAAACCCATCTCCCCATGAGAAAACAAACCAACACCATCATTGTGGCCGCATTCGCGGTCGTTACCTCCACCTTTGGTACACCAACGGGTCTCAATAACATTCCCACGGCAGATACAGTCCCTGACCGCACCGTGGCCGTGCAGTATTTCAGCAGCTTCGGTGGCGCGAACCAGTTCGCTACGGGTGAGCCTGGAAAGACTTCCCAGTGGATGGGCTTCAAAACGGGTTGGGATCTTGATCCTGTGCATCTCGAATGGGGTATGGATAGCCCACTGGGCACGGGTGTGAGTGGACCACTGCTGTTTCAAACCAAGGCGCGCATTTCGCCCTGGGAAGATGGCATGTTTGCCATGGGTATCGCTGGCATAGCGCTAACAGACCAGGACCGCTCTGGCGATCCCTTCAGCTACGCCATGCTCTGGCATGACTTCCACTTCGCTCGTTTTCATGCGGGTTACGGCTATCAGACCAATGGATGCAGTTTCCTCACCGGTATCGACCGCACCTGGAAGCTATTTAACCGCAACTTCAACCTCAACGCCGACCTCGTGCAGTCGCGCGATCAGCGTGGCCTCATCACCGCCGTAGGAGCTAAGTATGACCTGAGCAAGCATATCGTCCTCGAAACCTGGGCGAACTTCCCAGACCGAGACCGTGCAAGCGTCATTACCAAGATCAATTTTGTCTTCACCTTTTAATCCCCAACCTCAAAACCGACCATGAAATCCATTCTAGCTCTCTTACTCCTCACCACCGCGGCGCATGCAGACATCGGCCTCATTACCGCTGCCGATGCTAAGGCCCTCATTGAAAATCCAGACGCCGCAAAGCGCCCCATCGTTCTCGATACACGCGGCGGCTATAAAGACTACTTCCGTGGTCATTTGCCCACCGCTCATCACATCAATTTCGACACGCTACGCGGCACTGATGCCGCTGTCCCGGTGCAGTATCTTCCAGATGACCTCACCAAAGCACTGCTCGTCCGCGCTGGTGTGGACAAAGACCGCCTGCACCTCGTCTATGCCACCGGTGACGTGCTGCCCAATGACGAAATCCTCAGCACCACCATGGTCGTCTATGTGCTGGAGAAATTCGGTGTCAAAAACATCAAAGTCGTCGATGGCGGCCTAGCCGAATGGAAGAAGCAGGGACTTACCGCGATTCAGGACTACTTTGGCAATCCACCTGGCCATCTGCCGGAGCAAGCCAATCCTAGCGTTGCAGCTAGCATTGCCGACGTTCAGGCGCACGTGGGCAAGCCCGGTAACGTCTTGGTCGATGCCCGCCCCATCAATGAGTTTCGTGGTGAGGACGATGTCTGGCTGCGTAAAGGCCACATCCCCGGTGCCATCAGCTTCCACTGGGCACGCCTGACAGAAAAGGACAACACCCACCAATTCAAACCCTTTGCGGAAGTGAAAGCCGAGCTCGAAGCCGCAGGCATCACCGCCGATAAGAACATCATCGCCTACTGCGGCACTTCGCGTGAGGGCAGTCTGCTGCTCTTCTATCTGAAACACGTCGCCGGATACCCAAACGTCCGCCTCTATGAAGGCGCGTGGAAGGAATACGTCTGGCTTAATGACAAAACGCTACCTGCCGAAACAGGGGGACACCCCGCTGGGAAGAAATAGTTTTAAATCAAACATTCGTTGTTTGCATCGCGGCATCTATTTGGCTAAATAGCCAAATAGATGCCTTTACTCACTGCCACCGCTTCCGAACGCCGCAGCGCTGTCATCAAGGCACTCGCCCATCCATCAAGGTTGCTCATTGCAGAGTCGCTTATGGGCGGTGAGCTCTGCGTTTGCGATCTAAAAGAGTTGGTCGGCGCTGATATTTCCACGGTTTCAAAGCACCTCACTCTCATGCGCGAAGCGGGGGTGCTCAATTGTGAGAAGCGCGGATTAAACATTTTCTACTCACTCGCCTGCGACTGTCTGGGCGAATTCCTCCGCTGTGTCGATAAACTGGCATGCGGAGGCAATAAAAACACCTGCTGCTAAGCATTCCATGAACATTTCTGAACTCCTCACAGCCCTACGTTCTCATTCTGAGAAACCAATTCAATTCATGTTACCCGACGGCGGCCTGATTGCCGCCCACTTTCATGTCACGGAAGTTGGACATGTCTTAAAGCGCTTCATCGACTGTGGCGGCACTCGACGCACTCTGGAAACCTGCCTACTACAAACCTGGGTTCATGATGATATCGATCACCGCCTATTTGCAGGCAAGTTAGCCACGATCTTCGATCGAGCTGGTGATGTGCTTCCGCATCATGAGTTGCCTGTCGAAATTGAATACGAAGACGGCGTCGTGGCGCAGTTTCCCGTCGAAGGAAAAGTCGTCATTGGTGACACCCTGATCTTTCGTTTAGGCACAAAACACACTGACTGCCTGGCTCGTGGGATTTGTATTCCTGGAGAATGCACTCCCGCCCCCAAAACAGAACCAGCTTCCTGCTGCACCCCAGGCTCTAACTGCTGCTAATAGCCCCATGAAGAAACCACTCGTCCTCGTTCTCTGCACCGGCAACTCTTGCCGTTCCCATCTTGCTGAAGGCATTCTGCGCTCCGTTGCGGGTGATCTTCTCGAAGTCGCGAGTGCTGGCTCTAAGCCTGCCGGCTATGTTCATCCACTTGGCATCGTCGCCATGCAGGAAATCGGCATTGATATCAGCTCACACAGCAGCAAGCACATGAATGACTTCCTTGACCGTGAGGTGGAAACCGTCATCACCGTCTGCGGCAATGCGGATCAGGCCTGTCCGTTGTTTCCAGGTCAGCTCAATCGTCACCACTGGCCTTTTGATGACCCCGCCCACGCCACAGGCAGCGAAGAAGAAATCTTAGCCGTTTTCCGACGCGTTCGAGATGAAATCAAAGCCGTCTTCACGGCTTATGCAGATGGACGACGGGATCAAATGAAACGTCACCTAGACGCTTAGGCAAATCGCATGAAACCACTTCAAACTGCTCTCATTGGAGAACTCATTGGCACGTTTCTCTTTGTTTTCTTTGGCTGTGGCTGTGTAGCTACTTCTATTACGACCGAAGCGCAATCGGGTGTGTTCCAAGTCGCCATTGTCTGGGGCCTGGCGGTTGCGATTGCGATCCAATGCACAGCAGCCCTGTCTGGAGCGCATTTGAACCCAGCCGTAACGATAGCAGCAACCGTTTGGCAAGGTTTCAACAAAGGCAGAGTGATTCCCTATATTTTCGCGCAAATGATCGGTGCCTTTTTAGCTGCCGCAGTCGTGTATGAGATGTTTGCAGACGCCATTCATGTCTTTGAATCCACGAATCACATCGTACGGGGACTCGCTGGCAGCGAAGCCAGTGCCGCTGCGTTTGGAGAGTTCTTTCCAAACCCAGGCGGTAAACCCTTATCTGAAGCCGCAGCCATTGTAAGTTTTGGGCGCGCTTTGGGTATTGAGTTCATTTGCACAGCCGTTTTAGTTTTGATTGTCTTCTGTGTCACCGACCCGAACAACAATGAACGCCCTCAAGGATTGGCCCCGGCTTACATTGGCCTGACCGTCACACTGCTTATCTCATTGGTCGGTCCACTGACCATGGCCTGCTTCAATCCAGCTCGTGATTTAGCGCCGCGTCTCTTTTCGTCATTAGCTGGCTGGGGAAG
>JAIXZA010000091.1 GCA_027489965.1 Verrucomicrobiaceae bacterium
ACCACCAACTGGACCAGAGATTGGTCTCTAGAATGGTGACTTGTTTGCGGTCGAGAGATTGCAGAAGATTGGGTAATTCGGTGGCGGCTTGTTCTTCCCTCAGGAAACGGCCACCTGAGGCTGTGGCCATGGATTCAAGCAGCGGGCGGTTCATGGTGAGTGTGGCCCATTCAGGATTTCCGACATCTGCCACACGCAGGGAGAGTCTGAGGTCACTGCGCGTTTTCGTTGGACTCTCTGCGACTGCAATTTCATAGGCCCCAGACTTTAAAGGGGGAGTCATAGCGCGATAGATACCAAAATGCGAAGGGTCTGGCTCAAGCTCCAGCGTGGCAATCTCTTTACCATCGAGTAAAAGGAAGGCGCGCGGTTTGGCATCAGTCACCATGCCACCAACGGCATTGCGAACACGAACGCGAATTTCACTGGTCTCTCCAGGTGTGTAGCGCATTCGATCTGTGCCAATGGAAAGCTGTTTATCTTCAGCCTGAAAGGGCGGTGCGGCGATCCATGCTGCCAGCTGCATCCAAAGGCGCTGATGATAGAGATCACCGACCTGAAAACGCCAGCGCCAGAGTTCGTCCGTGGCCAAATAAAGAACTGCCCCTGCGCCAACAGGGCGAAAAACAGCGGCGGGCGCGGTCCCTAGATTGGCAAGGGTTACGGATCCGGGTTGTGCAGTCACTCGGGCGGCCCAGCGCATTTCGGGCAAGGAGGGCCAAAGCGTGCTGTTTGCTGTGGGACTGTCACTGAGTCGCAGTGCTTGCTGCCTTTCACCTTCAGGGGTGAGGTGCCAGAGAATGTTATTTGGTAAGGCTTCGACTTTGGCTGGCCATGTCACGGGAATGAGTGAGGCTGTTTTTCCTTGGTCCCATTGCTTGAGATGACCATGCAATCCGTCGATTATGATTAATCCGCCTCCACGTTTTTCAACAAACTCAACCAGCCATTCAAGCTGGAATTCCTTGAGTCGGGCAGGGGATAAATCACCAAGAAGGACGAGATCGTAGCTGAGCAGTTCTTCACGTGTGATGGGGAAGTTTTTTTGAAGACTGCCGTCGTCGATTTTTTCCGAGTAATCATCAAAGACAAGCTTCGCTTCCCAGCGGTCGTCGCGATCAAAGTGGTTGTGAATGTAGCGAGTCTCCCAGCGCGGACGTCCATCTAGAATAAGGACTTTACGTTTTTTGGTCAGGAGGTGCAGTGCTACCTCGCGACTGTTGTTTGAGCGTGTTTTTTCAAGATTGGAACGCTCACCTTGAACAGCGACCTGGACATTCAAGAGTCGCAATGTCTTGTCCCGCTCAGTTGCTGGTGCTGCCGGTAGTTCTTTTACCGGGAAGTTAAAGTCGAAGCGTCGTTCACCTTTGCAATCTCCCGAAAAGGTCTGTTCCCACATGGTTTTTCCTGCACTGGTGATTTTGATCAAGGCGGGGGTGCCAGAGGGCAATGAATCACTGATCATCACTCGGCCTTGGAGATTTTCTTCAGTGAAAACTGATTCAGCGGTGATCACGTTCAGCACACTGAGATCGGGTGGTGGGACCTCGGTCCCAAAGCCAACAGTGAATACAGGTGTGTTGGATTGCTTCATCACAATGGCAAACTCTTCGGGCGATCCGGGGCTATTGTGTTGGCCGTCGGTGAGCACGACAAGCGCCGTGCCTGGAGTGACCGGACCGAGTGCGTCCTTCAAGGCATTATCTAAGTTGGTGATTGGAGCATCAGCTTGCACTTCAAAGCTTAATGGGATGTCTCCAGAGGTATCTTTGCCTTTTTGTCGATTCCACCAGACGCGTTGTGTCTGCTGTCCACGAAGTAGCACGAGTTCGACATCCTGTGTTTCAGTGAGCTTTTTGAGAAGTGGCGTCGAACCGGAGAGGAGTATTTTTTCAGCGCGTAGCAGGCACGCTTCAGAGTTGTCATCCTCCAGCTTCATGCTGGCTGAGGTGTCAACGGCTAAAACCACGCGGCCAAGTTGTCTCTGGGTTGTCTCGCGGCGCATTACGGGTCCCGATAATGCTAGCACCAGTAGAAACACGGCCAAAGAACGCAATGCAGCAGGCACCCAACCCCAGCGACTGCCGACAAACTTCAGTTCACGTCGATACAAAAACCACATGGCTGCGGCTAACCCAAACGCCAACAGCCACACGGTGATGACAGGGTAGTCACCGGTAAAGCGGAGGGTTGTTTCGGTTGTTGGAGTCATGGATAAAGAAAGTGGTTAGTTCTTGGTAGTTAGTCTGAGACGGTGACGTTGATGGTTTGCTATTGGGGGAAATGCACTGCTTTTTATCGCGCTGCGACTAACCACGAGCAATTTTCTGTTGAAGTAAGACCTCCAAGAACAACAAAGCGAGCAGGGCCATGAGAAACGGCTGCCAGAGCTCGCTGCCGTTTCGGCGGGTGCGGTCAAGTTTCTGCCAGCCTTCAAAGGAGTCCACAAAGGAGGCTTGGTAACGATCGGCAAGGGCTTTGACTTTCTCGGAGGGAAGGGCGGCTAGATTGGATTCGGCAGGGTCGAGGTTGTAGGCCAGTAGGCGAGTCTCGCCAGCCTGAGATAGCTTGTAGATGCCAGGGGTAGAGATGGGTTTTGATTCGAGCAGGGATTTATCAGCATCGGCTTTGACCTTGAGGAGCTGTGTCTGGCCAGTAGGATCAGTCAGGGTGTATTCGATGCCGACACGTTCTTTGGGGAAGACGATTCGTAGTGGCGAGCCGACCTGAGCCCAGGCGCTGATTGTGCTTTGAGTTGCCAGATAGGTCAACAGCCGCTGCATCAGAGGAACGTAAAAGGGTTGCAGTGGCAGATTGGACCATTCTGTATCAGCGGTGGTCGCTGCAAAAATGACTCGGCCGCGTTCATGGGCTTTTTCTATGAACAGAGGCGTGCCACGATCCAATTGAAGAATGGGTTTAGCATTTGTTTCTTTAGCGAGATCAAATTCAAGCCAACTTTGAAACTCAGCATCTTGCAGGCGTCCGCCACGTGAGTCATTGAAGTAGAGGGTGGCCGGATGGGTGAGTCTTTGCTGATGAAGGCGCGCTGGCAAGGAGGTGTTTGGCGCTCTTTGCATTCCTTTGATGCTGGCTGGTAGTAGTCCTTCCCCCTTGTGGAAGAAATCGCGATTATACCAATCTAAATCGCAGTGTGGGCCGGCAAAGATGATGAGACCGCCGCCTGATTTGACAAATTTATCAAGCTCGGTGAGTCGATTTCCCTGGATCCGATCGACATCAGCTAAAACCACGACCTCCATGCCTTTGAAATCGGTTTCTCTAAGCCGCTTGGCTTCGATCTTGGTAATACGGATCAGATCTTTCAGGGAGGCGCTTGCCGATTGATAGGGGGTTAAAGCCAGCTCAAGAAAGTCTGTGGCGCTTTCAAGCGGTTCTGTGCTTGGGCTGCCATCGACGAGAAGAACATTTAATTGATTACGCACCTGAACGACGGAGTAAAAAGCATTGTCGTCGGGAAAGCTGTCTCCTTCGATACGGACGGCTAGAGAATGATCACACACTTTGTCAAAGGCATGAGTGAAGCTGATGATGGCTTCACCGTCAGCGGGTAAGCTAACTCGGGAAGTGCGTAAGCGTGCACCGTCTGCCTCTAGATGCACAGCCACATCTTGCCACTGTCGTTTGCCATGGTTCTGAATACGAACGCGCATGCCTACGGGCTGCTCCTGGGCCACGACCAGAGCTGAGAGGTCGGCGCTAGCGATGCTGAGATTCTCGGTCAGATCACTGACCAGTCGAAAAAACGTGACCTGGGGCTTTGGCTCCTGCTTCAACAACGTCTCTAGTGCTGGCAAGGCTGCGCCATCGGCTGCACTTTGCCAATCGCTGGATTGGAAATCGGACACGATGGCCAGCTCCCGTGATCCGTTGGTGGTTTTTGATACTGAGGCGGCTGCTATTTGCAGCGCGTCATTGATTTTCACAGGGCCCGACTGATTGGCGCTGTCCGCGAGCTGTTTGGGAATGACGTCTAGCGTGCTGGTTGATTGATCTAAGAGCCTTCTGGCATTGCCTCCAGCTAGGATGACCTGGGCATCAGATCCTTTGGGTTGAGCCTCCAGCATGTGTCCGATATCGACCCGCGCTCTCTCTGCGGGTGAGCCACCTACTGATGGCGCGCGCATGGAAAATGAATCATCCAACAACATCACTGAGGAGGACTTTCCAAGTCCGAAAGATCGCAAGGCGGTTAGAACGGGTCGTGCTAAGCAAAGTGCTAGCACAATGGGTATCGCAATGCGCACCGCCAGAAGCAGCCACTGTTCAATGTTGAGCTTGCGTTTGCGTTGCTTAATGACCTCCTTGAGCAAATGCATGGCTCCCCAGCGCACGGTTTGCACCTTACGCTTATTCAGCAGGTGAATCAGCAGCGGAATCAAAAAGGCCGCAGCGCCTGCGAGGAGAATGGCATTTAGAAAAGTCATCGCATTCTCAAGGCTAGATAGCTTCTGAGGGCCGCCGCATGGGGGTCATCGGTGGGCAGTGTCAGGTAATCGACCTGATGCTTGCGGAAGCCATCTTTGAGCTGCTCTTGGAAGTTTTTTAGAACTTCGAGGTAACGCTGGCGGATCGTGGCTGGGTCGAGAAGAAGAAAGTCTTCGTCTTGCTCTAAGTTCTCAAAACGTGCCCATTGGCCAAAGGGGAATTCTAGTTCATCGCGATCCCAGAGGTGCATAGCGATCACCTCATGGCCTTTTTTTCGAAGTACGCCGATGGCTTTTAATAGGGCCGCTGGATCATCAAAGAAGTCGCTGATCAGAATGACGATCCCCCGGCGCTTTAACCGCTGAGCCAGAGATTCAAGAACTGGGGCGAGGGCAGTGTCTTTGCCAGGTTCCGTCTTGATCATCGTCTCAAGGATGTGATGAAGATGAGTGATTCGAGTCTGATTGGGAATGAAATTTTGGATCTTGCTATCAAACGTGATCAGGCCCACGGCATCCTGCTGTGACATGAGCAGATAGGCCATGGCAGCAGCAAGCTTACGGGCATAGTCGAACTTGAGCACGCCTTTTTGTCCGCGGTATCCCATGCTGCCACTGGCATCGAGCACGATCGTGGCGCGCAGGTTGGTCTCTTCATCGAACTCGCGAATGTAAAAGCGATCGGCACGGCCAAAAATCTTCCAGTCGAGTCGGCGAATGTCATCTCCCTGGACATAGGGTCTGTGCTGGCGAAATTCGACGCTGAATCCCTTATGCGGGGAGGTGTGATTTCCCGTCGTGAAGCCTTCTACCACAGTGCGCGCAAAGAGCTGCAGGTTATGCAGACTGGTGATGTCTTCAGCTTCGAGAATGGAGGAAAGGGTGGCCACAGGGGGATGACGAATGTGTAAATTCGAATGACTAAAGAATGACGAATATCGAGTGTTGAAATGGAAGCACGATCTGGAAATCTTCGGACTTAGGCATTCGGGCTTTTTTCGTCATTCGGATTTACTCATTCGTCATTTTCAAAGCACTCGCGCGTCCGCCTTCTTCACCTTCTTAATGATCTCAGACACGATCATATCTACAGTCACGCCTTCGGCTTCAGCGTGAAAGGTCGGCACTAGACGGTGGCGCAGGGCCGGTTTGGCGAGGGCTTCGATGTCGTCGATAGTGACATGCGTGCGATTATGCAGTAAAGCGCGCACCTTGCCAGCAAGGACTAGCATCTGGCTAGCACGCGGGCCAGCGCCCCAGCTAAGCATCTCTTTCACATAGGGTAGTGCATCTGGTTCGTTTGGACGTGTCGCACGCACGAGGTCGAGGACAAAGTCGGTGACATGGTCAGGCACGGGGACTTTACGCGCCAGGAGTTGGGCGGCTTGCAATTCCTCTGCGGTGATGACGGCCTCGATTTCTTCTTGCGGACCGCCTGTGGTGCGGGCGACGATTTCACGCTCTTCCTCACGGTTTGGATAGTCCACTTTAATGAGGAATAGGAAGCGATCTTTTTGGGCTTCCGGCAGTGGGTAGGTGCCTTCTTGTTCGATAGGGTTCTGAGTGGCTAGGACAAAGAATGGCTTTGGCAGCTCGTAGGTTGTCTGGCCGACGGTCACGCATTTTTCCTGCATGGCTTCCAGCAGCGCGGCCTGAGTCTTGGGTGGCGTGCGGTTGATTTCATCCGCCAGTACGATTTGGGCAAAGATCGGGCCCTGTTGGAAAACGAGCTTACGACGTCCCGTTTCAGCATCCTCTTGAATGATCTCGGTGCCCGTAATGTCGGCTGGCATTAAATCGGGTGTGAACTGAATGCGACGAAAGCCGAGGTGCATGGCATCAGCCAAGGATTTCACCAGAAGCGTCTTAGCTAGCCCCGGCACGCCCTCGAGGAGGCTGTGTCCGCCCGCAGCGATAGCGATGAACACCTGCTCAATCACGGCTTCCTGACCGACGATTCGGTTGCTAAGGGCAGCTTTGAGTTTGTTGAAACCAGAAACGAGGGATGCGGCAGCTGCTGTGTCAGACATGGAGGTAACGATAAGGCGAAAAGGAGATTGAAGAACACGACTTGAATAGCAGGGTTCTTTCCATTCGTTCTGAATGATTGCATCAAAAAATCATACTTAGTTTTCAATGCAGGGGTCTGGTTTTTTCAATTGTACATCTTAGAGCGCAGAAACAACGATGACTTCTAAGTTGATTCAAGTGGCAGGCGCGTGTTTGGATGAAAGGTGATATTTCTCCGCAGCCTCTTGGCGATTATGCTTTTAGTTTTTGGTTCCGCCTGCAGGCGTGAGCCTGACGCGCAGCCGCCAGTAACCCAGTCTGAGACGAATTACGTTCAGCAGGATTTAGACAAAGGCGCAGGCTCTGTTTGGGTGGCTGATCGAGAGGGGCAGCCAGGCCGACTTTTCCTCTGTGGGACGATTCATATCCTGCGTGAGAGTGATTATCCCTTATCGCCTGGATATGAGGCAGCCTATAACCTAGCTGATAAGCTGGTCTTGGAGTTGCCGCCGGGATCGGGTACTGGTCCTGCAATGGCCTCTAGGATGCGGGAGTTGGGCATGTACTCGGCAGATACCTCTTTGGAAGCTAATGTCAGTGCTAAAACATGGGCCGCCGTAAAAGTCTGGGCAGCCGCTCATCGAGTCGAAGTTTCATCGCTGAATCGCTTTCGTCCCTGGTTCGTTTCTTTGATCATTACCTCAACTGAGTACGCAGGCTTGGGGGCTAGGCCTGATATTGGCGTGGATCAGCATTTTGAAAGCCGTGCAGAACGCGAGGGAAAGCCTGGTGAGGGGCTTGAAACTGTGGAATTTCAGTTGCAGCTTTTTTCTCAGCTCACCAATGATCAACAAAAAAACATGTTGGAGCAAACCTTGGCTGAGGTGGCTACGATCTCTCAGGAGTACGAAAAGATGATCGAAGCCTGGAAAGATGGTCGTCTGAATGCTCTCCATGAAATGCTATTTAGAGAAGCCGAACGCTATCCAGAGCTCATGGATCTATTTTTGAAAAATAGAAATCTCGCCTGGATTGATCGCCTAGATGAGATGTTAAAAAAGGGTGAGCAGGCCATGATTCTCATCGGGACTGGGCATCTGGCATCGAAAGGTGGTATCATTGAGTTGCTCGAAAATCGTGGATATAGGGTTCGCCATCATCGTGATGTGCCAGACCTTTGAAGTGATTGAGTTTTTTTAATCAACTGGATTTCAATGGTTTGAGCTGAGGTGGGCGACTTCCGTGCTCTTCTGGAATACTGATTGTGTCGTCTGCAATGCACGCAGACCTAATGACTCAAAGGACTGAAAAAATCAGAATCCAATAAAAATACTTGATCAATCCGCAATTTTGAAAGATTATTAAGATGTCCAAATATTTAAGGTTCATCAAGCACGCCCATGAAAACCATTTTCAATCTATTCGCACTGACTTTTGTCATTCTTGTGCATTCTGCTAGCGGGCAGGCTCCATACTATCCTTCTGCTGGTTCTGGCCTTGCTGCACCGATGGCCCCAATGGCACCGCCAACTCCTCCCACGCTGCCACCCGCGCTAGGTGGACCTGCCCCGTATGCAGGCATGTCGCCCACTTTACCAGCACCTGCGGCTGGATCTCCCTATGCTGGACCTACCATGGTGGATCCGAATGCTGGAATGGGCTATGGCGGTTATCAAGAACCTGCTCCTGCGAATAGCTGGGGCAGCACCATGGCGCAGAGTATGGGTGGGGGAACACCTCTTTTAAATTACAGTTACGTCGAGGCTGGCTACCGCTTTGTTGATCCGAAGATTGAAGGTGCCAATGGTAGTCATGGTTTAGGCGTCGCTCTCGTCATGGATCTGCCAACGGTCTTCTTTCTTAAAGGTAGCTTTACCTGGGGAAGTGGTAGTGGCGAAAGATCAGCCAAAACTGCAGCCAACGCCGATTACAAGCTTTCAACGATCAGCATTGGTGGTGGTGCGTACATGGCAATCACTCCAAAGTTCCACTTCGTGGGTGAGGTTGGGTTGGTTTATGCCAACTTCCAAGCGGATGGTGTCAATAAGAGCTATACGGACGGCGGGATCTACATCCGCCCAAGCATGCGTTATCAAGTCGTGGATTGGATGGAGTTG
>JAIXZA010000183.1 GCA_027489965.1 Verrucomicrobiaceae bacterium
CAGTGCCGCGACCGAAGATGGTGGTTTTGTTACACCAAGCGGATTCGTTGATGCGGATTACGCTGGTATGTCCTTGAATAACAACTTCCTCGCTGGCTGGTCCACACTGGAATGGTTGACAGTCCTGCCTACAACGAACACAACACGTCCTAATCTCACGATTGGTGCTGTCGGTAGTAATCCATCGGTCTCCTTTGCCACAGCAGGTGCTTCAGTGAAGTATGTGATCGAAAAATCAACGGATGGTAAAAACTGGACAGTGCTCACAGCCACACCCGTCACTGGTGCTTCATCCATCAGTTATACCGACACGACAACCACAATGACGGCCGGAACCAGCGTTCTGTATCGTGCTTATGCTTTGTAATCGGTTATTCGTTTAATTGGCTTTAACTCTAACAGGGGCGATGTTGCTGAAACATCGCCCCTCCTTTTTATTCTCAGTCATGAATGCACGGCTCACTTTTTTAGTTTTAATCTCAGCCTTGAACTCCCTGATTGGCCAGGATTTACCCTCTGCTCCTACTTCGCCTAGCTTGCCTCCCGAGATCGCCAAAGTCATCGACAGCGCTCCCAAAGCCCATATTCCGCTATCAGCTGCTGAACCTCTGAAGTGCGCGGTTGAAATGTCCCGATTAATTAGCGGTGATGACGATAAGGCCTTTGAATACCAATATCTCATCTGCAAAGCCTACATGGAAGCAGGTTTAATCGAGGAAGCTTTAGACTTAGCCAAAAGCATGGCAGACTATCGTTCTGGTTTAACATTACTGTCAGTTGCTGAGAATACTCTCAAAATGGGAGGAGATCGTGCAAAGGCCATTCAACTGATAAAAACGGTCGAAACGAATTTAATGAGCTACAAGCCGTGGCAGCAGGAGGTAGTGCGTGGGCGCCTCTATTTGGCTGGAGAAATGCTTGAATGGCAGAGTTCAAGCCTCAAAGAAATACTGGATAAAGTGACGGATAAGGGGGTGCTCGCGGGAGTCCGCTGCTTGTCCCAGATTCGAAAGCAGATTAAATCCTCCACGTTAGAAGCAAAAAGTTTTGAAAATCTCTTGAAGGCCATCGACGAACCAACTCCAGAACTCCTGGTGGGGTGTCGTGAAGTTTTGGATCTGATCCATCAACGGCTAATGAATGGAAATGTGGCGGAAGCTGAAAGTCTTATCAGTCTGGCTATTCAGATTGCCGATTCATCGAAAGTTCAACATGTGGATGTTTATCTTGAATACGCAGCCATTTATGTCAAAGCCGGCTTTGAGCAGCTTGGGATGAAGCTTTATCGTGCATGCAAACAACGTTTTGGCGGCGATACAGAAGATGTAGCACGTACCCAGTTTTTGTTGGCTCATCTTTGGCAAGTCCGTGGCAAAGGATCCGAGATGAAGCAGTTGTTAGAGCCGTTTGAAGCTAAAATTCGTGGGCTAGGCAAAATGTACCGTCCTTATGGTCTAGCTTGGATCTCTGCGGCATGGCGGGAGATTGGCGAGGCTGAACGTGCGGATTTGTGCATTAAATCTGCAGCTAAGGATGCTGAAACCAACATCAATCCACGAATGAGATTTTTGGGTTCCATCGACATCTGTCTATCGTATGCCAAAATCAAACGCCCACTGGAAAGTTCCCTCATTAAATTCATGGAGCGGATACGGGAGGGGAATGTAATACCTGTCATTGAGTGATTCTAATGGTAAACATGCAGAGTTAGCAGTGTAGCACTGGGACCACCTTATGCTGCATAACCGAGGAACGGCTCAGGTTGTGATTTTCCCTTCCTCAAACGTCCAAACACCTTGAATTTGTCGTATTTGCTGAGGCATTTGAGTTTTGAAATTGAGCTCCGCTAGCTTTAATCCTATGTGACAATTTTATTTACGACGCGGCAAATTATCAAAAATGAGATAAATGTGGGGTGGTTAAGGGCTTTAAATCTCAATCAAAGGGGTCATTTACGATTCAACCCATTAATCAAGTGACCGTTTTGTCACCTAATTGAAATTGAGCAAAGAAGAATAATCTAGAAGTAAAGAACCGCTCTCGCGGATCTTTTCTGCCTTTCACATGACCATAAATGCCCCCATAGACGACGACTGCTCAGGTTTTGGGGTGTATCCTAGTTTGAGCCAGGGATGTTATGTCGTAAACGCAGAAATCGTTTCAGAGGAACTAACCCACGCCATGCATACTCAGGAGGTGAAATGTTTTCCTGTTTGAACTCAAAGCTTCGGAGCCTACTCACGATTGTCTTCGGGGCGCTAATCCTGATTGTTTGCTGCATCCCTTCAATGGTTTTAGGGCAAGCAAGTGGTGGATTGCGTGGCAGCATTCAAGATGCTGACTTTTTGATGCCAGTCAGTGGAGTTACAATCTATCTCGAGCCGGCAGGCGTCAGTATTACTTCGGATAGTGATGGGCAGTTCTTTCTCAACGGAGTTCCACCTGGGGCCTACCGCGTTTTAGCCACTCGTGATGGGTACGTGCGCACGAGTCTGAATGATGTTGTTGTCTCAGCTGGGAACGTCAAAGAAGTCAGTCTGGAAATGACCGCTGAAGTCGTTGAACTCGATGAGTTTGTTGTCGAGGAGGAGGCCGTTCAGGAGGAGGCGATTACTCCGCTAGCTGTGGGAACGGACTTACAATCTTTCGCTTCAGCCATTGCTCCAGAACTGTTGAAGGCTTCTGGCTCAGGAGGGGATATTGGCTCCGCGACCAAGCGTCTGACTGCGACAGCTGTTGTGGATAGTCGTTATGTGGTCATCCGCGGTTTGAGTGATCGATACAATGTGGTGGTGCTTAACGGCGCTCGAGTGCCGAGTTCAGATCCAGATAAGCGCGCCGTAAACATTGATATTTTCCCAACAGGTTTGGTGGAGACCCTAATCAGTTCAAAAACGTTTGCGCCCAGCATGCCCGGTGAAACATCTGGCGGTTATCTAAACATCATCACCAAGCGAGTGCCTAAAGAGCCCTTCTTCCGCTGGTCTTATTCGACCGCCTACAATACAGGCACGCATGGTAAAGGAGATTTTTTGTCAGATCCCTCAAATAGCACGGGCTTCTTGGGCACAGGAAGAGATCGTGCGCTGCCGGATCAGCTTCGGAATTTCGACAGCACAACTCTGCCACGGGGCACCGGCGGACCTTTGGGCAATACTCTTATCTATCGAAATCCACCAAGGCCTGGATCAAACGATGTAAGAAACCAGGGTTTTCAAAACAATCGAGATACAGCTGCCAGACTTCTTTCTGGGAGGAGTATGGGCGCTGAAACCATGGACGCTCCTCTGAATTATACCTTCTCTGCTCTTGCTGGTACAAGGATCGAAGATTTCATGGGCGGCACGTTAGGCCTTGTCGGAGGGTTTACTTATTCAAAAAAATACCAAATGGATCGGGGCGTACGCGGTGCTGCTGCACTCACAGGAATAGGTGTGGCCCAGCAAACCCAATTTAACATCTATGAGAAAGGACAAGAGAGCCTGCTAGCTGGGGGATTGTTAAGTGCCACGCTGGAGTTTTCTCCAGAGGATAGCATTACGATGACTTATTTCACCAACATCGCTGCCGAAGATGAAGCCATCTTTGCCTACGGTGAAAATAGAGGACTCGGGACTGCTGCGAATGGAGTGCCTCTTGAAAATGAAACATCACTGACTTTTCGTGAATCGCTTGTCTATACTGAGCGCCGACTTCAAACACTTCAGCTTTCTGGTGAGCATAAGTTCCCAGACCACGGCGATATCAAGATGGATTGGATCGCTGCATACAGCATGTCGTCTCAGGATCAGCCGGATATTCGAAAAGCCTTCTATGCCTACGATTTTACAGCTCAACAATACATTCCCGCTGGTGACCCAGCTCCGCCAGACTTCGAGCGCATTTGGCGGCGTTTGGATGATACCAACTTTAACCTTGCACTTAACTTTGATGTTCCGTTGGAGGATACTTACGGGAAAGAGGAGGCTAGTTCTAAATTGGAATTCGGTGCCAGCATTGATTACAGCACGAGAGATTACACGTCCGAAAATTTTGAATACGAATTACGGACGCCAAACGATTCGCGTTTCCCACGACTGACCAATCCTTTCTCGCCAGGTGGGGGTGCCGGTGGCTTAACACTTGGTGATGTTTTGGGCCAAGTGGACTTGGGAAGTCATTTGCCAGGAAACCCAATTGCTGGGAGCACTCAGTTTCAGGATTCAATTTTCTTGGTGCGTGGATTAGCATTGCCCGTTAGAGAGACTTATACAGCCACCCAATCTATTCCCGCGGCCTACGCCTCAATCACTTTTTCAGTGAAAGATACATTGGAAGTCAATGTCGGTGCTCGGCTGGAGGTCACAGACATGAGTATCAAGACGGGGACCAATTTTGATGACCTTGATACAGCATCTAATTCTGCTACTTTGCTTAAATTTGATCCATTGACAGGGGATCGTTTGCCTGCGGACAAGCTGGCCAATCCATCCATCAATCGGGTGGATTTTTTACCAACTCTGTCTGCGCGTTGGCAAATTGCAGAAGATATGGCGCTTCGCAGTGCCATTACACATACCGTTGCTCGACCTACCTTTAAGGAACTCGCTCCCGCGCTAGCGCGCGATCCTGAGAGTGGTGACTTGTTTGTGGGATACGTACTTTTAGAGGCTTCGAATGTTTATAACTGGGATACTCGCTGGGAATGGGACATGGGCCGAGGTGATCTCTTAGCACTCAGTTTCTTTGCCAAGTATATCGACAAACCGATCGAATATGTTTACACTGGTCTCATCAATACGGTCCGCAATGATCGCTCAGCAGCACTTTACGGTTTTGAAATTGAACTGAATAAAAGGCTTGGAGAGGTAAATCCATTCTTAGAAGGCTTTAACTTCAGCATGAACTATGGTTATGTCTTTTCGCAAGTTCAGCTGAATGACATTAATTTAGTCAATCGAGAATCCGTGGGGTTATCGACGACTCGTCCGCTACAGGGGCAACCTGAATATACCTTCAACGCAAATTTAAGTCACGATAATGAGGATATGGGATTGAGCGTTGGTGTATTGCTCAATATTACAGGGCCGTTACTTTACTCGGTGGGTGGCCGTGCTGACGCGGCAGGTATTTCTGCACCTGATGTCTATCAACGTGCCTACACTTCTGTTGATGCCTATGTGACAAAAAGACTGCTCCCCAACTGGGAATTGTCGTTCCGAATCTCCAATTTGTTGGATGAACCGCGTCAGCGTTATTTTTCTACAGGGGAACCCTTCAGCGATCTCAAGAGCGGGGCTGTTTACAGCCTAGGACTGAATGCCAAGTGGTAATGCAACGGTTTCGTCACTTAACGGAACGTGAATTTAACGCGCTGCTCGACAGTAATAAGATATAATTTTTAATGATCTATCAAACCCGATTTTAGAATGAACGCAAGATTAGCTCGGTTAATCATCCTTGGAATAGCAGGCACGATGAACATTGGTGCCCAGGAGGCAGCAACCAAATCGCCTGATGCAGGTGCCGATATGGACTCAACGCGAGGTCTGCTTCAGCAATGGTCATCAACTCAGCGTTTGATCGCTAGTGAGCGGGCAGACTGGGAGAATGGGAAGGCGATGCTTCAAGGGCGCATTCAATTGCTGAAAATCTCTGTCGAAGAGACAGAAAAGAAGATTGCTGAAGCCAAGACGAAGCTTGAAGACGTGAAGAAACGCACGGCTGAAACAGAAGCAGAGAAGATCAAAACACGAGAAGCCACTGAGGCTCTTGTCGCTGTCGCACCTGAGCTGGAGGAGGGCGTCAAAGGTTTATTTGGACGTGTTCCTGGAGTAATTCAAGAAAAGGTCAAGGTGTTGCATGATCGTATCCCCAAGGCCGGAGCTGATGTGAAAAACATTACGGCAGCGGAGCGCTTTCAGAATGTTTTGGGTATTCTCAATGAACTCGGGAAAGCCAATAATGAACTCACTACGATTCCTGAAATCCACGATATCGGTGACGGTAAAAAGGCCGAAGTCAAAGTGGTCTATGTTGGCTTAGGCCAAGGTTATTTTGTCAACTCCAGTGGCACGATCGGCGGCCTTGGACTCCCCAGCGATCAAGGCTGGACTTGGAAGACCGATGCGACCATCGCCCCGAAAATGCGTGAGGTCGTCGAAGTCATGAAAAAAGCAATCGCCCCGAAACTGGTCGAATTGCCCGCTGAGATCCGCTGATGCCAACCTGTAACGCCTCGAAACTTATGAGACCTATCGTAACCACCCTCTTCATCCTGTCCGCCAGCCTGGCCAGTGCCAGCGCGGCTGGGTTCTCCGCTGCTAAAGCCTCGGCCCAGGCAGATTATGATCGCAGTAAGGAAGACCTGTCTAAGGTGCAAGCTGAGATTGGCAAAGAAAAGGAACCTCTGAATCGTGAGCTGGCCCAATTGGAAGAAAAACTGCGCCAGCTACAAGATCAGTATGCGCCACTGACCCGTGAAGTGGACACGGCTGAGTTGAACTTCTCTAATCTGAAAAGTCAGGTGAAGCTGGCAGGTGAAGAAAACTTGTATCTGACCAACATTCTGGATGAGTACACCAAGGGTTTTGAATCCAAGGTTCATGCCAGTGAAATGCAGATTTATAAGCCGACTCTGGATAAAGCCAAGATGGCTTCTGAGAATGAAAAGACGCCACTTAAAGAGCGTTTCCTCACTCAAGTGGACTTGCTGCGTGCAGCCATTAGGCGCCTTAATGAAATCATTGGTGGTGCCCGTTTCTCGGGTAAGGCTGTCGATAGCCAAGGTCTTGTGATGGATGGTACCTTTGCAGTGATCGGACCGATGGCGTTCTTCTCAACCAAAGGCGGAGTAGGTGCGGGCGTCGCGATGCCGCAAGTCGGTTCACCGATGCCGATCATTCGTAGCATCACTCCAGAAATCAATGCCTCTATCGCTTCTCTGATTGAGACGGGCAAAGGCTTGCTGCCACTGGACGGAACTCTTGGCGGTGCCATCAGTGAGTTTGTCACCAAGCACAGCTTGTTAGACACCTACAAGCATGGTGGACCGATCATGCATCCTCTCTTGCTGACGAGCATTCTGGTTTTTGGCACAGCCCTAGAGCGTATCTTCTTCATTCTGCGTGAGAAGAAACGCCGCAAGCCGAAGGACGTAATGCAATTGCTGGACGCCGTCGAGGCTGGTCACTTTGATCAAGCCATTGCCGTCGGTGCCAAGTCGAACGACTATGTGGCGCGTGCTTTGGCTCATGCCTTGGAGCATGTCGAAACCAATATTTCGGACGCTCTTGGACTCTCGGCTTCTCTCGAAATCAAACGCTTCAAGCGTGGTTTCTTCATTCTGGACACCGGTATGACCATCGCCCCTCTTCTTGGACTTCTCGGAACGGTGACAGGGATGATGGCGTCCTTTGCTTCCATCGGAGCAGACATGGGTGCGCCATCCGCCATCACTGGTGGTATTGCTGAGGCTCTGATTGCTACGGCTTTCGGTCTCGTTATCGCCATGACCGGTCTGATTCCTTTCAACTACCTCAACAACATGGTGGAAGATGCCGAGCATGAACTCGAAATCGCGGCTTCCAAGCTCGAGCTGATCATCGAGAAGAACAAGAAAGTGGAGGAAGATCTACGTCATCGCCATCGCGTGATGCTGGCCACTGAGGACAATCAAAAAGCTTCTGGCAACAAGACTTCCGCTCTGGGACAAAACCCTCTGACTGCCTAATTCATGAAGTTTAAAAAACGCGCCAAGAAACACGCCAAGATTGAGGTCATTCCTCTGATCGACGTCGTGTTCTTCCTGCTGGCCACCTTCGTCATGGTGTCTCTTTCCATGACCAAGAATGAGGGCATCACCGTGAACGTCCCCTCTGCCTCCACGGCCTCACCTAAGGAGAGCAAAAATGAAACACTGACACTGAGCGTAGCTCAGCAGGGAGAGATCTTCTTCAACAAGGAAAAGATCAACTTTGCTCAGTTGCCCATCCGTCTGCAAAACTTCAAATCAGCCAACAAAGATCCGCAGGTCGTGGTGAATGCTGACGGCAAGGCTGAGTATTCCCATGTTGTCGCGGTGATTGATGAAGTGAAGCGTATTGGCATCACCAAGGTGGCTCTTTCAACGGAGCGGAAATAAGAAGCCGTATTGATTTATGAAAAAGGTTTTCCTCGGATTCCTCGCTGCCCTTTTTCTGCATGCTTTCGTGTTCCTGTTTGGCGGCTTTTTGATCCCCAAAGGTGAGGAGGCCGGCCCGAAAGTGGACGTGCTTCAGGACGTGGAGATCGCCAAAGAAGAGGAAAAGGAAGAAGAGGAGCCTAAAGAAAAACTGGAGCAACCTGTTGAAGACGTTAAACAGGAAATGCCTGACTTTAAAGAGCTAGCTCAGGTCGATACTGCAGCAGCGGCTGCACCTGCACTTTCTAACATGAGTCTGAGTGATCTCGGGTCTGCCCTCGGAGGCGCTGGAGGCGAAGGCGGCTTTGGTGGTGGCGTCGGATTTGGAAGTGGCGGTATGATCGGTGGCACCGGCTCAGGCGGTGGTGGTCTAGGTGGTGGGGACATGCTTTCCAGTGGTCAGCTGGACGCTAAGCCAACGCCTACAAATCGAGTAGCTCCCAAACTTTCCTCTGATTTGCGTAAGCGCGTGAAAGGTAAAGTGGATGTGCTGATCATTGTCGGTAAAGACGGATCAGTTAGCAAAGCCGAGGTCTTAGATTCCCCCGATCCTGCCGTGAACTCTTTTTGCCTTGAGGCTGCCCGTGAATGGAGATTCCAACCCGGCACTCGCGATGGCAAGCCCGTTAGTTTCAAACTCAAACTCCCCTTCCGTTTCGATTGAAAACGCTCCTGCTTTCTCTTCTGTCACTGAGTCCTGTTCTCCAGGCCGCAACGGCAACGCCAGCTCCAGCTCCGGCCCCTGCGGCTGCCGCCCCTGCTCCTACTACGGTGGATGAAGAGGAAAAGCCGCGCCCAGGTGCCTATGCCTTGGAGTTGTGGAAAGATCCTAATTTTGCTAAATTCTTCTTGGGCACTTACAGCGTCTTTCCAGACGTGGAACCGCCTCTTAGCGACAAAGATCGTGAGCTGTTGAATCAGCTCTTGCCCATGATGAACAAGCCCATGGAGGCTGCTGGCGCATTGGTAAAGCTCATCACGAAGGATACCAATGCCATCTTTGATCTGACACTCGGCAATCTCTACTTGGAAAATGGTCAGTATGAGCCCGCTGCTGACCTGTTTCAACGCGCCGTCGATAAATTTCCCTCCTTCCGCCGTGCTTGGCGCGGGCTTGGGATGGTGAACGTGCGCCAGCAAAAATGGCGCAGTGCAGTGACGCATCTTAGTCGTGCCATCGGATTGGGTGCTCAAGACGGACCGAGCTACGGCTTGTATGGTTTTGCGCTGCTTTCCCTGGATCGTGCGGCAAGTGCAGAAAGTGCCTATCGTATGGCGCTGATGTTTCAGCCTGACGTATTGGACTGGAAGCTAGGTTTAGTGCGTTGTGTGCTGAAGCAGGCTAAGGCGGCTGAGGCTGCGGCTTTGTGTGAAGAGATCGTCCGTGAGAACCCTGACCGCACGGAATTCATCAGTCTGCAAAGTGAGGCCTATCTGGCCATGAAAGACAATTTGAAGGCCGCCGAAAATCTGGAGATCCTTTCCCGCAGCGGTGTGGCCAAGCCTGAGGACTTGCAGCGTCTGGGAGATATTTATTTGGTCAGTAAGGATTCCTCTTTGGCTTTGAGCGCGTACAAACGCGCAATTGAAGCGGGTGGCTTTGAGCCATCGAAAGTGATTTCTCAAGCCGAGAATTTGTCGATGCAGGGTGCTTTATTTGAAGCGACCTCCTTGATTAAACAGGCGCGTGAATCTGGGGCAGGGAAGCTTGCCAAAGAAGACGAGGCGCGTCTGCTGAAGTTGGAAGCTCGCCTTGCGGTCAGTTCTGGTAAAGCCGGTGATTCGATCCCGATGCTACAACGTGTGGTTGAGCTGAATCCCTTGGATGGCGCAGCGCTTATGCTGCTGGGTCAGCACTACGCAGATAATAAGGATACGCCGAAGGCTGTTGGTTACTTTGAGCGCGCGGTGAAGCTGAAGGACTATGAGTCTGCGGCTAGCCTGCGTTTAGCGACGATCCATATAACGGCCAATAAGCTGGCGGATGCGTTGCCGTTGCTGAAACGTTCTAACGAATTGAAGGCCAATGACAGCGTGGCTAAGCTGATTTCTGACATTGAGCGCACTTTGCGTAAAGGCACGAAGTGATCGCTTGAAGAGTCTTCTGCCAGTTGGAGGTTGACCTAACCAAGCGTGTGACTGAACTCTATCTCATCGACACCATCGGGCCGTTTTTTCGCGGTTATGATCGGCGTGTGATCAATTGGTCGAAGATTCCCTGGGATCATGTGGGGCGGCAGGGGGAGGCATGGTGGGAAATGGTTTGCAGTGAACTCAATATTTTGGGGCGGCAGGCGGTTTCTTGGGGCTTTAATGCGGCGTCTATCGACGATGTGGCTCATTTGGCCGATCATGAATGGATCGAGCCTGAGGTGAGGCATCGTATCCAGCGCTACCGCACAGAGATGCGGCGTTGCTTTCAGGTTTTGAAGGGCGTGGGATTGAGCCTGCATGTGACGATGGATGTTTTTTCCGCGACGCCTGAGCTGCTGAAGCGACTGGCGCTGAATCGAACCAGCGTGAATGATTTTTTGCGTGATTTGTTAGACCGTTTCTTCACGGACTTCCCTGAGGTGGCGGGTGTGATCGTGCGGATCGGTGAATCCGATGGCAAAGACGTGAAGGATGATTTTCACAGTCAGCTCGTCATCAAGACGCCGGAGGATGCGCGGACGTTTCTCCAGGCGCTGTTACCGGTTTTTGAAAAGCATGGCCGTCGGCTCATTTTTCGCACATGGACAGTCGGGGCCTATCCTATCGGTGATCTGATGTGGCATCGAGATACCTTTGCGCGTGTTTTCAAAGGGCTGACAAGTTCCGCCTTGGTGGTCTCTATGAAGTATGGGGAGACAGATTTCTTCCGCTACCTGCCCCTGAATCGGAATTTCTTTCGTACGCCTTTGGCTAAGATTGTGGAGCTGCAAACGCGTCGTGAATACGAGGGTTGCGGCGAGTATCCGAGCTTCACAGGTTGGCTCTATGAGCAGTATGCTCGTGAATTGCAGCAGGCAGAGAATGTGATCGGCTGCATGGTCTGGGCGCAGACGGGTGGCTGGGTCCCATTCCGTCGATTAGCCTTCATTGATCCCGAGGCGCTGTGGACTGACCTAAATACCTTTGTCACGATTCGTGTGATGAAGGAAGGCGTGCTAGTTGAGGATGCCGTGCGTGCTTTTGTCAAAGAACGGCAATTGGGAGATCCCGATGCGCTTCTTGAACTGCTGCGTTTGTCTGACGAGTGCATTCGTGAGCTGCTTTATATCGAAGAATATGCGCGGCAAAAGCTCTTCTTCCGCCGAGTACGGATCCCGCCGATGTTGCAGGTGTATTGGGGGAACATTTTTATCAGTCACAGTCTGCGCAGGCTGCTGCGTTATTTTGTGCGCGATGCTGATACGGCCCTACGCAGTGCTCAGCGTTGCATGTCGAATCTTGACCGCATGAGGTCGCTGGCAGAGCGTGCAGGCGTGTCAGTCGCAGATATCGACTACATGCGTGATACCTTCCATTTGCTGGCGCTGTCGCGTGAGTACTACTTTGCAGAGGATGCACCTGACATTGAGATGCGTATTCTTGAGGCAAAAGCTGCTTACAAGCTCAAGTATGCCAAGCGTGGGTTGCGCGCTCGTTACCGCATCAAGACCGACTTTAAGCCGCTGCTCTTGAATCCGAAACACCTGGGTTGGGCCATTCAGTTTCTGATGCGTCGGCAGCGTGGCTATCGCGTGGTGGATCGGTTGGTCGTACTCAGTGGATTATCGCTGATTTATCGGCTGATTGCGGCTAGGAAACCGCATTGGATACCAGGTTTTGCCTCAAAGAGTGCCATGGGAGTGGATGTGGTCTTCAGGTGACGCATTCGTCACGCAGGTATGGTTTGTTAGGAGTAAAATCTGCTTTCTGTGAGACGAAAGCCCTTCTACATCTGCCATCATGAGATTGCTGCTCATCACTGACACCTATCCGCCCGATATCAATGGGGTGGCGCGGACACTTTCTACCTTAGCAGGTGGATTGGCTGCCTGTGGGCATGTGGTTGAGATCGTCACGACACTGGCTGCTAAAACTGGAGAGACCGAAGCTCTGAAACGGCATGTGACGATGGCGTTGCCCTTGATCGGTTACCCCGGTCTGCGGATGGGAATTGCCACGACTTGGAAAATGAAGGCTATGTTTGAGAGCTTCAAGCCCGATGTGCTTTATGTAGCGACGGAGACGCCGCTAGGCATAGCCAGCATTCGTGCTGCCGCTAAAATGGGCATCCCTGTGGTTTCTGGCTTCCACACGAACTTTCAGTCGTACTTGGAAAACTACAGCCTTCCTGGCTTGGAGTTTGTAGCTCAGAACTTCCTTCGCCACATTCATAATCAAACCGCCCGCACTTTGACCCCAAGTGCTGACAGTGCCGCCATGTTACAGCGCTGGGGAGTCACCAATGTAGGTGTCATGGGCCGTGGTGTGGACACTGATTTATTCAGTCCTGCTCGCCGCAGTATGGTGTTGAGATCGTCCTGGGGTGCAGATGAGAAGACACCCGTGGCCATTTATGTGGGTCGTGTGGCCGCGGAAAAGAATTTGCCCCTATTGATGAAGGCCTTTGCCGCTTTCCGTGAACAGCATCCGCTGGCTCCTTGTGTGGTTGTTGGTGATGGGCCGCGTCTAAAGGCACTGCAAACAGAACATCCCGAGTTTCGCTACCTTGGCGCTAAGACCGGCACGGATCTGGCTGAATGTTATGCCAGTGCAGATGTCTTTGTTTTCCCGAGTACTAGCGAGACCTTTGGTAACGTGGTGCTTGAGGCCATGTCCAGCGGGCTCATTCCTGTGGCCTATGATTATGCGGCTCCACGCCAAGTCATCCGCCATGGCGAGAATGGTTGCCTGGCTGCCTTTGATGTTAGTGATGCCTTTCTTAGTGCTACGCATGAAAGTGCCCAGATTTGGGACTCGGCCCCCATCCGCTCAGAAGCGCGCGTTTCCGCAGGTCAACTCGGCTGGCAGCGCGTCATCGAGCAATTCGAAGCTGAACTTCTTGCCGTTCAGACTCAATCACCCACTCCAATAGTCCTTGCCCCATGAGCGAAGAAATCGATGAACTTCCTGACGTCCCCGCAGACCCATCACGTGTGAAGACAAAGTTGCGCGCCCGCACGGTTTTTATCTCCGACGTGCATCTCGGCATGCCTGACTGCAAAGCAGCTCAGGTTTCCCACTTCATCCGTCATGTGCAGTGTGATCAGCTCATCATGAATGGCGACATCATTGATGCCTGGTATCTGAAAAGCTCGGGCGGTTGGAACAAATCTCACACCAACTTCCTGCGCACCGTCCTCAAGAAGATGGAGAAGGAGAATACCCAGATCCTTTATCTGCGTGGAAATCATGACGACATTCTGGATCGGTTCATTCCCATTCAGTTGGATAATTTCCTCATCACGGATGAACACATTCATCACACCAAGCGTGGTGACTACCTCGTGGTGCATGGAGACGGCTTTGACCACGTCACAACGAATCATCCCTGGATCGCTCACCTCGGTGGTATCGGCTACAATATATTGCTTCGGGTAAACCGGATCTACAATTGGTACCGCCATGCGCGCGGCAAAGAGAATTTCTCTCTGAGTCGCTGGGTGAAACTCAAGGTCAAATCGGCGGTCAGCTTTGTCGGCAAGTATGAAGAGCAACTTCAGGAACTGGCACGGGCGCGCGACTGCAAGGGCATCATCTGTGGGCACATTCACAGCCCTGCCAATAAGATGGTCGGAGAGACCCATTACCTCAATTCTGGTGACTGGGTGGAGTCGATGACGGCTATTCTTGAATACGATAACGGCGATTTTGAGGTCATCTCGTATGACGACTTTTGTGCGCGCACGAATCGACAGCCGAAGGGTGGAATAAAAAGTGTGAATGTGACAAATGAGGTGAAATTAAGTGTCGAAAACGTCACATTGCCTGTATAAAGTCCGCTAGACTGATTCGAATCGAGATGCACGATCATATTCTGACCTCCTTCAATGCCGCCCTGACCACTCTCCGTGAGCAGGTTCTGACCATGGCCAGCATGGCGCGAAAAAATTTAGCCAGCGCCATGCGCGGTCTGGTCGAGCGTGATACGGATCTTTGTAATTCGGCCATTGCTGCGGATCAGGACGTCAATGAACTGGAGAAAAGTATCGATAGGCTTGGGATGCAGATTTTACTCAAATTCCAGCCTACAGCGCATGATCTTCGGCAGGTCATGGGGACGATGCGTGTGGCCAATAATCTGGAACGCATTTCCGACCAGGCCAGCGGCATTGCCAAGCGGGCGCGGAACATCAACAATCTGCCTGAGATTGCTGAATTAAAGCTGATCGAGCCCCTTTATCATCTATGCGCGCGGAATCTTGAAAGCAGCATTCAAGCTTTCACCGTGGCTGATCCAGAAGCAGCGGCTAGAGCGCGCCTGCTAGATAAGGAGCTGGATGCGGCGGAAAAGGGCTTTGACAGTTCCTTACTCTCCGTCATGGAAGAGCGCCAATCGCCTCTGGAAGGGTATCTACACCTGATCTTTGTGGCACGCTTCCTGGAGCGCGTTGGCGACCACGCCAAGAACATTTGTGAAGACACCATCTTCATCGAAAAAGCAGAGGACGTGCGCTTTGATAAAAAGCGGCAGGAAGAACCTTCTGCGGTCTGAGATGAATAAGGTTGAAGTGTGAAGCTTAAGTTTGATTAACAAACTACTGGCCTAATGTGATAATCACTATAAAGTAAATGCCGTACTGGCTATTAAATGGATGGTGATTACAAAATATTTCGAGTTGATGGCGTTGCGTTGAAACCTCAGCTGCAGACGAAGTGTCATTTGGGCACGGTGAGCCTATGTCTGTTGAGTGCGATACTCCTAATCGTATCGGCTATTCCAGCCTTGGCGGAGCTCAAAAAAAGCAAAGAAGTGAAAGAGGGAAGTCGAGGCGGTAACAGCTTTGAGCGATGGCAGGCTGAAAACCCCTTGGATGGCAAAAATGGACCGAGGGATGATGCTGATGGAGACGGCTATACTAATGTAGCGGAGTTTGCTTTTGGGCTGACTGCGGATTCAGGATTGCAGCAGGGTTTCGACTCTTTGCCGAGACTGGTTTATAACCCGCAGACAGCAAAGTTTGACTTTGAATATCGGCGTCGGGCTGACTTGCCAGAGAATTTGAGTCTCACTTTGATGCTGACGGAATTTCAAGGTTATGAAGAGCGCTCAAGCCTAGTGCCTGCGGTGACGCAGACTGAAGACGGCTTTGAAACCGTGGTCTATGCCAATATCGAAAGTGATCCGGTCTGCCGATCTCTTACGCAAGGTAAGGCCCGTCTTCAGGTGAGCCTTAGCTCAGAGCGCGGTGGCAGTGTGGATGCACAGACTCCATTCTGGTGCTGGCGTCGGCAAATCTTTCAGGCTGGAGGCTCACGTAGCTTTGCGATGCCGTTAGTTCGGCCGGAGATTTATCGTGGGAGAGTAGCAGCAGTGACGCCGAGCTCTTTGGATATAGCCAATGTTCTGAGTGCAGGTGAAGACTTCGTTTCTGCGCTGGACAGGGCTGAAAGCTATTATGTCGAGGTCGTGGACGGCGACTGGGAAGGCCATCGCTGGGAGGTGGACGAGCCTGCGTGTTCTGCTGGTGAAATTGCTTTGGATCTGACCTCACAAAAGAACACGCGTGACTCTGTGCCTGATCTCTCTGGCGCGATCATCGCAGTGCGCCCACATCAGACTCTTTCGAGTGTGATCCGTGAGGAGCGGCTTTTGGCAGCAACTCAGTCCTCTCAAGCGGATCGGGTGCAGTTTTGGGAACGAGCAGAAAATCGCTACACGGAATGTTGGCTTTCCCTGCGGGAAGGAAATCAGCGGCGTTGGGTCAGTGTGGGGGATTCCACACACGCTGACAGCGGCAGGCGCGTCTTGCTGCCCGGTGAAGGCATGTTTGTCAAGTTGGGCAGTGTTTCGGCATCGGTGCCACTGGTCGGCCTCGTCCGTGACACTGATCTCATTCTATCCGTAGAAAAAGGCACCAGCTTCCTCGGTACGGGCTGGACTGAAGCCGCTTCGCCAGGTCAATTAGACATGAAAAACCGACAGGGCTTTTGTGCGAGCACCCGCAGATCTCAAGCGGATCGTCTGCGAGTCTGGAATAATCAAAGCAAGGTGGCTTCAACACTCTCGGGCTACTATTTAAGAGCAGTAACGGGTGCTGAAAGTCAATGGGTCATGGAGGGCGACAGCGAGATGATGGATCAAAACGACACAAGCCTGCTGAATGGTTTTGAGGCCTTCTTTCTCATTCATCCAGGGGCTTTCAGTCAGTGGCGGCAGCCAGCACAACATTTTCAAAGCGTGGACCTTCAATAATCATGAAAATCCGGCACATTGCACTCTTGCTGTTCTCAATGCTAGCTCTGCCAGTTTCAGCACGCAGCATCTCATGGTTTAATGCTGAAGGCGACGTTTTGGTTCAATCCACTGGGCTGGGCGCGAGCTTGGATGCGTCCTTTACCTTTGAGATTGGGACCTTTGGCACTTTTATTCCAACGGAACTGAACATGGATGAATGGTCCACTTATTGGAAAGTTTTTGACCGCGCCGTGAGCGGTGATGGCTGGAATGGCACGACAGATTATTACACGAGCAGCGCCGACTTTCTCAGTTCAGGGCTATCTAGCAGTGCCATTAGTTCAGCTACCTTTACAGCGGGTGAAACGGCTTATCTCTGGGTTTATAACGCACTGGATCTAGTCCCGACTTCCGAGTGGGCCTTGGTGCGCGATGTCATGAGTGGTTCATCACCAGCCTGGGTCATTCCCACAGCAGATGCAGGCAATCCGAATTCGCTCGACTGGGATCTGCTTGAGGCAAATACTGCCGTCTTTGGGCAAGTGAATGGTTTTGTCGGTGCAGGCAGTTTTAATCCTATCGGAGATCCTGGCGGCGGCGTCGCCTGGCTACAGACCGCTGCCGTACCGGAGCCTGGGAGCGCGTTGATGGTGCTGATCGCTGCCTTTTCCATTTTTGGCAGGCGTAGAAGCTGGGTATCAACGGAACCGCGCTGCCTCTGAAAAAGTCAAAACCCGCACGCTGTTGATCAGTCGTGCGGGTTTGAAGGAAGACTGTTTACTCAGGGATAATCAGTCATTATCACAATCGCGTTCAGTGGCTTTGAAAGGACTCAAAATGTAGCTGGCGTTCGTGGCGTAAGTTCCTAGAAGAAGCAGGTTATCATTGTTTAGCATTGCTGCACCCGTGAGATGGGTGATCCTCTTGGTATCTTTTGGGGCACGGATTTGTTGCCATTTTCCTTTTCGGAGGATGTTGCCAAACCAGTTAGCGCCATATTCGGGATCAGCGGGCAGATCCAAGTCCGAAGAGTCAACGATGACTTCACCTGAATCGAGCAGTGAGATCGGTACATTGTAAAGGTTACCAGGGATCGTCGGCAGCACTTTGTAGTGATTTCTTTTGGCGACCAAGAGGACACGGCCAGAGGCATTATCGCCTGCGCCAAGGAGATGACCGCTGCTATTGATGGAAGCCCAGTAAATGTCTGTTGCAGGAGGATTCGCTGGTAAGGAAAGCGGCGTATAGACACCATCTTTGTAAACAAAGAGGACCGGGAGCCCCGTTTGGCCATCAACGGACTCCCCAAGGATCTTACCGTCAGAACTCATGGAGCGGATGAAGGTGGTGCCTGTCTGGCTGCCTGGGTAGATGAGCTCTGTGACACTGTTTCCCATCCTTGTGTAAGAGTGTGCTGGGCCAGCCGCCTCAAAAGCCACACCTGCGACTAAACCGCGCTGTGTGATGCCGACTGGGAAAGAGGCCTCGATCGTGTAGCTGGCCGTATTCGGAAAGCTCATGTCACTGTATCGCTTCCCACGGAGAAGGAAGCCTTTTAACATGCCTGGCGTGTCGCGGTAGTAGCCAGTGATCCAGCCGCTACTGTTTGCAGCTGTTGGCTGTAGCACATCGGCACCTAGAGGAAGTGTGATGTTGGAAAACTTGAGTTTATCGGAGTCACATTTTTTGCGGTCATCATTGTCCGCATAGGCTGGGATGGTGGCGGCGTAGATGAGAGATACAGCGAGGAACTTAGGGAGGTAGAGAGCGGAGCGCATATTGAGGAAGTAAACGTTTAACTCGGGCTAGACTCAGCTGCCTAGTCACCGCCCATGGAAGGATTCCACAGCGATAAAGGTTTATAGTAACTCAAGAAGAAAATCGTCAAGCAGTGTGTTGCTGCCGATTATGGATTCCGTTGTTTACAAGAACGAATATAAAAAAATCGTCAAAGTCTTGGCAAACGCGCCAGAAAACAGGGGCCAGGCATCGCCGTTTAAAAAATCGAAAGTGTAGAAATAATGTCAAATATAGTTGATATTGATTATCAATAGTTTCTAATAATATAAGTTTACTAAATTTCTGGTTAATTAAATAAAGATGAATTCATTTCTTGAAGAAATTCGATTATACTATATTTTCCATAAATAAAGAAGCCGCTAACACTGACTTTCACCATGAAACAAAAGAACTCAATTACCACTGTGGCTGCCGCCATACTTTGGTTGTGTGCCATTGCAGCGCCTGTCAGCGCCAGCACAATATTTTGGGGGTCAAAACAGAATGACACACTCGTGGACAGTGCGGGCAATAGTCTAGATGCCAGCTACCAGTTTGAGTTGGGTTACTTCAATACGTCAAGCGGTTGGGCACCCACGTCTCTAAACATTTCTGAATGGGAATCTAGATGGATCATATTTGATAAGGCATCGTTTGGACTTGGTTGGGACCCAACGAATCGTGAAATCAATACCAGCGTTGATCATACCAGCACCTCCGGGTCCACATCGGCCTTTGCAAATCCTGCGAGTGTCTTCACACAGGGAGCAACGGTTTATCTTTGGGTTTATAATTCGAAGACTCTAGTGGGAGATGTCGAGTGGGCCTTGCTTTGTGATTCAGATAAAGGGGCCAATGTGTTTCCAGGTGCTTGGGAGTTCCCAGATCCCTCTCTGCAAAGTGGTGAGTCATTCGACTGGCAGACACGCGATTTAGACACTGCCATCTTAGGTGGCGTGAATGGCGTTCAAGGTCCGGGTGGCTATTCGGTCGATCCAGGAGTCTTCACGATTCAGACCCATGTCGTGCCAGAACCAGGATCCGCGCTGCTGATCATCATCGCTGGCATGGGCCTCGCGCGCCGCCGTCGTGCTCAATCACATCTGGTCTGATTCATTGTCTCATGGCACTGCCAAAAACTAAAACCACTGCAACGCTGCGATCTGGGGTATCCCAGATTTTGGCGTTTGTTGTGTTAAGTTTTTTGAGCGCAGCAGTCCAGCGGGCAGAAGCTCAGTCTGATTTTGGTGACTACAACGGCTTTGCTTCCGCATCGCAGGCGGTGAATAGCATTATCCGGATCGGCACACTGGCAACAGATGGAGAGGCTACCAGTCCTGCCAATGCCACTGCTACAGGGGATGATATCGTCGGGGATGATGAGGACCTAACCCTGCCTACCTTCACTGTCGGCACGGCCGCCACGCTGAGTGTTCCTGTTACTATTAGTACCATCACCGCGGCGCGTTTGAATGTCTTCGTGGATTGGAATGGGAACAATCTCATGGATACGGGTGAAACGCAGACGGTACAGTCTGTCACCAGCTCAGGCACCAGGACTTTTACGCTTACCCCGCCGGCGGGTTCTGAGGGCACGCGTTTCATGCGTATACGCTTCACGGAAGGCACCACGGCACCTGCATTCAGCGGTTCGTCGCTATCGCGTGGAGAGGTAGAGGATTACATGTTCACGGTTTACGCCACCGACCCGTGCAGCTGCCCAGGCAATCTTTTGACCAATGGCAGTTTCGAGACCAGTGACTTCACTGGCTGGACCCTCACAACAAACGACGCTGGTCAAACATCCTTCGCTGGCAGCAATCTGTGGGCCGTGTGCGGCAATCGCTATGCTTATTTTAACCCTACTGCGGGCAACGCCACCGACTTTGTTTCCTATCACCAGAGCGTGGCCGCCGCGCCAGGCCAAGTCTTCACCTTCGTTGCCTATTCTGGCGTGCATGATAACACCAAAGACCACCAGCTGAGGCTACAGTTTTTTAACGCATCCAACACATTGCTTTCAGGCGGTCAGATCGTCCAGGTCGATAACGTGACCACACACACCAACCTGCAGCGGTATACTCTCACTGGCACAGCCCCCGCTGGCACAGCTACGGCACGCGTCACAGGCTATGTGTCTGGAGTCTGGAGCGGGCTGAGTATTGCGCTAAAACTGGATGCGCTCTGTCTCACAGCTACGACGTCACCTGACTGTTTCCGAATCGTAGTTTCCAATTGGAATAACAATATTCTCACTTCATACAACGGTCAGGATGGTGCTTTCCTGAACACGTTCTCAAACTCTGCGCAGATCGTCAAGCCGAGCGAGCTAATGGTGCATCCTGATGGTTCGCTGCTTGTCGCCATGGAGCAGCCCGACAATAATATCAAAAGGTTCAACGGCACCTCGGGGGTTTATCAGAGTATTTTTATCGCTTCGGGTGCACAGGGTATGAATTGGGCCTATTCCACTAGGCGTGGACCCGATGGATTGCTCTATGTCGCTTCGCGAAACTCGGGTGAAATTCTTCGTTTTAATGCGCTCACGGGTGCCAATGTTGCGCCTGATCCATTCCTAGCGATTGCCAGCCCAAGCGGTATAGGCTGGGACAGGTCGGGTAATCTTTACATCGCTAGCGATAGTGGGAACACTCTGAGAAGTTACAGTAGTAGCGGCGTGTTGCAGGGCACAGTCCAAACTTACGCGAGCAAAACATTGGGCGCGCAGATTGGCCCTGACGGTAACCTCTATGTCCTTGTTGGAAATACTGTCCAGAGAGTGACGCTCCCGGCGGGCACCACCAGTACCTTCATCAGCTCTATTGCTTCGGTTACGTCACCCACACTCGCACCTGCACTGACTTGGGGGCCAGATGGTAATCTCTACGTCATCAATTTCACCGACAGTCGTGTCAGCGTTTACACCGCTAGTGGAGTTCTTGTGCGTCATATCACATCGAATATCAATGGCCCTTGCGGAATAGCTTTCATGACATGCGCTGACACGGATTTCGGCGACTTGCCGCATCCCTATTCGACTCTCCTTGAATCCAATGGCGCACGCCATTTCATCGGTGGGCTTAGGCTCGGAACTGCTGTTGACTTTGATGGTGATGGCCAACCAACAGCTACAGCCAATGGTGACGACACCGACAGCGACGGTGACGACGAAGACGGTGTGACCATTCCGACGCTTACAGTGGGTGCCATGGCCACCGTGGTCGTCAACGCCAGCGCCGCGGCTAAAGTAAACGCCTTCTTTGATTGGAACAACGACGGCGACTTCCTGGATGCCAGCGAGGCGATCTCCGAACTCAGCGTCGTCGCTGGTAACAATAACCTGAGCCTTAACGTGCCGACGACGGCGGTACAAGGCAAGCCCATTGGTGCGCGTTTCCGTCTCAGCAGTGCGGGCGGCCTCAGTTCTATAGGTGGTGCTACGGATGGTGAGGTCGAGGATTACCTCGTCACAGTCGCATGTCCGGCTGTCACACTCAGCCCGACTTCGCTGCC
This sequence comes from Verrucomicrobiaceae bacterium, assembly GCA_027489965.1. Classification (GTDB taxonomy): domain Bacteria; phylum Verrucomicrobiota; class Verrucomicrobiia; order Verrucomicrobiales; family Verrucomicrobiaceae; genus Prosthecobacter. The sequence continues at coordinate 21,822 of JAIXZA010000183.1, forward strand.
AAATCCGACGTCAGCCACACTCTACAATCAGACGGTGACAGCGGGTGTGGGAACTTACACCTACACAGCGAGTGGAATTCCGCTTTCGGGCCTCGTCAGTGAATGGTCAGCAAACAACAATAGCTTGGACACTGTAGGTACCAACAATGGAACCATGCAGGGTGGGGGAACTTACACCACCGGCAGGGTGGGGCAGGCTTTTAGTTTCGACGGGGTGAATGGTTATGTTTCAGTGCCAGATAGTGCGACTCTAAGGCCTGCGCGGCTAACCGTGGAGGCATGGGTGTTCCGCAGTGCCGCCGCCGTGGATTGGTCTACCGTCCTGATGAAAACCACCAGCGATGCTTGGAATGACGGTTATGGACTGGGATATCAAATGGGCGGGAGCTTTAGTTTCTGGGTGCAAAACTACAGCAGCAATGTTGCAGTTGGCACGCTGCCGTTGAACGCCTGGACGCACGTCGTTGGCACCTATGATGGGGTGAACGTCAGACTGTACTTCAACGGTGCCCAAGTCTCCTCAGGCACTGCCCCTGCCAGTCTCACCCACTCCACCCAGCCTTTACAGATTGGCCTTGGCCAGGGTGGTAGTTACTATTGGAATGGTCGTGTTGACAATCTGTCTATTTATAACCGCGCTTTGAGTGCGGCAGAGGTGCTTTCTCGTTTCACAGAAGTCCAAAACAACTACCTACCTGCCGGACTTGCGCTCAATTCGAGCACGGGAACGATCTCAGGAACTCCAACAGGCGCTGTGGGCCAGAGTACAAGCTTCAGAATCACTGCCGCGACCCCCGCTGAATGCTTGGCGAGCAGAGACTATACCGTTACAGTCGCAGCGGGTGTCACACTGGATTATGGTGACTGGAATGGCAGCGGTGCTGCGACGGCCACCACCACGAGTACGGTCAATAGCAATCTTCGCCTCGGAGCTACAGCGGATGCCGAGTCCAGCGTCACAGCCAATGCCGCCGCTATCACAGATGACACTACCGGCAGTGATGATGAAGACGGCCTCATCATGCTGACGTCCCTCTCACGAGGGGCCACGGTCAATATTCCCGTGACCGTCTTTAACAACACGGGGGCCAATGCCTTCCTGGATGCCTGGATCGACTTTGATAACTCCGGTGGATTCACTAACTCAGCGGCTACCTTTGCCGGAACGGGAGAACGCTCCAAAACACAGATCACTGTGTCCTCGTCAGCTAGTGTGCAGTCGGTCATCGTTAGCTTTGACGTGCCGACCGGAGCCAGCATTGGAACTCAGCGCGGCGTGCGTTTCCGTCTTAGCAATACCAACGCTCACACGCCGACGAGCACTGGCGCGACGGGAGAGATTGAGGATTATGTTACCAGTATCGCAGCTCCCAAGAACTGGCTGGTGACCAACAACACCAGCAATAAGATCGAGTGCTACGATCAGAATGGTGTTTGGGTGAATACCTTCAGCTCCGCCGTCATTGCGCCGGTCGGCATCGTTCTGGCCAATGATGGTTTCTATTATGTGACCTCCTATCTTTTCCCGAACAGTGATAACACGGCGAAGATCTACAAGCTTGATCCTGTGACCGGGGCTTTGGTCAGCACCATCGTACTGCCCACCGCTGTTGGACATACGGGCAACTGTCTGTGGGACATTGTGGTGGATCCAGCCAACGGTGATCTCTACACCGGCTCAGCCACGGCAGGTCTCTGGAAATATGTACCATCAACCAACACCGCCACGCTGCTTTCAAGTAACTTGGGCGTCGGCTTCGCGCTTCAAGGAAATTTTTGGTATCGCTCAGACTGGAATCATGTGTACCGAACCACCATTGGCGCAGCGCCGAGCACCACGGTCTTCTTTAGCCCATCTCCTACTGGGACGACCAATGGTGATGGCGCACGTGATGTTCATATTGATGCCGCAGGAAATATCTACGCGGTGGATGCGAAGACTTTCAAAGTGAAGCGATACAACTCGGCAGGCGTGTTCCTGAATGATTTTGTCACGCTGACTTCCACTCAGCCCGGCAACCCTACCGGCATGGCCTTTGGCAGCGATGGCAATTTCTACCTCTGCGCCCGTCAGGAGAATCGAATTTACCGCACTGGCCCCAATGGTGGGGCGACGACCCTCTGGAGCAGTGACAGCCGCTTGAGCAATCCTAAATACATGCTCGAAATCGAAAACAAGTCGACTACCGACTTTGGCGACTGGAACGGCTCAGGAGCTGCGACGACGACGACGACGAGTACTGTGAACGGCAATCTCCGCATCGGTGCCATTGTCGATGCTGAACCAAGTGTCACACCGAATGCCACCGCCACCGCTGACGGCGCAGATGAAGACGGTGTCTGGTTTACTCCCTCCGTCACTGTTGGTAGTTACGCTCAGCTCTCTGTGAAAGCCACGAATAACACGGGCAGTCCTGCTTATCTACACGCATGGATCGACTTTAATAATGACGGCACCTTTGGGGCTGGGGAACAGGTCGCCACGAACCACCTCGTGCCCAATGGTTCAAACGGCTTTGATCCTGCGGGTCTAAATCCGACAAACTCATTTTACCAGTATTTCCGCCTTCAATATCTCGTCCCTGCCACGGCCAGTGTCGGCACAGGTCGTGGGGTGCGTGTGCGTTTGACGAATGTGCAGAACACAACGGCCACGGGGGCTTCGGGCTCAGGGGAGATCGAGGACTACACGGTCGCTTTCACCGCCACGGCTCCCTGCTATCGTTTCCGGTTTGGGGATGCCAATGGGGACAAGTGGATTGATCCCAATGCCGAAATGACACCAGCGGCAAACAATTCCCCCATCTACTGGGATCAGAACAACAACCTAGGCACTCTGCGTGAGGTGGACATGAGCTATAGCCCCAGCAGTCAGCTGTTTAACTTTGATTGCACCATTGCTCAGATCAATACGACAGGCGTCATCGCCGACAGTATTTGGTTCATGCTAGATACAGGCCCGCTCGGCATGCCGAATGTGCAGAGGTACGCCATGGTGTACATTGATGGCTTTAATCGAGCCAACCCCAAGGTCACGATCTACGTTGAAAACGCCTCATCCCATTCCAATAGCTGGACTAGCCCCGGCTTCCTGATGCTTTCGACAGATGCCTCGGGTCCGGTGAATGCTAGCGATGTGAAAGTGCTCTCGGTTACCGAGGACACCGTTGCTAAGACCTCACGCTTCCGCCTCACGCTGGATACCACACGCATCAATAACCGTGCGGTTTGGCCTGCTGGTTACAATCTAGATGCCGACTGGCGCGGTATTGAAATGCGCAGCACGGCCGGCCTCTGGCTCACCGTTTCAGATCACACCTCCGCGCCCACTTATGCGGCGGGTAAGATCACGGCGATGAACTACAACTCATCAGGAAATTCTGTGAACATCGACGTGCCGCCCATGGGTGATCTGCCGATTTTCACCCAAGCCTGCACGCTGGACTTTGGGGATCATTTCTTTGGCAATGGCAATTCGGCCTCTCAGACCGCCAGCGTAGACGCTAGGATCGGCACGGCAGCGACCGATGCGGAAGGCGACTATGCGGATTCCGGTGCGTCACTCGACGACACCACCGGCACGGATGACGAAGATCTGACCATGCCAATCTTCACTGTAGGCACGGCCACCACGCTGAATGTGCCAGTCACCATCGGCGGCACAGTCACTTCAGCGCGCCTGAATATCTTCGTGGACTGGAATGGTAACAACATCATGGATACGGGTGAAACCCAGACCGTGCAGTCTGTGACCAGTTCAGGCACCCGCACGTTCTCTCTGACGCCACCTGCTGGCACAACGGCTGGCACCAAATACTTGCGCATCCGTTTTACTGAAGGTGCTACATCGCCGGCATTCTCTGGCGCGAGTACTCTTCGTGGTGAGGTGGAAGATTATGCGGTTACAGTGACTGGCACTACCGCTGTGGGGAATCTCGTGTGGTTGGATGCTAATGACAATGGCCGCTTCGACACGGGTGAAGGCGTGGGCAATGTGGTTGTTCAGCTTTTGGATGCCTCCAATGTTGTACGCAGTTCCACCAGCACAGATGCCGCAGGCCTTTACCAGATCTATGCAGATCCAGGCACTTATTATCTGAGGATCCCCGCCAGTGAGTTCGCTAGTGGAAGGCCACTCAATGGCGACTTCTCCCTCGTCGGTAATGGGGCTGACAATGGACGTGACGATGACTGGGATGAAAATGGTATCGACGAGGCCAACCCAGCTGTAAATGGCGTCCGCACACCTAACTTTACTCTGGCTGTCGGTGCCGAACCCACGACGACTGAAGTGGGGCAGGACAATGCCTGGGATAATGGCACCGCTCCGCGCCCAGCAGATGCCAGTGCGGATCTCACCATGGATTTCGGCTTCGCCCTTTGTTATCGGGTAAACCTAGCCTTTAACCCCAGCTTTGAGAATCCCGAGACAGCGCCAGCTACCTTCCCTGATACCTTTGCTGGCACTGCGGGCATTTCGCGGAATGGATTTGTTGATGGCTGGTACAACTTTGCTGCTAGCTGGGGCATTGATCTGGGTGCTTGGGTGAATAATGCAGCCCGCGCGACTGACGGCAGCCGTTTCTTCTATTTGGGGGCTGGTGATGTCTGTCTGGCCACTAGCGCCGCCACGGGGACAGCAGAGACTTGGGAGATTCCTATCACTTCCGGTAAAACCTATACCGTGACCTATGATTGGGCACCCTTTGATCATCTGGACATCAATGCTACAAATGGACGCAGTTCGGGAACTCTTCTGGAGATGGACTTCAAAGATACGACCTACACGGACACGCTTTTTGGTGCTTATGGCATCCGGAACTTTACGGATGTGCAGACTGGAGCCGCAGCAGCCAATCCGCGCGCCAATAGCGCTTGGAGCAACCTCCAGTGGCGGCGTATCCGCACCAAGTTCATCGCTCCGGCGACTCCGACTGGTAAACCCAAGCTCGCTTTCCTGTTTAGCACGGATGGTGCGAACGCTAACCTTTCGGACGCTTACAGTAAGATGCTGATCGACAACGTGGTCATTCAGGAATCCTGCGTCACGGACATCTGCGGTGTGGGTAATCTCGTTTTCCAGGATTGGAACAGTAACGGGCGCTTTGATGCTGGAGAAGGTCAGGATTGGGTGTATGTAGAACTCTACGGTTCTGCCCAGACCCCCGGCGTGGATCTACCGCTGCAAGAGCTCATCACCCACAGTGGTGGCAGGTACTACTTCAGTGTGCCCGCCGGGAGTTACAAGGTGCATATCATGGCAGAGAACTTCAGGGCGGGCGGGGCGCTTGAAGGACGTGCTTCTATCTTGCCCGCTTCCCCTGCTGATGATTCCCTGGATGACAACAACACGACCGGTGATAACGGCCAGGATGCGGCCAATCTGGCTGTCAATGGGCTCACATCCAACACATTCACACTAACCGTCGATGGTGAACCAACGGGCGAACCCGGCGCCTTCAATACCATCGATGATCTGGATGACAATAACTCCAACCTCACCGTTGACTTTGGATTTGGTGCGGCAGCGACCGACTATGGGGACTGGAACGGTCTCGGTGCGGCCACGGCTACAACGAGCAGCATCTCCAGTACGAACATTCGCCTCGGAGCGATCGTGGATGCCGAAAGCGGAGTCACACCAGATACCGCTGCCAGCGCGGATGGTTCTGACGAAGATGGTGTGACCATGCCTGCTAGCATCACGCCGGGTGCCAGCGTCACCATTCCAGTGCGAGTGTTTAACAACAACACCGCCAACCGATTCCTGGAGGCCTGGATCGACTTCGATGGTAATGGCACCTTCAATGATGTCGATGTTACGACTGCGGGTGGAGAGCGGATTTACAACGCAGCCACTCCAGCCAGCGCCTCGCAGCAGAGCATCAATATCACCTTCACTGCACCTGCTACGGCTGTGGGTGGCCGCTGGGCAGGGGCACGTTTCCGCATCAGTGACAATGCGGCTACCACACCGACAAGCTCCGGTGCCTCGGGTGAAATCGAAGACTACGTCGTCTGCATCAATGCTCCCATGCTCATTGAGTGGGACATGAACACTGGGCATTATGGTGTTCCTATTACCCCCAGTTATCTGTCCCCCTGCGTGACGGGTGGTTCTCTGCGCGCATTTGCGACGAGCCCGCTTCCATTCATTAGTGATGACCCACCGGGCGTCAACGGCCCCTCCAAAGGCGGCGTCGGGCAAAATGAAGCTGCACCTGGAGAGGGCTTTGCCACCCTCCGCTGCGGTCAGGGCTTCCCATCTGCCTTCGACCCGGCCATGCAGGTAAGACCTCGCGCAGACCTAACCGCCAAAGTCTCTAAAACATGGTGCCAATTCGTGACGGCAGCTAACATCTCAAGCGGCAGCATCACTGGCTTTGTCATGGACATCGCCCGCCAAGGCCCCGAATCCCCCACGCATGTCCAGGGCTACCTCACTTGGTATGATGGCACCACCTACCGCACGGCATGGACGGCACCTTACGCATTGGAGCCCGTTTATTACACGCCTGTCACCATCACGAACAACCATCCAGCCTGGCGCAAGATCAACCTCGGTGCCTTCAACGCTGGCGGCGATGCCATGCCGACCAATGCAGCCCTCGCTGGCAAGACCTTCCTTTTAGAACTTCACATCTACGGCGACACAGGCGCTGCCACCGACATCCTGGAGTTCGATAACTTCGCTCTCACGGGCACTTGTTCGCAAGTGGCCTCTGACTATGGCGACTACTCCGGGTTCGATGCCTCAGCATCGCAAGTGGCCAGCACTGCCCTTCGCATAGGCACTGCTGCTACTGACAATGAAGCGGACGGTTTGGTAAACTCCTCTGCCACGAGCGATGACACTACTGGTACTGATGATGAGGATTTGGTATTGCCAGCGGTCACTTTAGGAAACACCACGAATATAACGGTGCCAGTCACCTTGACCAGTCCCGTCACTGCCGCCCGCCTCATTGTCTTTGTGGACTGGAATGGTGACGGTGATGCGTCTGACCCGAGTGAAACGCAGGCCGTTCAGAGCATCACATCCACGGGAAACAGGACTTTTGCGCTCACTCCACCTGCTGGAACCACCGCCGGCATTAAGTACCTTCGTGTCCGTTTGTCCGAAGGAGCTGCGACCCCACTTTTTACTGGGGCCTCACTCTCACCGGGCGAGGTGGAGGACTATGCTGTGGCTGTCTCCAGTGGCGGTACGGCTTGCGAACTTTTCCTCACAGATTTCGGCGACGGTACCGCCGCCGAGACGAATGAGGGCCTTTATTCCTTCTCCGTCTCCCCGCTGGCACGCACGGCCATCTTCCCCGTTACCACCCAGGGGGTCCAGAACAATGGCCACTCCGACATTGAGTTCCGCAACGGCATCCTTTACACCTCCCGCTGGATCAGCTCCGGCACCAGCCGCGGCCAGATCGACATGTATGGTGTCAATGGCTCGTACCAGGGCGTCTTCATCCCCAACGGGCGCACCTACACCATCCCAGCGGCGCTCGGCGGCGGCACCGGCACGCTGGACGCCGCCTACTCCATGGAGTTCGACAACACGGGCAATCTCTACGTCGTGCAAGGCCTGCGCTCCGTGATCCGTTTTGACAGCGCCGGCCTCAACGGCGTCGAGCTGCTGCGCAATTTCAACAACGTCCGCGGCGTTGCGATCGATCCGGCGAACGGGGACATCTACATCACCCAGCAGGGTGGAGCCGACGCCGGCATCGAGCGCTACAACAGCGCTGGCACCCTCCAGGACCGCCTGAATATCAAAGGCAGCGCCATCACCACCTGGAACCCGGTCGATGGTCATGGAATGACGTTTTACAACGGCCAGCTTTACCTCGTGCATGGCAACTATGACACCGGTACGACCAACGATACGAACAAGGGCGTGCTGCGCGTGCTAAACTATCCCAAGCCAGGCGGCGGAGCCACCACCGTGGCCGTCTTGGGCACCCACATCGCCTGGTTCGCCCGTATGCAGACCTCCGGCGTCTATGAGCCGACGGACATGCGCGATCTCCAGTTCGGCCCGGATGGCAATCTGTATGTGGCGGACCACGGCCTGGGCGTCACGCCCTCACGTCTGCTTCAGTTCAATGGCAGCACCGGAGCCTGGATCGCCACAGTGAACAACGGTTCCCAGTTCAAGGGTATCGCGGTGGGATGTGCTCTGGACTTTGGAGACTACGCCAGCTTTGCCGCTGCTGCTCAGTCGGCGGACAGCGCCATTCGCATCGGCACACTGGCGACGGATGTCGAGGCTTCCAGCCCCGCCAATGCCTCAGCCACGGGTGATGATCTTGTGGGTGACGACGAAGACCTCACCATGCCTTCTTTCATGGCGGGCAGCGCGACGACGCTCGCGGTGCCGATGACCATCACCGCCGCCTCGCTCAGCGGCAGCACGGCCCGGGTGAATGTGTTTGTGGACTGGAATGGGGACAACGACGTGCTCGATACAAATGAGACGCTCACCGCACAGACTGTTTCAGCATCTGGCACCTTCAATTTCAGCCTCACGCCTCCTGCGGGCACCACGGCGGGCACGAAGTACCTGCGCATTCGAGCCGCTGAAGGGGCAACGCATCCCGGCTTCAGCGGAACGAGCACGCTGAAGGGTGAGGTGGAGGATTATGCCGTCACGGTTTCGACGGATGCGAACTGCTACAACGTGATCCTCGCGAACTCGGGAGCCTTCCATCTCCGAGCTTACGATGGCGTGAGTGGTACGGATTTGGGGGTGCGTTCTAGCGGGAATGGGCTGGGCTTGGTTTCGGAAATCCTTCCGGCTCCTGACGGTGCTTTGCTGGCCAATAGCATCGACAATGGGTCCACGCTGAAGTTCAACCCCTACACGGGTGCGTTCATCAGCACACTGATTGCCAATGGTGGCTTTAACGCTTATGCGTCAGCGGTTGCGACGGACGGCTTCCTTTACTATGGCGATTACACAGCTGGCGTGGTGAAGCGCAACGTGGCTACCGGCGCGGCTGCCGGCACTTTCAGCACCTCCACCAGCCCGCGCGGGATTCTGGTCACCGGTGATGGCAAGTTCATCATCCATGAGTATGCCACCAGCCTGAAACGCTTCTCTTCCACCGGCACCCTGGAGGCCACGGTGTCCTCCTTTGCCGCGAATGACTCGCTCTCGCTGGCCCTGGGCCCGGACAACAATTACTACATCACCTATGCCGATGCCACGTCCAAGACCATTAGCAGGATCACGCCGGCTGGCGTCCGCACCACCTTCGCCACGATCGCAGGAGCCACCCGTCTCTTTGCCCTCGCCTGGGGACCGGACGGCAATCTTTGGGTCTGCGATTCGGATGGCAACAAGGTTTACACCCTGAATTCCTCTGGCACGCTCATCCGCACCCTGACGACCAACGTCAACAGCCCCTGCGGCATCGCGATCATGCCCTGCCAACCCAGTGACTTCGGGGACTTGGGTTTCAACTACGCCACGCGCATGTCCCAGAACGGTGCCCGCCACGTCATCGGCACGCTTCGCATGGGCACCAACGTGGATGCGGACGGTGATGGTCTGGCCTCTCCAGGCGCCAACGGAGATGACATCGACCAGGATGGCGATGACGAGAACGGCGTGACCATCCCAACGCTTACAGCAGGTGCCACGGCCACGGTGGTCGTCAATGCCAATGCCACGGCCAAGGTGAACGCCTTTTTCGACTGGAACAATGACGGCGACTTCCTGGATGCGAGCGAAACGATCACCGAACTTAGCGTCGTCGCTGGAAACAACAATCTCAGCGTTTCTGTGCCCGCAGGAGCTGTTACCAGTACTTCTTTGGGAGCCCGTTTCCGTTTGAGTACAGCAGGCGGACTTACTTCGGTCGGTGGCGCGCTGGATGGAGAGGTCGAAGATTACGCCGTCACGGTGACCTGCCCGACCATTGCCGCGCTGACGCTTCCGACTGGCGTGGCAGGCACGGCTTACTCTCAGGGAACGGCCTTTAGTGTGACGCCCGTGGTCAGCGGATTCACTTGGACGGCGACTGGCCTGCCAAGCGGCCTGACTCTAGGCAGCAGCACTGGGCTGATCACGGGCACCACGACGGACATCGGAGCCTTCCGAGTGGTGGTTACAGCCACCATGGGCACCTGCACAGACACGCGAGTCTTCCCGCTTCAGATTACGGGTTGTGGTACGACCAATGTCTGGGCCTGGAATTGGGATTCTCGTGTCGATACATTGGACGGTAACAATGATGGCGGCAGCTGGAGGACGATCTCCCTTTCGAACAATCTGAGCACGGGCAATATGGCTGTCAGAGCCACGCTGGATCAGTCGGTTAAAACGACTGCTGGACTCTGGTTCATGATCAACAATGGTCCTGACCCGACCACGACCGATCCGACCTACGCCGCTGTTTATCTGGTGGGTGGTAGTTATTATGTCACCACCTATGCTAGCAACCCTAGCAGCACGCATACCCTCGGCACGATCATCGCTACGGGCACTTACACGGATACGCTCGTCGGTAGTCTGCGCATTTTCAGTTTCTCTTTGCCGGTTAATACCATCAATGCCTGGGCGGGTGGCGGCTCCACCTGGAAGGGGATCGCTTTCCCGCTCAATGCGCAGGGGAATGCGGCAGGCAATGCCTGGACACCTTACCGCATTGGCGTCTGGGCACGTTCTTTTGCCGCGGGTGCCGTGGCTTACAATACGACGACGAAAGCATGGACGGTGAACTTTGGCAGTGGCGTGGGCACTTGGGATCTGGTGAGTGACTTTGGCTCCTCCTGCTGCCCCCTCATCATCAAGCCTGCCACTCTGCCCAATGGCACGCTGGGCACCGCTTACCCGACCACGACGATGGATGCAGACTGGGGCGTGCCTGCCTACAGCTGGTCTGTCTCTGTGGGTGCCTTGCCGAACGGTTTGTCCATGACCAGTGCTGGGGTGATCAGCGGCACGCCGACAGCGACGGGCACTTTTAATTTCACTCTGCGGGCACAGGACTCCGGCGGCAACTGCTTCGGCACGCAGGCTTACACCGTTTCCGTCGTTTCGACGGTGATGAGCATTGGTAACCTCGTGTTTAACGATAACAATAACACAGGCCTCTATGATGCGGGAGATACTGGCATTGGTGGCGTGGCTGTGCAGCTTTACAATAGTAGCAATGCGTTGGTTGCCTCGACGACTACTGCCAATACGACAACTAGTGTCGCTGGATTCAAGATGGAGCAGGTTCATAGTTCGGTCTGGATGCAAACATATGCAGCAGCTGTGGCTTGCTTTAATGGCACAAGCCAGACAGCCTATTGGTCCGGCAGTGCGGACAAAATCGACTACTTGGTGCCTGGTGACACGGATGGCCATGCGGTCTTCAATGCCAACTTCCCAACTGGCAGTAGCGGCAACTACGCCATACGTGCCACTGGCACGATCACCATTCCTAGCTCAGGAATCTGGACCTTTGCTATGACACTGGATGACGCTGGGAGGCTTAAGATCAACGGCAATGATGTGATTGTGGATGAATCTGGACTTCATGGCGTGGCAGATCGATTTGGCACCGTGACCCTTACGGCGGGAACCCATACCATTGAGATGGTCTATATCGGAGTCTGGGGCGGTAGTGTGGAGCTCCATGCTCAGCAGGGTAATCATTCATCTTGGAATACGGGCTTCAAACTCGTCGGTTACACAGCAGGTGGTGGCCTAGCGGTGGCTCAGACTTCCGTTGGTCCAGATACAGGTAAGTACTCTTTCACAGGCCTGACCGCAGGCAGCTACTATGTAAAAATCCCCGCCAGCGAGTTTGGCAGCACGAGACCGCTTTACAAAAAAGAATCTGCTCCTAATGCGGTCACGCCGACAGACAATGGTAGGGATGACGCTACAGCCGCCAGCGATGACGGTATCGACGTGGCTGATCCTACCGTTGACGGGGTGCGCTCACCGCTGATTGCCCTGGCTGCGGGAGCTGAGCCGACGAATGCGACGACGGAAACCGGTTTCTACAAAACAGATGATGATGCGGCGGATGCTAATGGCAATCTCACCGTGGATATGGGCTTTAAGCCTTCCACATCGGGTTGTTTCCACCTTGCCCTGCGGGATGAGAACAATGACAATTACTTTGAATCCATCACGCCTGCTCAGAGCATTAGTTTTGTCTATAATGGGACGACAGTAGCTTCCCAGAAACTGATGGACGTGACTTTTAATACTGGCACCAAGCGTTTCACTTATGACACCACGTTTGTGCAGAATCCAGGTAAGCGCCTGGATGGCTTCTACCTTGTGCTTTCTAGCGGCCCAGAGCCGACCAATAACACTCAGTCAGCGATCATGTATGTGGATCTGTTCAATCGGAACAGCCCAAAGGCGACGATTTATGTTTATAATTATAATCTTCAAAACAACGCTTACGGTCAAGACTCTAACATTAGTTATACCAATGCTAAGTTGTTAGCGAGTTCACAGACCGCGAATAGTCCGATTCAGATCTGGGCGACCGAGTCTGGGAGTACCCTTCAGGTTCATATCTCTGGTGACATGAGCGGCGTGAATAATTATCTGACGCCAGCCTATTCCACCTATGGACTTACTAGCACCTGGGAGGGTTTCAGCTTTTCTAACACAGCCGGGATTTGGAGCCACTATTATGAGTTGGCCAGCGCGCCGACATACAATGCCAGCTTCCAACTGACCAATTGGCCGCTAGATCCAGCCGCGCAGCCCTTCTCCTATCTGGACACTCACAATGTCGCTCCCATCATCACCGAGAACGTTTGTGAAGAAAAAGTAGGTGTCGGCAATATTGTCTTCAAAGATGCGAACAATGACGGTAACTATGACGCTGGTGAAGGCGTGGACAACGTCCCCGTTTATCTCTACAAACAGGGTCAAGTGGCAGGCGTGGATCTGCCTGTGGGGGCCATCCTTACCTATGGTGGTGGCGAATATTTCTTCAATGGCGTCTCTCTAGGCAATTACTTCCTGCACATTCCTGCCAGTGAGTTCGGGGCTGGCAAGCCACTAGTGGGTACGGTCTCTCTGATGGGAACAGGATCAGCCGATGACAATGTGGATGAAAATGGTGTGGACGTGATTAGTCCCGCGGTGACGGGTGTGAGCACGGCTGTCTTTACCTTGACGGATAATGTGGAGCCTACGGATGCAACGGGTGAAACAGGCTTTGATACTACTTCAGACAATTTTGATGATAATAACAATGACCTCACGGTCGATCTCGGCTTCCGTGCCGTCACCAGCACTGGTATTGGCAACTTGGTGTTCTTGGATGCCAACGGCAATGGCCGCTTCGATGCTGGTGACACGGGGGCTGGTGGAGTGAATGTGGAGCTGGTCAACAACAGCACCAGTGCCGTCGTCGCCACGACCACCACCGATAACGTTCCCACTGCGCAGGCTGGTTTTGCCGTGACGCAGATGAACACAGGTACTACTGTGGTAGCTAACTATGCTACTGCAAATACTCAGCTCGCTGGGGCGAATGGTAGCAACAGCCTGAGCACCACGGCGCTAACGCTTAACTACCTTCAGCCTGGAAAAGCAGACGGTCGCTTCACCACCGGCAATTCAGCCTTCCCATATGGCACCTTCACCAACTTTATCGTCCGTGCCACCGGCACGATTACCATCCCCACCGCAGGCACCTGGAGCTTTGGCATGACTTCGGATGATGGCGGTCGCTTGCGTATCAATGGAGCGGATGTCATCGTTGATGATACGCAACACTCCGTGGCAGACCGCTTTGGCAGTACGGTGCTCGCCGCAGGTACCCACACGATCGAAGTGACCTACTGGGCATGGCTAGGTGATGACAGCCTAGAAGTCTATGCAGCCCCCGGCACCTTCAGTGCTTGGTCCAGCGGCTTTAAACTCATTGGCGACACCGCAAACGGTGGCCTAGCCGTGACCACCACATCTCCTATCAATACCTCAGGACGTTATCTCTTCCCAGGTGTGCCAGCAGGCACTTATTTCGTGCGTATCCCTGCCAGCGAGTTTGCCAGCGGCAAGCCGCTCTTTGGATATGGTTCCTTTATCAACGGATCGCCCACCGACGACCAAAAAGACGACAACAGCGTCACTGGAAGCTCTGACAGCGGTATTGATGCAGCCGCTCCTGCCACCACTGGCGTCGTCTCTGCGCCGATCGTGCTCACCGTCGGTTCCGAACCGACCAATGCCGGCGGTGAAACCGGCTTCTTGGGCACAGAGGACGACAGTCTCGATGCCAACTACGACCTCACCGTGGACTTTGCCATGGTCGCGGCGACGAGCGACTTTGGTGACCACATCTATGGCACTCTCGCAGCCAGCTCAGCCTCTCAGGTTGCCAATTCGATCATCCGCCTCGGCACCAATGCGACGGATGCTGAAGCTGGCGATCCGTCTGATGCCAATGCTAACAAGGACAATACCACCGGCACCAATGATGAAGATTTGACCATGCCTCTCTTCACAGTGGGCACGTCCACAAACCTAATCATCCCCGTCACATTGACGACAGCTTCATTGAGTGGATCAACTTCACGCATCAACGTCTTTGTCGATTGGAATGGAGATAACGTCCTGACGGGTACGAACGAGACGCAGACGGTGAGGGCTGTGTCAACGAATGGCAGTAGCACAGTGACCTTTAACCTTACGCCACCTGCGGGGACGACAGCTGGTACGAAATATCTGCGTATCCGCCTCACGGAAGGCAACACAGCACCTACATTTGCCGGATCTTCCGCGTTGAGAGGTGAAGTCGAAGATTACGCTATTACCGTCGAGGCTGCTGGTGCCTGTTCCGCCTTTGTTTCTGACTTCCTCAATGGAGCTATCTATAGCTACAACGGTACGTCGGGCACCTACAACTCGATCTTTGTCCCTGCAGGTGACAATGGCATGACCAGTGCCAATGGCATGGTCCGTGCGCCGGATGGTCATTTGCTGGTGGCCTCCAGGCTGGACAACACGGTCAAAAAATATGACGCGGTCACGGGGGCTTTCCTGGGTAACTTTGTCACTGCTGGTCTGGGCGGACTCAGTCAGCCTTACGGCCTCGCCATCGGGCCAGATGGTCACCTCTATGTTGCGGGACATCTCAATAAGGGCGTCAAAAAATACAACGGTAGCACTGGGGCCTACATCGGTGACTTTGTGGTGGCGGCCAGCGGTGTGCCTGATGGCCCATACATTGGCATGGCCTTTGCCAGCGGCTTCTTCTACCTCGTGGATCTGAACTTCAGCAACGTCGGCGGCACTGGCTCACGCATCATGAAGTACAATGGTCTGACCGGGGCGCTCGTCTCCACCTTGACGACCTTTACGACTTCGACTGCCCGTGACCTTTTGGTTGGAGCAGACGGCTTCCTATATGTCACAGAACCGGGAACTCGCACCCTGTGGCGTATCGATACCAATACAGGTGCTAGGACTTCATTTAACGTGATGAGTCCAGCCAGTGCTTACCCGATGGGAGCTTCCATTGGCATCGACGGTCATCTCTATGTGTCTGACAACTGGAACAATGTGAAACAGAAGGTCAATGCCAGCACTGGGGCCTCGATGGGAACCTGGGGCACGGATCCAACCTTGACGAACGGCAGCTACAAAGACCTCTTCTTCCTCTGCCCATGTCCGACGATTACCGTCTCTCCAGCCACTCTGACGAGCGCAGCGACAGGTGCTGCTTACAGCCAAACCTTTAGTGCGGCAGGTGGTGCCGGATCATACACTTACACTGTGAGCAGTGGCACCCTGCCCGCAGGCCTGAGCCTGAATAGTGCCACCGGTGTCCTCTCTGGTACACCGACCAGCAGTGCCACCTCAGTCTTTACCATCCGCGCCTCTGATCCTAACGGTTGTGCTGGCACTCAAAGTTATACATTGACGACGGCTAGCCCGCTCATTGAGTGGAATCTGGAAGACACCTTCCCGTCCACGATGGGGAATGTCTCTGTGCCAAGCTACATTGATCCCTGCATCTTTGGCACGAACGGACTGAACCACAGTGACAACGGCACCGTGATGGTCTCCTCAAGCATCACTTCCACTGGGCCCAAGAAAACCGGCACCAGAGC
This sequence comes from Verrucomicrobiaceae bacterium, assembly GCA_027489965.1. GTDB lineage: Bacteria > Verrucomicrobiota > Verrucomicrobiia > Verrucomicrobiales > Verrucomicrobiaceae > Prosthecobacter. Next base: position 37,905 of record JAIXZA010000183.1, read on the forward strand.
CCGCTCCACCACGGGCTGGGATAACACCGATCTTCTGACCCTGCCGCGGCCTAATGATGGCTTTAACGACCGTGTCTTTACGTCCTCGTTTGCCTTTGAAAATCTGACCTCACTTACCTGGGGCAACTTCTGCATGGATTTGCGCCGACCTGGGGCAGCTGCGCCCACGAAGTTCCGCGCGGCACTGATCTGGTGGCAGGGTAGCTACCCTTACAGCAGTGGCATGACTGTACCGGCCTCTGCCGTGAGAACAGCCTGGACGAATACCTTTACGCTGACGAGCACCAACACCTGGGCCACGATGAATCTGCCATTCGTCAACGGCACGGCGCTGCCTGCTTTCTCGGAAGTGGCTAATGAGAAGATGGTGCTCATCATCCACGCCTGGGACTCCGGTGGTGCTGGCCCGACGACGGCGTTGGAATACGATAACATCGTGCTTTCAGGCAATGCTACCTGTGCCGCGCCCCTCAGTCTCGGTGATCAGATCTTCGCTGACATGAATGCCAATGGCACTTATGAATCCGCGACGGATGCCGTGATCAGCGGTCTGAACGTCGAGCTTCTTGATGCACTCGGAGGTGTCTTTAGTCCAGCCGTCACGACGACGACGAATGCCAGTGGTATTTATGCCTTCACGGGTCTGCCTGCGGGGGGTTACCGAGTTAGGGTCACGCCTAATGGCACCTATCCGCTGGCGACCATCTCAGTGAATCTGGATAATGGTATCAACAACGACAGTAACGGTGTACAGACGACCCAAGGCACTACAGCACTGAGTCCGCTGATCACACTGGCCAACAACACTGAGCCTGGTTCCACCGGTACGACCAACACGGATAACACCATCGACTTTGGCTTCCGCGCCTGCCCAGCCATCACGGTGAATCCAACCTCACTAGCGAATGGCACTGTTGGCACGGCCTATTCGCAGACCATCAGCGCGACAGGTGGCAGTGGAGCCTACACTTTTGCGGTGAGCAGTGGAGCGCTTCCAACATGGGCTACACTTGATGTCAATAGCGGGGTGATCAGTGGCACGCCCAATTCGCCAACAAGTGCCACCTTTACCATCAGTGCTACGGATGCGTTGGGCTGCGCCGGCACCCGACCTTACACGATCACTCCTGCTCCTATTACAGACTTTGGAGATTGGAACGGTGTGGGTGCGGCGACGACCACGACGAGTAATACGATGAGCACTAATCTCCGCATAGGTGCTACGGTGGATGCCGAAGGCACAGTGACCCCCAACGCTGCTGCCACTGCAGATGATACCACCAACACTGGCAGTGCCGATGACGAAGACGGTGTGACTTTCAGCTCGAGTTCAGTTCCTCGTGGAGTGCCCTTTACCGTTAACCTCACCACCACCAACAACACTGGCTCCACGGCTTGGGTGGCTGGGTGGGTGGATTGGAATAATGACGGTGATTTTTTGGATGCAGGGGAGGAAGTCGTGCCGACCAACACGACTGCGAGTCTTGGGGCGGCCCTGACTCGGAACTTCACGGTGAATGTGCCAGACGCTGCCTTCATTGGAGTTGTAGGTGTGCGTTTCCGTGTTTCTGCGACCACGCCTGCACCTACGGGAGCACAGGCTCAGGTGGGGGAGATCGAGGATTATACTCTAACTATCACTGCAGCTGGTTCTGACTTCAGTGATGCCCCAGCCAGCTACGGCACGGCCAGTCACACCGTGCTTTCAGGCCTAGGCATCGGTTGTGCGGTGGATCTCGAAGGTGCGGTGTTCAATACGGCCAATGCGGATGGGGATGATCTCAACGGCCAGGATGATGAAGATGGCGTCTTCTTTGATACACCGGTCGTCGCGGGTGGTGTGGCCAAGGGTATTATCGGCCTGCGTGGCACTGGCTTCCTCAGCATGTGGGTGGACTGGAATCGCAATGGCAACTTTACGGACAGCGGGGAGCAAGTGCTAACCAACCTGAGCAAAACTGGTAACTTGGGTGGAGGCTGGGTCTATCCAGAGATTTTCAATCTCGCGGTGCCTGCCGGTGCCTCGCCAGGCGTTTCGTTTGCCCGTGTGCGCTACGGCTCAGCTTCAGGCTCTGGACCTACGGGTGCTGTGGCCGGCGGTGAGGTGGAAGATCTAGCGATCACCATTTTACCAGCAGCCACAGTCAGCGGTCGTGTTTGGCAGGATAATAACAATGGCATCCGTGATGGGGGTGAGCTTGGTCTGGAGCACTTCATTGTCACGCTCTTCCGCTCAGACGGTCGTGCGGAGGCTGTCGCTGTGACTAACTCCAGTGGGGACTACAGTTTCACAGGCCTGGCACCACGTGACTACTACGTCAGCATCGAGCTGCCGACTTCCCACACGCTTAGCGGCATGGATCTGGGGGGCAATGATGCGGTGGACAGTGACTTTAGCACGACCACACGCTTGACCGCTACCTTCACCCTGGCCAGTGGAGCCACGCGGGCCAATGTGGATGCCGGGCTAAATGTGCCTGCTAACACCATCACCTACACCGTGCAGCGTCCTCTCTCCAACACCGAGTGGTCCCAGGCCTTTAACATGCCACAGCTGAACCCCGCCATAGGCACGCCCACTGGGGTGCAACTCAGAGCATTCTCTTTGGAGCAGCGCGGCTTGCTGGCGGAAAACTTCGGCCAGAGTGCGGGGTCGATAACTTTTAACTATGCAACGACTTTCACCGTTACGCTTCCGAACGCTACCACTCTGGTGACCTCAGCGAATGTGCCGGTCACTTTTACTCATCCTTCAGGAGACTTGTGCCTGGACTACCACGGAGTCTCTGGCACGGCAGCTTTTGATCAAACCATGCTCTACCGAGCCGTTACCACGACCTACGGCACACCAGCTACCTTTGCAGGCAGCGGCACGGTAGCTCTGAACGGCGCTACCAACGTCCTAGACAGCATCAGCAACACTGGTGGTCAATACACGTCCGGTGCCCAGACCCAGATTGCTGGCCTTGTCTCGGTCACCTACACCTACACGCCGAGCACCGACTTTGGCGACTGGAATGGTAGCGGGGCGGCTACGACAACAACGAGTAGCATAGTCAGTACCAATCTCCGCCTGGGTGCCACTATCGATACGGAAACTAGCGTCTCCCCTAATGCTACTGCGACGACTGATGACACCACCGGCACGGATGATGAAGATGGTGTGACCATGCCCGCCAGCATCGCGCTCGGCGCGAGCATCACCATCCCTGTCTCCGTCTTCAACAACAACACGGCCAACCGCTTCCTTGAAGCTTGGATCGACTTCGACGGCAGCGGCGGCTTTAACGATATCGATGTCACCACTGCTGGTGGTGAGCGCATCTACAATCTCGTTACGCCTCAAAACGCTTCCCAGCAGACGATTAATGTGACGTTCACCGTGCCTGTGACAGCCACCCTTGGAGCCCAGCGCGGGGTGCGTTTCCGCCTTACGGACAACGCCGCCACCACACCAACCAGTAGCGGTGCCACGGGTGAAATCGAAGATTATGTCGTGAACATTGTGTGTCCGACGATCACGGTGTCACCAGCTCAAACGCCTCCGGCCATTGTGGGTAGGCCCTACAGCCTTACCTTCACCGCTGGCAGCGGAACTGGTCCTTATTCTTTTGCAGCGACAGGGACATGGCCGACAGGGCTTACCTTATCTTCGGCAGGTGTGCTGTCAGGTACGCCGACGCAGGTAGGCAGCTTCAATGCGACTGTTACTGCTGCGGGAGCTGGAGGCTGCACAGGATCTATGGCTGTCACGTTAATCGTTGACTGCTCGCAGGTAGCCATTTCGACGGCTTCTTTGGCCAATGGTTCTGTCGGCACAGCTTACAGCCAGACACTCAGTGCCCTCAGCATGTCCGGCCCCGTCGCGACGAATGGCTTGTCCGCGCAATACTTGTTGGCTTCCGATTTGACGGATCGCTCCAATGGTTCGCTAAACCTGACGGGAAGTGGCGGCAGCTTTGCCAATGGTGGTTTGGATTTAGGTGCCGCCGGAAACTACAGCACGGTCTCTTCTGCCATCCTGAACAATGATGTTCATACCATCAGCTTCTACGCCAAATTCACCGCACCTCCAAATGGTAGCTGGCTGCGTATCCTGCGTTACGGAACATCCTCCGACAGATCTCCTGGTCTCTGGCGGCACCCTTCGACAAACCAGCTGCACTGGAGATACGATGCAGGTAATACTGGTCTGACGGAATCCTATGTTTATCCACAGAATGATTGGCATCAAGTCACCGGGGTAAAGAACGGCGCTACCTTCACTTTGTATGTGAATGGTAACCAAGTGGACACAGGCACGGTGGCTAATCCAAAGCTGGCTGAAAATGCCTCCTTGATTCTTGGTGAAGGTTATCCAGCGCCGATGGTGATGCGTGATCTTCGTGTGTATGGCCGAGCTTTGAGCGCTGCAGAGGTGGGCGTTTCCTCGACTTCTGGTATCACCTACAGCGTTTCGAGTGGTGCTCTGCCTACTGGACTCACTTTAAATACGAGCACCGGAGCGATCACGGGTACACCCAGCGCGGCGGGCACATTCAATTTCACCATCACGGCCACAGCAGCCTTTGGCTGTAGCACCTCGAAGGCCTTTACCGTAACGATGGGCTGTCCGACGATCACGATCACTCCAGTTTCTGTGGTGCAGGGGCTGATTAATACGCCTTACTCACAGACGCTAAGCGCAGCTGGGGGAACGGCTCCCTATACTAGCTGGACGATCACTTCGGGTGGCTTGCCTGTGGGGCTGTCGCTCAACGC
>JAIXZA010000028.1 GCA_027489965.1 Verrucomicrobiaceae bacterium
AGATACGGCATTGCCGTGTGAGTGCAAGCGGAAAGTGAAAATCTTTTTCGGAGGTCAAAACGGGCCAGAACAAGCCGCCGATCCGAACACGGCTAAGGCCGTGTCGGATGGCTTAATCGGTATGCCATCCTCTCCACCCGACTGCGATGCCGAGCGGGCCGATGACGAGATTGTAGATGGTGAGTCTGTCTTGGCTGCGTGTTGGTCCGATCCAGAGCCAGAGGTGATTTGTATGTCCGTGCTTACCTGTCACCCAGTGTCCGCAATTATCCCACCCGATGCGCCACACGATAGGCCCCAGTGTTTGCGGTGCCGTGGCATACCCAGCCGCAGCAGCGCAACCTGTGGTCGCGGCGGTATCATTTGTGTTTTTAATGCTCATCGGCGCTCCCTTGGTTGCTGTGCTTTCTCGTTCGGCTCCACGTTTTCGAGTGCGAGCACCCAAAGAGAATCGACCGCCAGCATGTCGGTGCGTCCAGCTCGCTCTTTGGCTTCTCGGCAGTCTTTGGCGTTATGTATCCACAGTCCCGGCTGCTCCGTGTCTCGCACGGGGTAACACCAGCAATCAGGGCTGCAAATGTGCAAAGGCTCCTCTCCGCCAACGGGGAAGGAATGTAACCGCCGAACAAGGTCACTGCTGGCAACGGGAGGGGTCTGTGTTGTCGTATCCATGCTATTTCGAGTTTGGTTGTTTCCCGGCTTCGGCGGAGTGCATCGCCACCCCTCCCGTCGCCAGAGTTTTGTCGTTCGGCCAAGAAACAGAGTTCACGAGATGAGCCAGCCACCTGAGATAACCCTGCCGGACAGGTTGAAGTTTCTCGTTCAACATTGTGAAACGTCCTGTGTGGCGGGATGCTGTGGCATTGGCGCGTATGATTTTGCGCCGCTTCATGTCGCCTCATATCTGGCGGCTACCAGCGGGAGAATATCGGACTCGGATCTTGCCGTATGGGAGGCTGAGTTATCAGAGACTGAAGTATTGGTGGCTGGACTCACCCCGAATGAAGATGGATATGTCTGTGCGATTGCCGATATGAACCATTGGTTTAAGCGAGCTGATTTTGACAACTTCATGGCCGAGTTGAGGTGCGGTATCAGAGTTTCCCGTCAGCTATTGGAACTGTCCAAAGAACTGGAGTATCCCACACCAGCTCGATACACTTTCACACCGAAGTCGATGCCCATATGACGAACATGCTCCGAACACCAACCAAGGCCGAACAAAACGGATGCAGGCAACGGCTCGAAGGCTATCTGTCGTGTCAGCAACGTCTTGCGCTCGCCGTCGCCTGATCCGAGACGTTCGGCAAGAAAACAATAGCATGACCACCCAACCCTGTGCCGCTGACGCCTCGTGGGAGCGGCTTGATGGGCTCGAATCACGCGCCAAGGAACTGATGGCGGTCCAGCTTCTGCCGTTTGAGGAGGCTTTCCGGCTTTCCTATGAAGCAGGAGTGATCGTTCCGGTGCTGAGAGCCAACGGTAAGGCTATCATCGATGTCCGGTGCGGAGCACTTTTCTTCAAGCGGGTTCTGAATGACCTACGAGGAGTGCATGTTCTTCTGCATCGCGGATACACTTCGCAGGCAGCTGCGGTTGCGGCCTCGCTCCATGAGAACGCTCTAGCAGCGATCTGCTTGTTCTCGTCGCAAGCGAACATCGACGCTCTCCTCAAATCCGACGGCGGAGAAATCCCGTGGTCACCAATGCAGATGGCGAAGATGGTGGTTGGTTACGAAGGTAAGGTTCAAGGGTCGAAGGAGTTCGAGAACCAGTGGAGAGCGCTTTACGCGCATTACGTATGGCTGTGCCAGTGCAAGCATCCGACGATGCAGACGACATTGCATGACACCACAGATACGACGCTCAAGGACGGCTACGTAGTAATGGCTCTTCCGAACGTCCGTGATCAAGACCTACCTTACAAGGCTATGATTTCTATCCATAGTTTGGTGAGAGTCCACGAAGCTATTCAGGCATTCGCCTCAGCGCTTGGCTACAAGGACTCACTTCCTGACGACTTTGGTTTCGCTGAGCGATTCACCAAAGCGAAGGAGACGGCATGGAATGCATTCTCTCCGTTTCTGAAGGCACAGAACCCTGTGACCATCGAGAGAACTTGGTTCGTGAAGAAGTATCCTCCCGTGAAGTGAGACAAGAAGCCGAACAAGATGTCACTCCTAACGCCTGACCCGCCTCCAGTTCCAGCCGCCATGACCGCTACAACCTCAACCCCGTGTTCCACCCTCGCCCCCGGTCAGGCGTAGGAGGACTCGACGTTCGCCCAACTTCAACACGCCACTCGTCATCCCATGAAGACAGCCTTGCTCATCACTGCGTTACTGGTTGCCAGCCACACCATCTCCTGGGCCGAGGTTCCCGAGCCAGTTCTCGCACAGATCCGTGCGGACCTGAAAGCTGGTATGCAGGCGAAGGACTCACCAGTGTCGGATGACAAGATGGCGCAGGAGATCGCCGCATTCGAGAAGGAGGCCGCCAAGACATCGGGTGACGTGGCGGCTTCATTTGCATTCACGGCTGCCGAGTTGGAGGCATTCCAGAAGGGCACACCAACACCCACCGATGACGAGATGAAGAAGAACGTCACTGAGATCGTTGAGATCGTCGGAGACCCGAAGAGGCTGCCTCACCTTCTGGCCTACTATGAGACGCTGCGGGCATCCAACAAACTGACTCCAGCACAGAGGATACTTCATCAGCGCACATGCCGTTTAGTCATGGCCAACCTCAAAAGGCATCTTGAGACCAAGTGAACCGCCACGAATCACCAAGGGCGAACAAAACGGATGCAGGCAACGGCTCGGAGGCTATCTGTCGTGTCAGCAACGTCTTGCGCTCGCCGTCGCCTGATCCGAGTCGTTGTGCAGATTATCTATTGCGCACCACCATAATAACAAGCGTCATTCTCCTGATATGGAAGATTGCGCGGACTAATCGGTTTTTGGCGTTAGCAGATTTTTCTGCTCCAAAATAGCATCAATCTACTCCGCACAATCATGACTCTCGCCTTCTGAATCTTTCAGCGCTAATAATCAAAAGATCAAAAAATTGAAAAATGAATCTCAAGACCTTTTGTAGCCACTCAAGTAACTCTGTCCACTGGCTCCAAGATGGGGAGCAGGTGTTGCTCTGCACAAGGGTAAGCGGTGGTGATATTCGTTGTATCACTATCGCTCCAGTCTCTACCAGCGTTATTGCCACCATTTCCTTGTCACGAACGGCCTGGCCGTGGACGGCTTGTATTGATCCTTCAGGGCAGGTGCTAGCATGGTCTGATGACGAGCAACAGGTTCACTTAACCGATTTCAAGACAGGGGAATTGGTTTGTAAACTACCCAACATCCAGAATGCAGTGGAGGCTTGCTCATTTTCTCCAGATGGCACACGGATAGCGGTCACTTACTACAAGGGGATGACCCATCTTTATGATGTCGTATCACAGAAACTAATGTGGGTGAGTTCTCACTATCGCTATAAGGACAATTGTGCGGTGTCTTTCTCCCCTGATGGAAATAGGCTAGCCGTGGGAGGTGAAGATGGCGTCGTACTTGTTCACGACAGTAACAGCGGAGATGTTATTCAGACTCTCCGACATACTGACTGGGTGATGTACTTTGCCTACAGCCCAGATGGCTCACGTGCGGCTACTGTAGAATGCGGGGACAATCTCACATGGTGGGACATGAGTTCAGGCGAGGTTCTGCATAAAATTCCTCATGAAGGAAGAGTGATGAGGCATACGCGACAAGAAGGCTTTTTTACGATTACAATAGATGAAGGTGGTAACGATAAGGTAAGCTTCTTTTCTTGGGATTCTCCCAAAGAGCTTCAGACTTGGCACCTACAGCCTCGTCGGCGTGTTCGTCGGCTTGGCATCATACACCCGAAGAATCTCCTAGTTGCCCGTCCTCTTTCAGATGGGGTTGAGCTACTTGATCTGAGCAACGTAGATCCAATCAGCAGAATCCAGAGCTTCTGAATTGCCGCGCTCGACTTGCTCACTTCATCGTCTTCAGGAAGGCCAGCATGATTGAATTCCCGTGTCACCACCAATAAAAAAGAAGCACAACAAGACGAGACGCAGCAACCCCTATCAGCCGCACTGTTTTCATGTTCAACCGTAGCTACAACCTCAATCCCGTGATCGACGCTCGCCCTCGCCGATAGGGGTGCGTGCTCTTTGACGTTCGGCCAAGAAACGGAGTTCATCAAACCGTCCATGAAACCAAGAAACTTGATCGGACTACTTTGGCAGTGCATCATTCTCAGTCTGCCGATTGCGATGACCGGATGCCGCACGCTCCCCGAGCCTTCCGCTGAAGTTTTAGCCGCACATGACACGAAACATTGGCAGCGCGATCAGGTTGTTGGGCTTACCATCACCCTTATTGATCCGAAGCGGATCGAGTATATGAGCTTTGGTGATGGTGGCCTTCTTGTCGGAACCTACGGCGAGGTCGGAGGTAAGGTTTGCGGTCCCGTCAGTGGTTGGCGGCTGATCAGAGGAAGATTGTTCCTCTGCGATCCTGACGGCAAACATCTGGG
>JAIXZA010000033.1 GCA_027489965.1 Verrucomicrobiaceae bacterium
ATTTGATAGCGAGGTGCCCGTCCAAGCGCCTAAAAGTGTTTGGATAAATCCAACCAATAAACCGAAGCCTAAGACAATGAATGACTATTATCTGAACCGAATCAATATGGGACGCAGGGTCTTTGCCTGCCTTGATGCCCCTGCTCATGAACTCCTCTGGAAAGATCAGCCACCTCTACGCCTCACGGCAGCGATCAGTGAGGCCCGCGTGATTTTTCAAGATCTCGAAGCTCAGGCTCAAAAGCAAAGCCTAGCCACCAGCGGCAATGCCATGGACAAACTCCGTGAAGAAAAAGAACTGGAAGACAGCGCCCACGAACTGGCCCGACTAGTCGTGCGCTGCTGCCGTGCCGCTGGGGATGAAGCCACCGCTGCCGCTTACGATCTGCCCATCTCTGGCTGGCGGCGGATGCGGGATGAAACTCTCCTGCAAACCGCCCGCACCCTGGAGGCCAAAGCAGCCCAAATCGCCACCACTCCGGCAGGAACTCAATACGGCATCACCACTGCGAGAGTGGCCGAGTTAAAGAAAGAAGCCGATGACTACGCCGCACTCATCGTGGCACCGGACGACGCCATCAGCGCCCGAGCAGTCTCGCAACAGAAAAATCGCTCTCACTTTGCGCGTTTCAGCGAAGCCCTGGAAGAAATCGACGATCTCATCCTTCCCCTACGCCGCACAGTCGCCGGAGCTGAACTCGTCGAAAAATACCAGGATGCCCGCAGCATCAATGATCGTGGTCGTGGCCCGAAAGAAAAGAAGCCAGATGAGACAGCCGTGCCGGAGCCACCGCCGGCACCAACGACCTAACCCATCTCTCCTCCATCACCGCCTAGCGCTACTGCTGGCGGGACGGCTGAAAGAGCACCTCCTCAGGGAATCATGGCCTGAGGAGATGTTTTTTTGGCAAAAATAGGCATTGCAGACCCAAGCGCCCCAATTGTTTGCCTTTGCGGGTTCATTGCAGAGCGTTGAGCCCTGATTTTACCTCTTTTCGATCCGGTTGCAGACCTTAGCCTGTCGATTGCGGAAGTTTTCGTGAGTTTTCAGATTCTCACACACCTCATTGCAGAAGATTTGCCCCCATTTCCTGAGGTCGAGCATCTATTGCAGCCCATTTTGACCCAATTGCAGCTCGTTGAGATGCAGTTTTTCAAGTTAGAGGGTTAGTTTCCCGTGTTCGAGAGTTCGTTTTCGGGGTTTGAGAATCAGTTATTGGCGCTTGAGGGCTAATTTCAGAAGTTTGAGGATCAGTATCCGAAGTTCGAGACTCAGTTGTTTAGGCCCGTGAATCGGTTTTCGTGATCAGGTAGGCGCCCTCCTTGTCGGGCGGGGCGTTAGGGCCTGCGGCTTTCACGGCAGATTCGAAGTTCACTCCTATTGCCAAAGAGGCACGTCACTCAAGGCCTGAAAGCGCTCTCGTGAATACTGGCATGAACGTATCGGGTAATCACCGTTCGCCAATAAAAACGTCCACTTGTTGGCCGACGTAGAGGGTGGTTCCCGCTGGGACTTTGAGGCGGTAGATCACTTGAAGCACGCGGGTATCGACGCGTTCGGTGCTGGCTCCGGTGAGGGATTGCTTGGGAATGACAAAGGGGTCGATCCGAACAAAATCCAAATCGTAGGCCGTTTTGCCGTCGCCTTTGAGGAAGGCTTTGGCGGGCTGATCGGGGCGCACAGATAGGGCGTTTTGTTCATCGACATCGGCGCGCACTTGCAGCATGTCCACGTCCCCCAGAGTGATGGCCGCTTGTTTGTTTTGAATGCTCGCATACTCGCCAGCGCGGATGTTGACCTGCAAAATGCTGCCGGCGCGTGGAGCGCGGACGGTGAGACGCTCAATCAGGAGTTTGGTTTGTTTTACCGCAGCATGGGCAGCATTGAGCTGGGCTTCAGCCTGCGTGGCCTGAGCTTTGGCGACTAAAACATCGTTCGTGCGGTTTCTCAGATCATCTTGAGAGATTGCGCGTTGATCGGTGATGGATTTGAGTCGATCCAGGGTGTCCTGAGCTTTGGCTAGTTGAGCTTGGGAAATGCCTAGATTGGCCTGATTTACCTCGATGCTGGCTTCTTGGCCGATGAGCTGAGCTTGCAGTTCACGGTCGTCGAGCCGCATGAGTTCCTGGCCCTCTTTGACCTTATCCCATACTTTCACCAGCACTTGGCTCACCAGTCCAGGCACCGGGGTGCCGATGCTGACGTTTTCAGCTGCGGATTCTAAGATGCCCGTGGCTGCCACCCCTTTGGCAAAGGGTTTTTCTGGCGGTGCCACGGGTGGCGGGGGCGTGGGATTCTCCTGAGCTCGGATGACCTGCAAGACCTGCGTCATCTGCACGACACCGACAATAGCCAGTGCGATGCTACCGTAGCGGACGAGGAAGGGGAGCGAGATCATGAGGGAGGAGATCAGAGGATATCTCCTGGCTGATACGCCGCTGCTTCTGGATGGGCCGCGGTGAGTTTACCGACGCGTTCCACAAAATAATCCACCTGCTCGGGCGCATCTCCCATGTTGGTGCGTCCCTGAGCGGTCAGTTTTTCAAAAGCATCGCTGCCTAGGCCCAGGCGGTCATCGGCAGAAAGGCGGGCAAAGAGATCATTGTTGGCCACCTTTCCGGTGCGCATGTCTTTGGCCACTTGCACGGCATGTTCCTTGATCGCTTCATGGGCGGCTTCGCGTCCAGAGCCAGTTTTAACGGCTTCCATGAGCACGGTGGTGGTGAGCAGGAAGGGCAGATAACGCATGAGTTCTTGTTCGACCACAGCTTCAAAGACTTCCATTTGATTGAGAACGGTGAGAGTGGTCTCCAATAGACCATCCATGGCTAGGAAGGCATCGGGTAACATGACGCGGCGCACGACGGAGCAGGAGACATCGCCTTCATTCCACTGATCGCCTGCCAGACCAGCGGCCATGGCTAGGTATCCTTTGAGGATGACGTGAAAGCCATTGATGCGCTCACAGCTGCGACTGTTCATCTTATGTGGCATGGCCGAGCTGCCGACCTGACCTTTGGCAAAACCTTCACTGGCCAGCTCATGTCCAGCCATGAGGCGCAGGGTCTTGGCAAAACTGCCAGCACCACTGGCCACATGCGTCAGGGTGGAGACGACCTGAAGATCCAAGCTGCGAGGATAGACCTGCCCCACGGCGTCGAGGGCTGCTTTGATGCCGAGATGATGGAGGACGCGTTCTTCTAGGGCGCGGGCTTTGCTGGTGTCTCCATTAAATAGGGTGATTTGATCCAGACGAGTGCCGACGGCGCCTTTCAGACCTCTGGCAGGGTAGGTATTGATCAGCTCATTGAGAGCCTGCACACCGATGAGCATTTCTTCTCCAAACATCGCCATGCGCTTGCCGAAGGTCGTCGCCTGCGCGGCCACATTGTGAGTACGGGCTGTGAAAGGGATGTCGCGTGTCTGTGCCGCCCTTTGGGCAAAGGCAGCCAGGACAGCAATGCTTTTTTTCTGAACTTCGAGCAGGGCGCGGAAGACTTGCAATTGCTCCACATTTTCAGTCAGGTCGCGACTGGTCATGCCTTTGTGGATGTGCTCGTGGCCAGCCAGGTCACAAAACTCCTCAATGCGGGCCTTGACGTCATGGCGGGTCACGCGCTCACGCTGCATGATGCTGGTCAGGAAAACCTGATCTTTGACGGCTTCGTAGGCCTCGATCACGCCATCTGGCACAGGAATGCCCAGATCTTTTTGCCCCTTCAGCACAGCAATCCAGTAATCCCGTTCCAGCTTCACCTTGCCCTCGCCCGACCAGAGGGCGCGCATGGCAGGAGTAGCATAACGTTCAGCGAGGACATTCGGGATGGCATTGGTATTCGACATAGGAACCTGTGGCCTAGCACTGGAAACCGCTCGGCTCAAATCCGATCACGCTGAAGCGCCATAAAGTTTGGCTAGTGCCCACCTCAGTTTAGAATGCCTGGTGTCAAAAGCTGTCCTTGCTGATCTGTTGGAACTCCGCTTGGATGCGAGCTCTCTCATGTCACTCCTTGCCCGGCTGCAGCCTTTCCGCAAAGAGGTCTGCATTGTCCTGGCGATGCTGGCCACGCTGGTCGGTCCCTTTTTGCTAAAGCCCAAGGAAAGCTCCGCTCCGGCAAAGTATGATCGGCGGCTCGTCATCGTGACGCCCCACCATGAGAGCATCCGCGAGGAATTCGGGAAGGGGTTTGCCCGTTACTGGAAAGCGCGGACTGGGGAAGTTGTTTTTATGGACTGGCGGGTGCCTGGCGGCACGTCGGAGATCGCCATGATGTTGAAGTCAGAGTTCATCGCCGCGTTTCAGCATCACTGGACTCAGGTTCTGAAACGTCCCTGGACGGCTGAGGTGGCGCAGTCCTGCTTGAATCCGAAAGCAGCCGTCACGGACCAGGCTCGGGCCACGTTTTTGAGATCGCCGATTGGCATCGGGGTGGATGTGTTTTTTGGCGGTGGCGGGTTTGATTTCCAGATTCAAGCCGATGTGGGCACGCTGGTGGCGGAAGCCAAAGTCGGCACGGGACTCAAGGAGATACGACGTCGCCACCCTGACTGGTTTTCAGAGGCTGTGATTCCTGAAAAGATGAGTGGTGAACCTTATCGGGATGCCCAGGACCGCTGGTGTGGGGCCTGTCTTTCCAGCTTTGGGATTGTCTTCAATCGGGATGTGCTGCGGCGATTAGGCATCGAGAAAGATCCCGCTCACTGGCAGGATCTGGCGGATCCCAGGTTGCAAGGCATGGTGGCTCTGGCGGATCCCGGCCGCAGTAGCTCGGCCACGAAGGCCTTTGAAATGCTGATCCAGCAGCAAATGCAGGAAAAGATCGCCCAACTGACGGCAAATCCTGGCTTGCTGAAGCCAAAGCAAATCCAGGCAGCCGGAGTCGAGCAAGGCTGGATCGAGGGCCTGAAACTCATCCAACGCATCAGCGCCAACTCTCGTTACTTCAGTGATACTTCGACGAAGATCCCGCTGGATGTCATGCGCGGGGATGCCGCTGCTGGCATGTGCATTGACTTTTATGGTCGCTCCACAGAGGAGTCGCTACGGCAGGCAGATGGCAGCTCGCGGGTCGGCTTCATCATGCCAGTGGGCGGCACCTCCATCAGCGTGGACCCCATCGCCATGCTGCGTGGGGCACCGGATCCTGACTTGGCCACTTCCTTCATGGAATATGTGCTCAGTGAAGAAGGGCAGGGGCTCTGGGGCTATCGTGTCGGTGTCTCGGGAGGACCTGAAAAGACGGCTCTACGACGTTTGCCGGTTCGGCGCGATTTTTACACAGCCGAAAAGACCGCGCTGATGAGTGATGGCGCTGAGATGCCTTATCAAAAAGCGCAGGCCTTCACCTATCATCCCGAATGGACAGGGCCAGCCTTCAGTGCCATCCGGTTTCTCGTGCGGGTGCTCTGTGTGGATTCGCATCAGGAGCAGCGGAAAGCCTGGGGTAGTCTGGCGCAGGTCGGTTTCACCCCTCATGCAACGGAGGTTTTTCACGATCTGAATCGGGTCAGCTATGAGGCCACCTTGGGCGAGATCAGCCGCGTCGTTCGTTCTCGGGATAAGGTGGCCGAGACTCGACTCGCCCGACAGCTCGGCGATGCGTTTCGGGGCAATTATATTTTAGCCTCAAAACTTGCGCGTCAGGGTAAATGACGAAAACTTCATGGAATACTCACCGCTTTCTCTCCTCTATTAAGTAGTCTTTCCTCGCCATCATGCTTCTCCGTCTAGCCCTACTCATTCTTGTTTTTTCTGGTGTTGCCTGCCGCAGCACTCAGCGACTCGTGAAGGCTTTCCCGGCAGAGCCGACAGACTTTTTGCAGCACGGGAAAGAATTGAAAAAGACCAAGGCTGCTGACTCGCCCTTCCTTCTGGACTGGACCAATGCTGACACCAAGGCTTGGGCAAAGGCAGCGGAAAGGAAGACAATTCACATCGCCCCAGTGGCCTTGCAAAATTTGCGCCCCATGACTCGGACCCTGTCCAAGGTGGAAGTCAGTGAAAAAGAGCGACAAAAGAAGGTGCAAAAGCTGGCCTCTTACCTTGAGTCAGAATTAGCCAAAGCCTTTGAAAAAGCCCCCGAACCTCGGCGTCAAGTCGTGAAGGTTCCAGACAAGACCAGCCTCGTTTTAGAATTGGCCATTGTAGAACTCAACCCCAATCCCATTTCAGGAGGCCTCATGAGGAAGGGCATCAACATTCTCCTGTGGCCCGGAGCCGAAACCATGATGTCCCACAAGCTCAAAGGCAACATGGCCATCGAGGGACGACTGCGGGATGCGGGTAGCAAAAAGACCCTTTATGAGTTTGCCGATGCAGAGCAGAACCGCTCTGGCATCATCCTGTATTACCACGATTACACGAATTTCAGCTACTTCCGCAAAGCCGTGCGTGAGTGGGCCACCCAGATCGAAGCCACCACCCGTGCTCGGGGTAAATCAACCGTTCTTGATGGTCCCCCTGCGACTTTCATGCTCTGGTGATGCCTTGTTGAATCAGTTGGAAATCTCAAACCATGAAATACCTCCTGATCCTCGCACTGATCTGCACTTCCGCGCTCGTCACTCTGGCTCAACTGCCTGCCAAAGAGCCCAAGAAAATCGGCACGACGGCTGATTTCCGCGACCTGCTACTGACAAACAAGTGGTCCTGGCGCAACGTCACCGCAGGTGTGCCCGACCGCGAATGCGTCTTCATGCCCGACGGAACCTTCCGTCACCCCAACTTCACAGCCCGATTTACGATTAAGGACATTCAAACCGTCGAACTTAACCGCAGGAAGGACGGCAAGGCTGAGCGAGCCGTGATGAACTTCCATCCTGATTACCTGAGTTTCGAGGTTCTTGACTTCGATAAGGCGCGGAGAATCACTGGGAAACGTCTCCCTAAAGAGTGACTTCTTACATGTCGCTTCCACGAATCAGCAAGCGACGTGAAAACCCCCAAATCCAAGCTCGGGATTACCAACGAAGAGAGGTTTGATGGCTTACTTGACATTGCGCCTCTGCGCTAAGAACCAAGAAATTCTAGCTTCCATCAAACCGACGTCTGGTTCGTTGTTCTTTCTTCATCATCATGCAGCTGCTGGCTTTCCCAGCCGCCTTTGACGCCTTTTGTAAATAATCCCTGCCAAAGGCATAAAAAATTGGTGTCAAAAGTGCTATACTCGCTATTTCCTACTGCTCTCTTGACTCAACCGAAAATGAATACCCCTCAGACCTTCACCACCGGAAACGGATCCACTGGCCAATTTTTCTCTCTGCCTGAACTCGAAAAAGCCGGTGTCGGCAAAGTCTCACGACTGCCGGTTTCGATCCGCATCGTGTTGGAGTCTTTGCTGCGTAATTTGGATGGAAAAAAGGTCTTTGAGCAGGATGTCAAAAACCTGGCTAACTGGAATGCCAAGAACCCAGGCGACTACGAAATCCCGTTCACCGTTGCTCGCATTGTGCTTCAAGACTTCACCGGCGTGCCGCTTCTCGTCGATCTGGCTGCCATGCGCTCGAAAGTGAAGGAACTCGGTCAGAACCCGAAAATCGTGGAACCGCTCGTGCCGGTCGATCTCGTGGTCGATCACAGTGTGCAGGTCGATTTTGCCGGAACTCAGGCGGCTTTGAATCAAAATCTGGCGCTCGAGTTTGAGCGTAACCGCGAGCGTTATGAGTTCCTCAAATGGGGTGAACAGGCTTTTGATACCTTTAAAGTCGTGCCTCCAGGCATCGGCATCGTGCATCAGGTGAACTTGGAATACCTAGCAAAAGGCGTGCTTGAAAAAGATGGGGTGTTTTATCCAGATACGCTCGTCGGCACAGACAGCCACACCACCATGATCAACGGCCTCGGCGTCGTGGCTTGGGGCGTCGGCGGGATCGAAGCTGAGGCGGGCATGCTCGGCCAGCCAGTGACCTTCTTGGTCCCTGAAGTCGTCGGCGTTTATCTGACTGGTGCGCTGAAAGAAGGCGTCACCGCCACCGACTTGGCGCTGCATTGCACGCAAATGCTGCGCAAGCACGGCGTCGTCGGCAAATTTGTCGAATTCTACGGTCCAGGCGCTGAAAGCCTGCCTCTGCCAGACCGCGCGACGATTGCGAATATGGCCCCTGAATACGGTGCGACGATGGGCTTCTTCCCGATCGACGAAGAGTGCGTGAACTATCTCCGTGGCACAGGCCGCAGCGAGGAACTTTGCGCCACTTACAAGAACTATTACACGGCTCAGGGGATGTTTGGCATTCCGAAAAAAGGTGAGGTGGAATACAGCAGCGAGCTGGCACTGGACCTCGGCGACATTCAACCCAGCGTGGCTGGTCCTAAGCGTCCGCAGGATCGCATCACCGTGGCTGATCTGAAGACCAGCTGGAATGACATTTTGACCAAGCCAACCCCTGGTGGTTACGGCAAGACGCCTGAGCTGGGCTCCACGGAAGCTCCCGAAGTGCCTTCGACACTCGACGGTGTTTCGGACGCGTCCGCCTTCTCCAAAATCCTGGGGGCGCAGGAAGGTGTCGTCACGGAAAGCAGCCACGAAGCTGCCTACCCGCTCTACGAAGTCACCGTGGACAGCAAGGCCGGTGAAAAAGACGTGATCACTCACGGTAGCGTTCTGATTGCTGCGATCACGAGCTGCACCAACACCAGCAACCCGAGCGTCATGCTCGCTGCAGGCTTGTTGGCCAAGAAAGCTAACGCACTCGGCCTGACTGTGAAGCCAGCGGTGAAAACCAGCCTTGGCCCAGGCAGCCGTGTCGTGACCGATTACTTGAACAAGACCAACCTCCAGGTCGAGCTCGATAAACTGGGTTTCCAAACGGTGGGTTATGGTTGCACCACTTGCATCGGTAACTCGGGCCCCTTGGATGCCGGGATTGAAGATGTGGTGAAGGCCGAAGACATCGTCGCCGCCAGCGTGCTTTCCGGGAACCGCAACTTTGAAGCTCGTGTGCATCAGAGCATCAAGGCGAACTTCCTCATGAGCCCGCCGCTCGTCGTCGCCTACGCCATCGCTGGCACGGTCGATATTGACCTGAGCAAAGATGAAATCGTCGCTGGTAGCGGTGTCTTCCTGAAGGACATCTGGCCAAGCCTGCAAGAGATTCAAGACGCGCTCAAAGCTGCGCTGTCTCCTGACGTCTTCCGCGCGCTTTACACGGATTTTGCCAGCCAAAATCCGAAGTGGAACGAGATCCCTGGTTCGACCGGACTGGTCTATGACTGGAACGAAAAGAGCACTTACATTCAGCATCCTCCCTTCTTTGAGGACTTCAGCATGGAGCCACGCGACATCGTGGAAATCGTCGGTGCTCGTCCGCTCGGTATCTTTGGCGACAGCGTCACGACGGATCACATCAGCCCAGCCGGTGCCATTAAAAAGGCTAGCCCAGCAGGTCGATTCCTCGGTGATAACGGTGTGGCCCAGTCGGACTTCAACAGCTACGGCAGCCGTCGTGGCAATGACCGCATCATGACGCGCGGCACCTTTGCCAACGTCCGTATCAAGAACCTCATGCTCGGTGGTAAAGAAGGTGGTGACACCCTCCTGCAACCTGCCGGCACTGAACTGAGCATCTACGATGCTGCCGAGGCCTACATGGCAGCTGGCACACCAAGCATCATCATTGGTGGTGAAGATTACGGCATGGGCAGCAGCCGTGACTGGGCCGCCAAAGGCACACGACTTCTCGGCGTCAAAGCCGTGGTCACCAAGTCCTTTGAGCGTATCCATCGCAGCAACCTCGTCGGCATGGGCGTTCTGCCCCTGAACTTCAAGGATAAAGCTGACTATGACAAAGTGAAGGATCTCGGTGATGCCACCTTTGACCTGCTTGGTCTGTCCAACGACTTCAAGCCTCAAGGCGAAGCCACCCTCCGCGTCCACAAGGCCGACGGCAGCAGCTTTGACATCCCGCTGGTCGTCCGCATCGACACCCCAGTCGAGATCGACTACTACCGCGCCGGCGGCATCCTGCCGTATGTGCTTGCCCAGATCCTTCGGGCGAATGCTTGAGTTGATTTTGTGATCAAAGTCACCATGAAATCTCCGGCTTTCTCTGAAGGCCGGAGATTTTTGATGTTTGGTGACTTCTCACAAACGCCTTACAACCCATTTACTGACGCCTGACACATGGAATCCAGAATGTGGCACTTTGTCAGCAGGTGAGGGAAGCGCGGCTTCCAACCGAAACTTTCAAATAGTGGGTTGTTCTTCTGGCTGTTGGCATCCTTCGAAAACTTCAGGGCGGACCGGGTGGTCCGCCCTGTTTGTTTTTCGGCAGGAAGGCGCTTGTTCAAAAGCCTAGATGTGAGTATCTCAGACGCATGACCTCGGGGCCTTCTTTTCCACAGCAGAGGTTTCGTCAGACGATGGAAGTGGTGGTGATCGTCTAGGTGGCTCTTGGAACCGCAACTTTGTAGGCTGCGTGCATCAGAGCATCAAGGTTAATTTCCTCATGTGCCCACTGCTCGTCGTCGCCTACGCCATCGCTGGCACGGTCGATATTGACTTGAGTCTTCCGCCGCGCTCCACGGATTTTGCCAGCCAAAATCCGAAGTGGAACAGATCCCTGGTTCGACCGGACTGGTTCTAGTCGAGTGAGTCAGGAGGGTTATTGTAATTCTTTGAGATGACTCAAGAGATCGGCGACTTCTTGGGCGGTGAAGGATTGCAGGAGGCCTTCGGGCATGAGGGAGGTGGGGAGTGGGGTGAGGCTGAGGGTTTCGGCGGTGGGCAGGGTGATGGATTGGCCGGTGGCTAGCTTGAGGGTGGACTCTTGTTTGGACTGATTGAGCATGAATACCACTTGCTGACTGCCATCCTTCAAACTGGCGGTGTAGGCGGCGTAACCGGGAGCGATGACTTTGGAGGGATGCAGCAGGCTTTCCAGCAGTTGTTCTTTCGTCAATCGTGCGCCGACTTGAGAGAGGTCGGGGCCGAAGTCGCGGCCAGTGCCTTTGACGATGTGGCAGGCTTGGCAGGCAGCGGCACGACCCGTGGGTGACAAGAGGGCGGCTCCGCGTTTGGCATCGCCAGTGAGGCTGAGGAGTTGCTGGACGTCTGGAGCGAGGCCGATGGTTTTGCGTCGCTGTTCGGGCGGGAGGAACCGCTCAAACAAGGGCGCGAGGTTTGGGTCGGTGGTGGTGAGGCTGCGGTTGAGTTGCTGCTGCTGATCGTGGGTGAAGTGGGATTGCTGGGAGAGGAGGGTTAATGCTTTTGGCACGGTGTCGATGGGGGCCTCTGGAGCGAGTTGAGGAGGGCTGATGTGTGGGGGCAGGGGATGCTTGACTGGCACTGCTGGTTGGCGTTTGCCGAGGTCTTCAATCCAGGTCCAGAGCAGTTCAAAGGCCTGTTGATCCACTTCCTGAGATCCGATGATGGGCATGCGACCGGAGCCTGTCCGGCCAATGCGGGCGAGTAGGGCGCTATGCGCAGGACTGCCAGGGGCGATGAGCCTAGCCTCAGAAATGCCCATGTCGCCACGCAGGGGTTTTTCGCCGATCAATTCGGTCTCGATGAGCGGTAGATCAATGTTCACTTTCAGTGCGACGGAGCCACCGCCGTTTTTACGATGGCAATGGGCGCAATTCGCGTGTAGCCAGGATCGGGCACGACTGTCGAGGTCTGCTTTATTGTCATGACTGGAGACGAGGCGCGCTGCGCTGGTTTCAAAAAAGGTGTCATTGACCAAACCCAGCTGGAGAGCGGCTTCACGCGCTGATCGACCGCTGATGCTGCTGAGTTGCTGTGGTTGGAATCCGAGGGCAAAACCCGTCCACGGTGTGTGGCAGCGGATGCATTCAGCACGAGCATGAAAGCGATGCTGGATGGGATCTGCGGCCTTGACTTGAACCTGGACTTCAGCGCCGTTGGCTGGGACCAGTTCGGCCTCTGTCTGGGCGTCGTTCCAGCGGTAACTGTAGCCGGTCCAGGTCTCGCCGTCGTTGTGCAGAATCTGGGTTTCGATGAGGCGAGCGTTGGCGTCTGGCGTGGTGAGCGTTTTGACCAAGACCGCATCCTTTGGCCAGAGGACTTTTTCGCCGCCTTTGCTGCCATCTTTTTTGAGCCAGATGGAGGCCTCGATCTTGGTGTCTCCAGGTAGGGCAATGAAGCGCCTAGCGTTGAGGCGATCCTGCCACATGGGCTCGGCAACACTGAATTCATGGACACCTGCGGCAGGTTCTTGCGTGGTGATGTTTTTGAAGAGTCCGGTCTGACTGAGTTGGCGTGGGAATGGGGCTGTTTGACCCATGGCTGGATTGCGCGTCAGGCGGTGAAGGGAGCTGGGCTTTCCCCAATGAGCATAAACAATCTCGCCATCAGCGAGTTGGCCAAAGGTGACGATTTTATGTGGGGTATCGGCGATCTCTTCATGGCGGGTGATTTTGCCGCCGTCATGCCAGAGCGCCCAGATTTTGCCGGTCTCGTAGTCGCCATAGATGTAGGCTCCGTCCAGTTCAGGGAGAGCTTTGCCATGGTAAACGTAGCCTCCTGTGATGCTGGCAGCCTCGGTATGTGGGTGGGCGATGACGGGAGGGGTGATGGGGGCCAGTGGGCTGAGCTGTTCAGGCTTCACCGACTGGGTGGCCTCGGAAACGCTCCAGCCGTGATTGCTGCCTTTTTCGACGAGATGGATCATCTCCCAGAGTTCCCAGCCGACATCGCCACACCAGAGACGGCCTTTAGCATCGAAGCTGATTTTCCAGGGATTGCGGAAGCCAAAGGCCCAGATCTCGGGACACACCTTCGGTTTACCCAGAAAGGGATTGTCAGCAGGGACGGCGTAGTTTTTGCCTTCGTCTTTTTTGTCCACATCAATGCGCAAGATGCAGCAGAGGAGGTCGCTGTTATCCTGTCCGGTATTGCGCGGATCCGGTGGAGAGGGCACCTCGGCATCACCGGTCGAAATGTAAAGCATGCCATCCGGTCCAAACTGGAGGTGCGCGCCATTGTGCCCGCCGGAGAGCCAAGTGAGCAGGCTCTCTTCACTGTTGGGATCGATCACCAGTGGGCTGATGGAGCTGAGTTTAAATCGTGAGAGCTTGGTGCCGTCATCCATCCCTGTGCCGAGGGTGTAGGTGATGAAGACCTCTTTGTTTTCACGCCACTTCGGGTGAAAGGCAATGCCGTAGGCATGATCAAGCTGCGGATGCTTGGCTTTGAGATCGATCATGAGATCTTTCGTGCTTGCTGACAGGTCTATCGGCAGGCTCCAGATCTTTCCTGCGTTTTCGATGATCACGATTTGTTCCGCTAAACCCACGATTTCTAGGGCCTCGGTGAAGCTGTGTTGGCTAAGGATCGTCTGCGCGATGAAAGGTTTCGCTGGCTCGGGCGAGCCTTGAATTCTGGAGGACGTCCAGGGCACGCGTGCTTCGACGGTGAAGGCGGTTAGGAGAAGAGGAAGTAGCCGTAACAACATAAATGCGTGGTTTTATCATCGCCGGTATGAATAGTCGCGCTCAAAAGCTGAAGGATGTTTCAATGCAGAACGTACTTTGCCATCATGCCCTCCGTTCTCGCCCTTTTTGCTCATCCAGACGATATTGAATTCGTAGCTGCTGGCACCCTGCTGCAGCTGCAAAAACGCGGCTGGGATGTGCATTACATGAATCTTTGTTCTGGCAATGGGGGCTCTGTCCAGATGGACGGCCCCACGACTTCACGGACTCGTTTAGCTGAGGCAGAAGAGGCTGCGAAGATCCTTGGGGCGGCTTTTTACCCGCCGATCTGTGATGATTTGGAGCTGATCTACAGTGTGCCATTGCTGCGGAAGGTCGCCTCGGTCGTGCGGGCGGCAAAGGCGAGCATCGTGCTGACGCATTCGCCCTCAGATTACATGGAGGACCATCAAAATGCCTGTCGCTTAGCCTGCACGGCCGCGTTTGCGCACTGCATCCCGAATTTTGTCTGTGATCCTCAGCGTGAGGCTTATCTGCATGACGTGACGGTTTATCACGCCATGCCACACGGCCTTTGTGATCCTTTGCGGAAGCGTATCCACGCTGGTTCTTACGTGGATACGACGAGTGTGCACGAGCAAAAGCGTGCGGCTCTAGCCGCCCATGTCAGTCAGAAACACTGGCTGGATGTCAGCCAGGGCATGGACTCCTACCTCATCAGCATGGACGAGGCCTCCAAGAAGGTCGGTGAGCTTTCCGGCAGTTTTGAGCATGCCGAGGGCTGGCGTAGGCATCTGCATTTGGGCTACAGTGGTCAAGCGATCGATCCGCTGAAAGAGGCTCTGGGTGAGGACTGTCTGATCCATGCAGACTACGAAGCTTGGCTGAAAGAGTGACTCGATTTGAGTCGGCCAAAAACAATGGCGGTGAGGGAGGGATTCGAACCCTCGGTAGCTGTTAAGGCTACGCATCTTTAGCAAAGATGTGCTTTCGACCACTCAGCCACCTCACCAAAACTGTGTCCGCACGCTGGTCGGGCGACGGGCCGCTATGTTTCCAGACACAAGGCGCGGCGTCAATGCAAAAGATGAAATGTTGATGCAGATTTTTCAGGAACGAACGACAACCCCTGAATGAGAAAGGTCTCTGACTCATTCTGTCGTATTCTTCACTTCCAGATTCTGATCTCCCGCGTAGTTTGGTAGTTAACCCCTCTATGAATGGATTACCCAGCGACCGCCCAGGCACTCTCGAAAAAGCGCTAAAACTCAATTTAGCTCATCGTGTTTACGGTACCTTTGCCGAGATCGGGGCAGGGCAGGAGATCGCGAACTGGTTCTTCCGCGCTGGTGGTGCCTCTGGTACGGTGGCGAAGTCGATGTCGGCCTATGACATGACTTTCAGCGACGAGATCTACGGGAAAAGTGCCCGCTATGTCTCCCGGCAGCGCATGGTGGCGATGCTGGATCATGAGTATCAAATCGTTAACGAACGCCTAGCTGCCAAGCGCGGAGAAAACACTACCTTTTTTGCCCTGGCGAATACGGTCAGGGCGCGCGGATTCCGCGATACCAAGGAAGAATGTCATGGCTGGATGGGGCTGCGTTTCCAGACCGAACCGCAGGGACCTTTTCATGACATCCAAATGCACGTGCGTCTGCTGGATGTCACGAATCAGCGACAATCCGAAGCTCTCGGTATTCTCGGCGTTAATCTGATCTATGGGGCCTTTCATCTGCGTGAAAATTTGCCGACCTTTCTGCGCAGTCTTATGGATGAGCTTTCCCGTCGGCGGGTGGAAATTGACATGATCGATTTCACCGGCCCATCCTTCTCTTCGCCCGTGTTTCAGGATCGCCTTGTAGCCTTGGAACTCGTGCGCAGTGATCTGGCGGACGCGGCGCTTTTTGGCGCGGATGGCGAGATTCTTCAGGCGTCTGACGTGCTCTATAAAAAGTCGGTGTTCCTCAGTCGCGGTACTTTTGATCCGATCACGCGGTTGAATTTAGACATGCTGGATCAGGGGCGTAAAGCCTTTGCAGAAGACTTTGGTGTCGAGGCCGAAGGCCACATGGAGATCTGTGAGATCACCATGCATAACCTGCTCTGCATGGACGATTGTTCTGTCGAGTATGATAACTTCCTGGCGCGTGCCAGTGTGCTTCAGTCTCTGGGGAAAAATGTGCTCATCTCCAAGTATGCGGAGTTTCACCGCTTGAGTGCCTTTTTGGCCCGTCATACCCAGCAGCCGGTTGGCATCGTCCTGGGGCTGCCGCTGTTTGAAGAGCTTTTCAATGAGCGCTGGTATACGGACTTGGAAGGCGGATTGCTGGAAGCCTTTGGGCGTCTGTTCCGCAACAAAGTCCGACTTTACGTTTATCCGGCAGGTGATCCAATGACTGGGAAAGTCCGCACTGCCGCTCAGGCTAGAGTCAGTGCCGAACAGCAGCACCTGCTCAATTACCTGCTGGACACCAGCAGTGTGCATATCATCAAAGATGGACTGGAAGACTGTCTCTTTCACTCCAGTGCCAGCGTAAGAAAGATGATCTTGGATGGTGATGAGCGCTGGAAGACACTGGTGCCTGAGCTTGTCCTGAATCAAGGCCCCTGGGCACAATTGAAGTAACTCAAAGACCACATGCGAATCGAACTAGTCAATACGGGCGACGAACTCCTGCTCGGTGATACCATCAACACAAACGCCGCCTGGCTCGGCCAACAGATTGCTGCACTTGGACTCATGGTGTCGCGTCACCTCGTCGTATCAGACGGAGCTGTCATCAAAGAGGCCATGGCTGAGGCTGCCTCGCGCTCTGACGTAGTGCTTGTCTCGGGTGGTCTCGGGCCGACCAGCGATGATCTCACGCGTGAGTCCATTGCCGAGCTGTTGGGCCTGCCCATGGAGCTCAACGAAGGCATCAAATCTCACCTGGAAGCTTTTTTTGCCAAGCGGAACCGCAGCATGTCAGCTTCCAATCTCAAGCAGGCCATGGTGCCACGCGGAGCTATCGTTATGGACAATCCATTCGGCACAGCCCCGGGGCTCTATTTCCCAGCCGAGCTAAGCCATAGCCGGGGTTGGGACACGCATTTCTTTCTGCTTCCCGGCCCACCGCGTGAGTTGAAGCCCATGATGGAAACGCTCGTGGAGCCACGCCTTCGTGCCATGTTGCCAGACGGTGCAGATCGTCGGGTGCTGTATCTTAAAATCACCGGTGTAGGCGAGTCTGACATCGTCGAAAAAGTCGAAAAGAAGCTCGAAGCCATCTCTGGCCTGACGCTAGGCTATTGCATCCGTAATGGCGACGTCGATGTCCGCCTTTCCGGTGCGGCTGAGCCCGTCGATATTGGCGCTGTCATCGTGCGTGAACACCTCGGCACCTGCATTGTTTCAGAGGATCGCCGGATCATCGAAGAGGTGCTCGTCCAGACCCTGCTGGAGCGTGGCGAGACACTTTCCACTGCCGAGTCCTGCACGGGTGGTTACATGGCCAGCCGCATCACGGACGTCAGCGGATCATCGCGCGTTTTTGGACATGGCTTTGTCACCTATGCCAATGAGGCCAAGCAAAAACATCTTGGTGTCTCTGCGGAACTCTTAGCAGAACATGGAGCCGTCAGTGAGCCCGTCGCTAAAGCCATGGCTGAAGGCGCGCTAGCCACTTCGGGTGCCGACCATGCCTTGGCTTTAACGGGAGTCGCTGGACCGACAGGTGGCTCGGACGAAAAGCCGGTTGGAACGGTCTTTATCAGCCTCGCCTCCAAAAACGCATCCACGATCGTTAAACGCTATTACTACCCCGGCACTCGGGATCGCTTTAAGCTGCTCAGTAGCCAAGCCGCTCTGGAGATGCTCCGTCGTCGTTTGCTGGGATTGCCTTTAGCTTAGGCCTTTCATGAATAAATTAGTCTAGAGAGGCTCGCGTCCGGTCGCTTCGATAAACTGTTGCTTGAGGATGCTGTGGGCGCGCTGCCACTCATCGAGAGAGCGCTGGTATTCCATGACTTGTTTTTCCAGGAGTTTGACGCGCTGCTGGAGCATCACATCGCCACTGTTTTTGCTCAGGTCGGGCCATTGAGTGCCGTTATTGGTGGAGCTGACACTGCGGACTTGCTGGGGGCTGACTTTGAAGAAGGCAAGGTCACGTAGGCGTGATTCGCTGCCGTCCACGCAATTGATGAGAGTCACGCTTTCATCGATATCGCCCGTGGCCAGGAACTCCTGAATGGTGGAGACGTTCGTGGGGCCATAGAGATAAAGGTCAGGCATCTGAATGAGCCAGTCCATCTTGAGTTCCTGCACCATTGGGGCTCTGCGCCAAGTCTGGCGGCCGTCATTGGACAGTTTGTCCATGGAGGAGATTTTGGCTTCGGCAGACAGTCCGATCAGAGCTTCATGGGAAAGCGGACCGTATTCTTCTTTGGTCGATGCCTTGATGAGATGCCAGGTGGGTTGGGACATGGTGGGAATTTAGCGCGACGTGAGTTCTTTTGGAAAGCTTAAAATGCGGGAGCTGAGGCTGGTGTACCTCTTTATTCGACAAATGCCTGCTTCTGTTTATTCTCGCACCTCCCTTTACTGAATCCCCTATGAATAAGAAAATCGTCCTCGCCTATTCCGGCGGCCTTGACACCTCTGTCCTCCTTTCCTGGATCAAAGAAACCTACAATGCTGAGGTGATCGCCTTCTGTGCCAATATCGGTCAGGACGATGAGCTGAAAGGCCTGAACGCTAAGGCCAAAAAGACCGGTGCTTCGAAGATCTACGTGGACGATCTTCAAGAGGAGTTTGCCAAAGATTTCATCTTTCCAATGATGCAGGCTGGGGCGATCTATGAGGGCCAATACTTTTTGGGCACCAGCATTGCGCGTCCCTTGATTGCCAAGCGCATGGTCGAGATCGCCAAGGCTGAAGGCGCCACTGCGATTGCTCACGGTGCGACAGGCAAAGGCAATGACCAAGTGCGCTTTGAACTGACCACGGCGGCTTTGGCTCCAGACCTGGAAATCATTGCTCCCTGGCGTGATGAGCGCTTCCGCACCCAATTCCCAGGCCGTGCAGAAATGATCGCCTATTGCGATGAGAAGAAGATCCCTGTGCATGCCAGCACCAAGAAGCCTTTCTCAATGGATCGTAATTTGCTGCACATCAGTTACGAGGCCGGCATCCTTGAGGACCCATGGTTCAATGCAGGGGACGTGAAGTATCGCGACTATTTCACCACGCTTTCCGTTTTCCCTGAAGATGCTCCAGACAAAGCGGAGTATGTGGTGCTGGACTTTGAAAAGGGCAATTGCGTGGCCGTGAATAGCAAGCCGATGAATCCGCTACAGGTCATGAAGACCCTGAATAAGCTCGGCGGTAAACATGGTGTCGGTCGCGTGGACATGGTGGAAAACCGTTTCGTCGGCATGAAAAGCCGTGGCGTCTATGAGACTCCAGGCGGCGCCATCCTCCACTTCGCACATCGCCAGATCGAGTCTCTGACGATGGACCGTGAAGTCATGCATCTGCGTGACGGTCTGATCCCAGAGTACGCTAAGCTGGTGTACAATGGCTTCTGGTATGCTCCAGAGCGTCTGCTGCTTCAGTCTCTGGTCACCGAGAGCCAAAAGAATGTCTCCGGCACCGTGCGGGTGAAGCTCTACAAGGGCGGAATCCACGCCGCAGGCCGCCAGTCCCAATTTAGCCTCTACAACCCGCACATCGCCACGATGGAAGCCGACCCAACGAAGGCCTATAATCAGGACGATGCCACGGGCTTTATCCAGCTCAATGGCCTGCGCCTGCGGGTGAACTCACGCGTCAATGGCGTGAAGAATTTGGGCAACTAAGTCCATCCATCCTGAATCCAATTCACACGATCCTCCATGGAGCTTCCGAGAAGCATTCATGGAGGATCTTGCGTAATGTGACTTTGAAATAATTCGAGCTTGTCAGCAGGGTGGTGAAATCGTTAGGATGCATCGAGCGTACGTTTGTGCGTCTCTTTTGACCCAACCTCATGAAACCCATCCTCACCATCCTCACTCTCACCGCCCTTTTGACGGGTGCCCGTTCTGCTGAAACCAAACCTGCTCAACCCGGTGGTAAACTGCCAGGTAAAGTGGCGATCAGCCTCGTGAAAGTGGCTGATGATCTCGTGGACCCTGTCAGCGTCGCTGCCCCTAATGATGGTACGGGTCGTGTGTTTGTGGTGGAGCGTCCAGGCGTGATCCAAGTCATCAAGGACGGTAAGAAGTTGAAGAAGCCGTTTCTGGATTTGAAAGATAAGACGATCTCATCCTTCCTCGAGTTGGGCATGTTCAGCATGGCCTTTCACCCCGACTTTAAGAGCAATGGCAAGGTTTACATCGCCTACGCTGACCTTTGGTTCAATGGCGCGACCATGATCGCAGAATACAAGGTTTCGAAGAGCAATCCTGACCGATTGGACCCTGAGAGCGTGAAGATCATCATGCAGATCGACTTCCCGTATTGCAATCATCATGGCGGTCAGATTGCCTTTGGCCCAGATGGATATCTCTACATCGGCGTCGGTGACGGCGGATGGGAAGGGGACGTGATCAATGCAGGTCAGGATCTGCACACTTATCTCGGTAAGATGTTGCGGATCGACGTGAACAAATCCTCAGGCGATCGCGCCTACGACATCCCTAAAGACAATCCTTTCATCACTCCACTTCAGCAAATGACGCTCTTTGGCGTCAGTGAAGAGGCCTTTTCGAAAGTGCATCCAAAAGCTAAACCAGAGATCTGGGCATACGGTCTCAGGAATCCATGGACCTTCAGCTTTGATGCGAAGACGGGCGACATGTTCATCGCTGACATTGGTCAAAACCATTGGGAAGAGATCAACATGCAGCCTGCCAGCAGCAAGGGTGGCGAAAACTATGGCTGGAAGTTCATGTGTGGCAGTCATCCGTTCCCGATGATCTTGAAGAAGAATGCTGACGGCACCGAGACCTCGACGGATCCCGAAGGCTTCCCGAAGGTCGGCGTGCCACCGATCGCCGAGTACAGCCACGTCGATCAGGGTATCTGCGTGATCAATCTGGGGATCTCTCGCGGCACGGCTTATCCTGAGTTGGATGGCGTCTATTTCGCCGCTGACTGGGGCAGTGGCAAGGTCTGGGGCATGAAGCAAGATGGTGGCAAATGGCAGATGCAGGAAATGCTGGACATGGCCGATGGCTTCCGTCCAACAGGTTCCGGCACTGGCCCTGATGGCACCATTTACATGACCCACGCCACAGCCAACTACGGTGGCCCCGTCGATCCATACACCAGCGAGCGCGGAGCTCTCTGGAAGATCGTTCCAACCAGCAAAGTGGCAGCCGATGCGGTCACCGCTCCTCTGGCCGCCAAGTAAGCGTTAACCTCTCTTGTTCATTCAAACGGAGCACTCGCAAGGTGCTCCGTTTTTTATTGCGATGGATGGATCTGGCGAGCGATCAAAAGCTAGGAGCTACTCCACTTTGAGAACCCCATTCATCACCATCCAGTGACCGGGGAAGGTGCAGAGGTAGGGGTAATCGCCTTTGGCTTGCGGCGCGGTGAGATGGATCACGAACTCGGCCTTTGGATTGGTCATGTCGGTGTAGGCGATGACGTCGTCGCTGTCAGGGACGTAGTGTTTCTTCAGGCCCTCTGGATCGGCAATCATGAGATTGCATTTCTCACCCAATCGTTGCAGCGAGCCAGGCTTCGCGAGTAACCAATTGTGCGGCACCACGTCGGGGTTCTTGAAAACGAGGGTGAGTTTCTCCCCGGCTTTGGCCTTGAGTTGCTTTTGCACGTATTGCAGGCCCAAGGCGGCTTCGATGACAAGTTCGCGTCCGCCTTCGCCTTTGGCCCAAGGGTTTGGTTTACCGGCTTTCGGAGCTTCAAGGCCGATTTGGGCAGCGTGGTTGGTCTTGGCGATCTTCGTGTAGCCGGGGAAGTCGGTGAAGGGCTCGGCCAAGGCATGCGCGGTCATAAAAACATCGTGGCCTGTGCTCACATGGAGATGAATCTGGCTGGCGGTGACGATCTGCGGGATTTCGAGGAAGAGTGTCTTGCCTGCGTCGAGCTTCTGAACGCTGCGGACTTCGAGCGGGTCATGCCCCGGTGTGTCGGCATACTTCACGGAATACTCGGGCGAGCCATATTGCGGCCCGTATTTGTAGTTCCAGCATTGAGCGAAGCAGGTGGCTGCATCTGCGTCCTTCACGGGTTGGTTGAAGCGGATGATTACGCCGTTGTCGCGGGCTTCAAAGCCTACCGGCACTGGTTTATCGCCACCGGTAAAGCGCACGCGTTGGAAGCAGCCGTCCTTCGGTGTGTAGCTGCCCCAGCCTTGCATGCCATTCACATAAAGATGACCGTCCTTCGGATTGAAGCGGGCGCATTGCGGGCCGGAGTCGAAATTGCCGCTGATTTTGACTGCTGCGGCCTGCCAGCGACCTTTGACGTTCTGCCGCATCATCAGCCAAGCGCTGCCGCCCCCAGAAGAGAGGTGGATCAAATTGTTGTCGCCCTTCAACGCGGCCCAGGAGTGTGGTGCAGTCGTCCCGACTGCGTCTGGAATAAAGACCTGCGAGCTTGCGCTGTTGTCCTCGCCACGCGGCATGTACATGAGCACGGGTTCCGGTGGCTGGCCGTTCTTTGGACCACCAGCACCGAAGTGCGCCCCGAGATTGTGATCCAGTTCGATCTGGCAGATGGAGGTCGCTGGCGTCCAATCGCCTTCCTGAACGCTGGTGGTGATGAAACGTCCATCCGCTGAGATGCCGAGGCCGTTGGGATTGCGGAAACCGGTGGCGAGCACGTCGAGTTGATCGCGCCCCGTGATACGGCACACACCTTGATTCCCCGACGCGAAATACCAGCGGCCTTCTGGGTCGGTTTCGAGTCCGACGATGAAATCATGACCGCCGGGAGAGGTCTGCATGGCGTTCGTGATGCACTCGTAAAAGTCGGCTTCGTCATCGCCATTGAGGTCATGCAGGCAGGTGATTTGATCGCGACCGAGCACGTAGAGCTTGTCCTTCACGACTTTCATGCCGAGCGGCTGATGCAGCCCCGTGGCGAAGCGTTTCCAGCGCAGTTTTTCCAGCTTATCGTCGATGCCTTTCACCAGCCACACCTCGCCCGTCATCGTGGCGACGGCGGCGGTGCCATCGCTGAAGAAATCATGCGCCGTGATGAAGAACAGCGTGCCATACGGATTCTCAAACGGGATCGTGAGGCGATCAGTGGCGAAGGGCGTCTGCGTACCGAGTTCGCCTTTCGTTTCGATCCATTGCGGCCATTGGGCGGGGCCTGGTGCGGGTAAGGGCGTCTCGCTAGTGACAATGTTGACCTCATTGACGCGGCGGAAAAAGCCACGGTAGGAGCCAGCAAGCTTCTTGGCCTCTTTGGAGATCACTTGGCCATCCATCTGCGCGCCACCCATGAAGCCGTGGCGATTGTCATTGAGTTTGAGGAAGCCTCCCGACCATTCCAAACACCACGCCATGCGCTCGGGGTCAAAGACGGCAGCTTTGTCATCGAAGCGAACACACACCGCTTTTGGAATCGTCACACCTCCGCCTTTGAAGACACCGCTGAACACACTTCCAAGATCACTCGCGGCCCAGCGGCCGTCTTTCCATGTCACTTGGTCGTTTTGATTGCCCCAGTGGCCTTGCTGGCCGCCGTCCATGCCGGGGAAGGGGGGGGTGAGGGCGGGCAGGGGTTTTTGTTTCATGAATTGCAGCGCCTGCTTGCCGTAGAAGTCGAAGGTGCGCTCGCGGTTCACGAACTCTTGCCAGTGGATGTTGTTCGCTTTGTCGAGCGGCGGCAGATCCGGTGTGAACTCCGCGGCTTTCGGTGCGGGTGGTGGGAGGAGATCGCTGAGGTTGTCGAAGTCCCAGAGGCCAAGCGTGTTATCCATGCGCAGCCGGGGCGAGTTGCCTTTGCGCGGTTTCATGACGCCGCGTGAGAGGCGCACGTCGTCGATGAGGCCATCGCAGCCGATGCCACCTTCGACAAGGCGACCGAAGGCCAGACGCAGATCGAACTTTCCAGTCCGATTCGGGGCGGGAACGGACTGGAAAGTCCGTTCTACGGTGGCGACCTGCTTTCCATCCACCCACAGCACGACGCCCTTTTCATCGACGCTGGCGAGCAAGTCGTGCCAATTGCCATCGCACACATCGATCTTCGAATCGTAATCGCCGCCGCGGCCGGGCATGAAAAGCGCCAGCGTGCCGCGACCCGCGTGCGTGTAGAGTTCCCAATGCGTGGCAGAGGACTTCGTCTCGGACGCGACGAGGATGTTGTAGCCCTTTTTGCCATCCAGCTTCGCGCGACACTCCACCGTGAACGGCAGATTCGCATACTCCGCATCCCCATCGACCAGCCAGCCTCCCTTCAGCGCCTTGCCAAATTCCTCGCTCATCGACGCGACACTCTCCGGCTTGGAACTCTCCGCTCTCGGCCCTTTGCTCTCCGCTTTCTCCTTCCACGTCCGATACTTCGGCTTCTCACTCGGCTTCGCATCATCGAGCTGCGGCACGAGCCACTTCAAGCCATCGAGGTTGTCGAGTAGGCGGCCTTCGGCGTCTTCGTTGGTGTGATTGAGGATGCCAATCGGGCCGTTGTAGCCGCTGGCGCGGATCTGGCGCAGCACTTTCACGTCCTGCGTGCCGACACCGAGCGGGAGGATTTTACGGCCTTTGCTGTCGCCGGCGATGTCCATGCCGTTGAGGTTCAGGCAGAGCAGGTGAGGCTTCATCGCTTCGATGGCTTTCGGCAGGCGATCGAGATGGCTGTGGCCGTGGTGGAGGTTGTAGATGATGCCGATGTTGTCGATGCCGTGATTCTTTTTGAGGTAGTCGCACACGGCAACCATGTTTTCCGGCTCACCGCCCCAGCCGCCGTGGTTGTAGATGCCGACCTGGCTGCCGATCTTCTTGGCTTTGGCTAAAAGCGGCAACAGACCTCCAGCGGCGGATTTGACCTGAGCCTCTTGTGTGTCGCCGGCACCCTTCATCATCACCCAGAGCTGTGGTTGGAGCTTGTACTTTTCAAACAATCGGAAGGCCTCGTCATGCGTGCCCCAGAACGCGAACATCTCGATGCCGTGTTTCTGATACGCGAGGATCTCCCGCTCAAACTCCGCCACATGCTCGGGCCGCCAGTCGTAGGCGACTTTTTTCAGTCCCATCTTCGCCAGCATCTCGGCCCGGGCTTCCGGAGTCCGCTTCGCGGCATCAAACGGCACAATGCACCACGCAGCGAGGTTTTGTTTATCGAAGAGATCGGCGGCGGAGAGTTGGCCCACAGAACACAAGGTAAGGATCAGTAGGCAGAGGTTTCGAAGGTGTTGTTTGTGTGTCATAAATTTAGTTATCCATTTGTTTCATTCGGAGTTCTTGGCCTCTGGTTACCGATTCGTGGAGACCGCTGGCTTGGGCTCCTGCGGTTTTGGTCCGCCGGATCCGGGCTGACGCAGTTCCTTTTGCACCCACTCAAGGCCTTGCAGGTTACCCTTGATCCCCTCGGCGGCGTCCACGGTGGGGCGTTCGTGGATGATGCCAATGGGGCCGTGCCAACCGCTGGCTTCGACGACACGGATCATCGCCAGTTCTGACTCATCGGAGCCGATGTAGCTCACGGGAGGATATTTGGTGGTGTCGGCGCTCATGCCGTTGAAGTTCACCGCGATCAGATAAGGCTGCATGCGTTTAAACAACGCGGGGAACTCGGCCAGCGAGCCGCGCCAGTGGTGGAAATTGAACACGATGCCCACGTTCGTGATGCCGTCGCGTTTCAGTCGCTCGATGATGGCGATTTGATGATCCTGCTCCTCGAACCATGGCTCGCGATGATTGTAGAGTCCCACTTTGCAATCGAGCGCCGCCGCATCCTCCGCGATGGGCCGGATGCGTGCGGCCTCGGCTTCGATGCGCTCGGCATCGTTCGTCGCCATGATGGCACGTGATCCACAAACCCAGAACTGCGGATGGATGCCGTGGCGCTTGGTGGACTCGACGATTTGTGGATTCCGTGCTGGATACCACCATGCGGCGATCTCGATGCCGTGCTTCTTCGCCGCTTCGATTTCCGCATCGACCGCACTGCCCCCGTTGTAGGCGAACTTGCTCAAGCCAAGCTCCTTCAACATCTGCATCCGTTCCTCCGGGCCGCGCTTCTTTGCATCCCATGGAGGCGCGATCCATAAGGCTGAGATGTTCTTGAGGTCGAAGATGGACGGTGCATCGGCTGCGATGAGCATTGCGGATGTGGACGCGAAAAGGGTGACCGTGAGGAGGCCGAGTGCAGTGAGCGAATGCAATTTCATCAGAGGGCTGTGGGTGTGTTATTTGAAAAAGGGAGTGAGACGGCGAAGTCGGCAAAGGCTCGCAGCACCGACTCCGGTCGGTCGCGATGCAGGTTGTGACCGCAGCCGGGAAAACGAACATGCTGGCAGTCTGAAACGATGGACATGAGGCTCTCGGCATCGGCGTCGGTGAGCCCACCACCTGCGGATGGATCGGCCTGGAGCAGCAAGGTGGGACAACGGAGGCCAGCAAGCAGGGAAGGAAAATCATAGCCATCAAGCCAGCGGCCTTCGATGACGGGCGTGAGCACCTCGAGGTCGAGTTGGCTAAGGCATTGCGCACTCCATGTCAGAGAGGCTCGGTCGCGCAACTCGCCGAGGCGTTTGAAGGCACCGCCGCTGGCTGGGAGACGAATGTCTGCGAGGGCGTCGGTGATTTCTTCCACGCTGCCGCGCTTTCGTGCGGCCTCTCTCATGCCGGTGAACTGCGCCTGCCAGGCACTGCCCGCGATGCGGTTTCCCATGGTGTGAAAGGGCGGGTCTTCGAGAATGATGCCGCGCACTCGGTCCGGCAGTTCCGCTGCGACTGCTGCGGCCACCATGGCCCCCAAAGAATGCCCGAAGAGGACGACAGGGTCGGCGGTTTCCTCCTGCACAAAGCGCACGACATCCGCGACGTAGTCGGTGACGAGATAGCTCTCAGCTCGTGGCGAAGTCCCGTGGCCGCGTTGGTCGAGGGCGATGACCTTCCAATGGTCTGTGAACTCTGGGATAAGCGGTTCCCAATCGGCTCCGCAGCGCGTGACGCCGTGGAGCATCAACAAGACAGGACCTGCACCGCTGGTGGTGCGGTGCAGGTTCAATCTTGGCGAAGCGGGATTCATGCGGTGTCTTTTGTTAGGCGGACCTGGCGTCGAGGCTGGTGCGCCAGTCATTCCAGCCTGCGTCCACCGATGACGGGGCGGCGTGCCATTCCGGCATGGGCTCGCCGGTCGCGGGATCACGGTCAGGAATGGGCAGCATCATGATGCGTTTGCAGGCGCGTTTGTAGTCTTCATCGCTGAGGTAGGCTTCTTCGATGTCGTCCCAATCGCGTCCGCCCGGGTAGCCACCACACACATGAAGGTCATCCGATTGAGCGACCATTTCGTGGCTGACTCCGGCGGGGATGACGATCACATCGCCGGTGTTGATCCGCAAACGGGTCCAGCCGCTTTCTCCGACCGACAATTGGAGCTCCATCCAACCCTTGGCACAGCCGAGACACTCATGGGAGGTGGAATGGAAGTGCGCGTAAGGGTAAACGCCGGGGTAGTCCCAGTTGTTGGACCAAGCGTTGCTGCGGAAGCGGGCTTTGATCGCCTCGGCTCCTCCACCTGGGACGGCGTCGCGATGCACGAGAAGGGGGAATCGGTTGTTGGGGATTTTGCCTTGGGGTTTGGATGTGTAGCTCTCGGTGGACATGGTTTAGTTGGGCGGATGGAGTTTGGGAAAAAGCAGCTGGCATCACTCGGCGGCGGCACCGTAGGCCACGTCTTCGTTGCCATAACGACGGACGCGCATGTTGCATTGCTCGGCATGGCCCACGAATCCCTCCAGCATGCACAAACGAGAGCCGTATTTGCCAATCAAAGTCGCGGCTTCATCGGTGAGGACTTTTTGATAGGTGTGAGTTTTCAGGAACTTGCCCACCCAGAGGCCGCCCGTGTAGCGCCCGGCCTTTCTCGTCGGTAGGGTGTGGTTGGTGCCGATCACTTTGTCACCATTGGCCACATGGGTTCGCGGACCGAGGAACAAGGCTCCGTAACAGGTCATGTTTTCCAGGAACCAATCGTCGCGGTCGGTCATGATCTGCACGTGCTCAGAGGCGATCTCGTTGGCCATGGTGAGCATTTCCTCATAGGTGTCGCAAAGGATCACAGCACCATAATCCTGCCACGAGGCGCGTGCGGTTTCCGCCGTGCGCAGGATGTCGAGAAGACGATCAATCTCAGCTAGTGTCGCGTGCGCGAGTTGGGATGAGTTGGTCAGTAGGATGGCGGGCGAGTTGTAACCATGTTCCGCCTGCCCGAGCAGATCCGTCGCGCAAAGCTCGGCATCGACGGTGTCGTCCGCGATCACCATCGTCTCGGTTGGTCCGGCAAGGAGGTCGATGCCCACGCGGCCGAAGAGT
The DNA here is from genome assembly GCA_027489965.1 of Verrucomicrobiaceae bacterium. Lineage (GTDB taxonomy): Bacteria > Verrucomicrobiota > Verrucomicrobiia > Verrucomicrobiales > Verrucomicrobiaceae > Prosthecobacter. The sequence goes on from JAIXZA010000033.1 coordinate 27,879, forward strand.
TGGCGTTTGGCCTCGGCCACAAAGGCGTTCCCAGGACCCACGATCATGTCTACGGGAGCGATCGTCGCCGTTCCCAAGGCCATGGCGCCGATGGCCTGCATGCCGCCGAGGACATAGATTTCGTGTGCGCCGCCGAGGTGCATGGCAGCGACAATGGCGGGATGGGGAGCGCCGTTTTGAGGCGGAGCCGCAGCGACGATGCGCGGCACACCAGCGACGGATGCGGTCAGCACGGACATGTGAGCCGAAGCCACCATCGGGAACTTGCCGCCCGGCACATAACAACCGACGGATTGCACGGGAATGTGTTTGTGCCCGAGGATGACGCCAGGGAGCGTTTCGACTTCGAGATCGGTCATCGTGGCACGCTGGGCTTCCGCGAAACGACGGATTTGAGCTTGGGCAAATCGGATGTCGTCAAGGTCGCGGGCGGAGACCTTTGCCATCGCTGCCTCGATTTCAGGTGGGCTGAGCTTAAAGCTAGGCGGGTCGTAGCGGTCGAACTTGCTGGACAACTCACGCACCGCTTCATCGCCACGCGCAGCGATGTCCGCCAAGGTGCTTTCGACAATGCTGCGCACTTTGGTGTCGTCTTCGGCGCGTTCGATTTCGGGCTTGCCGGATTTCAGATACGTGATGGCCATGGGTGCAGTGTTTTTGTGGATTGTTATTACGCTGGATGCACTTTCATTCTGCCACCGGGTGTTGGAGATCGCTTGGATCCAAACGGCGGATTTGTGAACGAATGCGCCAAAAGATTGCTAATTGGATCGGGATGAAGCGTACTGGAAGGTGAATGCCCAAAACGCTGCCACCGCCTGCCGACTTCCTCGCTCAACTCGCCCCTGGGTATGAGCTGCGGCTATTCGACGCGTATGCGGACACGCGTTTCTTCATTAAGGACGCGCAGGGTATCTACCGCTATGCCAGTCGGATCATGCATCTCGCGCACGGATTCGCTGATCCAATGGGCATTCTTGGCCGCACCGATCATGATTTTATACCGGCCTACCTGGCCGATCATTACACGCGCGACGATCAAAGGGTGCTCGCTGGAGATGAAATCTGGGGACGGGTGGAGATGGTGATGCGCCATCCCGCCAGTCCCGACTGGTATGTCACGTCAAAGATTCCGTTACGTGGCAAGGATGGCCGCGTGGTCGGGCTTGCGGGCATCTCCCGGGATCTGCAAAAGGCCGCCAGTATCGCTTCGCCCTTTGTGCAATTTACTCCAGTGCTGGAGCACATCCGTGATCATTTCGCCTTGCCCGTGGCGGTGGAGGATCTCGCGCGCCTTGCCGGCATGTCCGTTCGAGGTTTTCAGCGGCACTTCAAGAAAGCCTTTCAGCTCACGCCTTCTGCCTACCTCCGTCAGTTTCGCATTGGCAAAGTCTGCCAACTTTTGGTCGAGACGGCCGAAACCATCACCACAATCGCTCTAGAGAGTGGATTCAGTGATCACAGCCACATGATTCGAGAATTCACCCGTGCCATGAGCACCACGCCAGGCGCTTATCGGAAGCGATACAGCGGTGATTGATCCATGTTGCGGGTCTATTCATTCGCGTAGCTCCGACAAGGCCCTTCGATCCACATGACATCCGGTGTGATTCTTTTTGAGGCACCTCGCTTCTCCTCTAAACTTCCCCTTGGGGTTGACGTGTGCTGGGTCGCTTGGCAATCTGACGGATGCTACTCAATCATGGAATCCATCTCGGCTACTGCACCAATATCCACCGCGGAGAAACGTGGGAAGAGACGTGGTGTGGGTTAAAGGATTACACGCTGCGGGTGAAGGATCGTGTCAGCGATGGAAAGCCTTATGGCATTGGTCTGAGATTGAGCGAACAGGCAGCTCGTGAACTAAGCGCTCCAGGAAAGGTGGCTGAGTTTAAGGCCTGGCTGGAAGCGAATCACTGCTATGTTTTTACCATCAATGGTTTTCCCTATGGCTCGTTTCACGGCACCAGAGTGAAGGAGCAGGTGTTTAAACCCGATTGGTCCACGAAAGAGCGCTTGGTGTATACCAACCTACTCTTTGATATCCTGGCGGAGCTTTTGCCAGCAGGCGTAAGCGGCAGTGTGAGCACGCTTCCTGGATCGCATAAAACGTTCGGGATCGGGTCCGAGGAACTGACGGCCATCTTTGAAAACCTGCGCCTTTGCCGAGAGCACATTGAAAAGCTTTGTGTGGCCACGGGGCACGATCTTCATCTGGGCTTGGAGCCTGAGCCGCTGGGCCTGTTTGAGACGAGTGGTGAGACACTGAAGTTTTTTGGCCTCTACTTCGATCGATTCCCGCAAGACAAAGACTTCTTTAAGTTTGTCGGCCTCAATTATGACACCTGCCACTTGGCCATTGAATATGAGACACCCAAGCGGGCGCTATCTCGGATCACAGGGGCGGGGATTCGCTTGAGTAAACTGCATTTCAGCTCTGCTCTGAGACTTACGCCGACGCCTGAGATGGTGGAGAAGTTACGGGCGTTTGATGAGCCTGTTTATTTCCATCAAGTCATTGCCAGCTATGGTCCCACAGAGCCATTACGGCGCTTCAAGGATCTGCCGGATGCGCTGGCTTTTGCGCAGACCAATCCGCAGGAACTGGGGGAAGAATGGCGGGTGCATTTTCACATTCCGCTCCATGCTGAGCCAGTGGACGGCTTTCAAAGTACCCGAGACCACATTCAGGGCGCTATGGATTGGCTGTCGCAGAACCCAACCAAGTGTCAGCACATTGAAATGGAAACTTACACCTGGGAGGTTTTGCCAGCCGAGATGAGGGCAGGGGATGTGGTCGATCAGCTGGTCAAGGAATACGACTGGACGCTGGCCGAACTGCGTGAGCGAGGGCTGGTGTGATCAGGCTTTCGTTTCAACCCTTGTCTTTTTTGCTAGGACTTTAATTCAGGTACACCTTTTCTATGAAAACCATCCTTTGCTTTGGCGACTCGAATACTTGGGGCTTTGATCCAGCAAGCATTACCGCATCCTTTCCTCGTCGGCATCCGATCACGGCGCGTTGGACGGGGCGTTTGGCAGCGGAGTTAGGACCGGAGTTTCGTGTGATTGAGGAAGGCCAAAATGGTCGCACAACGGTGCATGACGATCCGCTGAATGTTTGCCGGAATGGGAAGGACTACCTGCCGGCTTGTTTGGAAAGTCACAAGCCGATCGACATCGTCGTGCTGATGCTCGGCACCAATGATCTCAAGAGCTACTACAATCTGCCCCCAGGCGAGATTGCCAATGGCGCAGCAGTCTTGGCTAAGATGATTCTGGCCAGCGATGCCGGGCCTGGCAATCAGCCGCCAAAGCTTCTGCTGGTTTGTCCTCCGCTGGTTGGTGATCTTTCCCACCTGCCGGATCTGGCAGCAAAGATACCCCATGGGCTAGCGCGCAGCCAACAGTTCCCACGCTATTATGAGGCCCTGGCAACGGCGCTTGGGTGTGCGTGTTTGAATAGCCAGGAGATCGTGCAAACAAGCCCCGTCGATGGCATCCACCTTGAGGCAAGTGAGCATGCAAGGCTAGGCTCTGCTGTGGCTGCCAAGCTCAGGGAGATAGTTTGAGGGATTTTGACCACATCCTGCGGTGCCTTGAATATTGCAGTTGCACGGTGGTGTCTGTGTGACATAGCCTTCACACACAGGCATGGATTCAAACACAACGACTTCAGACTCGCCGACCACGGATCACTCAGTGGTAACAAAAGGATTTACCCAGATAGCGCTGGGAGCCGCTGCAGGAGCCTTTGTGGCGATGCGGATGAACCGGGCAGCGTTGTTGCTCACGGCAGGTTTAGCTTACGCCTACTGGAAAAAAAGCCAGCCGATCTCGTCTGACGATTCCGTTGCCGAGCCGATGGTCATTGATGATTTAGCGTTTTCAGAAGTTCTTTCAGCGTCACTTCCCGAAAAGACCTACACAGCTTGGCATGCCCCGGAAGCTACGATTCAAGAGCCTTTTCAATGGGCGACGAAGCCTGTCGAGCCTGAGCCAAACCTGCTACCTTCATCTTCATTACAGGCTTTTTTCACGCCACCAGTTGGCCTGGTTGAGCCCGAAGTTGCACCTCAAGTCGAAGCAGTAACCGAAGCAGCCATTGCGCCTAGCGAAACTGCCTGGGCTGATTTGCGAGCCGCCATTGCCCCAGTTATCACCGTCCCAATCGAGGAGAAAATTGAGTCTTTATTGCCCGAGAGTCAGAGTTCATCAGGCGTCGAAAGTGAAGCTCCGGTTGAATCAACGATTGCTGAGCCACCGCCGATGGGTGACTTGGAGGTTTGTTTGCCATCTTCACCCATGGTTCTGCCTACGATGGATGAAACAGAAGTGCTGCCTGGTGATATGCTGATGATTGAGCAGGTGGAGTCCGTTGAGGAAGAGGTTCCGCAGAGTTTGTTTTTCGAGGCACCCGCAGAACTCAATCCAACTCCGCAATCCCTGGGGTATACGGAAACGCTGATTGTTCCCAAGCCCACCACGCAGCCACTAGTTGCCGAAGCCCCGACTAAGGATGTCAGTCTTTCCGCTCCGGTCGTTTTGCCCAGGGATTTGCAGGCGCGGAAGTCTTTCTTCGATTGGCTTCGTGGTTAATCCTATCACCCCATTTATCGCTATGGATGCAACATTTTTTATTTGGCTCGCGGGTTTGGCGATCGTGATGATCATGCTTTGGAAGTTCTCTGCCTATGCTTCAGTCAGGCCTCGTAATTCAAGGTTAAGGCCACATAAGCCATCTTCGTTTTCATCCAATGATGTGAATCACTTGCCCATGGTAGGTGGCGGATACCAGACCTACGACACACCCAATCACCCCCAGTCTGAATCAAGTTCCACTTGGGAATCTCCGACTGCGCTAGATGGCTATTCGTCCTCTGATTCAGGAAGTAGCTTCTCCGACTGCGCCGGCAGTTCCTTTGATTGCGGAGGCGGTGACTCTGGTGGCGGAGGAGGAGGCGGAGATTAGCAGCGTTTCTTCAGGCCGGTGATGGTCAGCGCCATGCCCAGTCCCGCATGACAAAGAAGCGCAATCATGGCACCTGAAGGTGCTGCAAACCAGGTGCGGACTAGTTTTGTCAGCGGTTCAAAGACGACTGTGTTCTTCAGCGTTTCGATGCTGCCAGACCAGCCATAATAAGCGGTGATCAAGGGCTGTAAGACGCCACCCAGGAGCCGAGGGAATCCAAGCAAAGCACCACAAAGAAGTACATTCACCACCAGCAGCATCCAGGCATGATTTTGGGCGCGCGCTGCGCTGGACGATCGTGAGGAAAGTCCCAGGCATAGGCTGGTGAAGGCGATGCCTGTCAGGACGAGTAACAGCAATCTAGCTGAGCCATTTCCAGGCAGGCTGCCACCGGTGATGGATAGAAAGAGTCCCAGTGTCAGGCTTTGGGCCAAAACAATTGGGATGAGAAAGCCCAGCTTGCCAATCAAGTAGGCGCTTGCTCGCAGACCCGCGAGGCGCTCGCGCTCAAACAGAGGTCTTTCACCAGCGATCTCTCTAGCTCCGTTGCGCACACTCAGGATAAGCATCAGCAGGATCTGAATGAAGATGGCCATGGAGCAAGTGTAGGCTGCTGGCCAGAGGTCTTCTGGGGCCACCACCTCATTCTTTAAAGTGGAGAGATAGACCGTATTCGGAGCCAGCAGCAGCATGGCCAAAAGCGGAGATAGGGTCAGCATGACTAGATGCTGAATCCACTCGGTCTGATTCCGGCGCAGTAGCGTCCAGCGGCGTTGGATCAGATGAGCCGCTTGACTCATCAGGGTCGGCAGGGCAGGGGCTTCAGCATAGACGATCTCTTCGGTCGGTTTTTTGGCTGTTTTCTCTGTCTCTGGTAGCTCGACGTTTTCACTCTCTTCCATGCGACCCTCCTCGGGGCGCTCTTCGTGTGATTTGCCGAGGTCACCTAATTTAAAGGCCTCATAATACGACTCGCGATGTCGTGACCAAGAGTCGCCCCAGCGATCTGCTGGACGTTTGGCGAGTCGTGGATAAAGCTCCTCAACCGTGGTAATGCTAAAGTAGTGGGCCACCGCTCTCGCCGGACCATGAAAGCAAACATAACCCTCATGCAAGATCACCACGGTATCGTAGGAGCCGATGTTGCTTAAAGTCTGCGTGGCATGGATGACGACGCGCCCAGGTTGGTCTGAGACCACAAATTTTAGCAGTGCTGTCAGTTCCTGCTCTGACTTCACATCCAGTCCGTCGGTAAACTCATCACAGAGGATCAGCGGGGCATCACTGACGAGTGCTAGCGCTAGCTTGAGTCGGCGTTTTTGTGGCAGGGAAAGCTGACTCACGCGCTGAGCTGCAATCGTTTCTAGTCCGACTCCGACGAGGATGTGGGATGCTTTGCTGATACGCTCCTCATTCGACTGGTCAGCCACGCACAGAATGAGAGCGCTCATGATCGTCTCGCGCACGGTCAATAGGCCGTTGAGGCAATCGTCGTCCGCAGGCACATAGCCGATGCTGTTGGCCTTGGGTGGGCTGATGGCGGTGTCTTTGCCTTGGAAAAGGATCGTGCCTTCTGTGGCTTGGCTGCTGCCTGCCAAAAGGCGGATCATGCTTGTTTTACCGCTGCCCGGCGCACCGATGATGCCCATGAGATGTCCCGCAGGTACACCAAAGTGGATGTGGTTGAGCACCGTCAGGGCCTCACTCTGCGGTGGAGTGATGATTTGGGAGACATTGAGAACTTCCAGCATGACCTTTATCAAAGCGAGTAACAGTCTCTGTGACAACTCGAAACCAAGCTCCTCAGACCTGGGAAGGAGAGCCTACAATCATGCCTTTGTTCCAGAGTCCGCAGATGACGGTCATCTGTTCATTGTGTTTCTTGTTGGGTGGCAGTTGCAGAGAGAGCAGTGTTTCCATCCATAGGCTTTTGGGTGCCAATGATAACTCTGGACGGGTTTGAAGAATTTTTAGGGCTGAGATCGTGTACTCATTATTGAGCGCCGGTTTGATCTGCTCTTTTGCGGAGGGGCCGCCTAGGATCAGTCCCAGTTCGCCAAGCGCTCGAAAGGTCATCATGGGGCAGTTTTTAACTCTTGAAGCCGTGGATTTAATCAAAGCCCGAGCCGCCTGCTGCCAGGCCTGCTCAGGATCTGTCATCAGCTTTCCCACAAGTAGCTGGGCCGCATAAATGGCCGTAACCTCATACATGCGGAGTTGTTTCTTGGATTTGTGGTTCTCTTTTTTTGCCATGGCCCATCTTCGCGATGCTAGAAACTTCTCAAGATGAATCTTTACTGCCGATTTTCAGGCCTCGTATAGCTCGCGAACTGAATCGCGGAGCAGCACAATCATCGTGAAGACTCCAAGGGTTGTTCCAAGAGGAAAGTGCATGCAATTGACTCCAGAAACGATCAAACAAAACGTCCGGTGCTTTCTGGCGCGAATGAATAGTCCAGCCAACAAATTGAGAACACCCGACCCCACAAACCAAACGGCAAACACGACGTAAAGCCACTTGAATATCGCAAAGAACTCCGCTGGCAGAGGTCCCTGATTTTGATTCTGCCACAGTTTGTCATTTGAAAAGACCGCTTGCAGCATGGTGTAGTGTAACAAGACAAATAAAACCCCAAGTCCAGCCAGCCCCACTCCAACGAAATGGAAAATGGAGAGCAAATTGAGATGTTCCGCGTCGATCTTACGTTGGTCTCTAAGCGGTGGCGGGAGTTGATTCATCTTTGGATTGAGTGACTAGATAGAGTCAATGCATCTCCACAGCGCAGGACCCTAGACCACCACGGTAGTAGTTGAACTGGACGTTTTGGTGGTCGGCCAGCAGGGACATCGGCACGCTAGAGTCCGCCAAGCGTTTGGAGATCATCAGCGCGGTGAGGCGCTGCCCGAGGGGATTGTCATGCATGCCGGCATGCCAGATGCTGACTTTTTCGGCATTCCAGGTTTCTTTCGGACCGACAGTGATGGCGGTCTGGGGAACCATGGTGATGTTGCCGCCGCCGGAGGTGCGGGCGTTTTGTGCTAGGGTGATAGGATGCAGCTCGACGATACGGGTGCCGAGTTTACGGTATTCGGCGGGCGGTGGCGGCTCGTTCTTCCACTTGCCGGTGCGCTTGAGCGGATCGTTAAAGGCCCAGTGCTTGATGTCGCCCTGGCCACCCTGCATGACGATGCAGCGCACGCCGCTGCTCCAACTTTTGATGTAGGCACTGGTGTCTGCTTTGGGGAAATGCAGTTGGCTATCAGGCATGACGAGCTTTTTCTGGATGCGATCAAAGCAGAGCTCGCGGTCGGCTTTTTCAAAGGAAAGCGGGTGATCCATGGTCACTTCCTTTTTGGTCTCAGGATCATACCACTCGTCCATGCCCCAGAAGTGGCCGTCTTTGATGGAGATACCGAGATCATTGATCAGCCTAGCGACGAGAGGTAGCTGCTCCGTAGGGCCGATGGGACCACAGATGCCAGCGGGGTTGTCTGGGGTGGCTTGCTTCCAGGCATGGATGTATTCCAGCGCCTCAGCCAAATAAAAGTCTTCAAGCGTATCGTACATGACCACTTTGAAGCCGGGGCGGGCCAGCTGGCGCAGGTCACGCTCGGTGAGTCGGGCGGCATCATTGATTAAAGAGGAATCCAGGGTGGTGTAATCCCACCAGTCGGGAGCGATGTGGCTGAGTTTGCGTGACATGGTTAGTAGAAGGGTTACTGTAGAGAAAAGAGACGGTGATTGTTGCCGTGATTTATCTAGTTTCATCTGCTGGACCGCACTTTGCCAAGTCTAGAAGCAAGATCTGGAGCGATTATTCTTAGATTCAGTTTAGAGCGCCGAGAATGGAACAATGCATTGGCATTCAGGCAGCAGGAGAGAGGTCGAGTAATTTAAAATCACTATCTCCTTTGTCAGCTGGTTTCACCCTTAGCCCTTCCTCAGCGCACCGAATGGAATGACGATTGATGATCTTTATGCCGAATATCTCGGTTGGTTTGCCAACAAAGAAGGCTTTTTTGAATGGCCAGGTAGATTTGCTGTGGTGGATACTCTACTAGATGAAGGCATTGGGTCCTGAGTCAAGCTATGGCGACTGATTGCCTGTTAGCGGTGTGTTCTTGCTTGGTTGACTCTTGAATCTCTGCCGCAGTAGCTCGATCGGAGCGCTCGGTAGTTCCAGGTAGTCGGCTTTGTTAAGTAGTTCGGCAGCTTCAGTTGGGTTAGCGGTGCGTCGTGCAGCCTCGCGCAAGAGCGGTGCGCCGGCAGCATGTCCCAGCACGATCATGCCATTCAGGGCAGCTTGTCGGAGTTCGGGGTCTGGATGCGTAAGGTAGGGTTGTATGCGTGGCAGTTCAGACGGGTCATAGGATACCGAGGCTAGCTGGATAGCATCGATAATTCTCTGCTTCTCGGCAGAATCGGGAATGGGACCCTGGCTAGTGACAGGCGGCGCGTTGGCGGATAAAGGACTCGCTGACTCACTGTGGACCTCAGTCGTATTTGACTCAGGGCGGGGCTTCTTGCCTGCTGATCTGGTTGTGCTTTTCTCGGCACCCACGGGCAAATTTGCCCCCGCACTTTGGTAGGCAAGGTAAACTCCGCCGCAAAAAACGGCTCCGAGTAGGCCAAGGAAAAAGGTCTTATTCATGGGGATATGCTGGCTTGAAACAAAACACCTCCGTTGATGAGGCGGAGGTGTTCGTCATTTTAAGAACAAAGACAGCGTGTCTGTGTTTTATTCAAGGGGTAGGAAAAAAATCATCCAAATCGACGATGGCTCCTGCAGCCATGCTGATGGAACCCTCGATTAAATCTTGGAAAGGGGCAAAGCCACCCACACCGAGCAACCTATCCAATCTAGTGGCGTTTGGGGAATACACAAAGGTAGTGATAGTTTCACCAGTTTCATCATCCACACCTTTTTTTGGTGTGACTTTGAATCCACCGCTCAAAAGGCCCGATAGATTGAATGGTTCTTCGGTATAGGACGGCACGCTTGCTGTGGCTTGGCGTTTATAGGATTTGGAGTATGTTCGTGTTTCGGTTGTGCTGGGAATACCCGTGAGAGGCGTGTTATTGGTAACAACTTCCTTCGAACTGATGGCAGCAACCTCAAATGCATTCGGCGTAATAGCAAAATTAATGGGCACCATCGTCTTGTTCGTGTGTCTAGCAATGACGCCGGTAGCGTTACCCAATTTGTCGAACACCATGATAATTGACCATCCTGCGATGAATGGGGATTTGCCAATCTCTGGCAGTGTCCCATCCCCCACAAGACTCTGGATGATCTGAGCATTTCCCCATCTCCAGACACCAAGTTTACTGCCATACTCGGTGGTGGTGACAGACTTGATGGGAACCCTTTCATCGACAGGGCCGCCCAATGTCTCGACCGTATAGGTGTTTTGGAAAGTTGAGCCACCACCACCTTCTTCTGTGTCTGGAAGTACATTGCCAAATTCGTCTTTCAGTTTTAACGCCTCATACTGATAAGTCATAGTGAGAGCAACAGTAACGGCTCCGGTCGAGCCCCAAGATTGTGCGAAGGCAGGGGCCGCAAAAGCAAGAGATGCAGCAGTAATGATATAGATAACGGGTTTAATTGTCATGGGCTTGAGTGAAATTAAATTGAGAACCCTAAATGACTCAATGTATCATTCAGCGCAATAAAATAGTGATCATTACAAAGTTTCGTCCCAGGACGGCACGGTGCATTTGTCGTCAAGCATTAGGACAAGAGGGCCATTTCAGTTACGAAGCACACTCAGGGGTCAAATGGGCTTGCTGCGAGAGATGAGACTTTCCTTGAAGGCGTCTGGTCTTGACCTAGCTTTCGATGTTTTTGCTGCTCCGGTCAGGCCCGAACTCCGCTTTCCAAGGAATGGAATTTCTGCCGCAGTAGCTCGATCGGAGCGCTCGTTAGTTCCAGGTAGTCGGCTTTGTTGAGTAGTTCGGCAGGTTCAGTTGGGTTAGCGGTGCGCCGGCAGCATGCCCCAGAACGATCATGCCATTCAGGGCAGCTTGTCGGAGTTCGGGAGCTGGATGCGTAAGGTACGGTTGTATGCGCGGCAGTTCAGACGGGTCATAGGATACCGAGGCTAGCTGGATAGCATCGATAATACTCTGCTTCCCGGCAGAATCGGGAATGGGACCCTGGCTAGTGACAGGTGGCGCGTTGACGGATAAAGGACTCGCTGACTCACTGCGGACCTCAGTTGTATTTGATTCAGGGCGCGGCTTCTTGCCTGCTGATCTGGTTGTGATTTTCTCGGCACCCTCGGGCAAATTTGCCCCTGCACTGTGGTAGGCAAGGTAAACTCCGCCGCAAAAAACGGCTCCGACTAGGCCAAGAAAAAAGGTCTTATTCGTGGGGTATATGCTTGCTTGAAACAAAACACCTCCGTTGATGAGACGGAGGTGTTTGTCATATCAAGAACAAAGACAGGGTGCCTGTGTTTTATTCAAGCGGTGTATTGAATTCATATAAATCGACTATAACTCCAGCGGCCACGCTAATGGAACCTTCGATTAAATCTTGAAAGGGGTCGGCGCCGCCCACACCAAGTACTTTATCCAATTTTTGGGCAGTAGGGGAATATACAAATGTATTGAATATTTGACCAGTCATAAAATCCACACTTGTTTTTGGTGTGACTTTGTACCCTCCAGACCAAAGGCCCGATAGAACAAATGGTTCTACGGCATAGGAAGGTATGATTGCTGATGCTCGGCCTTTAAAGGACTCGGTGTATGTTCGAGTCTCGGTCGTGCTAGGACTACCTGTGAGAGGCGTATTTTTCGTGACAATTTCCTTCGAATTGATGGTAGCAACAAAGAATGATTCCGGCCCTGACGTAATTTCAAAACCAATTGGTATCGTTAATTTGGTTACGTGTCTAGCAACGACGCTCGTAGCGCCAGCATATTGGTTGAAGACCATGATAATTGACCATCCTGCAAGGAATGGGGGTTTGCCAATCTCTGGCAACTTTCCTTCCGCCACAAGACTCTGGATGATCTGAGCATTCCCCCATCTCCAGACACCCAGTTTACTGCCATACTCGTTGGTGGTGACAGACTTGATGGGAACTTTTGCATCGACCGGGCCGCCCAATGTTTTGACAGTATAGATATTTTGGAAAGTGGAGCCACCACCACCTTCTTCTGTGTTGGGAAGCACCTTGCCAAATTCGTCTTTCAGTTGCAGCGCTTCTGAATTATAAGTCAAGGTTAGAGCAACGGTAACTGCACCGGTCGAACCCCAGGATTGTGGGGAGGCTGGGACTGGTGAGGGTAAAAATTGTGCGGAAGCTGGGGCCGCATACGCGAGAAATGCAGTAATAACAATATAGATAAAGGGTTTGATTCTCATGGGTTTCAGCGAATAAGAGTCGCTCGATTTGATAGGCCAAAACACCGGTTGCTGCAAAAAAAATCGATTCTTACAGGGTTTGTGCCGAAGTTTTTACTTAGCCCCAAAAATCCAAATCAAGGTAGCGGGGGTAAGGGCTTAAATCAGCAAAACGGGTAAACAATCGACCGGAGATGCCGCTAAAAGCTTTTGGTGCTGCCCATAGTTTGGAACATTCCGCCAAATCTGGAGCAGAGATTAAAGTTCGGCATCCTTGCCTACCATGGCAGGTTCATCAGTAGCGATCTTTGTGAATGGTTTGCAATGAGTCGAAAATACGGTGCCGAAACGTCGCCCGTCACATGGCAGGCCGCACTGAGGTGAGGGGGCTTTATGGAATTAAAGGCCAAACCAAGAACCAACCCCTGGAGTTGGCTGTGATAAACCGTTAGATCGAGGAAGGACGTTTTTTCCCTCGCCTTCGCCGTGAGATGGTTTTTAATCAGGACGATCAAACCTGCTTAACTCATGAACGATTCTGCCCCCCTCCCTGACATCGGCTTTTCCGGCGCACCTTCTGTCGATCCTTTTCAGACTGCGAAAGCAAGTGCGCTAAGAGCGGCTGAGGAACTGCGCCATACCGCTGCTCAAAAGGCCAGTGAGCTCCGTGGCGCGGCTGAGGCG
>JAIXZA010000123.1 GCA_027489965.1 Verrucomicrobiaceae bacterium
GTGTTACCGCTCACGGCCACGCTCGCATTCGCCGGACTGCTCGGCGGCAGCGTGTTCACGCCGTCCACCTGTGCAGCGGACAGGCTCACGATGTTGTTGATGAGCACAAAGAGTGACTGGAGCTGGTCGCGGATCACTTGGGATTCCAGCGGCGAGTTCGGCAGTGGGAGTGAGGGGTCGAAGGGCATGTTTTTGTTCCTGGTTCTTGGTTCGTTGTTCATCCTTCGCAGTCTTGCTACGGAGAATGGATTCTTGGTTTATGAGCTCAGCACTGGAGGATTTCGGCGAGCCGGATCGACAAAAGAATGGGGACAAAAGAATGTGGTGCCGGAGAAGCAGGATGGATTGATTCTTCTGTCCCCATTCTCCTGTCGATGGTTTGGACTCCTTCAGTTTCGTTTGTTTCGTTCTTCGTTCGTGGTTTATCAGGGCAGGCTTAGAGGACTACGGCGAGCCGGATCGACAAAAGAATGGGGACAAAAGAATGTGGTGCCGGAGAAGCAGGATGGATTGATTCTTCTGTCCCCATTCTCCTGTCGATTTTTAGGACTCCATCACTTCGGTGTCGGACCTCTGACGGTCGGCTTGGTCGGTGGCAGGTTCGGGAATCTCGGTCAGAGGCACCTTTTACACAGTCGGAGGGTATTTTTAGACGGTTAAAGGGACTTTTAACTGGGTGCGCCGCACTTTGAATCTCCCTCACAGGCACCTTTTAGTGGGTCAGCCGGACCTTTTTGTCCCTCAGAGGCACCTTTAAGTAGGTCGGACCGTCTAAAAGGTGGGTCGCGGATACTTTGAAAGTATCTCCAGGGTGGAAAAAGGTCAGTCCAAGGGACCTTTTAATGGGTCAAACCGACCTTTTTCCATGCCCGAGGGTCTTTTTTCGTCCAGAAAGCGCCCTTTTTTATGGAAAATGGCACTTTTGGCTTGGTTTAGGGGGTCGGTGGCGTTGTGCTGTCCTTTTTCGGGCGACCTGGGAAACGAGTCTTCAGGTCGTTGTAGATCGTGTCCGCGCCGGAGACGCCGCGCTTGGCCGCTTGGCGCACGTTTTGGTAGAAGGCCAGGTCGCCGACATAGTTGTCGGAGTTCGCCAGCATGATGGTGTCTTCCAGGCCTTCGCAGATCGGGGCGATCTCACGCAGGCAGGGCAGCAGATCAGCCACCAGCTTGCGATCCTTCGCCATTTCAGCGGCATCGAGGAAGCTCGGCACGAGATCAGCGCGGGAGGCCATGTAGGCCGCGCACTTTTCATCAAAGGCCAGAGTGCCATCCGAGATGCGGGGCAGGCTTTGTTTTTCATCCACCGTCAGGTTGATGGTGATGCCGTCGAGGGCAGTCTTCAGCGCGCCGACGGCGCTGACGATGGCAGCCTTTTGTGCTGCCGTGATTTCCAATGAGATGCGATTGTCTGAGGCCATAGGTCGTTTCGGTTTGGTTGGTGTGACGAAACCATCCCAAACGATCCCCGGCGTGAGGTCATCCCACGCCAACCCAGAGTCGTATGACAATGATTGCGGCATGGGGCCAGAGTTTGCCGGAAATGCCCTCGGTTTGGCAATGGTTTTTTTCGCGGGAAGATAACTTACGAAGGTAAAAATTGTGACAGCAGGGAAGAAGTGCTTCACGTTGCGGGATGCCATGGGTCATTAAAGCAATTTCAACATCAGCCCCGTCCGTGGGGGAAACCTTATGTTATCGCCCTGCACCCTTTAGCTTTTTAAACTGCCAATGAGTGCGCCAACCTACAGTGAGCTAAAGGAGCTTGGTGACCGTTTCTACAAAGCGAAGAAATGGGAGCAGGCATTGAAGGCTTACGATGAATCCGAGGAGGTGGACATCCTTGCTGCGTCCGAAGACGACGATTTTTATTTCAAACGTGGCTTTGTTTTTTTTGAACTGAACCGGCTTGATGAAGCACAGGATGCCTATGAGCAGTGTGTAGCTCTAAATGAAGATCATTCAGCCGCATGGACCAACTTGGCTCTCTGTCATCGGAATCTCGAGAATTGGGAAGAAGCAAAGGATGCATACCGGACGGCTACTGAACTTACACCAGCAGCCACAAAATGCTGGGAAGGGCTCGCCTTGTGTGCCGAAAAGCTGGGCGACAAAACGCTCAGGATCGAAGCCGCCGAAACACTCGCCAGCCTGCTACCTGAAAGCTCTTATTGGCGGAACGAGGTTGGCCGTGCCCACCTCAGCTCCGGTGGTTCCAGCGGAGAGTGGAGAGCCTTAGCAGCATTTCTTGAATCATCGCGCTTGGACAATGACCCCTGCCATCCAAGCAATGCAGCACTGGTCTATCGCAGGCTCAACAAGTGGCTGGATGCCGCCGATGCCTATCGTGAAGCGCTGCATCGAAAGCCTGGATACGCACCATCGGAGAAGGGTCTCGAAGAAATTAAACAACGGCTTGAAAACCTCGCTGCCAAAGTCCGTGATTTCGCTGCAAACCTGCCACCGTGCAAACAGCCCTATGAGCGGTATTTGAATCCGTTCGAGATTCTTGCCGTAAACGGGCGCTTGGTCGAAATGCCTGACGGTTCCGCACTGCGCAAGCTCAAGCAGAGAGTCATCCAACAGATTCAGCTCAACGATGGCCGGGCAGACTGGTTGGAGGGTGCAGAAATCGGAGAGTCGCGTGTGCGTCAGATTTTGGACGACCTTGACGATGAAAGCGGACTGAAACCTCGGTGGCATTGGGTCATTTACGAATGCCCTGAGTTGAACAGGTTCCTCTCTCATGGTGACCCGCTCTATTTTGCCTTCTTTTCGGCTCCCTTTGCGCCGCCACCGCTAGCAAGACCTCCTTACTGGCAGATGCGGGACAAGAAGTGCGGTGAGGACGCCTTCTTTGCGTTCATTCACTCGCCGTTCCTGGCAAATTTCGAGACGCTACTTGCTCAGGCGCTTGATTTGAATGATCCAGAATTGGTTCAAGCCCTCAGTTCGGGGCGGCTTCCTGCCGTTGATGCATTCGACTACTTCAGACGCGCGAACAAGTGGATGGAGGCCAAAGCATCCGAGATCAAGGGCTACATGGAGGGGCTGGCCACCCCAGAAGGCATCGACTGGTGGAAACAAACCCCAGACCCGATGGCATGGTTTTCCGTGCCGCTCGCCAATGCCCTTCCCGACGAATGTAAAGCTGGAAGAACTGAGCTGGGACGCGCTCTGAGGTCGCTAGGGATCGACCTCCACAATGAACATGGACTGACAGACCAGGCGCTGAAAGCAACCGGCGTTGCATCACAATTGCTGGTGGCTGAAGGCTTGGCAGATCAACTTAAAAAAGACAAGGCCGAGCTGGAGCGAATTCTCAAAGAGCGGAAGAAACAGGAGGCTGAGGAGGCCAAGTGGAACAAAAAAATTCAAATTCGGTCTGATGAATTCGAGGTGAATAAGGATTTCGTCCGCTACAACAGCGTCAAGATACCAGCAGATGAAATTACAGGACTCAAGTTCGGGATATTCAGACAGATCGTCAACGGTATTGCCAGTAGTTCATACTTGATAGACATACGGGGAAGAGGCACAAGCATCTCAACCGAGTGCAAGCGAGTGTTTCGCAGTGAAGATCAAGCCCAAGCTGACTTCACCGCAATCCTTGAGGCTGTGTTACATCAGTTGATTCCTGGTTTCGTGATTAAACTCGCAGAACTCATCACATCAGGAAAAGGAACCGTGCAAATTGGCTCGCTGCTGCTCACACAGCATGGCGTGCAGTGCGAAACGGGGTCGCTTTGGTGGAAGAAGCAACACACTGTTCCCTTCACCGCATGGACGTTCTTCGACCAACAGGGCCATGTTCATGCAAGTGCGAAGCAGCCCGAACCAATCAGTTTTTCACTCGACCGCAGAGCCGTTTGGAATGCAGTGATTGTTGAAAAACTTGTCGAGATCATAAAGCTCATCCAATCTCAAGCCAAGAAGTAGGGCAAATGCCACACACCACCCAATGAAAGCCATCATCGAAGTGCCCAAGCCCGTTTTTACGGTGCTTAACCAAGTTTTCGAGCTGGAGCGCAGACTCTCCAAAGTGGATGATCCAACCAGATTCAGCCGCCCGCTTGAAAAGCTGAAGGAAGCGTTTGATTCAGATGAAGCGCAATTCGTTATCGATAATCCCATCAACCAAAAATACGACATCACGAGAACCGACGTTGAGGCAACGATTACGGGAACAGAGCATGAAGGACTTGAGATAACGGAAGTGTTAAAGCCTATCATCAAGCTGACCTGCAACGGCATTTCACGGATTATTCAGAAAGGCGTAGTCATCGCCAGCGCTTCTAAACCTGCCGCTCAATAGCCACCCCTCAACAACTTCACATACCTACACCGCACCACCATGGAAACCATCAACTTCGGCATCGACCTTGGCACGACCAACTCACTCATCGCCTGTTTCGTGAAAGGACAGATCGAGATTTTCAAGAACCCGAGTGGATTCAAGGATAGCCTTCCAAGCGTGGTCGCATACCGGAAGGATCGAATGATCGTTGGTGAAAAGGCGCGTGAATACCAGGAGAAAGACCCCGCTAACGTGGTGGGCCGGTTCAAGCGGAAGATGGGGACAGCCGAAGGATTCAAGATCAAGTCGCTTGGACAGACTCGGACGCCAATTGATCTGTCTGCCGAAGTGCTCAAGGAACTCAAGGGGTTCGTGCATACGGGGCAAACGGTGGATACTGCCGTGATCACCATACCCGCCAGCTTTGACACGATTCAATGCAACGCCACAAAGCAGGCCGCAGAACAGGCAGGGTTCAAGCAGGTCGTGCTGCTCCAAGAGCCAATCGCAGCTAGTCTTGCGTATGCCAACAAGCGCAAAGAGAAGGAGATGCCAGAGGGCAAGTGGCTGGTTTACGACCTTGGCGGAGGCACGTTTGACGTTGCGCTCGTTCGCACCGAACACGGCGAACTGAAAATTCTCGATCACGAAGGAGACAACTTTCTCGGTGGTGTGGATTTCGATTCCTCAATTGTTGAAGGCCTTATCATTCCCAAACTGGAGCAGTCCGGCACTTTCGCAGATTTAGCGAACCAGATGAAAAGCCAGGATGGCAAGCACAACAACCTTTGGGCAAAGTGCCTCCACAAAGCGGAGGAAGCGAAGATTGAACTGTCGAGCAAGCTGTCATCGGAGATTGAAATCGAAGTCACCGACGATCTCGATGATCAACATGATGTCGTGCTCTCGGTAACGCGGTCCGACTTCGAGAATCTGATCAAGCCAAGCATCGACAGGACGGCTGACATGATCAAAGCCATCCTGACCCGCAATAACCTGTCATCCAAAGATTTGAATTTCGTCTTGATGGTTGGTGGTTCAACCTTGGTGCCGCTCGTGAGGCAGCGCGTCGGTGAACTCTTGAACATTCAAGTCGTCACGGACATTGACCCCACGACCGCAATTGTTATGGGCGCGGCGTATTTCGCAGGAACCCAAGCGATTCAAAGCAAGACGGCAAGCGGCGGGGCTGCGGCTGCCAATGCAAAGTTCAGTATCAAGGCAGTTTACGAGCGGCAAACCCGTGACACTGAGATCCCGTTTTCAGCAAAGGTCGAAGGTGAGTTCACCGGCTTGAGCTATCGAATCGTCCGTGCCGATGGTGGATTTGATTCCGGCAACAAGCTGCTTACTGGACGAATCTTCGAGGATTTGCCTCTGGAGCAGGACGCTTTCAATGTTTTTGAATTCAGAACCACAGATGCTGCTGGGAACCTGATTCCGAACAACCTGGCGGAAATCCAGGTTGCCCACGGGAAGTATTCGGTAGCAGGCCAGACATTACCGCAGGACATCTGCATCGAGATTGATTCGGCTGATGAACATGGCTCCACCGTTCTCGAATGTATCTTCGCTCGAAACTCACTTCTCCCAGCAAAGAAGAAGCGCACATCCTCGGTTTCCCGAACGCTGATCCGTGGCTCGGCTGGCGACGCCATCAGAATCATAGTTCGCGAAGGGCCTGCTGATTCTGGACCCGAATCTGCCAAGGAAATTGGAACTCTGCTAGTCACAGGTAGCCAGATAACGCGAGATGTCCCCAAGGGAACCGACATCGACTTGGCTTTCGAGATGACCGAATCACGCGACATCAAAGTGGAAGTGTATGTAAATGCGACAGGCCAAGATTTCACTCAGGTTTTCAATCCAAAGCAGCGAACGGTTGACGTTTCAAATCTCGGCCACCACCTCAGCCTGCTTCAACAACGCCTCGACCACGAACTCGATGAGGCAACGGAAAATGACCAGTATGAAACAGCCAAGGAATTGAAGCGTCTGGAGTCGGCCATCTTGGATGTCGGCGACAAAGCCGCGAAGTTGAGCGCCACTGATGTCACGGATGACCGCTATAAACTCGAAGACAGGAAGCGTGACCTTGCTCAGCAAATTGACCGACTGACGAGTGATAAGCGCATCGTGAAGGCGAGGAAAGAATATGAGGACATGCGAGATGAGTGCGAGCGCCTGATCTCGCAGCATGGAAGTGACCGCGACCGCTTCAAACTCGACCAAATCAAAGCTCAGGAGCACGCATTCCTAAAGGCCACGAATCCCAAGTCAATTCAGCAGCGAACCGAAGATTTGCGGTCACTGGTCATCGGGATTCTCGTGAAACAGCCAGAGTTTCTAGTTCAGCACTTCAATTCACTCTGCCGCCAGCGCTCCCGCCTCAATGATGAGGCGCAAGCATCGCTTCTAATCGAATCAGGCCAGCGTGCGATTCAACAGCAGGACTTCGACAAGCTACGCACCATCAACGGTCAACTCATCGATCTCCTCCCAGAGGAAAACCGTGAGGAAGCCCGCACCTTCACTGGGATTCACTAGCCCCACGCGGACACGTATTTGAAAAGCCTTACAGGTGTCAGTCCTGGCGCGAACAGGACCGTGCTTTCAAGATGTGGACTCAGCCGATGCGAGTGTGTTGCTGATGGAAGTTGGTTCACCTGGGCGCATTAGGCGATCCCGGTTGCGAGCTTCAATGCGATACCGATGTCGGTGAGGTCTGCCAGCGGCAGCCTGCCGATGGGCTGAATGCCGACAAAACGCTGCAACGACACGCTCTTGACCTGGAACGTGTCCGCTGCGGACGGCTTGGTGAGCCCGTTTTGCCTCGTCGGGTCAAGTTGAACCTTTGTGTAATGGTGATGAAAAGCATCCTTCCAGTCGGTGATGGGGATAATGATTCGCAGCTCAAGTCGAGACATGCCATCGACGCTGAAAACAAGGGCTGGACGCGCTTTCCCCATTTCGTCGCCGACTTGGGGGTTGAAGTTCACGAGCCATATCTCGCCACGTTGTGGGTTAATCATCATCGGGTTCATCAAAAATATCGGGTATGATTTCCGTTGGATCTGCTGCTACTCGGTCGGCCTCTGTCGCCATGATCTTTTGCCGCTCCTCAGCCGACATGCGGAGGTAGCGCTGCTGGAGTGACTCTGGTCTGTTCTGCTGCTGATCGGCCATGTCCGCCAATTCGGTGGCGCTGAGGTCTGCATTCTGTTGGAGGGTTTCCATCGTTACCATCCCTTCACAGAGAGCCTTGGAGGCGAGTCTCACGGGTCTCATCGGACGCTCTGGCGACACGAGAGTCTGTGATTCCTTTTTCCTGATGCCACCAGCCTCATACCACCATTTGTAGCCCTCTGGCGACAGAATGCCCAATGCCTTAAGGCGCTTTAGAATGGCCTCAAAGCTGATGCCATATTTAAGCTTCACCGACTTGAGTTCAGCCAGGGTGATGCGGTTGCGCCGAGTGGTGAATTCACGCTGGGCCGCAGCGCGAGGGAATAGGAAAGCTCCACCGAACAGAGCAGCATAGTCTTCTACGTCAGTGCTTTCATCGGGCTCTCCAACGATGTGTCCAAGTTCATGAGTGAGATTCATGCGCTGGCGGGCACCGTCTTCTTTGGGGTCTTGAATGACCACTACGGGATGAGCATCGCCTGCCCATGCCGAGATGCCGCTGAACGCTCGGTCTGCCTCAACGACTAGAACCTCGAAGCCCTTGTCCTCAAGGAGTGCGGTCAGATTCGGCAATGGGCCAGTCCCCAAACCCCAGGCAGCACGAAGCTCGGCGGCATGTGCCTCCGCATCAGCCGCGATGGCTGCGTGGTATCGAGGTAGCGAGGGTGCCTGAGGCGACTCTCCGACGACGCGCATCAGTTCCCGCCGCTGCCGGATGCGCCATTCGGTTTCAGCTTTGATTCGCTTCTCCTCGGTTGCGGAGAGTTGCTGAGTCTTGCGGAAGGCGACGAATCGGAGATCTACCGCCGTAATCGTCAATAGAGACTCCTCCGAGGTTTTCAAGGCGGCGGCAATTTTAACGAAGACATCCCGAGACGGCATGGATTCTCCAAGCTCATACTTGCTAATCATGGCTTTGGAGACGCATCCAGCCTCTTGGGCAAGTCGATCAAGACTCCACCCAAGACGCAGACGAGCCGCCTTTAGGTGAATGGGGAAAAGGTGGTTCATATTGACAATAGTTGATCAAATCAGGAATTTGTCAACCTTCTCTATTGACTCTCTTGCCGGGCGCTTCTAAATCTCACCCATGGTTCAAGAACCAAAAAATAAGCCGACCTCGCGGAAACGAGGTCGGCTTACCGGTCACCCGGCACGGATAACTCCGACAGAGTGGACTACGGTTGCTTCGCAGCAGGCCGAAACTCCACATGGACTGCCACGGAGTCAAGACTCGATCTTGGAGGGGGAACTCAACATTTCAGGAGGAATCTCATGAGGAAACAAATTCTCGTTGTGAAGCACTCGGAAGGTTGGGCCGTGAAACGCCCTGGCGCTGAGCGGGCCAGCTTCGTCACTTCGACGCAAGCTGAGTCCATCAGTCAAGGGCGTCGCATGTCACAAGCAGAGGGAGCCGAGCTGACCATTCAGGGTCGGAACGGTCAATTCCGCGCTGCTGACAGCCACGGTCCCGATACTTGCCCGCCCAAGGGTTAAAAATCCAAGGGCCATTCAGAGGTGCTCGGCTGGCATTCGCTAGCCGGGCACTTTTATTGATGTGAACCGAGGTGCGAGACTTGGACTGGTAGGCCGGTGGTTCGCCCAAGGTCAGGCAGATGAAGCCGCCTTTGCTCCTGCCGAAGGATGCCCGGCTGACGCCACGCTCACGAGCCAGGCTGGACGTTGCTCAAACCCATCGCTTCCCGGAGTTCCTGCACGCGCCTCGGCAAACAGCCTGCCAAGCTGATTTCCAAGAGATGCAGGCAACGGTGAGGGTGTGTTTCATGGCAAATCGCATCACGGTTGGAACTCGATCCAGTTCAGGCCGAGTTCGGTGTTCTTGTCGGCGCAGCGGGCGACGACGCAGACGTCGGTGAGGCCGCTGGCGTTCTTGAGCGTGGCGGGGATGGAGAGGAACTCGCCTGAGTCGGCTTGACCGGAGGGCTTCACTTCGACGCTGGCCAGCACGGGGCCGGTGGGTGAGCCGCGGCGGAGTTCGAGGGTGCCGCCCTTGGTGTCGAAGCAACCGGCGCGGACGGTGATGCGCGAAATGCCGGTGAGGTTCAAGTCGCGCCAGAGGATGTGGGTGCCGTCTTTGAAGTGGCCGACGATGGCCTTCTCCCCGTAGGCGTGCTCGACGTAGGCCATGCCGTGGTTTTCATCATAGA
>JAIXZA010000174.1 GCA_027489965.1 Verrucomicrobiaceae bacterium
GTAATCTTATCACCATTGGTTAGATTCCCCGTAAAAGTATCTGCGACAACGTTCAGTGAAGTCGAGCTGAAACTATCGATCTTCGGCACGAAACGAACATTCACGCCAGCACTGGAAATCGGCAATGCAGCGCCACCAACAGTTGCTGCAATCTGGAATGTGGTTCCGGTTGAACCAACGACGTAATACGCCTTATCCTTTTGTACGCCGCTAGGCAAAGTGGTATCTAAAAAGTAAGGAAAGGTGATCTGTGTCCCGTTGGCAAAGTTACCCGTAAAGGTATCAAGAGCAGGATTAACTGTCGTTTCTTCAGCATCTGTTCCCAAGGCGTTGTTAGCCGTCACCGCAAGAATGCCTTCATTGATGGAGGTTAGACCACTGTAAGAAGCAGCTTTACCAAGCACCCAGGTCCCCGATCCAAGTTTCATTAAACCCGTGATCTCGCTGATGCTTTTATCCCTTAGCTCTAGCAAAAGCGTGTTATCTCCCCTGCCGGTTCCGCCAAGTGTCAGCGTGCGGTTACCGCCATCTTTGAAAGCGATGGGCTGGCTGAGGTCATTAATTTCAGTGAATAAATCCCTGTCTTCGCGACCGAATGTGATACGCGCTTCTTGATTGCTGCCATTCGCAATGATTGTGGCGCCATTAGCTCCCGTCCCCATCGTAAAGGAGCGGTTGGTTCTTTGCTGGGAAGTCAGGTTAAAAATAAGTGCTGATTTATCAATGAGTAAAAGCCCAGGATTATCACTACTCGCGTAACCAAGCACGCTCTCTGAAATAAAATTATCACTGATTCTTGTGACGGTTACGCTGCCATTACGGATTTCTAAACCATTGGAAAAGTTACTGCTGGTGTTCGTCAGCGCCAGATCTCCAGGCCCTTGTTTGATCAGACGCAATCCAAACGGTGCATTGAGATCATTTACAATTTTGCTATTCACCGTTTGGTTACTTGAAATATCAAAAATGAGATTGGTCGGAGCAGTAAGATCTATCGGCGCCTCAGTATTACTGATGGTGGATCCCACCGTATCGGTAATTTGCCGGATCGTTTGTGAAACTCCAGCCAATTGAAGAATGGATGCTCCCAAATTAAGGTTCAATCCACCTGTTCCTAAAGCATTAGGCGTCTTTAGTTTTAGAATACCTGAAGCCATCGAGATCGGCTGATCAAAACGAGTTCCTCCTAGCCAGGTGTTGTTTCCTTCAATCGTAATATTCCCCTGCGTTGAGCGTATGCCGCCTGTGAAATTGTTATTTCCAGTGATCACGATATCA
Organism: Verrucomicrobiaceae bacterium; assembly: GCA_027489965.1. GTDB lineage: Bacteria > Verrucomicrobiota > Verrucomicrobiia > Verrucomicrobiales > Verrucomicrobiaceae > Prosthecobacter. Next base: position 1,279 of record JAIXZA010000174.1, read on the forward strand.
CCGCCCTGCTGGTTAATACCACCGATGGTATTATTTCCCAAAATGGTCAATAACCCATTGTAGTTCGCTGGAGCGACCGTTACGTCTGTTTGAATACCCGTCAAAAAGGTGTTCGAACTGGAAGCATTTCCAAGCGTCAAACTGTTGAATTGTTGTTCTGAAGAAGAGCGAATACCAACCTCTAATAAGCCTTCAGCATAAATCGGATTCGTGATCGCAAAATTAATGACAGGCACTCCATTGACATTGTCTGGATTGCTCGATCCCACCTCAATTCGGCCACCTGTGGTGCCAATCTTGAGTCCGCGGAATCCGTCACTAAAATTCAAATTCAAATCGTCCGCAGGTAGGGATGATGGAGCAGGGTGCCCGATCTGTAGAGTCCCACCATTGATCTGAATGTGATCTTGCACAAAGGCACTTGGAGCAGCACCCAGGCTAGCCAAAGACCTGACAAGCAAGGTCCCTGAATTAATATAAGTCTTACCCGTGTAATTGTTGGCACTATTTAGAGTTAGCAGACCAGAACCCGATTTTGCTAGGCTAACTGAGCCACCTTTAAAGGTTAGTTCAGTCCCAGTTGTTATCACTGCAGTTGTAGGTGACGTCAGAGTGATACGGTTGTTGGTATCCACGGTCTCGATACGCGTTCCTGGTGCTATGCCCAGACCCGTAACCGACATCCCAGCCAACAAACCATTCTGGGCAAGCAAGTTCGGCAGTGTAATCTGGATGGTTCCCACTGGTAGTGAACTACTCAGAACCAAATTGACTTTTGATTCAAAATCTTGGATCGGATTATTGATCGTCAACGAACTGTTATTGATGAGATAAAGAGTCTGTGGCGCATTCAAGGCCGTGCCCACAGTCAACATTCCTGTACCACTGATTGTGGGATTTCCACTATTAGCCAAAATTCCTCCTGATTCCACACTCAGTCGGAATGACAAAACATTAAATGTCCCACCGGTTAAATTCAGTGAATTCACCGTATATGCATTATTTGCTGGTGGATTACTTGTTGGCGCTGTAAAACCAGACGATTTTACATTCTGGGTTGCATTCCAGGCAGCCGCTCCACCCGTCTGGTAATTTTCGAGTCTGAACACTCCTTTGGTCGCATCATAGGTAGCCCAGTCATTTTCGACCGTTGCCCATCCGCCAATAATCCCACCTTTAAGAGTTGGGTTTCTGGTAAACACAATGCGATTGAGAGCATTCGCGCCAAGAAGACTTGTGTCATCTCCAGATTCATCCTTTCTTCTGGATGAGAAATTCAAGGTTGCCCCGGGCTTCTGTTCGAGTGAACCAAATTGCAGTAAACTAGAACCTCCAACACCTGCCGTGGTGGTTCGGATGGTCAATTGGCCTTCTGACAGGAGTAGCTTCCCGATGGATTCTGAATAAGCGACGTTATCGACGCCATTGTTAGAGAACTCAAATCTACCTCCTTTTGAATTCAGAATGGCAGCGTCATCAATACGGTTCGTGTTATTCTGATTCCGTTCGATGATTCCAGACCCTGTCCTAGTATTGAAGGTAACTTCATTTCTGATGGTCATGATCCCGCCCAAACCAATATCGAGCTGAGTGCCGCTGAAGGTGCTATTAAGCGAAGTACTCCAAGTACCTCCAGTAGCAGTACTAAGTCCACCATTGCCTAAAGCGACCGTCCTTCCATTGGCTGAAATGATAGTTTTGATGCGATCAACCGTTCTTAAGTCGTTGATTGCGGCACTATCAGCAGCACGCGATACAGCCCAAGTCGCTCCATCTCCTGAGGATAAAATCAGGCCATCCTGGCCGGCAACTAATATCTGCCCACCCGCTGTGGCTACAGCACTTAGATCAAGACCTGTCCCAGAATTTCGTGAAGTCCAGCCAGAACCATTTCCTGAAGTTAGAATGGCTCCGTAATCACCCACTGCGATAAATTGTGATCCAGTCCAAAACACATCATCCAATTTGGGTAAGGGTACCTGAATCGGAGTCGCATTCTTGATTTTAGTGACCACCGAGCTTCCTGAAGCAATAGTGCCCGTGTAAATCCCCAAAGACACTTGAACAGGCGCACTTCCCACATTCAAATTAGGAGCACTGCTCAAAAAAACGGTATCATTGGCATCGTCCAAGACACTGACATAGAACGGCACGACATTATCTGCTCCTTGGGCATCACCCGTCACGAGAAGCAGCATGCCTTCCGTTAATTCTGAAAAATCAATAACCCCCGTGATAACGGAAGAATTATTGGTCACCACACCTTTAAATGTCAAAAGCGGCACATCACTCGCATTGCTCAAAGCTGGACTACTAAGTGTCAATTCATTCAGAGCTGAATTATAGCTGCTAACTGTGACATTACTTGGGATCTTGCCAGTCACAGAAGCCACGCTTTTGCCTTGGGAAAAATGGGTCGTTCCTGGTCGTCTCTGAATGCTTGGTAGATTGCTCACATTTCGCACAATGGGGTCATTCACCGTCAAATCACCATACAAGACACCAAAGCTCCCTCGGCCTTCGGTTGGGGGCACCCGAGTCAGCCAGATAATTCTTGAGTCTGGGAATAATCCAAAAATGATGCCTGTCTCGGTTCCATTGAAAGCACTGCCGTGCAGCGCCATTCCGACGGCTAAGCCTTTGAAATCACTGACTTCTGTGAGAAGCGAAGAACCTGCGGTAACAACGGCTGTAAAAGTGCGGATAGGTTTGCTGGCTTCCGTAATGGTGGAGGCAGTCGTCATGGTAAAACCAGTAGCCTCGACACTTCTTACCCTGGTGCCTGCCGGAATACCCGATTCAGCAAACACGGGGATACCCACTCTAACCGACTGAATCCCACTTACATTCGTGATCGAATTATTACCTGATGTATTTCCTTTGAAGACTCCAAAACTCACTGCAGTTCCCGCTGCTGCACTGCCACTCATCGTCACGGTGCTACCAGCAACATCCGTAATGAACTGCCCCGAGGAGTTAAGCGGTGGTGTCTGATTAGACCATGTAATCCCGTCTGGGGAAGTCAGTAACCGCCCCGCCGTGCCTACGGCAACAAAAGTTGTTGGTGAAGCGCTGATGGAATTTAGTGTGTTAGAAACACCAGAAGTCCGAACGAGCCAAGATCCGGTCTCGCCACCGAGAGAGGTGGCAATATAACCAGTCGTCCCAACAACGATCATATTGAACCCGGCTCTAAAAGTAGCTGATGAAGCATTCTGTAAGGCGTTTTGGGATAAGGTTACATCCGTGCCAGAAATAGCATTGATCACTGTTCCTGGTTGTGTGACTCCGGCCAGAAATACTGGCATACCCACAGACAAGGTAGCGGCATCTGTAACTCCGGTAACCAATGAGCTATTGATGGTGAATGAACCCGAGGCAATCCGCTCAGTCCGAGTTTGTGTCAGGCTTGCACCTGTGGCGGTGGCCCTGGCCGTATTTGAAACGGTCAATGTGTTGGCTGTTGTGGCGATGACACGCGTACCAGTAGGAAAGAGTAACCCACGAACTGCCATCTGCGGCCTGAATGAAGAGACCGACGAAACATTCTGAACTAAAGTGCTATTGGCAGTAAGCGTCCCTCTATAAACACTCAGAGGCGCACTTGGGTTCGTTGCGATCGCTCCTTCAGAAAGGCTAATCGTATTGGAAGTCATGGCCGTGATGTAAGCGCCCGCAGGTATCCCCTGTCCGGCAAGTATCATGCCGACAGCTAAGCCATTCGTGTTTGAGACATTCTGGATGACAGCACTATTCAGGACGATATTTCCCGTCAGTGTGAAGAGCCTTACTGAGGTTCCCGATAGCGCAGCAGGCTGAGAAAGTGTCAGCGTGCTATTGGGGCCATTGACCGTGCTAATGGTTGTCCCAGCAGGTATAAGATTACCACTGGTGATCACAGTTCCTGTGGCCAAGTTTTGAGCCGTCATGACGTTTGTGATGGTGGTCTGATTGGTGCCAGAAGAAGTCGTTCCTCTGAAGTAACCAAAATCCACATCCGTTCCTACAGCGAGAGGATTGGAATCCATGACGACCGAAGTCCCGGAGGCACTGACGATCTGAGTACCTGGCGCCGTGACCAAGCCAAAGATTGGCGTTCCGATGGCATAGCCACTGGCATTAGCGACATTTTGAATGATCGCAGAATCAACTGTTACATTCCCCGTGAAAGTCAAATTCGCCGATGTTGTGCCATTCAATCCCCGTGCACTTCCAGAATCCTGAAGACTCCAGTTGATACCGCCATCTGTAGAAGTAAGCACGCGCCCCAGATTCCCGACAACCATCAAGCGCTCCCCTGTCCAGGTGATGGAAGAAAATGCCACAGCTGCTGGATCCTTATACCGAAGGTCCCATAGCTGACCATCTGTTGAAGTATGAATGGTTCCTTTGGATGTGACCGCAATAAATTGGCGGCCATCATGAACCACATCAGCAAAGTTTAACGACTCACCACGAATCGCGCCATCTGTAGCACTGGAGTAATTGATGCTTACTTTTCGCCCAGCTGGAATCACCACCGGCTGATTCAAGGTTAGGGTACGGCTCGTCAGATTGATGGCCTCAATGCGCGTATTGGCTAGGATTGTAACTCCAGTCGCTGGATTGTTGTCGGTGTTATTTGATAGAGTAAGAATCGAGCCAACGACCAAATTCGACACATCCGTCAAGGTTAAAGAAGTCCCGTTAGCAGTGTTTTGGACCACACGATCAATCGTACTCCCGACTGAATTCAGCCTCAACGAGACACTAGAGAAATCAAAATGATCCGTTGCCTCAACAACAGCATCGAAGGCACTGCCAATACTATTGGCGTTATAGATCTGACTGGCGATGGTGGAATTGGCGAAAACATCACGACGTCCACCATCCAGAGAAATATTACCAGCCGACAGGCTAGATCCAATGCTCAAGGATTTGTTTAAACCAGGCGTGCCGCGCAGGGTTAGACTTTGTTCAATAAAGGCCTTTTCACCACGTAAGCTGCCGTCTCCAGACCGAAAGCTAACGGTACCTTCGAAGGAGCTTAGTGAGTCCAGATTGGCAGCACCACTATTAAAGCTGAGGTTGCCAGAGCCAAACTTACTCAAGTTGGCTGCGCCCAGCACGGAATCATCAAAGTTAATGGTCGATCCTTGTGTGTCCACGTTAATCTTCGTGCCGACAGCTGCAATGATGCTACTAGCAAAACTGGTCGTATTGATAAGATTCAGCGTGCCTCCATTCAAAAGAGTAGAACCTGTGTAGGAGATGTTACCTCCACGTAGGGTTAATGAGCCCGTGCCATTTTTAGTGAGTCCCAGTTTACCAGTGCCAGAGCCACCGGCTCTATTGCGGACAAAACCACCGATAAAAGAATCCAGATTGTTTCCACCCAAGGTTAAGACCGCACTTCGATTGACAGTCTCACCTTCCATGTTTTCAAGCACCAGAGAGGATCCAATGTCCATGATATTACCAATCGTCTCATTACCACCCATCAGTTTAAAATAGGCCCAGCGATTCGAAGCGCCATCCGCGATGACTGTAGCCATATCAGCGATTTGATTTCCCTGGTCGCTTGCAGGAAAACTGGTAGAAAGCACTCGATTCTCTAACAATTGAAGTACGGCATTGCCCGCACTGCCTAGGCTGGCACTTCCGATGCGGACATTCCCAAAGGCAGCGCCACCAGTAACGCCAAGCTCCACCTGGGCTCCAGTGCCTGTGCCACCACGATTCTGCAGCCACAAGTCTGACAGTGACGAAACCGCATTACCACGAACAGTTAAAATCCCATTTCCAGTGCTAACGAAATCACCGGTTCCAGAGAGCCCGCCACTCAGCGTCAGACGACCAGCATTCACCCGAATATTAAGCTCTTCATCGGTGTAGATACGGGCACTAATGACATCCTGATCTCCCTGGGCCTTATTAATGAATGATTTACCACCACCGATGCCTCCCATGGCAAAAGTGAGTGCATTCGCAACACCGCCTGAACCCGCACTCAAGGTGATGTCTTGATCTTGAAAGGAATCTCCGATGGTTAGCACCCCGACGGTTCGAGGAGCTTCGAGAGCAATGTTTGCACCAGCCGTGTCATTGTTAAAATAAACATATGAGCCGATACCACCAGGAGCTGGATAGACGCTTCCCAAAAAGCCTGTAGGAGCGGCCAGGGTTACAGATGGATTAGATGTGTATCCCGAGCCCGGCTGGGTGATTGTGATGGCAGCAATCGTACCCGTTTCACTCAAAACAGCCGTTGCGGTTGCTGGTATGGCTCCGCCGCCAGTGGTTAATGCTAATAAAGTGACTGCACCACCTTCAACGCGGGCAGCAGCTGTCGCTGCAGTCGAATTAGCGGGAGGATAGGCGATGGCGACAGTGGGAGCAGAGATCAAACCTGCACCACCATGAAGCACCGTAAAGCCTGTGACTTTGCCAGAAGTAATAGAAGACGAGACGACAGGCCAAGTGATTCTGCTCAAAGTCACTGTCGGTGCGCTCGTGTATCCAAAGCCGCCTGATGTGACCGTAATAGAAGTGACTTGATTGCCTGTCAGGTTAGCCCTGGCAACCGCACCCGAGCCACCCCCACCCTGAAAAATAACCGCTGGGGGGACGTCATAACCAGTTCCCCCCTGTAGGACAGTGACTGTAGAAACGACGAATCCCACGAGCGCTGCCGAAGCTGTAGCACCACTCCCATTAGACGTAAATATCACCGTCGGTGGGCTAGTGTAGCCACTTCCCGCTGAAGTCACCGTTACTGAAGTCACTTTATTGCCTGTCAAATTTGCAGTCGCAGCAGCACCTGAACCACCACCACCCTGAAAAGCAACGATAGGAGCAGTCGTGTAGCCATCTCCAGCATTCAGCACACTCACAGCTGAAACCGCATTTCCCGTGAGTGTGGCGTTTGCGATAGCTCCCGTAATTCCATTTGAGATGAAGGAGACGCTAGGAGCAACAGTATAACCCTCACCACCAGGAGTTAGCGCTATAGAAGTGACTGCACCCCCAGTTAAAGTGGCTGCGGCTGTGGCAGCGATACCACTATTGGGAGCCGCAGTCATCGAAACGGTCGGGGCAACGGTATGACTGGCACCGCCATAAATGATGTTAAAGGAAGAGACTCTGCCCGCCGAAATGTTTGAGGTGGCGATTGGATAAGTCACTCCATTGGAAGTAAAGGTTACATTGGGGGTACTTGTGTATCCACTGCCAAAAGCGGTCATGGTAATTGAAGTCACTCTGCTACCTGTAAGGACGGCTGTTGCTGCAGCTCCCGAACCACCACCACCCTGAAAATTAACCGTAGGCGGTGCAACATAGCCGTCACCACCGTCCACAATTGAAACGGCGGTAATCGTATTGCCTGATCGGGTCGCTGTGGCAATGGCCCCCTTGATCCCATTGGAAACAAATGAAACTCGCGGAGCTGCGGTATAGCCCCGCCATCCGCTGGTGCCAATCGAGACTGAAGGCACAGAGACGTAGCCAGCGCCAGGATTGGTGACTGCAATTTCAGACAAAGCGTTGCCAGCACGAGATGCACTGGCTTGGGCTGTACGAAGCAATGTTCGGCCAAAGTCCATGGTTGGAAGTGATGTGAATCCATAGCCGCTCTGATTAAGATCAATGGATGACACCGCACCTTCGGCCGTGAGATTCACGGTAGAGACGACACCACCAGCACCACCAGGAGCGGTGAGCGTCACCTCTGTAACCTGACCATCCTGAATTTCAGCGACGGCTTCTGTGCCAGCGTGACTGATGATCCCGACTTCCCCTCCTCCCGCAGAAAAACGCACTTGAGGTGGATCCAGGTAGCCTGCGCCTGGTGAGAGGATTTCAATGCCCGTAACAACACCATCTTCCGTGACGGCCACAGCTGAAGCAGGCGAAGTTGGCGGTGTTGCCGTGATCGTCACGGTGGGTGTGGAGGTATACCCAGAACCTTCATTGGTCATCACGTAACCAACCACGCGCCCAACACCTGCTGTTGATGTGAAAACCACCGCACTGCCAGGCGTAGTAATCAAATCAACAGGGGCGCCGCCGATGCTTGTGGCAACCTGGAAAGTGGTCCCTGAAGAATTGATCACAAAATAACGCTGAGTCAGAGAGATTCCACCTGGAGGTACATCACTACCAGAAAACTCAACCGGGGTATCATTGGCTGGAGCTGCTCCCACGACGGTAAAAAGGTCCGTCGCAATGTCAGCGGTAACATCCACATTAATATCACCCGTAATCACCGGTGTGGCTGTAGCCCCAGTGCCACCTCCGCCCGTAATCGTTACTTGCGTGCCATTCTTACCATACCCAATGCCCACATTTCCTGGATTAATGGCCGTGATCTTATCTCCAGTTCTGACAGCTGTAGCAGTAGCCCCCGTTCCTGGCGTAAAGCTTACGTTTGGTGGAACGGTATAACCACCTCCGCCTTGGAAAAACAGCTGCGGGTTCCCCGTGTAACCAGAACCACCGCGCGAGACTGTGACTTGGGCTAATTCAGACGTAATTGTAACGGTAGGCGTAGCCGTATAGCCCCCACCTTTTGAAATGACTTTGATACCAGTAATGACCCCACCCGAGATCGTCGCCACGGCTCTTGCACCATAGCCGCCCGTTGTACCACCAGTAATGATCACTGTCGGGGCTACTGTGTACCCGCTTCCGCCATTGATCAGATTCACCGCTGTGATTTCACCACGGCCATTGCGCACCGCCGAAGCAAGTGCGACGGCCTTACGTGTCACGGAAAGTTCGGCAGCTCTGAGTGGGGATGTTGTGGACCACTGGCTCAAATTACCTCCCCACGTTCCGCCTCCGCTACTACTCCATGAACCATTCACACTGACTTGAGCGTTGATTGGCAAAGCAATGGCAAGAATACCGAGCCCTAAAAAAGGCCAAATTTTCCAATGATCGGCTCTCGATTGAGTCTCGGTTTGAGATAGTGCCTTCATAAAGTGAATGAAAAATGTTATGCTAGAATCAACCAATAGATCAAAAAACTATTTCCGAGTTTTGGCTATCAACTGGGTGAATCTCTTCACTGGAATTGCCGGAGGTGGCTGATCAAAGTTAAATTGCTGATCTTGAGTGACTGCCACCTCGACCTGCACACGACGCAGAAACGGATTCGTCAAATTACTGTTGGATGGAAGTCGTGCACCCCGACCAATTTCATTCTGATCAACGAGGCGAACACGTGCCAAATAAACCAAATTATCCAAGTTGCCATTACCAGCTCCAAGCTCTAATCCCTGATCATCAAAGTATTTGAGGATAACATTACTTGATGCAGCACTGACTATTCCAGACATCGTGGTCCAGTCAGCAGCCTGCACTTCACCAATCAATTGATCTACAATTCTCGTTTCAGCCTGCTCATTGGCCGTCTTACGGGACATTTCCATGCCGTGAGGGAGCAGGCCAAGAATGGTCACCACACCCAGGGCCATGATGCCGACGGCTAGCACCACTTCTACCAGCGAAAACCCTGCATTGCGTAAGGCGACGACATTAGAGTGAGCTGGATGGTTGATTTGTGTTTTCATGGAAGCTGGGATGGAGAGAGTTTGCGCTACTGGATTGGACCTAAATCCTGAATTTGTGTTGAGAATACCAAAAATGCCCACGTACCGTCAATCTAAATACATGGTAAATACCAGCCTATCGGCCGAAAAAGACACTTTTCACCGAACTGGGGATTCACTGAGCCTTCTTAATGGCATCCCAGGCGGCATCCATTTCCTCCAAGGTTGCCTCTCCAAGCTTTTTACCTTCAGCCGCAATTTTTGCCTCTACGGCATGAAACCGTCGGATAAATTTCTCATTGGCAGCAGCCATCGCTGCCTCTGACTCGATTCCCAATTTTCTGGCCAAATTAACGACACTGAAGAGCAAATCTCCCAGTTCCTCCTCCATAGCTGCCGTTTGGCCAGCAGCCACAGCTTCCTCTAATTCAACGGCTTCCTCGCGAATTTTGGCAAAAACAGGCGCTACATTAGGCCAATCAAAACCGACTCTTGCCGCCTTCTTTTGCAGCTTTTGCCCCCGCATCAGGGCAGGCAGGCCATTGCCAACCCCGTGGAGGTAACCTTCAAATTGTGTGCCTTTTTCCTGGCGCTTAATCGCGTCCCACTGGGTCAAAACAGCATCGGTGGTGATAGCACTCGTCTCCCCGAAGACATGTGGGTGACGGCGGATGAGCTTATCTGAAAGCCCATGCGCCATCTGATCCAAATCAAAGGTGCCTAGACCAGAGGCAATCTCTGCATGAAGCACAGGCTGAAGTAGCAGATCCCCTAATTCTTCACAAATCAGCTCAGGATTCCCACTTTTGATCGCATCCACCACTTCGTAAGCTTCCTCTAGGACATGCGGGATCAGAGATTCATGAGTCTGCTCCATATCCCAGGGACAACCTCCGGGGGCGCGTAGGCGGTGGACGATGTAACGAAGGCGGGTAATACCATCTGGGTGATCAAGGCTCATACCTGTGGCGATAATCGGGAAAGCGGCATCTAGCACGAAAAAAGTTTGCACCTGTGTCCTGAATGCCTACCTCATGCGTATCCGTTTAAACAGTCACTCAAATCTATAACATTATGGCCAGCGAAGCAGTCCTCCTCCGAAACGATACCAATTTTGCCTCAGAAATCGCCAACACCACCGTTCCCGTTCTTGTGGACTTCTGGGCAGAATGGTGTGGCCCTTGCCGCATGCTCGGACCGATCCTCGATCAGCTCGCCACTGAAAAAGGTGACGCGATCAAAGTCATCAAAGTGAATGTCGATGAAAGCCCTGCGCTCAGCGCCCAATATGGAGTGCGCTCCATTCCGATGCTCCTTTTCATCAAAGGCGGTGAAGTGAAAGAAACCGTTGTCGGCGTGCAATCCAAAGATGCTCTGGCCCGCAAGCTAGAAGCGATTGCTTAATTTTCGTTTTTCAACTTCAATGCGGTCGCTTTGGCATGTCCTGAAGCGACCGTTTTTTGTTTATCACTGAGTCAAGAAGCCATTCAAGGCACTAAGACTTGTAGCGTCACTGCAGACGGCAGCTTGATCTTCAGAGATTCAATCAAGGCGTCAGGCAATGCTGTGCCACAGGTATGCAGCACGTACCACTAATTTCAAAATTAGGGTCTCTGGAGCATCATCCGCAGCCTCTGAGCATCAGCAAAACCGGGATCAATGCTAAGGGCCCGCTCAGCCGCAGCGGTAGCTTCGGTTTTCTGGCCGAGTTGAGCGTGGATGGTGGCTCGGGCATAGGGGATGGAAGAATCACCTGGCTCCGCGACTTCACCTTGTCTTAAAGCAGCGATTGCCTCAGCCGTCTGGCCTAGTTGATTGAGCGCCAGACCAAGATTGTACCAAGCCCGAGCAAAACGTGGCTGCACACGGACGCATTCACGCAAAGCTGACACAGTGGCAGTGAGGTCGCCTGTTTCACTATAGGCTAGCCCCAGTTCATAGTGATACTGCGCTTCATTGGGGGCCAGCTTAATGGCGTCTTGCAACTTTTGAATCGTCCGAGTTTGATTACCACTCGCGTTATAAAGCATGGCCAGATCATGATGGAAAGGCGGCGAATTCGGATCCCAGGAGACAGCGGTCTCCATGTGCTTGATCGCGCTCGGCACATCACGCCTAGCAAAATTAAACTGCCCGAGCTGCATCTGGCCACTCGGTTGATCAGCATTCAGTTGCAGCATGTGTTGCAGATCCTTTCCAGCTGCGGAGTTCAGATCTACCGTGTCACGCAAAGCCCACGCAGCAGCCACTCGCACGCTGCGCGCTGGGTCATTCAAAAGAGCCTCCATGCTGGTGCGCACACCTGGAGCTTGCATGGCAGGCTCCAGGCTGCGGGCAGCAGATTGGCGCACCAACGGATGCTCATGCTTCAGCTGGGTGCGTAGAGCCTCAGTCACTGGCGGCTGATCCACCCAGCGGTCGAGCACCAGACTTGTGCTAGCCTTCCAGTGCGGCATTTCATCACTGTCTAGCAGCGCAATCAGACCATCACGCGCCGTTTGGTCCCCCTGCCGAGCTTTGGCGATGAGTGTGGCCCGTGTCCTCGTTTTTCGATTCATCTTCTCTCCCCACCACTTTTCTGTGGCAGCCAGAGACCACTCATTGTCTTTATCCTGATGACATTTATTGCAGGCATTTGGCACTCCAAACTGCTTGGTCAACAAGGGATCAGGAATGGTAAACCCATGATCATGGCGCGGATGCCGCTGCATGTAGGTCGTCTGCGGCATGTGACAATTGATGCACTGATTGCCAGCGCTGGCAGCCTGATGAAAGCTATGCATTTCAGGAAGAATCACAGGAGCCTTTGGGAATCCACCAGCGGTGTGGCATCTCATGCAAAGTTGGTTACCTGTGAGGATCGTCTTCATGCTATGCATGTCGTGACAATCCATGCAGCGCACGCCTGAGTGATACATGCGGCTGCTGATGAAACTGGCAAACTCATAGTCTTCATCACGAATCTGCCCATCTGGATAATAGATGTCACTGCCATCCGTGATTGTGAGTTGATAGTGATCCCAAAAAGATTCACCCGGAACAAAATCACCGGTCACTTCCCCGCGCCGAGCATGACAGCCTGCGCAGTTCTCAGTGTGTTGATCCCGTGTCCAGTTGGTTTTGATGGCTGGATTCAAGGTGTGGGCCTTCATCGGCCCATGACAGGACTCACAGCTGACCGTCATCTCGGCCATCGTCGTCTTATAAGTGTCTGTCGGTGGATCGTAATTTTTGCGGACGCGAGTGTTGTGGCAGCTCGCACACATCTGATTCCAGATCATGCCACGCCCCGTCCAGTGGCCCCATTCCCCCGGTTTGCGGTCCTCGTTGCCATACACATTGAACCAGTCACCCCGCAGCGGATCAAAGCAGGCCTCCATGGTGTGCAGCGCTCCCCGTGGACCTTTGACCAAAAACTGCCGCAGCGGATCATGTCCGATGACACGCTCCACAGGATAAGCCTCGACCTTATCTCCAAAGCCGAGAGAGGTGAGCTGATACAGCTGATCTTTTTTCTCTGCCTTTGTCGTCTGCGATCCGTGTTGGAAGGACTTAGACGGAGAAAAAGCCGACAAATCCAGCTCATCATTCGGCTTCCGCTCCGCCAGTCCGTGGTGTGATCCTTTCCACTTCTCAAACTCCACCGCATGACACTGTTTGCAGGAATCCGAGCCCGCATATTCAGCGAAAACAGCCTTTTCATCAGACATGACAAAGGGCGTAACTGCCTTGGCTGGCAGAACGTCCACAGGCACCTCCGTATAATTTTTTTCAGGCCATAACGCCCATCCGATCAGACCAACGATCACGAGAAGAACAGCAACGAGCACTAGACCTGCTTTTACATTGGCAGGTGCTTCAGGTGTCGGGACAGATTTCTTCATTCAGGATTTGTTCAATACGCCGCAAAGGCAGAAAGGGTCAACGAAGCTTCATCCTTTGGCTTTCCTTAAAAGAACCAAGCCGAACTATTTCTCGACACGCACCAGAGCTACACGACGATTTTTTGCACGTCCTTCATCACTGCTATTTGATGCGATGGGGCACTGATAACCCACACCGCATGGTGTCAAACGTGAGCCGGCAGCTGGAACGCGCTCACTTAAAGCTGCGACGACAGCGGCGGCACGTTTTTTAGATAGCTCAATGTTGTCTTCAAAGCCACCCACACCATCGGTATGACCAACCACTAGGAGACGCAGAGTAGCATCTGCTTTGAGTAGCTTTTCCACCTCGTCCAGTGTCGGTCCAGACTCAGACTTGAGCGTGGCAGAACCAGTGTCGAAGTAGAAGCCATAGAGATTCACACCACCTTGCTCAAGGATTCGTGAAGCCATTTCCTCAGCCTTTACCACGACCATCTTTTCGTCCATCGCAGACGATTCAATCACATCCAGCGCGATGATGGGCACTCCCTTGGCAGGTTGCAGAGTCTTTGGATTGACAGTGCCCACTTTAAAATTTGTCACGAAGAGAGAAAGATGATCTCCTCCCTTCTTAGCTGCTAGGTAACGACCACCCTGTGGACTAAGCGCAAAAGTCCCTCCAGGCCGATTGGCGTAGCGGCTTAAAAAGATCTGCCCTTTGGCATCACTCAATTCCGCTTCGCTACCTTCCCATAGAATCTCCCAACCTTTGGCAGCCAACTCTGTCTGATAATTTCGATAAACCTCCAGTGCCGTGCGGTTAGGATCACTGCCGACATAGGTCACGCGCGTCACCTTGCCTTCCAGTTCAAGACTATTCGCAAAGGTGACTTGGCTAGACGTTTTCTTCATCTTTCCCAGCGGCAGCGTATAGCTGTCAAAAGCCTTCTCTTCATAGAAAGTGGTGCGTGTGTCCTCATAACGCTTCAGTCCTAGTGGGTCTTTGGAACCCGGCACATCCTCGGCATGTGAAATGAAGGACACTGCAAAAGCAAAAAACGTAGCGAGGCTGTGAATGGATTTCATGAGAAGACTAAGATGCTGAGAATTCACCTACAACTCAAAGATGGCGTTGACTACCCAGCCTATCAATCAGAATCCATCACCAACCTCAGCGCTTCATTCCCTGAACTCGTGACTGCATGTCCTCGAGAAATGGCAGCATATCCATCTTTGTTTTTAAAGGAGCTTGGCGCAGGAACAACATAGGATCATCGGCGATCATGCTTTCCATGAACTCACGATCTTTTTCAGCTTTTGGCCCAGCCTCTTTGTTAGGCCCACCCATTCCCTTCACATCTCCCCTGAATCGACCGACGATCCGCTTCCGCTCATCTTCTGGCATGACTTTTAGGGCTTTTTCGATCACTTCAAAAAGTGGCTCGATCGTCCGGTCCACATACTCTTTTTTCTCCTCGTCATTGAGCGATGCAAAGAATTGATCTAGCTCAGATTGACTATCCTCTCTGAGGCTCCGGCGCTGGCTCGCATCCAGCCGCAAATAGCTGGCAATAACTTGCGCTAAGTATTGGCGGCGCTTTTCATCACTTAGCGTCTGCCCATTCAGCCAGGGCGCCGCCTCCATAAGTTCCGACACTTTTCCAGGCCAGGAAACCAGATGATCCGTCTCATGCATGATCACAGCCACAATCGACCAAACGAAAGCTAGCAGAACGGCGGCGGTGAGCCAGATACGTTGACGAGGCATGATCAGATCAACGTTTAAATCGCTTGGAGACAATGCCAATAAACTCACCCGCCTCTTCGACACGGAGTTTTTGAGTGACCGAGAAATAAACGACGGCTGCTAGAGTGACCGTCACCCCAAGACCAGCGGCCTGCATCAAGAAGCTCATTTTGGCCCAGTCTGCCAGCAAGTAAATTTTCATCCCATAACTTACGGCAGCCATCATTCCAATGCCGATCAAGAGCCGCATCAGGGATGCCGAAAGCGCCTTCGTTTCCAACCCTCCCGCAAATTTCCTCATGCTGAGATAGAGTGCCGAAAAGTTAACAGCTAACCCCAAGGCGGTAGCCCAGGCCAGAGCAGTGTGATCCCAATGCAAAACAAAGACGGTGAAAAAATTCAGAGACGCATTCAGGGCAATAATGCCAAGACTAACCATCATAGGAATGAATCGTTTATCGATGGTGTAAAAGGCAGGCTGGAGGACTTTAATCGCCGAATAAAAGACCAAACCAAAGGCATAAGCCTGCAATGGCCCTGCCGTCATCGCCACATCATGAGCGGTGAATTTGCCGTGCTCGAAAAGCAGAGAAACAATCTCTTTGGCAAAAATCGAAAGCCCCACAGCGCATGGAAGAGTCAGAAAAAGAACCAACCGTAACCCTTTCGCCAAAGCACCTCTAAAAGCTGGCGTGACACCTTCTGTCGCCAATCGAGAAAGCATCGGCAAAGTGACCGTAGCGACGGCCACACCAAAGAGGCCGAGTGGAAGTTGCTGTAACCGTTGTGCATTGGCCAACCAAGCATTCGCAGATTCCTGCCCCGGTGTGTAGGAGGCAAAGATCGAGTTTAAAAAGACATTAATCTGAGTCCCGCCAGCAGCGATGAGCGACGGCCACATCAGACGCAGAACATCGCGGACGCCGTCGTCTTTCCAGTCAAAATCCAAACCAAATTTAAAGCCTACTTTTTTCAGGGCCGGAAGCTGAATGAGCAGCTGAAGCATACCACCGATCAGGGTGCCCGCGGCAAAACCCATCAATCCCTTTTCTGTGATGTGACCCTCACGAAATCCTGGATCAATTATCCAAGCAATGGTCACACCACCCACAATGCAGCCTAGATTAAAAAAGGCGGAAGCCACCGCTGGAATAAAGAAAACTCTTTTTGAGTTTAGCATCCCCATAACCAAGGCTGTGATGGAGACAATGGTGATGAACGGATACATGATCTGCACCAGAGTCGTGCAGAGCTTCAAACTAACCTCACTCTCCCAACCCGGATTTAAAAGACGTACCAACCAAGGAGCTAATGCCACACCGGCCATCGCAATGACGGACATGAAACAAAGTGAAAGAGCCAGCATCTTTCTGCCAAGTGCCCATGCAGCCTCATCACCCTCATTTTTAATCTTCTTCGTGAAAGTCGTGACAAAGGCAGTCGATAGAGCCCCTTCTGCAAATAGGTCACGCAGCATGTTCGGCGTTCTGAAAGCCGCTGTGAAAATGCCCGTGAAGTGAGAGCCAAAAAGCCCATTCAAAAGCTGATCCCGCACCAGCCCCAGCACTCGGCTACAAAGAATGGCGATGGAGACTACACCTGTGCTTTTGGCCGTGGAGTTGGTGTCTTTTTTGAGGTCGCTCATGGAAAGTTTTATTGGGGGAGGCGAGATTGCAGAAGTGCCAGGATAGACGCTGTGTTTTGTCTGAGATGCAAAACTGCGAGAATCACATTCCTTCGACCTTCGACTCGATAAAAAATGGCAATATCCCAAGCCAGAATAACAAGACGGCGCATGGACTTCATCGCCAAATAAGCAGGCCCGATCAGGGGATGTAAGCAGAGTAGATTCAAGTGCTCCTGTATGGCCTGATCAAACAAAGCACCGCCACCTTCCCGCCGCTCCTCAAAGCGGACATAGTGGCCAAACAGATCCTGGTCCGCCCCAGCGAGCACCAAGTTCTCACTCATGCTCTTTGACGGCGGTCGGCTTTGAAGGCTTCGTAACGCTGCTGCAACCCCTCTCTGACCTCTGCCCAAGGTCGAGCAGTCTCAGGGTGTGTCTGATAGTGATCCCAGCGCGCAGACAAAAGCTCGGTGACTGCAGCTCTGGTATCTGGATCTTCTAACTGAGGATCACCCTGACCGTTCAGCTCGGAATCCAACTCATGAAAGACCTCCCACTTCTCTTCTCGGGACATGGCAGCGAGTTCTGGCAGACGTTCAGCGATCATAGGGGAAAGATTAAATTCTGAATGCTGCGGGTCAAGATTTCATTGAAGCGCCGTTTTCATCGCCGCGCGGCGCAGCCGATCCATCATGGCGATCCCCATACCGTGCTCGAACATTGGCTCAGCGATGATCTCATCCACGCCGAGTTGATCCAGAGTTCTGAGAATGTAGAAAAAGCGTACCGCCGCCTCTGGCAGCTTCCCGTTTCCAGGGCTGAGGACCATGATCTCTTCAAACTCTGCTAGATCCAGATAGCCGTCCTTTTCCTCGCCGCGGTAACTCATCAGTGCATAACGTTTACCTTCCACAGGCGTGAAATCGCTCGGTTTACTAAGCAGGCGCAACGGCGTGCGTGGAGCATAGTGACTGGCCAGTTGCCCAGGGGCCTCAGTAGCCTCATCAATCACGGAGCGACTCAGAACCTGCACCTTCCCATAAAGCTTCAAATCTTCGACTGTGATCGGTCCTGGACGCAGCACCGTGATCATAGGCTTGGGTGAGCCAGCCTCAATCTTGATGATCGTGGACTCCAATCCATGCATGCAGGCACCGCCATCCACAATAAGAGGGATGCGACCATCCAGCTCAGCCAAGACTGCATTGGCTGAGGTCGGACTGATAGCACCAAAACGGTTCGCACTCGGTGCAGCAATCGGCTTTTCTAGGCCCTGGATGATACGTTTAAAAATCGGATTGCTGCTCACCCGCACTGCCACGCTTGGCAGACCAGCTGTCACTGAATCTGGCACACAAGCCTTCTTCGGCAGCACCAGCGTCAGTGGCCCTGGCCAAAATCGCTCAATCATCTGAATGACCGTCTTTTGAATCGCCTCAGGCACCTCAGCCACTGTATCCAACTGCTTTTTATCGGCGATATGAACAATGAGCGGATCGTAGGAAGGCCGACCTTTGGCCTCAAAAATCTTGGCCACAGCTGCCGGATTCAGCGCATCTGCGGCCAGTCCATAAACAGTTTCCGTCGGCAGTGCCACCACCTCCCCTGCCCTGAGTAGCCGCACCGCCTCCTCCACGGCCGTGTGCAAGAGTGGCGGAAGATCAGTCGGTAAGATGGGAGTAGGCATGGCTGGAAAAAGCCTTTGCCAACTGGATCACATCTCCAAAAGTCAGCGCGGCCCACCCTCCATAGCCAGATTCCCTGAAAATGCCATCTCAAAGGTGAATCATCATGACTCAGTCTTCCGCTTTAGCTGCGGGAAGAGGACGACATCACGGATGCTTTCGGCACCGGTGAGCATCATGATCAGGCGATCAATGCCAATGCCAATGCCGCCAGCGGGAGGCATGCCATGCTCTAGAGCCAAAAGGAATTCTTCATCGATTTTTTGTGTCTCTTCACCAGCCTGATCGAGCAAGCGCTGACGCTGGACGATTGGGTCATTCAGCTCAGAGTAACCAGGGCTGATTTCCTGTCCGTTGATGATGAGCTCATAGACATCAACGACGCTGTCATCGGCCACATTTTGCTTGGCCAGTGGGACGAGTTCCTTCGGCACATGAGTCACAAAGGTGGGATTGAAGCTTTTTTCTTCGACGAGCTTTTCAAAAGCCTTCTGGTCGAGTTCGTGATGCTCATCACCGGCATGAATCTCATTCACGCCGAGGCTATGAGCACGCTCAACTTTGGCTTCTTTGCTCAGCGTGAACCAGTCCTCACCAGCAGCGCCTTTCACGAGTTCACGATAGGAAACGCGCTTCCAGGGACGACTGAGGTCGATGGTCTTGGTCAAAGCACCTTCCTCATCTTTATGCTCGATGATCAGACCACCACAAAACTTCTCGGCAAGATGGCAAATCATGTCTTCGACGAGGTCAGCCATTTGCTCAAAATCAGCGTAAGCCCAGTAGGCCTCTAGCATGGTGAACTCTGGATTGTGACGGCGGCTAACGCCTTCATTGCGAAAATTACGATTCAGTTCAAAGACGCGATTGAAGCCACCTACGAGCAGCCTTTTTAAATACAGCTCTGGCGCAATGCGAAGATACATCTTCTGATCCAGAGCATTGAAGTGCGTCTCAAACGGACGAGCAGCAGCTCCTCCAGGAACGTCCTGCATCATCGGCGTCTCCACTTCCAGGAAATCACGGCCATGCAGGTAATTGCGGATCTCCGCGACCATCTTGCTGCGAGTCACGAAGATCTCACGACTGCGATCATTGGAAATGAGATCCAAATAGCGCTGGCGATACTTGATCTCGCGATCCGTGACGCCATGCCATTTGTCAGGCAGTGGACGCAGCGCCTTTGAAAGCGGGATAAGCACCTTCACATGGATGGAGGGCTCACCTTTTTTGGTGACAAAACTCTGGCCTGTGACCCCGACGAAGTCACCGATATCAATCTGGTGAATAAAGAGCGCGTAGTCTTCTTCACTGACGTCGCTCTTGCTCAGATAGCACTGAATGCGGCCTGTAATGTCGCCTATGTCAAAGAACGTCGCTTTTCCCATTTCACGACGGGAAAGAATACGACCAGCGACCTTGACGTCGATGCCCTCTACAAAGTTCTTTCTCAGCGTGCCCGGATCATGGGAAACCTCAAACTTGCCACCAAACGCCGCGATGCCCCGTTTCTGAAGCTCATCGAGCTTAGCACGGCGGAATTGAAGGAGTTCAGATTCAGAATGTTCGGGGGCAGGTTGCATGATCAGACAATGAGTAGGGCGGAGTCTTTACTCAGCTAGCGCACTTTGCCAACTCAAACAGCACATCTTTAACATGCTCTGGAATTAAAACCGTGATAGTCATCAGGATTCAGCTCCTCCAAGCCACCTCCCGACATGAAACTCAAAATCAACCTCGACGACTTCCGCGCCGACTCAGGCAAAGCCTTCCGCCTCAACAAGGCCAGGACCAAAGTGAAGAATGTCTATGATAACAGTGCTCATTATGAGACCCTGATTGCTCAGTTCCGGGTTGAGATCGATGACCTCCAACAAAAAATGTATGCTCAGGATCGACAAGGTCTGCTGCTTATCTTTCAGGCCATGGATGCTGCCGGCAAAGACAGCACCATCAAACATGTCATGAGTGGTGTGAATACCCAGGGCGTCGAGTGCCATGCCTTTAAACGACCTACCGACGATGAACTGGACCGCGACTTCTTGTGGCGGACCACGCGGGTCATGCCTCCGCGCGGGCGGATTGGCATTTTCAACCGCAGCTATTATGAGGAAGTGCTCGTCTGCCGAGTGCATCCTGAGATTGTCACCAAGATCCAGCGCCTACCCGCAAAGACGACCAAAAACACTGACAAGCTCTTTGCTGATCGCCTGAAGGACATTCGCAATTTTGAAGCCTACAGTGACCGCAATGGCATCCGCATCGTGAAGTTCTTTCTCAATGTCTCTAAAGAAGAACAAAAGAAGCGCTTTCTGGCCCGCATCGACACACCCAGTAAAAATTGGAAATTCGAGGAAGGCGACGTCAAAGAGCGCGGCTACTGGAAAGACTACATGCGCGCCTATGAAGATGCCATTCAGACGACTGGCACCCCTGATTGCCCATGGTATGTCGTGCCAGCCGATGATAAAAAGAACATGCGCCTCATCGTCAGTGCCGCGATCCTGCATGAAATGCAGAGTATGAAACTGAAGTATCCCGAGCTGCCCGCCGAACAAAAAGCCGAGCTTGCCGCTGCCAAGAAATTCCTCCTCGCGGAGTAAGATGACCATTTTCTCCTCTTGCCACGCTGAAAGCACGTCATAGACTCGTCACCCACCCATGGAGGACGACATCCCCAAAGACATCCCAGAAGACATTGTTAAGGAAGCCTCAGGCGGCATCCCGACGCGGAAGACCTTGATCGAGCGTCTGGACAACTGGTCAGATTGGTCGAGTTGGGATGAATTTTACCGCACCTACTCTGGATTTGTCTTTCACGTCGCCCGGAAATCAGGTCTCAGTGATGATGAATCCAACGACGTGGTGCAGGAGACCTTCATTGGGGTGGCTAAGAACCTGCAAAAGAAGAAATTTGATACCAGCCTGGGCTCCTTTAAATCCTTCCTTCTCAATCAGGCTCGCTGGCGTATTTTGGATCAGTTTCGCCGACGGAAAAAACAGCAGAGCCGCGAAGCCAATCTGTATGCCGATGAGACCGACGAACGCCGCACCGCCCCCATCGACCGCTGTGAAGACCCCAATGGGATGGCCCTGGAAAAGCTCTGGGACAAGGAATGGCATGACAAGGTCATGGATATCGCCCTGCGTCGAGTACGTGCGCTGGTCTCTCCACGGCAATTTCAGATCTTCTCCTGTTATGTGCTGAAGGGCTGGTCCCCGGAGCGTGTGAAAAAAGAGCTTGGTGTTAATGCAGCCCAAGTTTACCTAGCGAAGCACCGCGTTGGTCGCATCCTAAAAAAAGAAGCCGCCAAACTTGCAGAAGAGGATCAATGAACAGTCTGAGAAAATGAGTGTCTCATAAAGTGTTGAAAGCGTACCACACTTAAAGGTTGCGCGAGCACTCAACACCTTCACCTTCATGCCCCCCATTTTTTAACCTCCAACTATGCGCCGCCGATCCAACCCCCTGTCAGAACGCAATATCAAGCGTATCGACACCCGCCCAGAAGCCACTAAACAAACACACGGCTTCCAAGTCTGCATTTCCCGCAATGGCTCTCTGCACACCAAACATTTTTCTGACAGCCTCTTTGGTGGCGTCAAAGGCTCCCTGAAAAAAGCCCGTGCTTATCGTGATGAAATGCTGGCAGACATGCCACCTCTAGAGGCCAGCCGGATCGCCCATGCATCCAACGCCAAAAACAAAAGTGGCCATGTCGGCATCTCCTACCGCAAATACAAGACCACCAAAGGCAAGACTACCCGCCTAATCGCCGTTTCTGTGCGCGCCGAAAAAGGCAAAACTCTCTCCCGCGTTTATCGCTACACCAAGGAAACGAAAGAGGCTGTGCTGCAAGAAGCCATCGCCTTCCGCGAAGACTTGCTTAACGAGCGCCTCAAACGTGAAGGTGGCGTAGCCGGCATCGTGAAGGCCAAAGCACCTCTTGCCGCAAAAAAAACCGCCCCAACCAAAAAAGGTGCTAAAACCGCCAGTAAACCGGCCGCAAAAAAAGCAGCAAAGCCAGCCGCTAAGAAGGCTGTCAAAAAAGCCAAAGGTCGTAAATAATTCAAACAAAAATGCGGCTTTGTGGAACCACCATGAAGCCGCATTTTCATGAAAACGACTGACCGATAAGACTCCAAAGATCCTATTTATTCAGCCGCAGAGGGCATAACGGCTTTATTTCCCGTTGCACCCCCCGCGCAGCGTGCCATTTTCGCGGCCCTTTTCCCCTCCCATGGCCCTCATTGTCCAGAAGTTTGGCGGCACGTCCGTCGGTAGCCCAGAGCGCATTCGTAACTGCGCGCGTCGCATCTTAGAAACGCAGCGCGCTGGACACCAAGTCGTGGCCGTCGTCTCCGCCATGTCTGGCGTGACCGACAATCTCATCAAGCTGGCCAAAGACGTCTCTCCTGAGCAAGAGCCAAGCGAACGCGAGATGGACGTCCTGCTTTCCACAGGAGAACAGACCACCATCGCCCTTACCGCCATGGCCATCAATGCCCTCGGCGGCAAAGCGGTCTCACTCACCGGGGCACAGGCCGGTATTTCCACCGACCGCGTCCACACCAAAGCTCGCATCGTCAACATCACGCCAGACGCCGTGCATAAGATGCTGGATGAAGGCAACATCATCATGCTGGCTGGCTTCCAAGGTGAAACCGCAAGTGGCGAGATCACCACACTGGGACGCGGCGGCAGCGACCTCACCGCCATCGCCATGGCAGCCGCCATCAAAGCTGACCTTTGCCAAATCTACACCGACGTCGATGGCGTCTACACCTGCGATCCACGCGTGGTCAAAAATGCCACCAAGATCCAAGAAATCAGCTATGAAGAAATGCTGGAGATGGCCAGCAGCGGCAGCAAAGTCATGCAGAGCCGCAGTGTCGAGTTTGCCAAAAAGTTTGGCGTCCGTTTTGAAGTCCGTAGCAGCCTGAACAATAACCCTGGAACCCTCGTGAAAGAAGAAACCCCTGGAATGGAATCCGTCGTCGTGCGCGGCGTCAGCCTCGAACGCAATCAGGCCAAGATCACCATTGATGACGTGCCTGACCGCCCCGGCATCTCCTCAGCCATTTTTGGAGCGATCGCCAGCGCCAATGTCATTGTGGACATGATCGTCCAAAACGTCAGCTTTGATGGCGAAACAGACATCTCCTTTACCCTCAGCGCCGCCGATCTGCCAAAAGCCGAAGCTGCACTCAAAGCCATCCTGCCAGAACTCGGCGGAGAAGTCGCCCTGCGCGCCGAGAGCGGCATCGCCAAACTCAGCGTTGTCGGCATTGGCATGAGAAGCCATAGCGGAGTCGCCGCCAAGATGTTCAAAGCCTTAGCCGACGTCAGCGTCAATATCCTCATGATCTCCACCAGCGAAATCAAGACCGCCGTCATCGTCAAAGAAGCTGACATCGAAACCGCCGCTAAAGCCGTGCACACGGCCTTTGGGTTGGATGCGGCCTGATCATCTTTGACACTGCAACTAAAGCAAAGGTTGCCGCAATTAAACCTCTACATACCTAGGGTTTTGATCTAATTTTATCTCGACAATAGGAGATTGCCTTTCCTAATGGGACGTGAGAGTCTTGAACCATGTCGATGAAATTCAAGATTATTCTGTCCTTGGCCCTGCTTTTCACGGATGCAATCATTGCATTTCAAGCACAACATCTCGCGCTGCCGGATAATGGTGCGGAGCCGCATGATCGCTTTGGCTCTGCCGTTGCTTCGTCTGGTGATTGGTCTGCCATTTCTGCTCCCAATGACAGCTCAGGTACTGAAAATGCCTATGGCTCTGTTTACATGTATCAGAGAGTTGCTGGGGAATGGTTGCTGCGACAGAAGCTCAGTCAACCAGAGCCTAGAACGAAGCAGTCTGCTTTTGGCAGAGTCACTGCCATGGACGCTGGCACATTGATCGTATCCTGCGGAGATGGCGTGATGGTTTACCTGCTTCAGGAAGGCCAATGGCGCTATCAGACGACCGTGATCACCCGAGATTTCGGAATAAGCTCACTAGCTATCAGAGGTGGAACTCTGGCCATTGGGCTCGCTCATGAGGAGCAATCGGCAGTGAGTGTTTACTCAGGCCAGGGGGCTGCGTGGTCCCAAGAAGCGGTACTGACAAGTCAGCCTGGTGCGGGGATAGAAAACTTCGGCAGGGCTTTGGCTCTGGATGATACGAGCCTGCTCGTCGGGGCACCTGAAGGCACAGGGCGGGTTTATGTTTTTGAAAAGGTCTCTGGTTCGTGGTCTCGCACGGGCGTCCTAACCCAGCCGGACTGCCGGGGCTTTGGCTCAAGTGTCGTGATTCATGAAACGCGGGCGATGATCGCTGCACCACATTATGAAGGATATCAGAATCCAGATATCCTTGGCCGAGTTTGCTTTTACCAACACAGGACGTCTGGCTGGGAATTCGAACGGGCCGTGCGTCCGGCACCTTCGGGCAGTCCGCCCGTGGAGAGCGAGCTCACGAGTCTGATCGCGTTGAATAACGAGATTGCCATTTTTGTTAGCGCGCAGGACTCGGTCTTCACAATGACTTTGAGCGGAGCACCAGAATCGTGGATCCTCCGTGAAAGAGGTGAAAACATCGTGGCAGATGCGCTTGTACCGGTAGCTGCACCTACAACTCCGAATAGTCTATCGGCCATGTGGATGGATGATTTCGAACTGGTGTTGCCTAACCCTGGTCGCCCCGTGCTCAGAATCACCCATGCAGTGAAGACTCTAGTGGCAGGTGAATTGTGGCATGGATCTTACACCTATGGACCAGGCTCTGCGCCGCCCGATAACCTGGGATGGATCACCCGTTATATTCGCCAAGGCAATACTTGGGTGGCACCACAAATACAGCCAACGCTGCAACCGCCACGATCACTGCTGCAGGATAATCAAGGCTTTGGCACACCTCTTTTATCAGAAAATCTGGCCGTAATCAGGGTGCCTGATCGCCCAGACCTGACACGAGTCCGAACCATGGTGAGAGTACAGGGACTCTGGCAATGGGGCCAATTCGACGGAACACAGATTCAAGATGAGCCTGTGGCACTTCATGGAAATCGCCTTTTGACCACCAGAATCTATTATCAGGGCGACGCACGAAGAAGAGTTCTGACTCTTTTCCAGAATGACGGTGCCGACTGGATCAAGGAAACGTCGTTTGATATGGAGCAGTCCTATGGTGCAGCGACGTCCTTTAACTGGGGGCTAGACTTGAATAGCGGGCTTGCGCTTGATGGTGACACTCTGGCCTTTAGCAAGACGACCGGAAACGGCACTACCAATCATATCAGAATTCTCCATCATGATGGAACTGCATGGCGCGAGGAGGCTCAGCTTGCAGTACCCAATCAAGGTAGTTTTGTGGGAGCGCTCTTGGCTTTAGAGGGCGATACTTTGGCCATCGCAGGTAAGCATCCTAGCGCAAACCTGCTGCTTTATCGCCGGATTAATCTGCAATGGACACTGGAGGCTACCTTTGCCGCAAATGCGCAGCCAGTGAAGAATACGCCAGAGAAAAACAATCAGCTTCTCGCCCTGCACGGAAAACGTGTGGCGGTCAGCAGTGTCATGAACGGGCGCTACGGCGTGCAGGTCTATGAGCGAAATGGTGCGACATGGAAGCGGCTGCCTTCACCAGTGCTAGCCTCGAGTCTTTTCCCCACGGCGCTGAGCTGGGCGGGGGAGGCGCTTTTGATCGAGACTGACAAAAAGCCTGGTAACGATGCCGCCCTCTGGGTCCTGCCAGGTGGCACATGGAAGGCACGCTCATCACTTCGCGCATCCGTCGGTCCTGAGGACACGATCCTCGCTAGAAGTGCGACGGAAGAGACCGTGATGCTGCTCAACCTGACTAAAGTCATCGAAACGTCCAACATGTTTGGCTCCACGTACAACACCTCAGATGCACCAGAGATTCTGTTTTATGACCTAGGCTCCATATCCGTTCAAGATGGTCCCGATCGTGTGATCAGCCCATCACTGGCGGGAGGCTCTACCATTGACTTTGGTTCAGTGATGATTGGAGAGACCACCACGCGGGTGATCACACTGAGCAACGACACACCTTTACCATTTACTCTCAGGTCAGTGACCTTCAGCGGCTCAGCAGCAGCGGACTTTAAGCTGGCTGTTCCTGTGACCACGATCAATACTGGGGAAAATAAAAGCTTTCGCTTGGAGCATGTGCCCAGCAGAGAGGGAAGTCGGGAAGCAACACTCCTAATCCAGGGCTCCATCCGCCCACTGTCCTTTCGTCTGTCATCCCTGGCAGTGACGCAGCGTGTGCAGCCGCAGATCCAGATGCTGACGACGGACTTTTTAAAACCTGAAGCTGAGGCATTGACCTTAAACCCCTCCATCACCGGCACGCACCCCTATGGATGCCAGTGGCAGAAAAACGGACGTGTTCTGCCAGGTGCCATCTATCCAGCTCTGCACCTGGGTTCTTTGAAAAGCACGGATGCTGGACTTTACCAACTCATCATCGACAACCCTACAGGCGAGATCAAAGGACCGGAGATCGCAGTGGGTGTCTATCGGCCAGTGAAGCAAGACATCACGGCTAAACCAGGGCAGCCCGTCGTTATGAAAGCCTATGCATGGGGACCAGGCTTGATTTGGCAATGGTATGGCAATGAATCTGCTTTCAGTCGAGGTAACCGCACAGATACTTTGCGGTTACTTAACCCAGAAGCACAGCCGACTGAGTGGGGTGTTTCAGTTCAAATGCGTTATATCAATGCCGAGGTAGCCCGTTTTACGGTCGCCACCACTGAGATACCTGCCACGCCATCAATCGGTTGGATGGGAAACTGGTCTCTGGGTGAGAGTGTGGAAGGTTTTCAAGTCAACTCCAGCGAGGGAAACCCCGAGTATCTGGCGACAGGTCTACCGCCTGGAGTACGGCTGAATTCAAAGACTGGCTTGCTATCGGGTGCGCCGAATCGTGTGGGCATCTACCGCATCGAATGGCGAGTCAGAGCGCGTGGCTTGACCAGTCTTCCCTTCGTCGCTACTGTATCTGTCGATACCTATGTTTATAGTGCTGGCCTTCATGCGGGGATGTTTTCAGCTAGCCGTTATCTACCTCAGGGCGGTTTTGCAACTCTGATCATGACTACATCTGGAGCATATAGCCTGAAGTTGCAAATTGGCGCACGCATCTATCGGAGCACGGGTTCCCTAGGCCGAGAGATCTCCCAACGGGATCGTTTCTTGGCACCTTTCCCGGGCACAACAAAGACCGTGCTTCGAATAGATAACTCATTATCGCTTGATCTATTTTTTGAACTTGGACCCGATACTTTCGATCAAGCTGGTACTTCATTAGTGCCCATTAAAGCCGATGGAATCCAAGGCAGCCCACTGCCCAGAGGCTTACTTTTCACTCAACCGCTCAATCCAACTTACCAGGAAAACATCCCCGTCCTGTATCAAGGCAGCGGCTTTGCTAGCATTCGCATGACTGGGGAAGGAACGGCTAACCTCGTCGGCACACTACCTGACGGAACAGGCATTACCGCCACAGGCCCAGTCGTATCGGCCTCGTATTTCGTGGATCCGATCAGTGATTCATTGCTCCTCTATTTTTGCCCCTCCGCTTCCTCAAACTGGGTCATGGGAAGCGTTGATCTGAATTCTCTTCGTGGCAAATTCTACGAAGACTCGACGGTTGATTTGATCTGGGGTTACAGAAATCAGGCTGCCGCTCCTGATTTTGATCAGATCCAACTCAAAGGAGCCGGGGCACCCTATTTCCCGCCTGCACCAGGAATGCTTCTATTCCCCGCGCTGAATGAACCAGGATTTAAGTTCCGCATGAGTTTTTCCGGCGCCGGATTGAGCGAGGATATCGCGTCTATCGGACAGCTGTCACGAACTCAAAAAGCCCTATTTGCCTTGCCAAACACAAGCCGTACCAAGGTGGATTTCCATATTCCTACTGGCTTCTTCACCGGCAGCTTTTCTGTCAGAGTACCCCTGAGAAAGACCCTAAACTTCCGCGGCATGGCAGTCCCCTATAGAAACGAAGGCCACGGTCTCTTCATCAACCGCGGAACGGATGGTAAAGTCCGCACCGGCAAAGTCTATCAAGACGCGACTTCGATTCTGGAGCCTTGATCCGATCACTTTAAATCAATCCAGGATAGGAATGTCGTGGCAATACGCGTTTATTCAGTGTCCAAAAAGCGCACCCTGGCGCCTTTCCTTTCCGCATGAACGCTCCGTTACTTTCACGACTGCTTTTGATCACTGTCCTACTGACCACAGTCGGACAGGCTGCGCCCAGCCCTGAGGCGATCAAGTTTTTCGAGAACAAGATTCGTCCGATCCTGGTGGAAAGCTGCCAGGAATGCCACGCGGAGAAAAAGCACAAAGGCGAGCTGCGTGTCGATAATCTGCCTTATCTCCTGCAAGGCGGTCACTCGGGGCCTGCCGTGGTGCCGCATAAACCAGAGGACTCCGTTTTGATCCATGCCGTCAGCTACTCTGACCCCGACATGGAAATGCCACCAGACGGTAAACTGCCGGACGATCAGATCGCTGCCTTGAAGCAGTGGATTCTCATGGGCGCTCCATGGCCAGAGGCGGAGGTTGCCGCGGCCAAAATGGGTCGCCGCCCAGGCGATATTACGGGCGAAGACCGGAAGTGGTGGGCCTTTCAACCAGTGAGCAATCCACCTGTTCCCAAAACCGGGGCTCACCACCCAGTGGATGCTTTCATCCAAACGGAGCTAACCAAAAACAAGCTGCAAACCAGCCCCGAAGCCACTCCGCATGAACTGATCCGGCGCTTAACCTTCGATCTCCATGGCTTACCGCCGGAGCCAAGTGTCGTGGATCAATTTGTCCAAGAATACAACGCTGCCAAAGCACAGGATAAGCTGGACCAAACCCCAAGCTCACAAACCCATGCCGATGGGGTCTTTGCCAGCTGGGTGGATAAGCTACTGGCCAGCCCGCATTACGGTGAGCGCTGGGCACAGCATTGGCTGGATCTCACCCGCTATGCTGAGAGCGAAGGCTACAGACTCGATTCCTACCGCCCCAATGTCTGGCCTTATCGCGACTACGTGATCCAGTCGCTCAATGACGACAAGCCCTACGACCAATTTGTGCGCGAGCAATTGGCTGGAGATGAGATCGCCCCAAATGATCCAAAAACCGTCATCGCCACAGCTTTTCTGCGCCACACGATCTACGAGTATAACCAGCGCGATGTCGAGACCCAGTGGCGGAACATTTTAAACGAAGTCACCGACGTCACGGCAGACGTCTTCCTTGGCATGAGCGTCCAATGCGCGCAGTGTCACGATCACAAATTCGATCCCATCCTGCAAAAGGACTACTACCGGCTGCAATCCTTCCTGGCCAACATCACCTGGCCAGAGGACAAAAAGCTGGCCACACCAGCGGAAATCAAAGCGCATGACGATCAGATGAAAATCTGGCTAGCCGCCACCGTGGAACCAAGAGCCATCATCGACCGAATCATTGAGCCTCGAATTGAGAAAGCGCAGACACACGCCATGGAGATCTTCCCTGAAGAAGTGGTGGCCATGTGGAAGAAGCCCAAAGAACAGCGGACACCGTATGAAGAACAGATCGTGCAACTAGCCTGGCGTCAGGCCGAGTATGAGCGCTATCGCTTTAAGACTGACAAGATCAAAGATCCCGAAGCCACCCAGCTCAAAGACGCACAAATCAAACTGGCTGAATTTGATCACCTCAAACCAGCATCACTGCTTACCGCCTATGCCATTGGTGAGACCGGCCCCAAAGCA
Source organism: Verrucomicrobiaceae bacterium (assembly GCA_027489965.1). Lineage (GTDB taxonomy): Bacteria > Verrucomicrobiota > Verrucomicrobiia > Verrucomicrobiales > Verrucomicrobiaceae > Prosthecobacter. The sequence continues at coordinate 31,533 of JAIXZA010000174.1, forward strand.
CGAGATGCCACCTTTAAGACTCGCAAATCAGGTCAAACAGAGGCCAAACCCGGCTTTCTCACCATTCTCGATCCCACAGACGCCACGATCCCGGAACCCAAGCCCGGCATGACCACAAGTGGACGCCGCACCGTGCTGGCCAACTGGCTCACCCGCCCAGAAAACCCCCTCACCACTCGCGTCATTGTGAACCGCCTCTGGCAATATCACTTTGGCCGAGGCATCGTCGCCACGCCGAGCGACTACGGCCATCTGGGAGAAAAACCCACTCATCCAGAACTACTCGACTGGTTGACCACCCAGTTCATTCAGGGCGGATGGAAGATGAAACCGCTGCATAAACTCATCCTTACCAGCGCCGCCTACCGCCAAAGCGCCTTGGTTTCTCAGCCGTCGGCCATGCAGACCGATCCAGAAAACAAACTTCTCTGGCGCTTCCCACCACGCCGCCTGGATGCCGAGCAGTCGCGCGATGCTATCCTAGCCGCTTCTGGCGAACTGGATTCCACCATCGGTGGCGAAGGCGTCGAAGCTGCTAAACCGCGCCGTAGCATCTACACGCGAAAAATGCGCAATACACAGGATGCCTTCTTGCAGAGTCTCGATGCACCACCCGGCTTTGCCAGTGTTCCTACACGTGACGCCACCACCACCGCCACCCAGAGTCTACTCATGATCAATGGCGACTGGCCGCTGGAACGATCGGCTGCCATGGCATCCCGCCTCATCGCCAGCAAGCCAGCCAACGACGCCCAGATCATCGAACTAGCCTACGATCTGACCTTCTCAAGAAATCCCACGCCCAAGGAAAAATCCGCCGCATTGAGCTTCCTCAGCACGCAGCGCGCCCGCTTGAAAAAGGAATTACCAGCGCAGGCACCGCTTGTTCCAGCCTTAACAGACGCCAAAACCCACTTGGGTTCCACCGCTGCATCCAAGACAGTCAAAACACTCTGGATGCAACCCGGAACGCCAAATGAAAAACTCCAAGTCAAAAACCCCTCCCAGATCGAAGGTGATAAGTTTTCCATCGAGGCCGTCGTGAACCTTAACAGCCTGTATCCCAATGGTTCTGTGCGCACCATCGCATCACGTTGGGACAACGACAAAGCCTCGGCAGGCTGGGCACTCGGCGTCACGAGTGAGAAATCCGCCCACAAGCCTAACAACCTCATCGTCCAACTCGTCGGCGAAGACTTTCAACGCAGCCTTGTTTATGAAGTCGTCCCCAGCGGACTGCGCGTCCCCTTAAACAAGCCCTATTATGTGGCTGTAGAGATCAGCAATGAACCCGCTGAAGGCCAAAAATTTGGCGGCACCGTTACCTTTTACCTGCGTGACCTCAGCGATCCCGCTGCACCCATGCAGACCGTCACCGTCCCACACCAAATCTGCGGCAATTATGTCAATCCATCGCGGACTCTTTACATCGGCGGCCGTGAAAAAGACAAAGCCAGTCTCTGGCACGGCGCCATCGCCCGCGTCATGCTTCACCAAGGCTCCCTTGAGGCAGGACAACTCATGACCTGGACCGGCATGAATAATCCCACCTGTTTACTTGATCTGAATGCCGACAGCGCCACTGAGATGCTAAAAACCGCCTGGAAATGGGAAACCAGCGCTCCTATCACCACCCCCAAAGGCAAAAGTGATCCCAACCGTGAGGCCATCACCGACCTCTGCCACGTCCTGCTTAATGCGAACGAGTTCTTCTATCTTCAGTAAGTGATTTGGAAATAAGCGCCCCCCAACAGATTCACCAATCATGGTGAAGAAGAGTTCAAGTCGGAGCGCTGACTAATCGGGCTCCGTTTGCGCTTTGAGTTAAATCATTTGCTGATAGATGCGCAGGGCTCTTGCTCGAAGCATTCTTCATTTGTCGCAGGTTTGCCATCACCTGGCGTTTATGCTTTTTCTTTTCCCAAATAAAAAGATAAAACGCTTTTTTTGGCCGTGAGGTCAAAAATGAGTCAATAAGCTAAGAGGCTGGTTTTCAAGCTTTTCACCCTAATCCAAAAGCCCCCGGCACGCGCTGTCATTCCTTACATTACCAAATGGTAAGGTGTCGTTATCGGCTCACTTTGATAGCATTTATTTAATTCCAAATTAAATCGCTCTGACCCACATGCCGCTCCGCTACTTTATCTTTTCGACCCTCGTGCTGACAGCCGCTTTTGGCCTGTCCTGCTACGTCGCGGAGATCCAGGAACGTGAGGCAGCTCAGACGAAGCAGCCTAACCCAAAACCACTGGTAGTGGATCAAACGGTTCAGGCACAAACCATTTCTGGAAGTTCCATCGCTCCGGGGGGGGTTGGTGGACGCCAGTCGCAATTCTCGGCGGTGTTTGGGGGTTAACCCTCAAGCATCGCCGAGATTCTTGTGATTTAGTGGATCATTTTGATCGCACGTTCAAATTCACCTAACCCAGCCTGCTCAGAGCCGTAGCGCGCTCGGGCGTACATGTCGGCCAAATGTTGCATTTCTGCGGCAAGACTCGGGCGCAGTTTCCCAACACGCTGAGCATAATCCAGTGGTCCTTCATGCCCCAGTCGTGCAGGCAGACCACTGCGCTCTAACTTGAAGCATAACCGCTGCCAAGCCCGCGCCCAAGCATCGTCCTGGCGCGCAGGACGCCGCAGCCAAAACAGCAAACAAAGCAGAGCCAGAAGAAACACGCCGATGAACAAAAGCATCATAGGATGACCTCGCAATGCTCCCAACCCCAGCCAGGTAAGCCATTCAATCTGGGATTCCTCATTGAAGCTAATGACTGAATTATACCAGTCATATTCCACACCATCCCACCAGAGTTGCATCGCCTCTGAGCTACGCCAGAAGTAGCTATTCCGCTGCCGCTCAAGTTCACCTTCACCAGCCAGCAAGGTGCGCAAGTCTAGGTTCATGCGTCCAGGGGCCAACGCTGTCGTCAGATCCACGCGTGTCCAGCCTGTGCCTTCCAGCCAGAGCTCTGTCCAGGCATGGGCATCGGATTGCCGAACGATCATGTAACCTCCACGTGGCGACCATTGCCCACCCATATAGCCGATCACGACCCGTGCCGGTATGCCCGCAGCACGCATCAGCGTGGCAAAAGCAGCGCTGTAGTGCTCACAAAAACCAACCTTCCGATCAAAAAGAAATTCATCCAGCGCGCCACTGCCCTGATAGGTGCCTGGGTCCAGAACATACTGAAATCCCTGCTCCTGAAAATAACCCACCGCTGATTGGGCAATCTTTAAGTCTGTTTTTCCGACCTGTTTAAACTTGAGCGCCAACTGCCGCACTTGAGCCGATAGAGACCTTGGCAATTTCAGCGCCGTCTCACGCTGAGCAGGCGTCAGCTCGATACTGTCCTGTGTCAGACGTGAGATCACCTCAATGCGCTTTAGGCTGTTTACAGGCTCGACAGCCAAAAGCATGTCACTCATATCAGGCAGGACCATACGGCCATCATCTCGGGCCAGCACAGGCACATCCAGGCTTGGTAGCCAGTAGCGACCATGAGGCTCCATGGTGATGATTTGTTTGAGATCCCCAGCCTTTGGCAGGCGCACACGACGTTTGATGGGCCAATCAGGCCCACGCTTCCAACTCAATCCGTCTCCATCCCAAAGCACCACGCAGCGCCAGTAGCGGTTGATATTTTGGGGCAACTCACCCTGCGGGAATTCCACACGAAAGGCAGGTTCAGCACTCTGAGCCAGCTTTGAAACCTGACCTGGTTCCATGTCCTCAGAGACGCCGGTCTTACGTGTGCGCTGAGTGCCAAACTCAGACAGCGCCTCAAAGGTGCCTCGAGGAAAAACAAAAAACAGTACAACCGCCACAGGCATTGCTTGCAGGAGCATCGTGCCGGTCAGACGCAGTGGCGGCAAGAGATCCAGACGTCCACGCCTAAAGCGTACCATGCACACAGCAATGCCAAAAAAGGCACACAAGGTCCACAGAGAACGGCTCAAGGTCTGCTCGGCCAGGAGTCCACAAAGACAAAGAAACCAAGCGATCATCGTCAGCACCTGAAAGTCATGCGGAGTTCGCGACTCCAAAAGCTTTGCCCCCAATAAGATCACCAAGGCAGCGATGCCGCCTTCCATGGAAAATAAACCTGTCGGCTGCAAATAATGCACCATCCCTAGCCCCAGACCCAGCACCGCTATCGGCACCCAGCGCGGCAGACGTTTGTTTAAAATCAACCGACATGCGATGCATGCAAGCAGCACAAACAGACCTACTATCGGCGTAATGTCGGTTAGAGGCAGAGCCACCAGCATCAACATCCCACAAAGCGTCAGAAGTAGGCCACGGGGTAAAAAAGAACTGTGTTCATGCCCTGTTGGCAGACGCTTAGCCTTCTGTGCTTCATGCAGCTCTGCCTGATCTGCGCCGGCCATCTCTGTGAGTGCATCCAGACATTTTTGCGCATGAACCGGCCCCAGATTGACCGCAATCTCAGTCTTCGGAAGTCGCAGAGCATAAGGCGTCGATGAGGACTCACATGACTCAATCCAGCGCACCATCTGGCTAGCTCGGGCAGCAGGCTCCAGCTCTAACTTCGACCAATCCAGAGTCACCGCAGCGCCTGTACCAGAGGCCCATTGTTTCACCAGCAGCGGTCGACCCCGCGCCACAGCACGCCAGTCCACATGTCGTAGAGAATCCCCAGCCTGCCACTCCCGCATCCCTGCAAAATCGTCCCCCTCACGTCCAGGTTGACCAGCGCTGTGACCGGACTCCAATCGTGCCCCCGCCAGCGTCGGATCAGGAGCCGGCAAAGGCAGCACACCTTCTGCCTGCGGATGCGTCTTCCGAGTATGCTCCAACACCACATCACGCTCCGCGCTAAAAAGTCCCAGCGGATAACTGCTTCGTAATCGCACGCGAATAGACGGCTCGACCCCGATCTCAGCCGGAGGCAGAGACACCGAGACCGCTACCTTTTGTCCACTATCAATTTGCTCAATAAAACTCCACTTCCCGCTACCAGCGCTGAGCACCTCCAGTCCCCAGACAGCCTGAGAACCCGTCGCACGAATTTCCAAAGGCAACTTACTCTCACTGCCCGCCCTCTGGACGCTTAACCGACCTGCCACCACTTCCAGACCCCGCAGATTCTCCCAAGCGCGCAGCCAGGACATCGCCGCCATCGTGCCAGTCAAAAAACACAGCAGGTAAGCTGCCCCATTGTTCTGCACCGCACCCGTGTAAGCCATCGCAGCCACAATGCCGACCAGAGACAGCGTATGAAAATTAAACCGTACACGAATCGACGACTGCCGAAACCGTTGCCAGCGCGAGCGCCAGCTAGAGGTCTCTGCATCACGCTGTTTATCCGCGCTCATGAAGTTAAGGAATCACCGTTTCCGTGAGCAACCGCTCTGCCTCATCCACATCTCCGATCAGTCGATGGCCCATCACCGATGTTCCCACCGCCTGAATGTCCTCTGGCAGCACCATCGCACGACCTTCCAATAATGCCCAGGCACGCGCCGCCGCCAGCAGCGCCAGTCCAGCTCGCGGAGACAAGCCGTGACCTTGGCGGCGACTCGCGGCCAGCAGATCCTGCAAATAATCCAGCAAAGCTGGGGACACATGCACCAATCGGACCAACTTTTGCATTTGCTCCAGTTCCGACCAGGCCATAGCCGTCGGCATCTCACGCAGCAGCTCCCGCCGATCCCGACCCTGCAACATCTCACGCTCAGACACCCGATCCGGAGCCCCTAGCGCCAGGCGCATTAAGAACCGATCCAACTGCGACTCCGGCAGCATGAATGTCCCGATTTGGCTGGAAGGATTCTGCGTCGCGATCACAAAGAAAGGCACAGGTAAAGGATGAGGCACGCCATCGCAGCTCACCTTCCCTTCCTCCATCGCCTCCAGCAGCGCCGACTGCGTCTTGGGCGTGGCGCGATTGATCTCATCTGCCAGCAGCACCTGAGTGAATACCGGTCCCGGATGAAAACTAAAGCCACCTGTCTCCCGCTGATAAATCGACGCCCCTAAGATGTCTGCCGGCAATAAATCACTCGTGAATTGCACACGCCGGAATTGCAGTCCAAGCGACTGCGCCAACGCCTGAGACAGCAGCGTTTTGCCCACTCCGGGCTGATCTTCAAACAGCAGATGCCCCCGTGCCAATAAGCACGTCACCGCCAATTTAATGACCTTCTCCTTGCCCAGAATGATCTGGGATAAAGCCGTCGTGAGGACTTTCAGTCTTTGGGCCGAGGTCAAAGCATCCGCAGTCGTGAGAGTCAGATTAGTGGGGGGAATTAAATCAGAGGACACACTGTACTTTCACCGTAAACCGACCCAGACAGCAAGCTTAGAGTGATGCCGAGAGAAGAAAGCTACTGGAGGCGCTTGGAGCCATCGTATTCAGCCTTGCATCCAAGCAAGAGCCAGCGCTTAAGTAATCGATTAGCACTGGGTCGAAGCAATCAAGTCATCAACACCTTAGGCTGGTGGGATTGCCACTCATTTCTCAAAACGCTTCCGCAGTTCAGTGAAATAGCGGCGGACTTGTTCTCGGCGGGCTGGTGGCAGGGCTGACTCATCCAGGGCCTCTTCTTCGGCGGAAATGGCTTCTGTGGCGATCTGGTTGGCACTGCGACTGGCGGCTTCTTTGCGCACACCGCCTTCAATGGCGCGGACGCTGGATTGGCCTTCGTTGTTTTGCTGAGCATTGACGACGACTTGATTCTTGGTGCTGAGCTTTTCGGTCGCTTCGGCATTGAGCTCGGCGACACCAGCCCCGGGATCTTTTCCGCCTGGCACGGAAAGGACCATGCCTGGACCTTGCCCCTGATTCTGGCCAGGCGGACCAATCATGAAAGCATCAGGCTTATCACCCGGTTTCTGGCCTGGAACGGGGGCAAACAACATCGGCTGCCCTTCTTTTCCCTGCTGACCGCCTGGTGGTGCCTGGGAGAGTGTCATCGGCTGGCCTGCCTGTGCTCCTGGATTGGGGTTCTGCTGGAGCATTTGTTGTGGCTGTCCATTCTGACCCAGACCTGGTGGCTGAAGAGATTGCTGGGACTGCCCCGATTGGCCACTCTGACCGTTCTGGCCCGCATTTGGCTGCGTCTGGCCCACTTTCTGGGCAGATTGCTGCGCTTTGTCACTCTGCCCTTGCTGGCCAGCCTCGGCCATCTGTTGCATGCCGCCTGATTGATTTTGACCGTTGATGTTGCTGCCTGCATCACGGAGTTGCTGCGCTAGTTTTTCCAGTTCCTCCTTGGATTTTTCTCGGCGTGCCAGATCCCTCATTTTGTCAGCCAGCTTTTGGAATTCGGCCCCAGCCTCGGCTGATTCAGATTTCTGGATTTGATCTCCAGCATTCAGAACATGCTGACCGACAGGGCGCTCGCGGTCTTCTTTTTCGGACTGTTGTTGGTTATCTTTGAGGGTTTCACCCAGTCTTTCCCGTGCTTCAGAGGTCAATTGCGGGGATTTTAATTGTTGGGCGAGCACCTCAGCTTCAATAGCACTTTGATTGGCGTTTTTAGCCGCAACGGCATCTCCCAAATCAGCCGTGTCGGCATGCTCACGAAGAGACTGGATGAGTTTGTCAGAGGCCCAGATGTCCTTTTCAGCATTCAATCGATCCGCAAGTTTTTCGGCATCACGGGCGCGCTGCTCTAGACTGGCCATGACCTCGCGAGCATCCTTACCTCCGGCTTTTTCTAAATCTTCTGCGGTTTGCTTCAGACTTTGAGTGAGTTTTTCTAGAGCTGCCTGTTCTTCAGCATTCAGGCCTTCGAGCTTCTTTTTATCCCAGTCAGCCTGGTCCAGGCGCTCGGCTTCCTTTTTCGCCACCAACTCCATATCAGCATCTACGGTCACGATCTCGGCAGCAGGATGCAACACATGAACGAGGAAGAGGCTAATTATGGCCACGATGAATGGCAAGCTCAGCCAGCGATGAGGCTGGAGTGGCAGATCACGAGTCAAATGGGGTAGAGCTTCACGAAGTAGCAGCCGTTGGGTGCTGACGTGTTCCGTCTCTGCCAAGGTTAATGTGGGCTGCTGCTCAAACCACCAAGCACTGGCAAAGGCCTCTCGGCGCCCCGCTGCCTGATCCCAAAGCGCCAAGTTGCTGTAATGCCCAGGCTGACGCCACCAGACCAAGGTCAAAGGGACTGCCAGCCAACCAAGCAGAAGGGTCCAGAGCAACACAGAGTAAACCGTTTGATCAGTCCAGGCAGTCAAGATGGCAAGAAGCGCCGCAGCAGCAACCATAGGCCAAAGCGTCTGCCCCAGCCAAGCCAGCCAGCGACGCAGAGTCACCCATCTGGCCACTCGCTGCGCCACGGGCGCAAAGGCAGGACTTGGGGGGGCTTCATCAGGCATGGCTGCATTGTGAGCGTGAGAAGTGGGGATGCGAGTGAATTTTCATCCTGCTTAAAAATGGAAAAGATGAATCCAGACGCCGGTTTCAGCCGCATAGATGGCTATCCATGCTGAACGTCAACGACCTCCTCGCTAAAGATCTTCTTCCAGATGCCGTCATCCGCTTTGGCATCCGCCAGCGTTTGGCAGCGACGATCCGTAAACACTCACGACCCGACATTGAGTCGCAAAAAGCCGCCCTCCAGCAGCATATCGCCGGGCTCAAAAAAAGTCCGGTCGCCATCGCCACCCATGAGGCCAATGAGCAGCATTATGAGGTGCCGACGCGTTTTTATCAGCTTTGCCTCGGCAAGCATTTGAAGTACAGTTCAGGCTACTGGCCGACCGATGACACTACCTTTGATGAATCGGAAGCCATCATGCTCAAGATGACCTGTGAGCGTGCGGAACTGGCCGATGGACAGCGCATTCTAGAACTAGGCTGCGGCTGGGGATCTCTGTCCCTATGGATGGCTGAGCACTATCCGAAGGCTGAAATCACCAGCGTCTCAAACTCCCGCACTCAAAAGGAGCATATCGACGCCGAAGCAGCACGCAGAGGACTCAAGAACCTGACCATCATCACGGCCAACATGATCCACTTTGAAGGCGTGGGAGATGGCATCTTCGACCGCTGTGTTTCGGTAGAAATGTTCGAGCACATGAAAAATTACCAAGAGTTGCTCCGCAGAGTCTCGACTTGGTTAAAGCCCGGAGGCAAGCTCTTCGTCCACATCTTCACTCATCGTGATCTGGCCTATCATTTTGAGGTCCAAAGCGAAAACGATTGGATGGCCAAATACTTTTTCACTGGCGGCCAGATGCCAAGTGACGATCTGCTCATCTATTTTCAGGATCACCTAAAAATCGACGATCACTGGTGTGTCAGCGGCACTCACTATAGCCGGACTTCCGAGGCTTGGCTGGCCAAAATGGACGAAAACAAAGCCGAGATCATGCCGCTCTTCCGTGAGACTTATGGCGCAGACCAAGCCGTTAAATGGTGGGCTTATTGGCGCATCTTCTATTTAGCCTGTGCAGAACTCTGGGGCTACCGCGGCGGCGAAGAGTGGATCGTTTCCCATTACAGATTCGTAAAACCCATATAACTCGAATGAAAGCCATTCTACTCAGCTTTTTCGTCCTCGTTTCAGCCTCTGCACAAGACGCCTCTACGCTGATTCAACAGGGCGACGTCTTGGATCAAAAGTATCAAGCCGAAGACGCTCTGAAGTATTATCTGCCCGCTGAAAAGTTGCAGCCAGACAATGCGGACCTACTCGTCAAAATTGCCCGACAATACATCTATCGGATGACGACTCTAGGCTCAGCCTCAGAGAAACTAGCCTCGGCTAAAACAGCGCAAATCTATGCTGAGCGAGCCGTCAAAGCCGACCCAAAAAAAAGTGATGCTTACCTCTCGATTTCCGTTAGTTTGGGCAGACAAATCCAACTTCAGGGTAACCGTGAAAAAGTAACTGCATCCAAACCCATCAAAGAGTATGCTGAAAAAGCGGCCAAGCTCAATCCACGCAACGACTACGCCTGGCACATCCTAGCCCGCTGGCATCAGGGCATTGCTGGAGCCAACAGCTTTATCATCAGCTTTGCCCGCCTAGTTTATGGCGAGATCCCGCCTGCTTCGAATGCCGAGGCTGTAAAGTATTTTGAAAAAGCCATCGCCCTGCGTCCAGATCGACTCATCCACCACCTAGAGCTGGGCCGGACCTACGCTCAAATGGGCAAAAAAGAAGAAGCACGACAGCTCATCAACAAAGCCTTAGCCATGCCCAACCGCGACAAAGATGATGCGGAGACAAAAGAACGCGGAAAAAAAACGCTGGCTGGTTTGTGAACCACAGGGAGCCAAAAATCCCCTGCGCGCTTGACCACTATTTGTAGTGGATTCCCTGCGTCTTTGTTTTTGGCGAAACGCCTCCACTTTGCGCTAGCCCTCACTGACCACTCGCCGAATCCGACACAATCTTTGCTGAGATTCTAATGAAAAACCTGCGTTTCAGCGAACAATCATGAAACGCCTTTTTTCAATCATCCTCTGCGCACTCTGTAGTTTCACTCAGGCAGCCGATAGGCCCAACATCATCCTTATCTACACCGACGACCACGGTCATGCTGATCTTGGCATCTATGGCGTCATGAAGGACATCAAGACGCCGAATCTCGATGCGCTAGGTCGCAGTGGAGTGGTAGCGACAAACGGTTACAGCACGGCACCGCAGTGCGTGCCTTCGCGTGGAGGCTTGATGACGGGAAGGTTCCAAGGGCGATTTGATCTCGATAACAATGGCTCCAAGCTCGACGGCTTCGACAAGGAGATCACCATCGCCACGAGATTACAAAATGCAGGCTATGCGACGGCGCAGTTCGGCAAGTGGCACCTCGGACCCACTGAGGCCATTACAAAGCATGGCTTTAAGCATGTGTTCTCTCAAAATGCACAGCGACCTTTTTCCGCCAACATCACGCTCGATGGCAAAGACCGTCCCATGAGTGATTTGCCACCGACTCAATATCATCTCGATGGCTGCTCAAAGGCCGCCGCGGCCATTATTGAGCGCTACAAAGACCAACCGTTCTTCCTTTACGTTGCCTATCGCGGACCGCACACGCCTTTGGATGCACCCCAGCGTTACATGGACCGTTTTCCCGGCGAGATGCCAGAGCGCCGTCGTGCCGCTCTTGCGATGCTCTCAGCCATTGACGACGGCGTCGGCCTCATCACGAGCACGCTAAAGAAACACCACCTGACTGAAAAAACGCTCATCTTCTTCATCGGTGATAACGGTGCCCCACTGAAGATTCATAAAGTCGATTCGCCACTCAACGGCGATGCCGGCGGCTGGGACGGCAGTCTGAACACCCCACTCAACGGCGAAAAAGGCATGCTGGCTGAGGGCGGCATGTCCACGCCTTATCTCATCGCTTGGCCCGGCACCATCCCCGGCGGCCAAACCTATGATCATCCTATCACCGCTCTCGATTTCGCAGCGACAGCGATAAAAGTATCTGGAGCTTTAACTCCAGAGGCCGAGGCTAAGTCCGCAGCCACATTGGATGGCGTAAACATCCTGCCCCACCTCACTGGCGAAAACAAAACTGCGCCGCACGACGCCCTTTTCTGGCGCTGGATGGCCCAAAGCGCCATTCGTGAAGGAAAATGGAAACTCCTCCGAGGTGGCGAACGAGAATACCTCTACGACCTTATGGCAGATCGTGAAGAGAAACACAACCTCGCCACACAACACCCCGAGATCGCCACTCGACTGCGCAGCAAGCTCAAAACCTGGGCCGACACACTGAATCCGCTCGGCATGGCCCTCGGCCCGATGGCGTCCACCTGGAATGATTACTTCGATCACTACCTCGAAGGTAAAACCATCGCCCATCGTGTTGAAACTTCAAAAGACAAGGCTGAAGCAGGCATCCAAGGCTGGCTGGCACGCAACGGAACGCTCAGCGAAAAGGATGGCACATTCATCCTAACCACCGACAAAAAAGCCCAAGCTCCCTTCATCACCCGCAGCCAACTCAAGCTCACAGGCCCACTCACCGCCTCACTCAGCATCAAGTCAGACACTGCCGGTGCAGGCGGCATCGCCTGGCGCATGGATGGTGATAAAGACTTCCTGCCCGCCAACCGAGTCGCCATCAAAGTCAGCGCTGACAACGATTGGCAAACCCACGAAGTCCCTCTACCAGCCAATGGAAAGATCATCCATCTGCGTATCCACTTCCCTGGCGGCAGCACTCAGATTCAAAAGCTCGAACTCAAAGACGCCGCAGGTAAAGTTGTGTTATTAGGGGAGCCCTAAAGTTTATGACGCCTTCAGCGCTGATGTGATGTCGGCCTTGATGTCATCAATGTGTTCGATGCCAAGGGACACCCGCAGCATGCCAGGCTGTACGCCAGCAGAAGTCTGCTCGGTGGCAGAGAGCTGTGAATGCGTGGTCGAAGCGGGATGGATTATCAGCGTTTTGGCATCGCCGACGTTAGCGAGGTGTGAGATGAGCTTGAGACTGTTCACGAACTTCTCGGCGCGGGCACGATCGCCTTTGAGGACGAAAGACAAGACGCCACCGAAACCGCGCGTGAGATATTTTTTGGCCGCTGCATGAGTCGGGTGGTTGGCGAGGCCCGGATAGTTTACAGACTCGACATCGGGATGCTCGGCGAGCCAATGGGCGAGGGCGAGGGCGTTTTCGCAGGTGCGTTCGACACGGAGGGAAAGTGTTTCCAGACCTTGTAGCAGCATGAAGGAATTAAAGGGGCTTTGGCAGGGCCCCCAATCGCGCAGACCTTCGACGCGGCAGCGGATGATGAACTGAATGTTTCCAAACGGACCGCCGATACCGAAGATGTCGTTTAAAACCATGCCGTGATAGCTGGCTGAGGGCGAGGTGAACTGCGGATACTTGCCGTTGCCCCAGTTGAAGGTGCCAGCATCAACAATGACGCCGCCCATGCTGGTGCCGTGACCACCGATCCACTTGGTCGCGGATTCGACAATGACGTGCGCACCGTGTTTCAGTGGCTGACAAATGGCACCACCAGCGCCGAAGGTGTTGTCCACGATCAATGGCAGGTCATGCTTCTTTGCGAGCGCAACGAAGGCTTCGAAGTCCGGCACGGTGAGTCCGGGATTACCAATGGTTTCGAGATAGATCGCTTTCGTCTTGGCATCGATCAGAGGCTCAAAGGTCTCGACCTTCACGCCATCGGCGAAGCGAGCTTCGACGCCGATGCCTTTGAAGGCGTTTTTGAACTGATTGTAGGAACCGCCGTAAAGATGCGAAGTGGTGACGAAGTTATCCCCCACCGTGGAAATGTTGTTGATGGCGATGAACTGTGCTGAATGCCCCGAAGCCGTCGCCAGCGCTGCCGCACCTCCTTCGAGAGCTGCCACCCGCTTCTCAAAGACGTCCGTCGTCGGATTCATGAGACGGGTGTAAATGTTACCGAACTCCTGAAGCGCAAACAGTTTGGCTCCATGCTCGGAGCTTTTGAACTGATAAGCGGTGGTCTGATAGATCGGCACGGCGCGTGACTGCGTGGTGGGATCAATCTCTTGTCCGGCGTGGAGTTGCAGGGTCTCGAAGTTCATGGAGGTTGGTGGCGATGAATAGCTAGCGGACTGAGTTTACGCAGCTCGAAGTGATGACGATCACTTCGATGCTGCCGCCGTAACATAGGGCTGCAAAGCGGCTGCAAGGAGCTTGTAGCCTTCTGCATTGAAGTGCAGCATGTCCTCGACAAACAACTCGGGACGGACTTTGCCATCTTTGTCGAGGCTCATGGTGCGAGTATCGATGTAAGTAATGTTGGTCTGCTCTTTGGCCCAGGCGGAGACCAAATCGTTGAGCTTGTTGCCATCATCAATCTGTTTGAGGCGTTTGATCGTCGGGCTGAGACCGATGTAGTAGATCGGGATATTTGGCAGACCTCCGCGGACCTTTGCCACGAAGGTTTTGAAGTCATTGAATACATCTTCTACAGGCCAGCCTGCATTGATGTCATTGCCGCCCGCACGGATGAAGATGGCCCTCGGGGCATAAGGGAAGATCATGCGTTCGGCGTAGAAGGTGGAGTCTTTGATTTGGTTCCCACCAAAGCCACGGTTCAGCACTGGCACACCTGGGAAATCCTCCGCGAGAGTCTTCCAGCGCACGATGGTGGATGAACCGACAAAGAGGATGCTTCCTTTGACATGTGCAGTCTTCTTGTCGGCCTCTTCAAAGGCCGCAACGGCCTTTTCCCACTTGTGGTAATCATGAGTGGTAGGTTTCGGCTTTGGCCAGACTTCAGGCGCAACGGGGTTTTTCGCCTCAGCTTCGGTGAAAAAGAAAGAGGTGAGAGAAAGAAGGGCGAAAAGACGAAAGACGAAGCGCTGATTCATAGAGACAGGTTTAACGTCATGGCGCACTGCATATTGCAGTGAACTGATCCCAAGTTGCTTAACGACCTTGGCGCTAGCGGATCTTGGCATCTGGCAGACCTGACTTTATGCCCTCATCCAGCGGCATGACGTCTGTTTTGTCGTCCAAACCTGTGGCAAGCATCAGCTTGGCCAGCTCGGCCTGGAGGGCGGTGACTTGGCCTGCGAGCTCGGCCTGGGAGATGAGGTTTTTGGTCTCTATCGGATCGGCTTTCAGATCGTAGAGCTCTGCCAGATGACGATCTGCACCGCCGTCGCCATGAGGGTAATGGATGTACTTCCAGCGGTCGGTGCGGATGGCGCGGACGTTCGGGGTGTAGGGGAACTGCTTCTCGTAGTTGTAATGATAAAACCATGCTTTGCGCCACTCGGCATCACCTTGTTGGATGAGTTTGACCCAGGATTTGCCATGCACCTTTGGCAGCGCTGGGGCAGTGCAAAGTTCCAGTAAACTAGGAGCCATATCCACGGTGAGAGTTTGATCTTCGATGACTCTCGGCTGCGCTGTCAGAGCAGGATAACGAACAATGAGTGGGATGCGCAGGCTGGACTCGTGACCAGTGCGTTTATCCACCATGCCGTGTTCTCCTTCTAATAACCCGTTGTCTCCCATGAAAACGATGATGGTATTGTCCAGTTGCTTGGTTTCCTCCAGATAGGATCGGAGGCGCGCCAGACTGTCATCGACACTGAGCACCGTGCCCCAATAACCATGCACCATGTTTTCAAAGTCCTTGACCGCCTCGGGACTACGATCTGGAAATTTCTTCCGCCATTCAAAGAGAGGACCGTAAATGCCGTGCCAAGTTTCTTGGCGGTCTTTGATCCAGGTGGGTTTATCGTCGATCTGAAAAGCGCTGGCTGGATACGGCACGCGCACATCGTCAAAGCTATGCTCATATTTAGGCTCGGGCGTATAAAAGCTGTGCGGAGCTTTGTGCCCGAGGAACATGCACCAGGGCTTTTCTGCCTTCTGCTGCTTTAGCCAGTCCAGAGTCATATCAGTGACAACCGTGGTGTAATAACCTTTCACGACCTCGCGTTTTTTGCCATTCAGATTCCACTCAGTATCGAAGTATTTGCCCTGCCCTTTATGGGTTACGAACCAATCAAAGCCAGGCCGTGGATCGTCGTTTTCCTCACCCATGTGATACTTGCCGATGTAGGCCGTGGCATAGCCCGCGTCATGCAGCGTCTGCGGCCAGCTACCCATCTGGGCGGGATACTCCGTGAAGTTATTCGTCACCCCATGAGCGTGCGCGTAGAGCCCACTGAGAATAGAGGCCCGACTCGGCGAGCACAGGGACGTGGTGCAAAAGGCATTCTTGAACAACACACCCTCAGCCGCCAATCGATCTATATTAGGCGTCTTCACATGCTTTGAGCCAAAGCACCCCAGGGCATCTGGACGTAAATCGTCGCAGAGGATAAACAACACATTGGGCTGAGCAGCTGCGTGCACCGGACTATCAGCTAGCGCCGAGAAGGCTAAGGCGATGGCGAGGAAAAGATGATTCATCTGCATAGCTATAAAAAAAGAGTGTCTTCAAAAGTTGCCCTACTGCTTCATGCCGGACTTAGCCATGAGCCAATCTCCGCCATGGCCTTTTTCGGCATCGGCTGCAAAGGCTTCGATCTCGGCCGTTTTGATATCGGGATGTTTAGCAACTAACTGGCGATAGATAACGGCGAATTGTTTGGCCCCCGCATTCATGCAAGTGGCGGCGTCTCCCTCATTAAAGGCGGCCTTGGCAGAGCCGAGCATGAAGGCGGCAAGTAAATGCTCCTCTGTGCCTGGGGCTAACTTTTTGCAGTGTTCCAGCCAGTCACTGACGGGATACTCTGGAATGCTGATCGGATAAAACGGCGTGTTTTTCAAATAGGCCAGAACCGCTCCACGGGCCTGAACGCTGTCATCCGAGAATGGGGCAGCCATGTAGAGATCGATCATCCGCGAGATATCGGCGCGTAGTGCTGGATCCTTAATGACCTGAATTACCATGCTGCCAAAGTTTTTCAGCCCCTGTAAGCCACTTGTTCCTGTACTCGCTGGACGCATCTGGCGAATCGTCAGAATGTGATTATCTAATAATGTCACCGCCACCCATTGTTTGATCAAGGCCTCAGCGACACCTTCACTGCTTTTGCCAATACGGGTGGCATCAATCGTGCGAATGGCTAAGGGCAGATCCTCTTTCACCCAGAGATCAATACCGCTGACAGCTACCTCGCTAATATCCAGATTTTTATAGCGTCCCTGCTTTTCCATGCTCCGCATATCGGCCACCACGCCATCGAGTTCTTGCAGAATCAGACGCTGTTTTTCCTCCATAACGGTGACTGGCGTCTTCACAGGGAAAAAGAAAATGTCCGCACGGGCCTGTTCCTCTAGGTTTTCATATCGGATAAAACAGCCTCCCGCCTTGTAAGAGAACTCACCCGCCAGTCGGTAACCGCCCAGCATCTGAGGAAAGGAAAGTCCTGTTCCTTCGTGCTTCCATGGACGGGCGTCTTTAGACGGTGCCTTCCACTCACCCGCCGGTTCAGCGGCAAAGGCGGAGAGGGAAAAGGCGAACAAAAAAACTGGAAAAGCGCATTTCATGGGGTGTTTCAGACAATCATTGGCGCTTTCTGCTCAGTCGAGCAAGTCCTGGTGCAGCACGCGTAATCCAAGAATTCGTGGCTTTCAAGGGTTGCATCCTCAAAGAAAGGCGCTTCTTTCGTGTTCCCCCATACCAACACATGAGTGCCACGCTGCCGTTTCGCGCGAACCAAGACCTTCTCGACTCCAAGTACACCGACTGGAAAAAAGAGCCATCCTCCGTAGAGCCTACATGGGCTTCCTTCTTTGAGGGCTTTGAACTCGGCATGGCAGAGCTAGCCAAGCGCGGCAGCAAGACCACATCAGCCGCTGCAACCACCGGAACGCTGTCTGAAGCCACGCTGAACTTCCGCATGAGAGTGACGAATGCGTTGCTGGCTTTCCGCAGCCTCGGCCATACCGCAGCTCACTTAAATCCCCTCAGCCCGACTGCCCCAGATGCGGCATTGCTGTCTTTGGAAGGACTGGGCTTTACGGAAGCCGATCTGGACAGCGAAGTGCAGACCCAAATGTTCCGCAATGGCCAGACCATGAAGTTGCGCGAGATGCTCACTGAGCTGCGTGCCATTTATTGTGACAAGACTGGCTTCGAGTTCATGCACATCCAGACACCTGAAGTGCGCAACTGGGTGCTGGACCGTATCGAGAATCGCCTTTCCCAACCCAAACCCAGCGCCGAAAATCAGGTCGATGCGCTGCGCTGGCTGCTCGAGGCTGAGACCTTCGAGCGCTTCCTGCACCGCCGCTTCGTGGGGCAAAAACGCTTCTCCGTCGAAGGTGGCGAATCCATGCTCGTCGCGCTGGAAACCATCCTCGAAAGCCTTGCTGCTCAAGGTGGCAAAGAAATCGTCATGGGCATGGCCCACCGCGGCCGCCTCAGCGTGCTGGCCAATTTCCTGCGCAAGCCTCTGGAAACACTCTTTTATGAGTTCAGCGAAAACTACGTTCCCAACATGGTCGCTGGTGACGGTGACGTGAAGTATCATCTCGGCTTTGAAACCATTCGCGAAACCCGCAGTGGCAATCCTGTCGCCGTCATGCTGGCTCCGAATCCGAGCCATCTGGAAGCCGTTGATCCCGTAGTCGAAGGCATGACCCGCGCTCGTCAGCGCTTCCTCGGTGACAGCATCGAACGGAACAAAGTCATTCCAATCCTCATCCACGGTGACGCTGCCTTTGCCGGTCAGGGCATGGTGGCTGAGGTATTGAATCTTTCCCAACTTCCAGGCTACCGCACAGGTGGCACCATCCACATCGTAGTCAATAACCAGATCGGGTTCACCACCTCCCCTGCGGACGCTCGCTCCACAAATTACTGCACGGACGTTGCGAAGATGATCGACGCGCCTGTCATCCATGTGAATGGCGACTGTCCACTGGAGGTCGCAGCAGCTGCAAGCTTGGCCCTAGACTTCCGCCAGAAATTTGCCCGTGACGTCGTCTTGGACATCGTTTGTTACCGCCGCTACGGCCACAACGAGACTGACGAGCCTGCCTTCACGCAGCCAAACATGGCCCGCACCATCGCTGCGCGCGCCTCGACAGCGACACTCTACCGCATCGATCTGGCCAAAAATGGCATCCTCGATGAAGCTGGCGCGAATGCCCTTCAAAAAGAACTCGAAGACGAGCTGGAAGACGGCGTGAAAGCCCTTGCCGAGCGCTCTGAGAAATCAGGAGGCAATCCCTTTGAAGGTTCCACCGCTGAACCTCAAGCTGCCTACGATTACGTGCCCGTGCCGACCGGCGTCGAGTTGGCCAAACTGCAAAGCATTGGCCGCAAACTACTGGAATCCCCTGAAGGCTTCCGCCTGCACCCGACCATCGCCAAGCGCTTCCTCGCAGCCCGCGCAAAGTCTATCGAATCGGGAGAAGGTATCGACTGGGCTTATGCTGAGTCACTGGCCTTTGGCACTCTACTCACGGAACAGCACGGTGTGCGACTTTCCGGTCAGGATGTCCGCCGCGGCACCTTCAGCCAGCGTCACTCTGTCTTTTACGACACCGAAACCCGTGAGCGCCACATCCCGCTGAATAACCTCGCGGCTGAACAAGGAAACTTCTGCGTCTATAATAGCCTGCTCTCCGAAGTGGCCGTTCTCGGCTTTGACTACGGTTACTCGCTGCTCGCCAGTAACATGCTCATCTGCTGGGAAGCCCAATTTGGCGACTTCGTCAACGGTGCCCAAGTCATTCTGGACCAGTTCATCGCCTCGGCCGAAAGCAAGTGGCAACGTCCTAGCCACGTCACCCTGCTTTTGCCACACGGCTTCGAAGGCCAAGGTCCAGAGCACTCCAGCGCCCGCCTCGAGCGCTTCCTCCAAAACAGTGCCGGTGGTAACTGGCAGGTCTGTAACTTCACCACGCCCGCCCAGTATTACCATGCTCTCCGCCGTCAGGTGAAGCGCAGCACGCGGAAGCCGCTCATCGTGATGACGCCGAAAAGCCTGTTGCGTCATCCGAAGTGCGTCTCCAAGCTCAGCGAAATGGCTGAAGGAACCACTTTCAAAGAAGTGCTGGATGACGAAAACCTCCTCGCCGCGCCCGAGCGCATCACGCGCCTCATCCTTTGCAGCGGCAAAGTGTATTACGATCTCCTCGAATTCCGCGAAGAGCACCAGATCAAAAACGCTGCCATCATCCGCATCGAGCAGCTCTACCCGCTGAACTACGAGATGCTCAAAGAGATCGTGGCCAAATACCCGCGTGCGCAGAAGAAATGGATCTGGTGTCAGGAAGAACCTCGGAACATGGGAGCCTTCTACTACATCCGCCCACGTCTGGAAGAACTCTCCAACCACAAGCTCCGCTACTCAGGCCGTGAGCGCAGCTCCAGCCCCGCGGCGGGCTCCAAAGCCATTCACGTTCTCGAACAAGACAAGCTGGTAGCAGACGCCTTTAGCGTGTAGTTCGCTCCACTCCTCTTCATCCTGTTAAAAGATACCTTTCACCCTAATCGATCATGGCTGACATCAAAATCCCCGCACTCGGCGAATCCGTCGCCGGAGGTCAAATCTCCAAATGGCACTTCAAAGATGGCGACTCCGTCAAAGTCGGTGACGTTCTTCTCACGTTAGAGACCGACAAAGTCGCCGCCGAAGTGACTGCCGAATTCAGTGGTACGCTCACCATCGCCCGCAAAGAAGGTGATGACGTCGAAGTCGGTGGAGTCGTCGGTTCCATCGCCGAAGGTGCAGCTTCCCCTGCTGCTCCAGCACCAGCAGCCTCCCCTGCCCCAGTCGCCGAAGCACCTAAAGCCGCCGCACCAGTCGAAGCAGCCAAGCCAGCACCTGCTCCAAAAGCTACCCCAACTCCTACCGCCGCACCCGCAGCCGTCGCCAAGCCCGAGGGCCGCACCACGCGGAAGAAAATGACCCCACTGCGCCGGAAGATCGCCGATCAGCTCGTCAGCGCCCAACAAAACGCCGCCATCCTCACCACTTTCAATGAATGTGACATGAGCAACGTCATGGCTCTGCGCTCGAAGCTTCAGGACAGCTTTGTCAAAACTCACGGCGTGAAGCTTGGCTTCATGTCCTTCTTCGTAAAAGCCGTCGTTGAGGCACTCAAGGCCGTTCCCCAAATCAATGTTCGTGTCGAAGGTGACGAAATCGTCCAGCAGCATTTTTACGACATCGGCGTCGCCGTCGGCACCGAAAAAGGCCTTATCGTCCCTGTCCTGCGTGACACCGATCAGAAGACCTTTGCCGAGATCGAAAAAGACATCCTCGCTTACGCAGCTAAAGCCAAAGAAGGCAAAATCTCTCTACCCGATCTCACTGGCGGCGTCTTCACCATCTCCAATGGTGGCGTTTACGGCAGCCTGCTGAGCACCCCGATCATCAATCCACCGCAAAGTGCCATCCTCGGCATGCACACCATTCAGCAGCGCCCTGTCGCTGTGGATGGAAAGGTCGAGATCCGCCCCATGATGTATCTGGCGCTCAGCTACGACCACCGTGTCGTCGATGGCAAAGAAGCCGTCACCTTCCTCATCCGCATCAAAGACTGCCTCGAGAACCCTGCTCGCATGCTAGTCGGCGCTTAAACCCGTCTGAAGTGAAGTGTTTTGGTTTGTCGTCAAGACTTGCTGGCATCTTCTTGCTATCGATATTGGCTTCACTGTACTTTGGGCATCTCCGATCCTCAAACAAACAGTCTAGAGGAATGGATTCGCGAATTGTGACGCTCATGGCTGAGCGTGACATTAGCGGATTATCTCTAGCGATCATTCGGGAAGGCAAAATCGTTAAAGCGCAAGGTTATGGCTTTACCGATAAGACTCACAAGACTGCCGTAACGACCAAATCTCTCTTTCAAGCAGGCTCCATCAGCAAGCCGGTGACTGCATTAGGTGCCCTTCATTTGGTGGAACAAAATCGTTTGTCGCTAGACAGCGATGTGAATGAAAAGTTGCGTTCGTGGAAGGTGCCCAAAAACGAGTTCACCCAAGAAAAGAAGGTTACTTTGCGAGGCATCCTCAGCCACAGCGCTGGTCTGACGATCCACGGCTTTCCAGGTTATGCGCCCAAGAACCCCCTACCGAGTCTGGTGCAAGTGCTTGATGGAATGCACCCCGCCAATACCGGAGCCGTTCGAGTGGAGAAAATCCCAGGATTGGAAGAGCTATACTCCGGCGGCGGCTACGCGGTGATGCAACAATTGATTATCGATGTTACTGAAGAGCCGTTTTCAACATTCATGCATGAAACGGTGCTGAAACCTTTCGACATGACAGACAGCACCTTCGAACAACCGCTGCCTGCTCATCTGACGCTCAAAACAGCTGCAGGACACGATGCCAACGGGCATGCAATTACGGACAGATGGCACATTTACCCCGAAGCCGCGGCAGCCGGCTTGTGGACAACGCCTTCTGATCTTGCCAAGTTCGTCATCGGTATTCAGGAGGCCATTGCCGGAAAATTAGACCTTGTCATTTCTCCATCCATGGCTCGTCAAATGGTCACCAAACAGGGGCACAATGCAGGTCTCGGCCTCTTTCTTGAAGGTGCGGGATCCGATCTCCTTTTCATGCATGATGGACGGAATGAAGGCTTTGACTCCATCCTCGTAGCAACGGCTAAAACGGGATTTGGGATTGTGATCATGATGAATGCCAATGATAACAGTGGGGTCTTGAGAGATATCCTCACAGCCGTCCACGAAGAGTATCCGTGATCGGCAACCATTGCCCGCAGCCCTGGCTCTTTGATTCAGAAGCGAAGGATATCCCAGAAGCATTTCAAATATCCTGCACAACACAACCTTTACGTCGTGTTCTAAGACTTTGGACTGTGACGCTAAACTAAATGGCCCAGCCTTTGCGATAGGTCTTCGTGAGAAGTTTGTCGGCAGCGGGGTTGTTTTTGAAGGTAAAGGCTTGGGTATCCCACTCAAGAGTTTTGGGGTTCAGTGGGCGTCCGGTGCGTTGATCAATCTCGCCAATGGCTAGACGTGTAGCTACATTGCCGAGCTGCACGGTTTCTGACAATGGGCCAGCATAGTCGAAGCCGTCGCTGGTCTTTTCGCCGCCAAGACAGGCATCCACCCAGCGATGCCAGTGACTCAGTCCCTGTTCTTTTGGGTATTGGAACCCAGTAAATTTGTCCAGTGGATAGAGTCGCGGCCCAGCCACATGAGCCAGCACGAGGTTGCCTGTTTCACCAATGAAGATGGAGCCGCTCTTTGGTAAATCCAGGTTGCCTGGCATCTGAGCTAACTTGCGATCCGGGCGCAGTCCCCCGTCTGTCCAGGTTACCTTCAGCGTCTTGCCAGCGATACGTTCATTCCCTGGAAAAAGATATTCGATCTGCTGCGTGGTGGGCCAGATGTGTTCATTGATGCCGCTGTTTTCTGCGGTGATCTGAATCGGTGCATTCAGGCCGAGCGCGGTAAAAACGGGATCAAGAATGTGACAGCCAAAGTCCCCCAAAGCACCACCTCCAAAATCCTGCCAATCACGCCAAACGAAGGGATGATAGCAAGGGGCATAAGCCCGCTTGGGTGCCACACCTAACCAGAGATCCCAGTTCACATGACTCGGCACTTTGGAACTAGAAGCAGGCGCTAACCGTTTGTTACGCTCATTGCCTGTGACTGATACCCAAGAGTGTACTTCTTTGATTTTTCCAATGGCACCTTCTTTGATTAGACGAGTCCCTAGACGGTACTCCAGTGCCGAGTGAATCTGATTTCCCATCTGTGTGACGACCTTGGCCTTAGCTGCCTCCAGACGCATTTGCCGCGCCTCCCAGACAGTGTGGGCCAGAGGTTTTTGACAATAGACATGCTTACCTCGGCGCATGGCATCAATGGCCACCTTGGCATGCATGTGATCAGGAATACCGATGTTTACCGCATCAAATTTGTCCTCCAACTTGGCAAACATTTCCCGGTAGTCGGTGAAATGCGCCACATTGGGGAAGTCCGTATCCACTTTACCAAAGCGGCTGCTGTCGATGTCACAAAAACCGACATACTGCACATTCGCATGAGCCCCGATGTTTTTGATATCGCTAAACGCCATACCGTCGGCACCAACGGAGACGACTTGCAGCTTAGAGTTTGGGTTGGCCGACTTTACGACGGCAGGGAAAGCAATGGCACTAGCCGCAAAAGTGGCCTGCTTTAAAAAAGATCGACGTGTCTTTGGCATGGCTTCACATACGAACTAACGTGCTTAATCTTATCCAATTGAGCTACATATTCATATGATACATGACATTTATGCATGACGGTTGAACGCATCTTCGTTTGCGATGCTCAAAGACCTCCTCCATCATCTCGATCATGGCTAGCATTACGACTGAAAAAATCCTCGCACACACCCTATGGTTAGACACTGAAGGGAGAAGTGGACGCAAGATCGACGAAACAGGCATGAACCTTGCTGGGGCCATGCTCAATGATCTGAACCTCGCCAAAGTGCATCTTGTAGGCACGACCATGACCAAAGCAAATCTGGCAGGCACCAATCTCATGAATGCCGACTTCAGCGGTGCCAATTTAGATAGCGCTAACCTAAGTGGCGCAAATCTCAGCGGTGCTGATCTCGGTGGCGTATCCCTGCGGAACTCGAATTTGAGTCACGCCAATCTCCAAGGTGCCGATCTCTCTGGAGCTAACCTCGAAGGTGCCAATCTCGAGAGTGCAGACTTCACAAACGCGGATCTCATCGCTGCTAATTTGAAACGTTCAATTCAAACAGGCATGATCCTCACCGGTGCCAAGCTGGCAGATACTCAGGGCATCGAGCGCTGATTTCACCCAGCCTGCTGAACAAACATAAAAAAGCGAAGCTCCGATAGGGGCTCCGCTTTTTGTTCAAAATTTACCTGCGATACTTTACTTCAACCCGCCAAGCACCCGTTTGATGTCAGCGGCCTGTTCAGCCGTGGAGGCCGTTTTGTCATGCCAGACCACTTTGCCGTCCTTCACTAAGAAGCACTGGCGTGTCGCAAGATTCAGCAGACCTTTAACCATTTTCTCCACTTTGAAAGCCTCGACCACCTTACCTTCTGGATCAGCAATGAGATCATACGGCAGAGTAAAATCCGCTTTGAATTTCTTTTGGGCTTCCGGCTTATCAAAGGAAACTCCCAGGACTTGCACACCATCCTTCGTCAAATCGGCAAAGGCATCACGGAGAGAGCAAGCCTGCTTCGTGCAGCCTGGCGTATTAGCCTTGGGATAAAAGAAGACCACCGTTGGTCCCTTTTTATAGACATCGGCAAAATTAACGGTCACGCCGTCTTGATTGATACCGGAAACCTCGGGGGCTGCATAGTTGACTTTTTCGCCTTCTCCGGCGTTGGCGCTGCCGAAGAGCCCGGCAAAGATGGCAGTAAATAGGCGCATGGTCTGTTTCATGGAGATTTGTTGGATTGGCTTGAGGATAGGTAATGCCAAACGGCACGGACTGATTCGTTCTCGCGCCTGTTTTGGATGCAAGTGGTATTCCTTTCGTAATTCCCTCTCTTGCCTATGAGCCGGTCCCGTGTTCCATGGTCGCTGAATTCATGTCTGTCGATCTGTCCTCCATCGCCCTCATCGCCGGGAACGGCATTTACCCAGAGACCTTCATCACCGCAGCGAGGAAGGCCGGAGT
Organism: Verrucomicrobiaceae bacterium; assembly: GCA_027489965.1. Classification (GTDB taxonomy): domain Bacteria; phylum Verrucomicrobiota; class Verrucomicrobiia; order Verrucomicrobiales; family Verrucomicrobiaceae; genus Prosthecobacter. Next base: position 56,591 of record JAIXZA010000174.1, read on the forward strand.
TCAGCGACTCGTCGTGGCAGCCTTTCTCAATGAAACCAAACCCGAAATCGAAAAGCTGGTGGACGCCATCGAGTGGTTCCGAGTCGGGCAGCTTGGCAAAATGATCGCCTTTTTCAAAAAACAACAGATTCAGCAAGTCGTCATGGTCGGACAGATCGCTCCAAAGAACCTCTTCGATCTGCGGCCAGACCTTCGGCTACTTATGATGCTAGCCCGTTTAAAAAAAAGAAACGCCGAGACCCTCTTTGGTGGCATTGCGGATGAATTGTGCAAAGACAGCATCTCTTTACTACCTGCGACTACCTTTCTAGAACATCTCATGCCCGCAGTGGGTCATGTCATGGGACCACAGATCAAAAAGCGGCGCTGGGAGGATGCTGAATACGGATTCAGTATCGCCAAAGAAAGCAGCCGGCTCGACATTGGGCAGACCGTCGTGGTGAAAAATGGCACTGTTTTAGCCGTTGAAGCCTTTGAAGGAACCAACGAAGCCGTGAAGCGCGGTGGAGCTATGGGACGCGGCGGAGCCACGATGGTTAAGGTTTCTAAACCTAACCAAGACATGAGATTTGATGTTCCTGTCATCGGACCCGACACCATCCGGAATGCCGCCTTTGCAGGCGTCGATTTGATTGCCGTAGAGGCTGGAAAGACGCTGTTACTAGGCTTCGACGAGATTGAGCGTGAATGCCAGACCTCTAAAATCACGATCATTGCCCTTAGTTAGACAAATTCCCATTTGTGAGAATTTCACAAAAAAAGCGGTTAAGTCTTGATTTATTAGGCTTAAACCGGAAAAAATGAACGCTCGCCCGATTTGTCGGGTCAATCAGAGTCCATTCATCCAACCTCATATGTTACTAACCGCACTTAAAGTTAAACTCGCCGCCATGGTCGCAGTCGCTGGTCTTGATACCGCCGAAATGCCAGGGACAAGCGCAGAACTCAACAAAGTTCTTGAAGCCCTCGCCTCTGACCAGGCTGCTGCTCAAAAAGCAGCTCAGGACAAAACCACTGGACCTGATGTTAATAAGTCTTTCAACGAAGCACTCGTGAAAGTTCAGGAACTGGCCAAAGCCGGTGACAAAGACGCTCAATACGCGCTAGCCCATTGGGGTGTGCTGAGTAACAGCGACGTCAACGCAGCCGTTGACCTTTACCGCAAAGCAGCAGCTCAAGGCCAAGTGCTTGCTAAAGTTGAACTGGCTCAAGTCCTCCTCCAAGCCGCCCCACAAGATCAAGAAAAGGCTAAAGAAGCCGTCAAACTGATCCAGGAAGCTGAAGCTGCTGACAACAAAGTCGCCCGCCGCCTACTCGCCAATCTCTACGTTTCCGGCGCACCGAATGTAGGCATTGAACAAAGCGTCGAAAAAGCCAAGACTCTTCTCGAAAAAGGCAGTACCGCTGGTGACGGCGAGTCCACCCTCGGCCTTAGTCAGCTTTACGCCGCAGGCGTTCCAGGACTGGCTGCTGACGCTCAAAAATCTCTCGACTATTTGATCAAAGCAACCGAGCAAAAAAATGCCGTCGCTATGAGCACCTACGCCGCACGTCTCTTTGACGGCGACACCGGTGAAAAGCCATTGGTCAAAAAAGATCCAGCTGCTGCCATGAAGATGTTTGAAGATGCAGCCGCTACCGGTTTCGCAGCTGCCAATCGTCTCCTCGGTGCCATTTATGAAAATGGTCTCGGCGGTAACACGAAGAGCATCAAGAAAGCCGTCGATTACTACACCAAGGCCGCTAACGCCAATGATGGTGAAGCCCTCTTCCGCCTTGGAAACTTCTTCGAAGCAGGCATCAAAGAAGGTGAAGGCGAAAAAGCTGAAGTCGTCGTTCAACAGAATGCCAAAAGCGCTCTCGACCTCTATCGCCTCGCTGCTCAAAACGGCCAAGCTTCCGCTTTCTACAACGTCGGTGTTTATTATGAAACTGGCACCGTGGTGGACAAAGATCCAATCAAGGCTTTTGCCTTCCTCCTGAAAGCCGCCACCTCCGGCGTGCCTCAGGCTCAGTTCCGCCTCGCTGGTTTGTATCAGCAGGGCACAGGCACCTCACAGGACATCGTCGCCGCCATGGCTTGGTTTGACCGCGCTGCCTCCGCAGGCTTCGCACCTGCCCAGATCGCTCTCGGCCAGATGTTTGAAACCGGTGCAGGCCTAGGCCGTGCCAACCCAGCCGCTGCTGCTCTTCAATATGAAGCTGCTTCAGAAGCTGGCGTGCCACTCGCCATGCTGCGTCTGGCTAGCCTCAATGAGCGTGGCCTGGCTAACATCAAGGATAACAAAGCCGTGCCAAACCTGGCTCGCGCTCTTGCCTACGCTGACCTCGCCGTTGACGCTTCCCAAAAAGCTGAAGTCGCCGTGAAATATCGCGACGAGCTGAAGGCAAAAATGAAAGCTGATGATATCGCTGAAGCCCAAAAGATCTACGACAGCAAAAAGAAATCTGATACCGCAGCTCCAGCAGCAGCGACCGATGCCCCTGCTGCCAAGAGCAAAGGCTCCAGCAAAAAATAAGCTGAAAATTGAATAAATTCGGCTTGTCAAAACAGAACAAGTCGCTAGTCTCCGGCTCCCCTTCATCAGGGGAGCCGGTTTTCTTTTCCGGGGCATTAGCTCAGTTGGTAGAGCGCCTGCATGGCATGCAGGAGGTCAGCGGTTCGAACCCGCTATGCTCCACCAAAGGCAGCGTAAACAAAGCCGCCTGAAACCCTGTCCTTCGCGTGGTATTTGCATTCCCCCGCATCGTGGCCGATACATCGCGCCTGACCATCTACCCCGCACGCTTGTGACTGAATCAAGATCCCCTGAGCCAAAAAAGAAATCCTCCCTGCTAGGCCGCCTGAAAGCGGGCCTGAAAAAAGTCATCGGGCTGGGTGAAAAGAAAACCGCCGCCACTCCACGATCCAAGGCTGAGACCGAACATCATGTGGCCAAGATGTTTCCGCATACTCGAGGCCCTCGTGAGGACCGCCCAGCACGTGAGCCACGCTCAGATCGTCCCCGCCGCGAAGCCCCCCCACGCGAAGACCGCCCACGCCGTGATGGCGCCCCTAGCGCTGATCGTCCCCGCCGCGATGGCCCACCCCGTGAAGACCGCCCTCAGCGTGGCGCTGGACGCGGTGGCCGCAATGAGCGTGGCCCTGGCCGAGATCGTAGTGAAGATGCGCCCGTGCGTGAAAACTACGCGCCAGAGCCACCGCCGCCCGCACCTCCAGTTCCAGAAGGCCCCTACCCTGAAGCTTTCCAGATCCTTGGCCTAGCCGACTCCGTGCTGGCCGCCATTCGTGAGAGTGGGTATGAAAAACCCACCACCATTCAGGAGCGCTCTATCCCGATCATCCTTGAATCCAAAGACGTCATCGGTGCCTCTCAGACCGGCACAGGAAAAACAGCTGCTTTTGCCCTTCCTACTCTCAGCCGCCTCGGTGCCCCTGGTAAATTCCGCTGTCTCGTGCTAGAGCCCACTCGTGAGCTCGCTGCGCAGGTCGTCGAGCAGTTTGAAAAATACGGCAAGCACACTGGACTGCGCGTTCTCCTAGTTCATGGCGGCGTCGGCTATGACAAACAACGCAAAGGTTTGCAAAAAGGCGTGGATGTCGTCGTCGCCACCCCAGGTCGCTTGCTTGACTTCATGCAGGATGGTACGGCTAATCTGAATGACATCGACGTGCTCATCTTGGATGAAGTGGATCGCATGCTCGACATGGGTTTCCTGCCGGATGTCCGCCGCATTGTCGAGCGCACACCCAAAGCACGTCAGACCCTCTTCTTCTCGGCCACCATGCCGCCGCAGATCAAAAGCTTGGCAGAATTTGCACTCAAAGATCCAGCCACGGTTGAAGTCGGCCTTCGTTTCTCCCCAGCAGAGACCGTGAGTCATTACATGTATCCCGTGGCAAGCGATCAGCGTCAGGAGCTACTTCTAGCCATCCTTGGAAAGACGCACTTCGAAAGTCTGATGATCTTTACCCGCACCAAAGCGCAGGCCGATCAGGTCTTTGGAGCGATCCAGGAAGAAGGTAAGTACAAGGCAGCCGTCATGCACTCCGACATCCGCCAAACAGAGCGCGAGCGTGCCCTCAAAGGCTTCCGCAGCGGTGAGTTTGAAGTCATCGTCGCCACCGATCTGGCCGCACGCGGCTTGGACGTTAGCGGCGTGACACACGTCATCAATTACATGGTGCCAGAGAACTCTGAAGACTATGTTCACCGCATCGGACGCACCGGACGCGCTCAAAAAGAAGGTGACGCCTACACCATGTTCTCGGCCGAAGAACTGCCCTATGTGGCCAGCATCGAGCGACTGATCAGCCAAAAGATCGAGCGCCGTAAGCTCGAAGGCTTTACCTACAAGTACACCACCGTCCTCGACGAAGAGGACAAAGCCCGCGCCATCTTGCATGGCCGGAAGAAAAAGCGGCGGTAATCGAGTCCACACCCACCAGCAGTCCCCACCACAGAGGGGACTGCTTTTTTGTATCCTTATTCGAAATGCATCTGACCGATATCTGAGCGCCTCTGCAGGCCATCAAAGGTGACTTTGACAGATTCAGAATAGGCTTTATCTCGGGCCTCAGTACGAGTCGTCCCCTGCGCAACGATAGCTAGGACGCGTCCGCCATTTGTAGCGAACTGCCCCGCGTCATTCTTCTTGGTGCCACAGTGATAGACGCGAGCTCCTGAAACGGCTTCCAAACCACGGATGACATCGCCATTTCGAGACGTGGCTGGATACCCAGCGGAGGCAGAGATCAGGCAAATACTCCAGCCTTCCGCAAACTGCAGCAGATCACGCTGAAGTTCACCCTTAGCCGCCGCAAAGACATAACTGGCGAAATCACCGCGAACCATTGGCATCACAGCCTCAGCCTCAGGATCACCAAAGCGGCAATTGTATTCAATCACCTTGGGACCGTCCGGCGTGAGCATGAGACCAAAGTAGAGGAATCCACGATAGTTCAGATTGTCCTGAATCAGCCCTTTGACGGTTGGCTGCACGATCTCACGTTCGATACGCGCCATGAGTTCTGCATCAGCGAGCTGACGGCTGGCCACAGCGCCCATGCCACCAGTGTTTGGCCCTTGGTCATTGTCACCGATTCGTTTGTAATCACGAGCTGGCATGAGGATGTGATACTGATCGTCGCAGACAGAGGCAAACACGGAAAGCTCAGGCCCGATGAGACACTGCTCAACGACCAGATTGCCAGCACCAAAGATGCGCTTTTCCATCACATCATTAATGAAAGCCTCGGCTTCTTCGCGATTTGGACAAACAGCCACACCCTTGCCCGCGGCTAAACCGTCAAACTTGAGTACAATGGGGAATTCAGTGAGCGTTGCACGGGCTTCCTCAGCCGTCGCACACACCGTGTAGGTCGCCGTTGGGATCTGATGACGTTGGAGGAAATGTTTCGCAAAAGCTTTGGAAGCCTCAAGTTGGGCCGCCTCTTTCACCGGCCCCCAACATGGCAGGGCTGCTTCAGCACAGAGATTGGCCAATCCACGGCCTTTCACCAACAACGCTTCCTCGCCTGCCACGCAGAGGTCGATGGCATTATCTTTCATCCAGGTGATCAGCTCTGGCAGATCAGGTACGTCCACCCGAGTCGCTAGCGTCGCGATGGCGTCGCTACCAGGGTAAGCGAAGAGTTGGTGTTTTTCAGGAGATTCACTCAGAGCTGTGATGAGGGCGTGCTCACGTCCGCCTTTGCCAGTAACCAGGATTTTCATGGACCATCATTCTTAGCGGGAAAGAACCTGACGCCAAATGCAAATCACATCTTGCCGAGATTCAGTCAGCATTCATAATGTCCCCCTCGCTACGAGACGCTCCTGTAGCTCAGCGGTTAGAGCAGGGAACTCATAATTCCTTGGTCCTCGGTTCAAATCCGGGTGGGAGCACTTTCTTTTCAGCAGCCAGAATGAGGGCGCGGCACTGGACAAAGGGCCGTGGCGACTGTAAAAGCGGTTCCTCCATGAAGATCAACCACCTCACACTCCTCTCGGCAGCCGTCTTGATGACCGCCTGTAAACCTGCCGCTGAAACTCCGGCAACTGCAACAACTCCTGCCGCAGCGACCCCCACGGCACCAGCCGCAGCAGCACCAGCATCGGTGACCGCAGCAGTTACGCCTGAAGGCTACACCTCCATGTTCAATGGCACAGACCTCACGGGTTGGAAAGCCAATGACGAAGTTCCTGGCTGCTTCACCGTGGAAAACGGCACTCTAAAAGTCAGCGGTGGCCGTGCCCATATCTTTTACACAGGCCCCAATGGAGACGCCAACTTCAAAAGCTTTGAACTCAGAGCCAAAGTAAAGACCACCGCAGGTTCCAATGGTGGCGTTTATTTCCACACTCAGTTTCAAGAAAAAGGCTGGCCTGATCTCGGTTACGAATGCCAGGTCAATAGCACCCATACCGATCCAAAAAAAACCGGCAGCCTCTATGGAGTCATCAATATTCTGGCCCTGCTTCCTGACCAAAAAGAACCTCAAGGTGGCACTCATATCCGTGTCCCAGCTGCTCCAAGCAAAGATGACGAATGGTTCGACTACGTGATCCGTGTGGAAGGTAAACACATCACCCTCAAGGTGAATGGTGAGACCACAGTCGACTTCACAGAGCCAGAAGGCTGGGATCCAGCAACAGCCCTGAAGGGCATGCCCGGCCGTAAACTCAGCTCAGGCACCATTGCCATTCAGGGGCATGACCCAAAGAGCACCTGCTACTATAAAGATCTGTTCATCAAAGCTCTCTAACTCAATCAATGGGAACAGAGATCGACTCTGTTCCCATCATTATGATCCCAGGCTGAAAAGCCTATGCTACGCACTGTAAATCCATGCCATCCGCCGATCTAGCCCCCGCTGAAATTCGCTGTTACTTTGTGCGTCAGAGGAACTGCCTGCTCGTGCGCGGCAAGTTCAGCGACCTCTACATGGACTATTACCTGCATTTCATGCAGCATGGCATCAAGCACCCAGAGCGCCTCGACATGATGCTCAAGGAAGCTGTCGCCGGAATGGCCCTTCACCTGGCCTCTCGTCCCCATGATGAAATCTGCGCTTGGACGATCAATCTAAATGATCCACTGATGAACCTCTTTGTCACTGGCGGAACCAAGACCGGACGCGTGGTCGGACGAATCTTCACGGAAGACGTGCGGGACACCGGTAAATGCTTGTTCATCACGCAAACGACCCGCTTCGGCCTTCAACCGCAGCAAAGCATGATCGAGTTTCATGGCTCTGACATGCTATCTGCCATCGAGCAATTTTACTCTCAAAGCGAACAACGCCTGACGCGTATCTTCCGCCTAGCTAACGAAGACTTCGTGCAAATTTCAGCCGAGCCAGATGCCGATGAAGAATGGCTCAATGCCCTCACGGATGAGAACATCCTGACTCTGGATCGTGACGAACAGCTCTCTCTTTTAGAAACGCGTCACTATGTGTTCGACTGCGGCTGCACTGTGGATCGCTTATTCCCTATGCTGACACGTTTGTCCGAAGAAGACATGGATTACGTTTTCGCCGACGGTGTGGCCAAGATTACCTGCCCCCGCTGTGGTGCCAAATTTGATCCGACTCGTGAAACCTTTGATGCCTGGAAGGCAAGCCAACCAGCATGACCGCGACTCCTCCTAATTTTAAGATCGGCAATGAGAAGCTCATCAAGATCCTACCCAATGCCGCCAACAAGCTTACCAGCCTGCTGACCAAGCAAGGGCGCTCTGAAAATGGTGCTCTGCGTGTCGCTGTGGTCGGCGGCGGCTGCTCAGGCCTGCAATACAAAATGGATCTCGTCGATGGCCCAGCTAACCGCGACATCATGGTCATCTCCAGTGAAGTACGCGTCGTGATTGATCCCAAAAGCGCACTCTTCGTTAGTGGGTCTGAGCTAGACTACAGCGACGACCTTCAGCAAGGCGGATTCAAGGTGAAGAACCCCAACGCCATCGTCACCTGCTCCTGCGGTGAAAGCTTCGCAGCGTAAGCATCATGACGGATTTCTTTGCCCTCCTGTCGCTGCCACCGCGCGCCGTTTTAGATGAGGAAACCTTGCAGCAAGCCTACCTCAGCGCCACTCGCCTAGCCCACCCTGATCAGACTAGTGGGGATGCCTCTCTGAGTAGCGATCTGAACGCTGCTCTCGAGACCTTAAAGTCACCCGTGACACGATTAAAGCATCTCGTGGAGAAGCACTCCCAGACCGCCTGGCGCGCCGTGCCGCTGGAGCCAGCACTCATGAGCCTGTTTGAAAAACTGGGCCCACTACTGCAACTCAGCACTCAGTTTTTGACCCGCAAGGATGCCGCGACGAGCGCCCTGGCCAAAGCCCTCCTTTCCAGTGAAGAAATGCGGCTGCGCGAGTCCCTGGAAGCCCTGAATGAAGAGATCGAAGTACTCTGGCAGCAGCTCGAATCCTCTCTTCCCGCCTGCGATCAGCGCATTGATCTAGGAGATGCCAGTGTGTGGTCAGATCTCCAAGCCCTCCAGGCCAAATTTTCCTACCTCGCCAAATGGCGCTCACAAATTCGCGAAAAGCTTCTCGGATTGATGCTTTAAGCCATCAGAATACGATGCGGCTGAATGGACTCTGAAAAGCCCTTCAAATGCATGGCAGGCAGAGGCTCAGTCATGATGTGCTTGGCCAAATCGGCGACCGTTTCCGCATCAGCAATGACTTCGCCTGCATGAGCGATGCCACAAAGACGTGATGCCAAATTCACGCGATGCCCGAGCACGGTATAGCTCAAACGCTGTTCAGAGCCCATGCAGCCCGCCACCACATTACCACTGGCCAGACCGATGCCAATTTCCAAAGGATGCTTCGAAGTCAGATTAAGTTCACGACGCCTCAACATCATCGCCTGAGAACATTCGACAGCACGCTGTGCGTCGTTTCCAGTGCTCACGGGGGCACCAAACAGGACCATAATGAGATCCCCGACAAATTTATCGACAATGCCACCATGCTCATAGGCAACCTCCGTGAGAGCCGTCATGTGCTCATTCAATAACTCGATCACGTCATGCGGCTGCATATGCTCTGTTAAAGCGGTGAAACCTCGGATGTCGCAGAAAAGCATGGTGACGTCCCGCAATTCACCGCTTAGCGCTTCACGGTTTTCTATTAAGCGCTCAGCCACACTGCGATCAGCGACCGCATTGAGCACACTGCGGTATTTTTCCTGAAGAGCCAAGCCCGCGGCCATCTCATTGAAGGATTGTGAGACACGTCCCATCTCATCCCGCGTCACTGGTACCCGGACATCGTAGTTTCCTCGCTCAATTTCGTGAGTCGCTGCCACCAGCTGACTCACAGGACCAGACAAACTGCGTGACGTGATTGTGATCAGCACTAGCGCGATCCCCAGAGCCACGATTCCAACCGCAATGCCACTTCGGCGAAGATCCCTGATTTCAGCCTCCAAAGGAGCTAGAGAAAAGAAATTCACCTGAGTTGCCTGAGGAAAGGGACTCTCTGGGTTTAGCACCCGATAGATCAACTGGTGCTTCACGCCGCGGATGGGCACGACTATCTCTTTTTTATCCTTATCTGACTTCGCTAAAGAATCTGTCACAGCTTTGGCCACGATGCTTTTTTGATCCTCTGGCACCGTGGTCGAAACCAGCTTACCCTCCACCAAAATACCGCCCATGATCTCCCCAAACTCACTACGCTTCGTCTGCTCAAAGAGGGCACGATCCGCCATTGCAGGCAGAGGCAGACCAAAGGCAAAAGCCCCGAGAAAAGCTTTCGTCTCAGGATCACGCAACGGCGTGACAAAGACTTCCCTGACCTGATCCGAGCGCCGCTCACCGGAGTCCATCAAAAGATACCCAATCTGCTGTTCGGTTAAGATTTCTGCAAACTGACGATTGCTCAGCCAAGGCATCTTCGACGACTTGCGGCCAACATGATCAGCCGACCCAGCGCGCGGACGTTGATTCAAAACAAATTCACCCTTGGCATCTATCAGCGCGATGAAAGGCGCGGTCAGACCGCCACCAATTGCAGGTGAACGACCGACCTCTTTAGACTCCTCCTTTTTGATTTCAGGCGGCGCATTCAGGGGTCGCAATCCAGTGACGCCAGCTTTTTTTGGGGACTGTCCGAACTCATTTTGCAGACGCTCCTGTGCCAGACTTTCCAACAACGGCCTCAAAATAAAAACGGTCTTCAGATAATCTGCCGTCTTCATGCTAGAGATGATTTCAGAATTCTTAGCCACCTTCTCCAGCACGGATGATAGCGCCTCTTGACGCTTACTTTTGGCCTGAGTCAGACCCGCGATCTGGTTTTCAAACTGCTCCTCAAACAGCTTCCGATAAGTCGCGCTAAATTTCCATTCGGAGAGAATCAATGCCACCACCACCACGCCTGCCACAATGGGAAAGATGGAAAGGATGAGCTTTGCCCGAAAGGTGGAAAAAAACTTCATGCAGGAAAGAATCGACGGATGAGCAATCTACAACCCCACACTCAAGAAATAGTTTGTGCAGAATAAGATCCTCTCAGACAAAGAACGCTGTCTAGCGTTGCTATTTCGTGAAGATTCTTTTTCTTCTCACTGGCCACTTGCTCAATCGCCAGCCCGCGTTTCCTATCACTCAATGAGTTCTTCAGAATCCCAGCAGGCTGCCCTCGGCGTTTTCGACTCCGGCGTCGGCGGTCTAACCGTCGTCCGTGCGCTGCGTGAGCTGCTACCTAATGAGTCCATCATTTATCTCGGTGATACTGCCCGTGTGCCCTACGGGTCTAAATCACCTGACACCATCCGCAGGTTCTCTGTCGAAGACACACAGTTCCTCGTCGGCCATGGCGTCAAAGCCGTCATCGTCGCCTGTAACACCGCCACAGCCCACGCCCTACCTCTATTGCAGGCCACATTCAGGGTGCCGATCATCGGAGTTTTAGAGGCTGGGGTCGAAGCGACCCTCGCCGATCCACAGTGTGAGCGAGTCGGCATCATCGGCACCGCAGGCACCATCCGCAGTAGCGCCTACCAATATGCCCTGGCCATGGGAAAGCCCGGCCTGCAAATTCACGCCGCCGCAACGCCACTACTTGTCCCCTTTGTCGAAGAAGGCTGGACAAATCACAACGCCTTGAAGCTCGTGCTCAAAGAGTACCTCAATCCCCTTCTCGCCAAAGGCATGGACACCCTCGTGCTAGGCTGCACGCACTACCCGCTGCTCATACCCGTGCTGCAAAAAATGCTCGGCAATAAAGTACGCCTCGTGGACAGCGCCAGCACCTGTGCCGCACACACCAAGCGCGTCCTCGAAGATCAACACCTCCTCCGTACCGCTCGCAGCAAACCCACGCTGGAGATCTTCCTCACCGATCTCTCCGAACAGGCAGAAGCCATGGCCAAACGCTTCCTCGGCACCGACTTCGGTAAGGTGAAAAAAGCGACGTTGTAATTGGGCTGATAGACTTCTCTAGGCGGCCCCAGAGGGTCAAGTAAAGACACACTTCATGCGCTTCAAGATCGCAAGAGGCTCTTGCAGAGCCACTAGATCCTCACACTCCTCAGAGACATAACCAGGCCGAACGCGCGTCAACAACCTCTGTTTGATCCCAGAAAACACCTGCATTCCGGCGTCCTCAAACTTCTGAATCAGATCCCCCGTCGTCCAACCTAACTTCTGAAAGTGGCTCTCATAGGACTCACAGTACACGCATTCCGTTCGGCGCAGCACCTCAGCAGCGCCGGAGAGCACCGCGACTTCGAAACCCTCCACATCAATCTTTAATAGCGATATCCGACCAAACTCCGCCGCTGCCTCGTCCAGCGTCGTGACCGGCACTCGGATCCCCTCCCCCTCCTTCGCCACCGAGTTCTGATCATCAGACCTTTCATCTGAGAACCAGAGCTCCCCAATCGCATCTCCCAGCGCCATATTCACAGGCGTCACATTAGACACACCATTGAGCGCTAAATTTCCCTGAAGGTATCCAAAAATCCTGGGGTGAGGCTCCAGAGCCAGCACCTGCCCCCGCCCTACACGTAGCGCCGAAGCGATACTCAGGCTGCCGATATTCGCACCCACATCCACCACATCATCACCTTCACGCAGGTAATCGTCCAAAAAAGCCACATCATCCTTCCGGTCCTCTGGATCAATCCAAAGTGAAGCCGACAACGACGAAGGGAAAAATCTCAATCGAAATCCACCCTGCGGAATAAACAGCAGTTTCGAAAGTCCCGTGCGCATGAGAAGCCGTGAAATGAGAAACTTCAAAGGATGATTCTGAGCGCGCAGGATGGTGAAGTAACGGTGCATAAGAGAGCTTCCAGCAGAAAGCTATCCGCACCACAGGACTCCTGTCAATGTGCAGCTAATCGTTTGTCAGGCTTCCTCTGATCACTCCCGCGCTTTCAGCACGCCGACCATGTCGAGCTTGCTAAGCATCCGGCTAACAACCCAAAAGCAGGCGGCGGCGGCAGCCAGCACCACGAGGATGGCCACGCTGAAAGTACGCCCGCTGATGACCAGTGGAAGGCGCACCGTTTCCGTGCTGATCGCACTGATAATAAAGGTAGCCAAAGCGCGACCAAACAACAAACCTAACGGTAAAGCCGCCAGCACGAGCAATGTCAGCTCTCCCAACAATACACCGCTGACCTCCCGCTGGGTAAAACCAATGACACGCAGCGTGGCTAAATCACGGCTGCGCTCGCTGAGAGCGATGCGGGCACTGTTATAAACGACTCCAAAGGCCACAATCACGGCAAGCACCAAGTATAGACGGCGAATGATGCCGATACTCTCACCCGTGGTGCTGCGAAAGGCCTCCAGCTGATCTTTTTTGACAATCGTCACTGCAATGCGCGGCGTCTTCTTCACCTTTTGCGTGAACTCAGACCAGTGCGCATTATCCACACTCAGATAGGCTCCATTGATCGACGGCCCCTCACGCATCAGGCGACGGAGCGCATCCAGATCCATGTAGGCAGACACTCCGGTAAAGTCCTGCATCAGTCCACGAATGGCCACGTTTAACTGCGGTCGCTGCGCCTCCAACACAGAAACCTGCACTTCTTCCCCCAGCCTAGCACCCAGGACCTCAGCCAGTTTATCCGACATGATGAGCCCCTCATCCGGTAGATCGATCCGACGCCCCTGAATATCTAACAAACGATTCAATCGACTGTTCTTCGGCAGTCCCGTGATCGCCAACTTCCGCACATGATGACCAAAGCGTATCCTCGCCTGCACAGAGCGGATCGGCTCAGCATAAGTCACACCAGGGAGATGCTCCAGATCATGCAGCGCCGCTCCAGAGCCTGGTTCAATCAGAAAAGCGATCACGTCCTGGCGCTGCACATCATTCCACTGATAGGTCAGTAAGTGGTCGATGCTGTCCTGCATGGACCCTGGCAGAACCATCAGGCCCGTAGCCAAAGCCAACCCTGCCATAGTGAAAATGGACTGCCACGGACGACGTTCGATGTTTCTCAGTGCCATGCGGAAGGTCGGGGTGAACCAGCGTGTCAGGCCCATGCGCTCCAGCAGGCTCGGTTTAAAATCCGTCGGCGGCTCTGGCCGCATCGCCTCAGCAGGCGGCAGTTTCACCGCCATCCAGACCACACTCAACACGCCCAGGAAGGAAGCACCCGCACTCACCACAAGAGCGATACCCACCGCACTCCAATCCATGATGAAGCGCAGCTCTGGGAAGCGGAAAAACAGTTCATACATGGAGATCAGTCCACCGCCCATGAACCGGCCACCGATGCCACCCAGCGTGGAACCCACCCCGACGATCACCATGGCAAAGCTAAGGTAATGTCGCCCCACCTGCCAGGACGAATAACCCAGCGCCTTTAATTGCGCGATCTGCTCCCTTTGCAGCCTAACCAATCTTGCCAAAACTGAGTTCACCATGAAGGCCGCCACACTCAGGAATACGACCGGATACACCATGGACAGCGCATTCAGCACCCTCAGCTCATCATCCAGCCGAGCAGCACTGGCGTGATCTCTGCGTGTAAAAGCCCCACCAGCACCATACCGACTGAGCAACCGATCCAACTCCTGAATCACAGGCCCAGCCTCGGCACCAGGAGACAGATCGATGCAGAAATCATTGAAAGCCCCGTCCATGTTATAGGCCACGGCCAGGGAGCGATAATTCATCCAAAAGACACCAAAGCGCTTATTGTCAGGCAGCGTCTCACCAGCGCGTGCTTCAAAGACAAACTCCGGTGACAGACCGATCCCCGTGATCTCCAATGTATCGCGCCTACCATTGATGATAGCCGTCACCGTATCTCCAGGCCGCAGCCCATGCGCCAGAGCAAAGGCCTCACTAGCGATCGCCTCACGCCGTGCGCCAGGGCGTGGCAAGCGACCCGTACGCAGAAAGATCTGATTGATCACCGGCATCTCCCCATCCTCAGGCAGAGAGACCAGATGCCCCGTGCAAGTGGCCTCCACACCAGGCAGATCCAGCACCGCATCCAGAACTACCCGCGTCTCTACCGCAGCTACACCAGGAACCTCCGACATGCGTTCTTTCAGCGACCACGGTGCCCGTTTCAGCGACCCAAAAATATCCGCCATCCGGTAGGTCTGGTAATAAGCATCGCGTGTGCCTTCCAGAGTAAGGATCAGACTCCGCGTCATGATCATCATAGCCAGACCACAAGCCATCACCAACCCCACCGCCACCACCTGCCCCTTCATGCGACCAAGATCGCGGAACAGTTTCAGGTCTAGTGGAGTGAGCATCGTGACAGATATCATGGCGTGCTTAGCTCAGATCTCAAGTCAGCAGCATGATCGACTGCTCTCGATTGGTGAAAGCCGATGGAATTGAAAATCTCCGCTCCTGCTCTCAATCACCTCACTTCCACTCTAGCACGCCCTGAGCATTCGTTTGATAAGTGACGGCATGAGCTTTCTTCGGAGCTTCAGGGAGGAGCTGGCCGTCAGCGTTGAAGTAATGCGTGCGACCGGCTTGATGGCGAATCCAACCGAGTCGCGCACCGGTAGCCGCATCGAGACGAAAGACGTCTCGCCAAGGTTTGAGGGCGGTGAGGCGGGGATCGACCCAGGCTGGGTCCGTGGAGCGGTCTAGCGCTTCGGGAAAGAGGACTTGGCTGAGCAGGGTAAGGTGTAGCCCCTGAAGATGGTAGCGCTCGGCAACACTGAGCTTTTCAGGTGCAGTGACAGTGCTCACAAAACCACCGGCTTGCTCAATGAGAATACCGAGATCGACGAGACGCTGCACCTCTTTACGGATGTCTTCAGCGGCCGATTTCTTTGGAGATGTGGCAGCAAGCTTCATCAGGTCGTTTTGAAAAGTCATATAGAGATCCGTGAAGGTACTTAGGGTATCTAGCGATCTGGAAATAGCGCTTCTGACGGTGAGTCCACGATTCCCCGGCAACTTCAGATTGAGCGCGCTGGCCAGATCTTTTTCGAGATCGGCTCTGAGTCTGGCGACGTTGTCCTTTTGATCAGGTTGAACCTCAAGCCCACGAATAACCTGCTGCCGATCATTCAGGGGCATCCATGCAGCTTGAATGGCTTTTCGCTCTTCCAGTGCGAGTAGCTTTTCCATCAGACGACTGCGCAATCCATCTCCGGCGATGGAGACGTCTAACATGGCCCTGAGCCAGCGCAGATCCTTGGGACTGGCGGGAAGACCGAGATCCGGATTGTAGGCTTGATAAGCGATCTCGGAGAGGTGACCGCTGGCATCATAAAAACGCCGTTCATTAGGCAACATGTAAAAGCTAATGATAGCCGGTGCGCTGACGTTAGCGCCGTTGGTTGCAAAGATACCGATATCGACTCGATGACTGCGGATTCCCGTGGCGGTGATCATGGGTGGATGCCAGCGGACTCGAATTCGCGCGTAAGGGCCGCTACCAGAATGGTCTATATGCACCAGTTTAGGATCTCCCTGAAGCACCTGAAACAACAGTTTGAGTGGCCGTTTTTCCAGATCGGCGATTTTGCCCAAAAAAATGAGCATACCATATTCATCCACACTGCCACGCATGATGCGGGCAATGGAAACTGGAGTGTCGGCGAGTTTATGAGTGAGGGCACCAGCAGGCTCAAAATAATCTTTACCCGCAGTGAGAGTGGTTTCCTCCGCGACGCTGATTTGGACCAAGGGTGGAATCTTTTCAGGCGTCATGTCATGAGCACGCTGGATCATTTTCAGCTCATCGAGCTTGGTCGAATCAAAGACGACAGGATGGGCTACGCCAGAAAAGTAATCCAACTCTTTGACCACCATCTGATTGGACTGACGAAAGATGGCCTGAAGTGTAGGCATCAAAATTCGCTGACGGATCAGCACCTTCTGCGTCTCTGGCGGAAAAGCCGCCAAAGTGGCCAAAAAAGCCTGAAGAAAAGGCTGATCACTGCCAGATGAGCCCTGGGAGATGAGCGCACAACAATTGTTGATGGGAAACAGGTCACCATAACCATTCACACCATTGGCCCCAATGTCGTAATCTTGATGTTCAGGGTAAAGCATGAGGTTATTGGCCAGATACTGCATCATCAGCAGATTGGTCCCATCAGGAGTTATTTGATAAAGCCGCGGCAAACTCCCCCCTTTATTCGCAGGTGCTGCCATGGAGCAGTTTCCTATCATGGGCAGTGGTCTCAACATGCTAGACGGCCCTATGTCAGATCCTGTCTGCGCATTTAGGGGGAAAAGCCGTAACTGCGGATAAAGGGCGAGATTCAGTGGTGAGTGCTGATGGTCTCGGTTTTCATATGAAATAGCTGCGAGCCCAGCAGCCGTGCCTGCTTTATCCCATTCATTGAGCAGCTTTCCTACGGCATCAGTTCGGGTCGTGATCTCGGCCTGCCCTGGGGTCAGCATGCCAAGCAAAAGCAGCAGAACCAAGCATGAGCAAAAGCGACGATGAGAAGGTGACACGCTGACTAAACTCCATGCAGACATCCCTATGTCAATGTTTCTGAGTGCTTGCCACGACTCAATCGCGGCTTAGTGTCGCCTTTCCTTTACGTTCTGACCCACCTACCATGCGATTTTTGAATCTTACACGCCGCCGCGAGATCGGTGCCAATAGCTACCTCCTCGAGTCCGGTGATCACCGCGTCGTTCTAGATTCTGGGATGCATCCGAAAGAGGTAGGTTTTGATGCGTTGCCTGATTTTGGCCCTTTGCCGCACGATAAGGCAAACGCCATCATTATCTCTCATGCTCACCATGACCACATTGGCTCACTACCAGTGCTGATGCGTAAGCAACCGAATACGCCAGTCATCATGACCGAGCCGACGGGTGAAATCGCCAGTGGAATGCTGCATAACTCGGTCAATGTGATGACCTCTCAGCGTGAGGAGTTAGGCATCAATGAGTATCCTTTTTTCACCCACAAAGAGCTGGATGAAAACCGCGCGCAGTACAGTTACCGTGATTTGGTGAAGCCTTTCGCCATTCCTGGCACAGACATGACGGCCAGCTTCCACGATGCAGGCCACATCTTAGGCTCCACTGGTGTGATGATCAAAGAGAACGGAAATACCCTGTTTTACAGCGGTGACGTGAACTTTGAATCCCAGACTATTTGCATGGCAGCAGACTTCCCGACAGAAGGGATCGACGTCCTAGTCATGGAAACCACACGCGGCACCTATGACCGCGCCCCAGGCTTCACTCGCCGCGCTGAAAAGGAGCGCCTAGCAGCTGTCATTCGTGATACCTATGACGCCAATGGCTCCGTGCTCATTCCCGTCTTTGCCCTGGGTAAAACCCAGGAAGTTATGCTCATGCTGCATGAACTGCGTCAGGAAGGTCTGATCCCTGAGATGCCACTGCACATCGGTGGTCTCGGCACTAAAGTAACCGTTCTTTATGATCACTACAGTGATCGCAGCCGCCGCAACTACCAAGGCTTCCGCCTGCTCGAAGACATCAACATGCTCGTGCAGCCAAAAGGCCGCCGTCGCGGACCGCGCCAGTTTGAATATCAGCCCCGAGCCATCTATGCCCTCTCCAGCGGCATGATGACCGAAGGCACGACCTCCAATCGCTTTGCCACACGTTTTATCGAAAACCCGCGTAATGCTGTGGCTTTTGTCGGCTACACCGATCCTGAATCCCCCGGTTACCGCCTGCGCACGGCAAAGCAGGGCCAGAAGCTAAAGCTCTCCCCAGATCAGCCAACCGTCGAACTGCACGCCCGTATCGAAAGCTTTGACCTCAGCGCCCATGCAACACGTGAGGGCATCGCCCAATACGTCGAGAAAGTGCGTCCAAAGAAACTCCTCATGGTGCATGGTGAAGAACCTTCTCAACAATGGTTCATGGCACGCTTTGCGCAGACCTTGACCGGCACCGAGATTCTGCGTCCTGAGCCACACGTGGCCGTGGACCTGTGGTAGTATTAGAGTGGTGCAGGTTTACTTCCCTTCGGATCAAAGAGGAGAACGCTGTTCTCTTCTCTGAGGTTCATTCCGTAGTCCACACCCACCTCATAAATCAGCTTTTTGAGCTCACGCAAGGTAGCGTAGGAGTCCGGATAAACGTAAAGCGTCAGGTAGCGATTGCCGCTGCCTAGCTTCTTTAAAATATCCCGCAGTGATGCCGCATCATTCTTTGGGCTAAGACCTTCACCTTGTTTAGCAAAGGCGGTGAAGGTGCCATTCACCGAATGCACCTGACTAACCCTAGGATTGGGATTACCAGCGCTATCATAAAGGGGGAAAACCTGACCATATTGGATAATGATCGGCGAAGCCGTTTTATTGATGACTCGTTCACGTGGAAACCGCAGTTTTTCGATCTTCAACTGACTCACATTATCCAGCTCCAATTGTAGGTCAGCCAGCTTCTTTTCCAATGCCTGCCTCATCTGCGCAGCCGCTTCAGTATTGCGATTGACAATGCTGAGCTTCTTTTCGACCTCTTGCTCCTGCTCCCTGAGCCGGGCGATTTCGTTGCCTGAATCGCGCACCTTCTCTTTCGCTTTGATTGTAGCGATCTCGTCCTGCTTAGCTTTTTCTTGACGAAGTTTTTCAGCAGTCTTTTTCAAAGCAGTAAGCTGAGTGATAAGAGGTCGAAGGGATGGATCATCCTCGCTTTGCAATTGTGCACGCAGCTTCTCCAATCCATCGAGTTCAGCCTGCGCCATCTCGATTCGTTTTTCCACCAGAATACCCGATTCATGATCGGTTGGGTTCTCCGGATTAGCAGCCTCCTTAGACACTTGCGGTCGGCTCAACATTGCCAAAAGACAAGCTATCATGATGATGCCACCAAACACATTACACAGGGTATCAAGAAGCAGATCCAGGCTATCCTGCTGGTTGGAATGTAGCTTGCGTTTCATGGCTTGGCGGCTGGCACGTTGTTATGAAACTCCACATCCAATTCCTCAGGAATGACATCGTAACCGATCTCAAAACCCTCTTGGCGGGCAATGCGGGTCAACGATTCAAAGTGGTTGGACCCCGAAGGCTTGAAGTAAAAAACTACATAATGCGTCGCCGCAGTCGCGGCGCGTAGATAGTTGACGAAATCAGGAATCGACCCCGCAGAAGCCGGTTGGCCATTCGCTCTTTGGAAGCGAATCAGCGATCCCTGAACCAGCACCAGAATCGGTTCTTTTTTGTTGTCGCTCAGTTCAGGAACCAGACTGATGACGTTCCGGCGTGACTGCACACGCTGCAGTGAGCTTTGAGCATCCTTGATCTTCTTTTCCAGATCAGGCACATCCTTATTTGAGCCTGAAGAAAGCAGCTCGGCTTGATGCATGCTGGCATTCATCTTCTCGATCTTCGTGAGCAACTTCTGCTTCGTTTCACGCAATTCACGATCCATTGCTGTGGCATCAAAGGCCTTATTCAGCCCAGGTGACAAAGGTGATTCCAACTCCGCTACGGTCGTTGTCCACTGTCCAATCATACGACGCAGAGTGGTCTCATCTTCAGCAGGTCGATTCTGGAGATCTGCCACCAGATTTTTCACCGAGACAATACGCGACTGCATAGAGCGCAACTCCTCTTCTCGCTTCGCAAAAGGCTTCGCATGGCTGCCTTCGACGAGGGCTTCATCTAGGTTCAGAGCCAGGAACAAAGTCAGCACGATCAGAAAACCTGACGTGCCAGTGATGATGTCCTGGAAAGCGAAGAAGCTGACGCCTGTTCCGCTCTGCCTGCCGAAGCGCGCTCTCATGGGTTAGTTGACATTGAGCCTTAGTTTACCGGCCACATTCTTGTGGCAGATCTCATTGCATTCATCCAGAAACTCGGATTCCAGCGTCTGCAACCAGCTTAACAGCAGTTGCAGGATCAACGCACAAACCAGCGCTATGAGAGTGGTTTCAAAGGCTGTGGCCAGGCCACCCGTAACGCTCTGCAGGGAACCACGCAGCGCCGTCATATCACCACCAGCGGCCAGTGTGCCGGCAAAAGCACCAATCGCCTGACTGAGCCCCTGCACTGTGCCGATAAAGCCCAACACTGGAATCGCCCAAAGAAACCCCTGAGCCAGCGCGTAACTGGAAGCGATCTGCGCCTCATCATTCTCCGCCTGAATCTTGATGATGGCCGCCACATCAGCTGTTTGGCCAATGTTGTGCAGATTAGCCAAAGCTAGGTCGATACGGTTCAGCAAAATAAAATGATGCGGATTGTCCACGATCGCGCTCATGCGCTCACGCACAGCGCGTGCCGTGGCAGGTGTCAGCTCAAAGTCCGGCTGCTGCGGCATCACCGGCAAGGTTAGAGCACGTTTCTGAACCTGAAACTTACGCCATTTAAAAAACATCATCGCTAAGGCCCAAAAGAAAAAGAGCATCGTGGGATACGGACAAGGACCGCGCTTCGTGAACATGTCGATGAACCACTGCGCAGACGGCCAGCCAGCCAATCCGATTTGTAGAATGGCATAAAACGCCAACGTCAGAGCCAAGCCAGTCACCAGCGAAAGCAGCTTATTGGGCGATGTGAAGCGTCCCGGCTTAAAGCCAAAACGGCGCTCTGGATCAGAGCGTGCCCAGTCCAGCATCCGCATGGAACCTTGAAAAGGATTGTTGCCGAGTAAGGACTCACTTGATGTGGATGGATTAGATGACATGAGAGTGAAGAAAGTTAGCCTGCAATGGGAAAGATGCGGTAAAAGAGATCCGGCATAATTAAGAAACTCCAAGCAGCAAAGACTAGCATGGAATAGGCGATGATGACAGCACCAAGGGCCAGCCCACGACCCTCCATGCTAGGTTCCCTCCTGATCTGAGCCAAGGCCAAATGTCCCAGCACCAGACTCGGCAGCCAACTCACCAGATTTAAATAAGGCACAAAACTGCAACAACTCACGACAAAGGCAGCCACTCCCAGCCAGCAGGTCGAAGCGATCTCCGAGTGGCTGAACTCGCCGGATGACAGAGGCAATGGCGAAGCTCCCTTCACAAAAACGGGTGGAGGATTGGCAAAAGGATTGGGCTTCTTGATTGGACCTTTGATAGGCCCTCTTCCACGAGCACTAACCTTCACCATTTTTTCGGCCTCTTGCTGTCGAATGCGTGCCGCTCTATCGGCGGCTTGCAGTTGCAATGCGGTTGCTTCGGTCTGTTCGATAAAGTCCCGTAAGAGCATCCAGGCACCGTCAATTCGCACTTGATATAGGGAGTGGATCTCTCCTTCAGCCAATCCCTCTTGAATCTCCGCATACGTCCATGGGCCATGGCTTTTACCACGCCATTGCAATTGGAACTGGGTATCAGCTGACATGATTAGCGCGCCTCTAAAAAGGGTGTCACAGTCGAAACGGGGGCTGCTACTTCTGAAGAACCGCCGCTTAGTGCTAAGCGATAGCGCTGCATCAGTGCAGCGCGATCAGCTGGAATAAAGAAGATGGGGCTTAGCCGAAGGACAGTAGCAGGAGCTGTCTTAGCCTCGGCTGATAATAGCACTGGTCCAGCCTTTCCCAAAGCCCACAACTCAGGGCGGACACGAGCTGCGTTGTTAAGATGCAAAGAAAGATCACTTTCGACATAGCCGCCAAATTTTAAACCTGCGAGATGGATATCCCTCAGCAACTCGCGCCTAGCTTGAGCTTCTTTTTGATACTGACGAGTTTGCCGTGAATCGAAAAATTTAGCCAACGAAACTCCAAGCGTGCTGCGGACTTTCGGGACCATCCAGTCTTCACTGCGAAGCGGATAACCGCCAATGATCTTCTGCAATTCTGCCAAATCCGCACGCAGCGTCGGTGCGAGGTGTAGGCCCCATGCAAACGGCTGTGACCCCGTGATACGCTCCAACTCAACCATGACATGAGCTTTCACCAAAGCCGGTGCCGCTTTGTTTTGCACGATCTTGTCAAACATCTCCAGAAGACTACGCTGCCAGCGTTCACCCGTGGCATCTGTCATGCGATTGAGCTGCAATGAATCCATAAACTGCGTCGCCGCGCTGGATTTGCTCGATCTCACACTTTGCCCCTGATCGCTACTGCCAACGGCGACACGCTTGAACTCGCTTTTCACAAAGGCTGCACCGGTATCATCTTCATGGGCATCAAAGGCCAGACCACTCCAACGGCTCAGACTGTCCCCAATCCGACTTTGCTCCAGCGGTCCTTTAGACCAAACACTACGGGTGGATTGACCATGCGCATGATCGACGACGATATTTTCCCAGACGCCATTGAGATAAGCATCATCACGCAAAGCCAAGAGAGTCTTCAAATCATTGTCCATTGGCGCTATAGGCATCATCTGAGCACCACCAACATCCTCAACCGCGGCTTTCCATTGTGAGAGATCGCCCCCCATCAGAAGTTTTGCCAAGAATTGTTCTTCGCTTGGAATTTGCCCCAAGATGATGGAAGCCGGTGCAGCCTCAGCAAAACGAATATCCTGCCAGGCGATCAAGGACTTCTGGTAAGTGGCCAGCGTCAAAGCTCCTGCACTGGCCTCACGCACTTTAGAAAAACGATCCAGCTCAGTCTTGAATCCCGACACCCGCAATCTAGCAGCTTTAACGCGGGCCTCGAGATCGGCAGGTAATTGCAGAGAATCAGCCTCAGGCTTCATCCATCCTTCAAGGCTGAGCAGCAGTGTCTCGATTTTTTGAACGGTGATCGCGACCTCGACCGCAGACCTCTCATAACTTAGATCCTTGTCCAGCAAAGCCGTGATCTCATCCAGTGCTTTCCGTCCACTGCCACTGCGCTCTTCATTCACGCTGCTGAGCATGAGTTCAGATTTTGATTTCAGGGCGGCCAGTCGATTGTTCGCAGACTGTGCCAGATCACTGGGGAGTTGACCAATTTGAGAGCGTGCATCAGCCAGGCGTTTCAAAATCCCTGCTGGATTTGAGCCTGCGAAAGCTTTTGCCGCGTCAGATTCCAAGGCGTGCAATATTTGATCTGCCTCTAGGGAAAGCTCGCGTGACTGCTGTGTCCAAACATCAATTTCCTCGACCTTTGTTTTCAAGAATGGCCAGCGTAACATCTGAGCGTTTTCCGCACGCAGGCTAGCAATCAACTTCTCTGCTGGCTCACAAAGTTGACGCGTCTTGTAACTCACCAACTCATCGGCAAAAGCACGTGCATGCCAGCCATGATTGGCTACAGCAGCGACTACTAACAATAAGACGATGATGGCAGCAGCCGAAAGTAAAGACCGAGTTCGACGCCAACTCTGTTGCTGATCGAAACGTGCCCGAATCGACTGCCCAACTTGCCTTAGACGCTGAAGCGTTGCATCTGCGACTGGCAACTGAAAACCCTCCAAGTCACGCCAGCGACGGACAAAGTCTTCATCCAGACTAACCAATTCAGCAAACGAAGGTCCAGCTCCGACAAGCAGTCTTGTTTCCGCTTCATGGGCAAAGGCAGTGAAGGTGGCGAGTGCATTTTCAAAACCACGTTTTCGTTCGCTAGAAAGACGCTCCTCCCGCACATATCGAGTAAGAGACTCTAACTGCTGAGTCAGGTCGCCCGAGGGTAACTCGACCTCATGTGATTGAATGAGTTCACGCACGATTTCCAAAGCCAGAGCGACTTCGCGCCAATCTGCCTGCCCCCGCAAAGAATCAGCCTCATCAAGCAGTGTCGGAATCTTTCCTTCCGCCTGCCGACGACGTAAGGCTCGGCGGATGCGATCTGCCTGCACATACTCAGGCATAAGAAGCAGCTTCTCTTCGGGTGAGATGCGTTGCAAGGATTCAGCCAGCTTAGCAATGCGCTCTTCATCATCGGTCTTCAGGATATTTCGGAGCTGTTCCAACACATCCTGGAGGTGTTTATTTTCCAGACGCAGAAGCTCTGAACGAGCATTTTCATCACTCGGATTGAGCTTTAAAATGGTGCGCACAATGCGCAGCGCCTTTTCATCCTCACGCGAGAGCACCGCCGCTCGGAAGTCCTTATACAGAGGATGATTTGCCGTCACCCCCTGAGCATAAAGTCGATCAAGCGCCAGCACCGTTTTAGCATCCAGCCGTTGGGCAATGGGAAGCTGATGCGCTTGGCAAAAATCCATCCAGGCTTTTTCTCCGCCAAAGCTTAAGGCTGCGACAAGATCTAGAAGAGGCGGCTCTTGTTCAGCCGTTTGCAGCGCCTGATAGTCACTGCCTTTGGCAATCATGGTCGAGATCATTTCAAGACGGCTATCTGCCTCTGAGCAAAGCCTAGCATAATGAGCAGCTGCGGATTCGACAGCGCCAGAGAGCAGACCTGTCTGCAATGAGGAGCGGATGATTTCAAGGGTCTGGGCAACAGCTTTCACAGTTCGTTCTTGGAGGGTTGAGAGGTGATGGTCAGCTCACAGAGTCGAGATGCATTTTCGCGGCCATCTGGATCAGAAACCACGGCCACTAGAGTATATCTGCCAGCAGGAATTTCAACAAGCGGGGCGGGCTCTGCCGTCAGGGCGGTGAGGCCACGCATTTCTTCTTCCATCTCCATGATGCGTAGTTCTTTGTTTGAGATCGCTTGTTGGGATCGGATCTGGCTTTCTTCCTTTTCCCTTTTCGCCAAATTTCCTTCAGAGACTTCGACTTTGCGCTGCTGATCGGTGCGGATGCCTTGCTTTAAATTTTCGATCTCTGCACTGATGGCCGTCACTCGTGCAGCCGTGACAACTGAGCGCTGCTGCTTCGATTCAATTTCCACCAAAGCTTCACCAGCCTCAAGACGCACCAGGAAGCGCCGAGTTGGATCTTCCATGCTCTGCAAACGCAATTTAGGCGAAGCTCCAATAAATGAAAGCTGAGACAGCCATTGCGCTGCTGACGCATCTAAAGTCGTGCGCTGATCATGATGCTGGTTACTAAAGATAAAAGCTGGGTGATTGTGCCAGACCTCGGTTGGCATGGCGCTCCTAGCCAAAAGCAGCACCTCAAAAAGGACGGTGCTACCAGTCGATGAACGCCCAAGAATGCGCCAGGAAGCTTGATCTGTGGGCACCTTGGTCAGGTGTTGATCATGAATCTCCAGAACGGCAGAATCGGTGAAACTTCTGCGATAGACCCCTGGACCGCCCAATGCACGCCAGCGCACGAGATTGTTCTCACTGAATCCAGCACTACCAGCAATGATTTGCATGTCAGCCTGCACAGGCAACTCGGGCAACTTTTCTAAAGCTTGATTCAAGTCTTCCTCTGCCGATTCAAAAACGATGTAGCGCGGATGCATTGAAATGGGGCCATCTGCTGGTGTGATTTGAAGGTCTGCTTGAGCAGGCTTCAGCGCAGCTTGCCTGGCACTGCGTGCTTCAGCCTCCACTAGGTTCATCTCGGCGCTCTGTTGCAGTCGTTTTTGCGCTAGCTGCTGTAACCAGGCTGGCGCTTTGCTATCATCTGCTGCTTCTTTTAGCAGGGTTTGATCAGAAATCGCTAATGGCGCTGGGAAAGCTGCCAAGCGAGAGAGACGCACCCATAGATCCGGCCAACGGGGCACCGGGATCAAGATCATGCTCATGAGGTCATGCCAGTCCTCCGCAGCTCCAGCTGGCGCTGTGGATTGATTCATTAGCTTCAACACTTGAGCGCTAATTTCTTGCCTCAGCACATCTGGATGAAGCGGAGCCCTCTCAAAGTTTGCGCTGAATTTTTTCCACAAGCGATCTTCTTGATCCAATCGCACACGAGCTTGGGTCTTGATCTCTGTCACGGCATCTCCAGACCACACTACATCACGCACCGAGTCACTGACGTGCCTCTGCCATTGACTATGGCTTTGCAGCATCTCCATAAATTCATCCTGCGTCGATTCAGGTCGTGGAACATCAATCAACTGAAGAGGCTCCCGCAGGCTCTGCGTGAGAAGGCGTAGCGACTTGTCGTGCGAGTCTATAAGTCCCGCGTTGGCCTGACCTTTTAGCCAAGTGGACGTCACCGGCAGTGCCAAACGATGCTTTTGCCAGATTTCATCCACCCGCCCAGCCAGATCGACCGCCGTGCTGAATCGCTGAGATTTAGATTGATGGTCCAACCAGAAATAAGCTCCGATACCAGCCGCAATCAATAACACGGCCACAAGCATGATTGCCGCAAAGCTTCCTGGGCGTGCTTTCGGCATAGGATGCAAAGCCTCCATGAAACTGCTCGGAGCAATCTCCGAGGGCAGGCTCATTTCTGCCGCAGCATAGTACGACTTTGGCATCGGCGGCAAAGATTCTCTCGAACTGCGAACAGATGGCTCTTTCGAAGCAGCAACAAGCTTTGGTAATGACTGCGGTTGCGTCAGATCAAGCACGGTGCGTGCAATGCCATCTGCCTGCTGTCGGAGTGGTGAGTTGGCATTTATCGCCGCCCAGCGGAAGCCAGCTATATCATCCGTCGGTTCTAATTGAGTGGTGAAAGTAACCTGCACGGACTCTGCACCCATGGATTTTAGTGATTCTTGAATCAAAGGTAGTGCATCCGTTTCACCAGGTAAGATGATGAAACAGCGCGGTGTCTGCAAAGGTAAGTCACTGCAATTAGCACGCCCAGTCAGCGGCTCCCAAGCCGAACCTAATGTGCGGGCGCGAAGACTCATGAGAGAGACTTCTTCAAGGGGCTCCAAAAAACGTGGCAGCTCGCTCCATGTCGTGCGCCAGGGCATTTGCATCAAGACATCCGCTGGAGTGATACCCGCCTCCGCCGCCATTCTGACTTCACGAGCTTCCGCTATCACATGATGCGCCAGATGATTCGTGCGGCCTGTATAATCTGATCCCGCATCCCGTATGCAGCTAAATACATGAACCTGCGAAGCCCCAGCTGTAATGATGCGATGACTGCGAATGACTCTGCGCGAGCCAAGTCCAGGAAGTCGCGCAAACTGAGACAAGCGCTCAACGGCACCCGCAACAAGTTCTCCCACAGCCCGATGCCGCGCCACCGTGCCAAAGCCCGTACGACCTGCTTCAAGCAGACGGGGTGCTGAGGTGTAGATGAGTTGCCAGGCCATTGGATCGAGATGCGCTACAAGATACTTTCTGAACTAACGACCACCGCCCTTCGGCACGACTTCTGGCGCAATCTGCGAGAGAACCCAAAGCGTCGGGCACTCCACATGCTTAGGATTCATGAGCTGCGGATCTGGTCCGATACGGATGTGGCCTTCAAGGTCGGTGAACTGAACTGGAGAACAACCTAGCGGGCTGATGGCAAAGTAACAAACGTTTGAAGATATGGCCTCAGCATTGGAGACGATGGCAGGACAAAGCTCCAGCAGAAGCTCTCGAATACGGTCTGAATTCACCTGAATGTTATGCGGTAAAATGGCCCCTTTTTCGATACTCGGCAGCAGCGGCTCTGGACCAAGTAGAGACTCCCAAGTATCGCTCTTACCGACCATGACGGCAAAGGGCGTGTTAATGCATTCCCGTGAATCCAAACCAAGAACGCTTTTAATACGGACTTCTGTTTCCGCCAGAATCACATCCTGCTGATCCAGGCGGCGACTTTGGATCTGTGGATCACGTACGCCTTTTAAACGCTGACGAAACTCTGTGTTGTGCAGCGGATCAAAGAGGAAAAAGATGCCAGAAGCGACGGCAATGTGCTGCGCACCTGGAGAATCAGCACTATTGCGTGTCGGCTCAAAGTGCTCACCCGCATTATCGTAGAAGACGATGGAAAAATCTGTCTCGTGATCATGACGGCGCGAGAGCTTGAAGACAAACGGCTTTGGTAAACGAACCTTCCGGCCAAGGCGCGGAAGAGTCTCGTAGAGCATGCCCTCAAGTTCTGTTTTGGCCAAGAAGGCATCTTCTGGAGTCGAGGCCGAAAACAGCTGCGTGCGCATCTGTGTGAGAATGACATTTTCAGACGGATCAGCATCGCGGAAAGTAACCCCGAAATTCTGATATAAACTCGTCTGCAGCGTCCGCGTGAGGACACTCAGATAATAGGACTTCCCCGAGGAGGGTGCCCCGACCACTGAAAAGATATGATGCGGTGCCTCCATGAACCCTGGCGGCAGC
The DNA here is from genome assembly GCA_027489965.1 of Verrucomicrobiaceae bacterium. Classification (GTDB taxonomy): domain Bacteria; phylum Verrucomicrobiota; class Verrucomicrobiia; order Verrucomicrobiales; family Verrucomicrobiaceae; genus Prosthecobacter. The sequence continues at coordinate 85,037 of JAIXZA010000174.1, forward strand.
TTGCGACGACAGTGCGGACAAGCAAGATCAGGCGCTGCAATGCCCATGGCATCAATGGCCTGGCCACGGTCAGTGAATCGGGTGGCGTGAAAGCGCTGCATGGCATCCTCTCCCAGCAGCGGATCGCCACGCAAAGCGGCGTGCACGGAGATATTCATGGCGTCTCCACGATCAAATTTAAACCAGCAGACTGGGCAGGTAAATTCACCATACTCGGTGTTAACCGGCTCGGCATGCACCGCCTGCACGAGATCATCACTCGCATGGACTACCACTCGTTCTGGCAAAATGGGCAGGACGTCTTTGACAAAGAAACCCACATCTCGAAGCCCCGCCGGCATGACCAGATTTTCCGCCGCTTGTTCAGGCGTCTGTTTCCTCACGTAATCCCGTAATTCCTCTGGGCTGAAGGGGCCATACCATTGACGTGCCTCCGCATCAAAAAAATGCCAGAACATCTCGTGCCCAAAGGCCAGCCACTCCTGGGGATCAGCGCTGCATTTGAAAGCCAGCACCTCACCACCAGCACTAAGCGTGTGCTCCTCTCCCAAGTTAAGCGTAAACTGTGATCCAGGCGCACCATCCACGAGTGCCGAGCCATCGCTATTGATCGTCACTTCAAATTCATCTCCACGCTGCTGGATCGTCCCCAAGACTGGCGGACAATTCGGAGATCCCGTGCGAAAATCAGCAGCTGCATTGGCCCCAAAAATAAAAGGAGTCGCCGCTACGATGGACCTCTCACCACTAGCACAATTGAGAAGGCAGACACGAGGCGCAAAAGGACGAATTCTGGGGCTCAACATAAGAATAGTATAGAATGCTCCGTGTGGAGCCTTTTTGGCAAAATGGATTCACTTCTCGTTTCTTACTCTACACCTGAGAAGTCAATCCTGTAATCATTCAGATTGTTAAGAGTTTGTGAAGCTCAAAACAAAGTTCCGAAAGCTTTCCAACCATCCAATCGTTAACCAGCCCCCATGCGTTCTTTTTCATTCATCGCTTTAGCCACTCTTGGAGTTTTTTCCCAGCCCTCTGTCTGCATGGCCGAACTGGCAGGCTCAAGGCCCAATATTCTTTTTATCCTGACCGATGATCAGGGTTATGGCGACGTTTCTGCCCATGGCAATCCGATTCTAAAAACCCCTCATCTGGACAAATTACATGCAGAAAGTGTGCGCTTTACTGATTTCATGGTCAGTCCAACGTGTGCTCCGACACGCAGCGCTCTGATGACTGGGCGGCATGAATTTCGCAATGGCATCACTCATACCATCCTGGAACGCGAAAGGATGGACCCCAAGGCAATTACCATCGCTCAAGTCTTACAAGATGCTGGCTACACCACTGGCATATTTGGCAAATGGCATCTGGGTGACGAAACGGAGTATCGCCCGAATCGCCGTGGTTTTGATGAACAGTTCATTCATGGCGGCGGAGGTATCGGCCAAACCTATCCCGGCAGCTGTGGGGATGCACCGAATAACAAATACTTCAATCCTGCCATCCTTCACAATGACCACTTCGAGAAGACGGAAGGCTACTGCACCGATGTCTTCTTTAACCAAGCCACAAAGTGGATTGAATCCATCAAAGGCACTGACCCTTTTTATTGCCACATCGCCACAAATGCTCCACACGGCCCCTACATTGCCCGACCTGAAGATCGCAAACTTTATGAGGGTCAAAACTTGGGAGCAGATACCGAAAACTTCTTTGGCATGCTGCATAACATTGACGAAAATCTCGGCAAACTGATGGCGAAATTAGAAGATTGGGGCATTGCCAAAAATACGCTCGTTGTGTTTATGAATGACAATGGCGGCACTGCCGGCGTGAAGGTCTTTAATGCTCAGATGCATGGAGCCAAAGGCAGCCCATGGATCGGCGGCACTCGCGCCTCCTCCTTCTGGCGTTTACCGGGCAAACTAACACCGGCCGACTGTAGTGCGCTGACAGCACATGTGGATGTTTTCCGCACCTGGGCGGCCTTTGCTGGAGCTGAGATCACCCCAGAACTCGAGTCCCAAGTGGAAGGCCGTAGCTTACTGCCATTGCTGGAAAATCCGAAGACCGAGTGGAGAGACCGCACCTTATTCACCCATACTGGCCGCTGGCAGAAAGGCACCGACTACAACGCCGCAAAAACGACGAATGCCGCGGCCCGCACAAGCCGGTATCATCTCGTCAGTGAGGCCGCTAAAGGTAAAGCTTCCCCAGTCTGGCAACTTTTTGACGTGAAAGCTGATCCCTCTGAAAGCAAAGACATCTCTGCTGAGAAACCTGAAGTGGTAAAGGAAATGCTAGCCACTTATGATGCCTGGTGGGACTCGCTCAAAGGCCAAGTCGATCTGAACGAAAAAGCCGTCGGACCCAAGCTCAATCCTTTCGCCGAAGAGTATTGGCAGCAGTTCGGTGGTGGCCCGACAGAGGCAGACTACGCCCGTATGAATCCCGAGAAGGCCTTCACCTTCGAGAATCGAAAAGCTAAGAAGTAAAGCTTAACTCATTCAAGCGCAATCCAACCGCAGCAGCGCCAGCACACTGGGGCTGTCTTTGATTCGACCATCTTTGGCCATCGCGATGGCTTCGCTCAAAGGAAGGCGCATGACATTGAGCTGTTCGGTTTCTTCAGGAGAAGCAGCTCCAAAGCTGAGTTGGCGGGCTACAAAGAGATCACACACCTCATTGGTCGTAGAATTGGAGAGCTGCAGGCCCACCATCAATGGCTCGATCACTTGGGCGTGAATGCCTGTCTCCTCAAGCAGTTCACGGCGCGCGCACTCCGCAGGCTCCTCACCCGCCGGACAGCCCCCTTCGGGGATCTCCCATTCATAGCTATCGTGGCAGTAGCGCCATTGACCGACGAGCCAAGTGAAACCTTCATCATCAATAGGCACAACGCCAACCGCGCGGTTTTTGTACTCGACGACTCCATAAATCCCAGGCCCACCGCTAGGATTCAGCACCTGGTCTTCGCGAACGCGAATCCATGGGTTTGCGTAGGCTTCACGGGTGCTCAGCGTGGTCCAAGGGTTGGTTTCGATGGTTGTTTCGGGCATTCGTAACATACCTGCCGCATAAGTTAAGCGACTTCAACACAATGAAAGATTAGCAGACGGCACGATTCATGCGGTAAATGCCGTCCCCACCATGATCATCTCCTTTTCTCAAGCCGCACTCTCGGCCCCATTTTCGCCAACCCTTGACTCCAATTTTATCGCTTAATATGGCCACTATTCACTTCATTGGCGGAGAAAAAGGCGGAGTCGGTAAATCTGTCGTCGCGCGAGTTGTAGCTCAGTATTTGATTGATCATTCACTGCCGTTTCAAGGATTTGACACAGATCGCTCCCATGGCTCCCTGCTGCGTTTCTACACCGATTTTGCGTCGCCAGTGATCGTTGACCAGTATGCTAGCATGGACGCTATTGTAGAATCCGCTCTTGAGAGCATGGACAAACGCGTGCTCGTGGATCTTGCTGCGCAAACACATGATTCTCTCGTGAAATGGATGGATGAGTCAGGCGTATTGGAGATGGCTGGTGATCAGGGAATCGCCATCAAATACTGGCATGTCATGGACTCGGGCAAGGACTCAGTCGATCTGCTCAAAAAGCTTTTTGATCGTTTCGGTTCTCGTCTGAACTATGTCATCGTGCTAAACCAACTGCGCGGCGAGTCCTTTGAGATCTTTGACAAATCTGGTGAAAAAGAACGCGCCAACAGCCTTCATGCCAAAATCGTGAACCTGCGCAAACTGCATGATACTGCGATCAATAAGATCGACGCCTGCAGCACCAGCTTCTGGGCCGCTAAAAACCGCACCGAATCTGACGATTCAGGACTTAGCATCTTGGAACGCCAACGCGTGAAAGTCTGGCTTAGCAACGCTTATGAGCAGATGCACTCTGTTGGTGTCTGATCGTAGGCTGACTGTGCCCAGAAATGAAATTCATGGCGCAGATTCTTGTGTGGACTCAGTTAGGCTGCCTTTTTAGCAGGCGATTGAGTCTTAGCTGGAGCCCGCTTGGCTGCTGGCCTTACATCGATTTTGATTTCAACAGGCTGATTCACCTTGTAGATCTCGTCTTCGATTTCGGCTGCCTTTTTGAGAAGCGCAGCCTCCTCGGCTTTGCCTATGCCATTCCACCAGGTGTCAAAGGCGGCCTTATCTCCCTTGCGCAGGGCGCCTTTACGTTTGCCATAGAGGTTGCGTAGTGGACGAATCGCGTCGTCGTTGCGCTTTTTGTTCAGTTCAATCACACGCTGAGCTTGCTGAAGAGTAAGGGATTCAGGGTCACTCTGAAGTTCTACTTTTTTACCCAGCTGAATATGATCCCAGGTGCCCACAAGTTGACCGTTTTCCAGCACATCATAGCGACCTGCTTCGAGTCCAACAACCGTTAGAGCTTCATTGCTTTTACGATGTCCGGAAGCCGTTAGTGTGGCACCGATCTTAGCATCATCCACGGGAACCCATGGGAGGCATTTAGGCAGAAGGGTAAGAGAGACAGATTTACCTGTTTCGCCGCCAGTGACGTTGCCGAGGCTTCCAGGACTAGCCGTGGCTTTCCAAGCTCCAGCGTTCGGGGTGGCAAGTAAGCTCCACACGGATCCAGGTTCTTCAAAGGCTTCTATCATGGAGTAGGCCATGATAAATTGACCATCACCGGCAGGATGAATCGCATCGGAAATGAGAGTGAAATTGGGATCTTTACGGCGTCCCTCAATCGTCAACTTATTCAGCGGCCCATAAAGATCAATGAATCCATAACCGCGTTTCCTTGCCTGCTCCTGCCCCCATTTACCGAAGTAAGCCAGAACCGCATTGTAATTGTCCGGCTTTTTATTTTTTCCACGTGCAGGGTCCTTAGCCACCATTTGTTCAAAAGCTTGATGATCAAACATCGTTGGGCTCATGAGAAATACGCGAACTTTCAAAGCATCTAGTTTGTCTAAAAGCTTCGTCATATCGCGAGCATAGGTTTGAAAAATTTCGGGGGTAAAGTCCTGATAACGTCCGTCATTCATGCCCAGAAGTACGGTAGCAACGGTTGGCTTAAAGCTGGCGATGTCATCATCAAATCGATTCAATGCATCGGCAGCCACATCACCACTCACACCCGCATTGCGGAAATGCAGGCGCATCTTCGGATAGCGAGTGTAAAAGAAATCTTCCACATATTGGGTGTATTGGCATTGATGAGTGATCGAGTCACCGATCCAAATGATACGGTCGCCATCTTTTAAGCCAAGCCCAGCGGGAGCCGCAGGTTGTGCAATGCTAGTGAAGGTGATTGTTCCAAAAAAGAGAGCGGCAAAAAGTCGAGAGTTCATGAGTGTGAATTTATCAGAAGGAGATAAACGGCCTCTCATCGCAAAGTTATCCGCGGGTTTATGGAATATGCTTCTATCTCACATATCCGCCTCTTGAAGATGCAAGATGGACTTATGGTAGGAGGGTGCCTTTCATTACTTCGATATGATTTTAATTCAGCGGCTGGTCGATGACTTTGAGCGCCTCCTGAGCAGCAGCAACCAGAGCGGGACTTTCTGAGAAGTTGGCGACTTTCATGAGGCCACGGGCAGCGATGGGGTTGCGGATACTAGCGACTGTTCGGAGAACTTTATGGCCTTGGCCAGCTTGCACCGAGGCCTGCCAATGAAGAGCGGCAAGATCTTCGACCGTTTCAGGTTGGGCTAAACGGGCGATGGTGTCGCTGATCTCGTTAAGGATTGTATTTCCACGACCATAGTTATTCAGCAAAGCAGGCAGTAGAACTTGCAGGGTTTCAGGATTCGAGACAGCGCGAAGGTTTTTGGCCAGAGCTGCACGCACGGGCCATTCTTTAATGTGTTCGATACCGGTCAGCAATTTCTCCACCGATTCTGGGGTATTCATTTCCGCCAAGGCTTGGGCGACGGGATCAAGCTGATCGAGGGTCTGTGCTTGATTCCATGCTGCCGAAAGCTCACTTAGGCTGGGTGATTCTGCTGCGATCTCAGCACTTGGGGTCGCCGCAGCGTCTGGCTCGGTTTGGGCTGCTACATGGGGCGATTTAGACTTGATTACTTGGACTGGTTTTGAGATAGGTCTATAGATCGCAGTCAAAGAGCCAAGAGCGACAATAACAGAAATAGTGAGAAAGGTTTTCATGGTCATTAAAAGGAAATGATTTGAATCAAAAAAGGGCAGCGCTGATAGCACTGCCCGCTTCGTTTACAATTATTGGACAGTCAGTGTATAGGCTCCTACATCAGCAGTAGAGTAACCTTCAACGGAGAGATAATAGGTGCCGGTAGGTAGGCTTTCGCGGATAGCGAAGTTGGCATCTACATCATCGTCGGCTTCTGTGAGGATGTTACCGCCAGCATCATAGAGAGTGGCGTAAGTATCGACACTTCCTCTACTTTTTAGGTTCAGCGTGCGTGAGCTGGTTAGCGTGATTTTGAAGAAGTCCAGATCCGTGCCGGTATTGATGACACCAGCTGTGATGCTTGGGACAGCAACCATTGTGGCCGTAACGATGCTGTTGCCATGATCGTCTCCTGTGCCTTGACCGTTGCCAGTGAGGATAACCGTGAATGGGTTTTCATCAGGGTCATTGCTGGTGATGGTGAGTGTGGCTTGCTTGGCACCTGCGCTGGTTGGTTTGAAGGAAACGCTGAAACCTGTTGTTTTGCCGGCTGCGATGTTGCTTGCAGGTTGGGTAACGATCTTGAAATCACTGCCAGTGACGCTGACTCCATTGATGACCAGTGCGGCTTTACCAGTATTGGCTAGGGTAATGGTTTTGTTCAAAGCAGCCCCATTCAAAGGGCGTGTGCCATAATTGACGACTCCGTTCATGGCTAAGACCGTGCTGCCACTGCGGACATCAATATCGCCCACTGTCGGCGCGTTTCTGCTGAAGGTAGCATTCAGTCCGTAACCACCAGTTGTAGCACCCGTCTTCCCACTGACTCGGACAAACAAGGTAGTGGCAGTGGTTGCCGTGAAATTGAGGCGAAAATTCGGAACGCCATTGCCGCTGTCGTCGCTGGACAATGTGGCTCCAGTGCTGCTGAGCAGGGCACCAATAACATCCGTGCCACCCGTTGAATTAACGGTCAGTGTGCCTGCTGCTGTGAGCATGATTTTAAAGACATCTACATCACCGCCAGCTTCTAGATTGCCAATCAGGTTGCCGCCTAAAGCTAAGGCGCTAGCATTCACGGTCGAGTTCGAGTGGTCATCCGTGGGTGTCACAGCTCCGCCAATATAACCGAGGATCCATGGCTTCACGGCGATGGTATTCCCATAAATGCCGTATTCACCGGGCCGAGCGCAACCATTCCCGTAGCTAACCGTGCCGCCGTGCAGCCAGGAGCCACCTGCATTTTTCACTAGCAGCGGACCGCCGCTATCCCCTTGGCAGGTATCGATACCGCCAGAGGCTCGACCTGCCGCAATGTGCGTGACTCCAAGACCAGAGACGGTTTGTCCTGCTATCGCCAATGAAACAATAGGTAGATCGACCTGTAATAAAGAGGTCGATCCTGAGCCACCCTCTGCCGTAGCACCCCAGCCAATAGCGCGTGCGGTGATTCCTGGGGCAACCTGAGCCGCGGCTTCTATCAATGGCAAAGGGGTGATCTCGGTGACAGCGCGTGCAAGTTTCAATAAGCAGAAATCATAAACTAGGGCTCCCTGGGCATTCTCGCCAAAGTTCGGGTGTGAGATGACTTGAGTCACGCCAACGCGGATGCCTTCAGCCGCATTGTTGAGATTGCGCCCACCGATCCAGACTTCTAAAGAAGTAGCTGGTGTACCTTCTAGACAGTGACCTGCCGTCAGCACCCACTGTGGAGCGATGAGCGCCGCGCCACAAAATTGGCCGCTGGCAGGAGTGGCCCCTTTTTCGATGAGGGCTGTCATGAACGGGTAAGCACCCGTAGTCGTGGCTCCACCACCGACGATGCGTGTTTGCTGCGCAGATGCCAGACCGGCAGCGGCAAGGATGCAGAGGACATAGATTCTCGTTGTCATATTTTTGTTTTTTGATGAATAGATGTGTTCTCGGACGTCATGACCGTGAATCGCATTCAACTGCTTTCTTCGGAATCTCTCAGAACTGCGTGACAACAAATCGTAGTTTTTTTCTGACAGGCTCAGGCTAGGCTGTGAAAAAATGATCGAAGAAGATTCCAATCCTGCTGAAAACAGTGGCTCATTCCCCCTCACGAGATGGACACGTGTAGGCCGCCTGCGTGGAGATCCAGAATCGATTGAAGGTCGGCGCGCACTGGAAGAACTGTGCAGTACTTATTGGTATCCGCTTTATGTCTTTGCGCGTCGCAAAGGCCATTCTCAGGAGAATGCGCAGGATTTAGCCCAAGGCTTTTTTGCCAAGATTTTGAGGGGTGATTTTCTTGCGGGGGCCGATCAATCGCAGGGCAGAATGAGAACGTATCTACTGACCGCATTCACTCGCTTCATGGCCGATGAATGGGATAAATCACAGGCTGGGAAACGTGGTGGTGGTGTGGAAATTTTGTCTTTAGACTTTGAGGACGGTGAACGGCGATTCATTGAGGAACCCACGTCGATACAGGATCATGCCAGCGCTTATGAGCGGGACTGGGCACTTTCAATCATTGAGCTCTCAGGGGCACAACTCGAAAGAGAATGCAGCCAGTCAGGCAAAGCCTCTTTGTTTGCCGCGCTTAGCCCGTTGATCACCGGAGCAGGTGAATTGACTTCTTATGAGAGCCTGACTCAGGTCACCGGCATGACTGTGGAAGCCATGCGGCAGACGGTGCGGAGGTTACGTCTGCGTTTCAAAGAGATCCTCCGGCAGATCATCGCCGACACGCTTGAAAACCCGACTGAGGTTCAAGTGGATGCTGAACTGCGATGTTTGAGAGCTGCCTTGGCCGATCAATAGTCTGTCACGGCCGCCAAAAAAGTCCGAAGAAACATCTTATGCAGCCACAAACCTCCACTAACAGCCAATGGCGCGCCCACGGGCGTGCGCTGCTGGACCTTGGCTTGGGACTAGCAGAACAGGATGAAGATCCGAATCAGGTCGGTCCGTATCGCTTATTGGAAAAACTAGGTGAAGGCGGCCTGGGCATTGTGTGGCGAGCTGAGCAGACACACCCGATGCGCCGCGAAGTCGCAATAAAGCTCATCAAATCGGGAATGCATCACAGCGCTGAGGTGATTACACGTTTTGAAATGGAACGCCAAGCGCTGGCGCGGATGAGTCATCCAAACATTGCCTGCATGCTCGACGCAGGGACCCTGCCAGATGAGCGACCCTATTTTGTCATGGAGCTGGTCCCCGGCATACCGCTGACAACTTTTTGTAAGACTCATTATCTGAATCGTGCCGATCGATTGCGACTCATGATGATCCTTTGTCAGGCCGTGCAGCATGCGCATCAGAAGGGCATTCTTCATCGAGATTTGAAGCCTTCCAACATTCTGGTGCATCAACAAGATGGACGAGCGATGCCTAAAATCATCGACTTTGGCATCGCCAAAGCTCTGGATGCCAGCGACTCGGCACTAAGTGATCCATTTTTCCAGACCCAGATCGGTGAAGCTCCCAGCGCGACCTACCCCTACATGAGTCCTGAACAGGCGACGCGTGGGAGGCAGGCGCTGGATACAAGATCCGATATCTACACACTCGGGGTCATCTTGTATGAACTGCTCACAGGAAGACTGCCACTGCCTGATGAAGTGATTCAATCAGGCCGTTTCGATCAAGTCGCCGCCCACATTTTACAGGCCGACCCTGCGCTACCGAGCACCCATGTGCCCGAGCTAGCTGGCGAGCTGGATTGGATTATCTTGCGAGCGTTGGAAAAAGATCCCGAGCGCCGTTACGAAAGCGCCTCTGCTTTTGCGGATGATCTACGACGCTGTCTGAATGATGAACCCGTGAGTGCTGGACCACCCACTGTCCTGTATCGACTTCAAAAATGGGCGCGTCGGCATCGTGTGGCCTTTGTTTCAGGCAGCCTAGTAGCGGCCAGTCTATGCGTCGGCCTAATCGGAGTCACAACAGCGCTCATGAGGGAAAGAGAAGCGTTGCGCCGGGAGGCTGCCGAGCATGAGCGGGCTGATGCCAATCTGCTGCTCGCCGTCGCACGAGAAAAGGAGGCGACTTTAGCCCGTGAGACAGCCATCAAAGCCAAGCAACTAGCCGAACAGGAGCGAAACCATGCCGTCGAATCGCGTCAGACTGCCGATGTGGCAAGAGCGACAGCCGAACGTCTGCTCAATGATATCTTGTTTGATCTCAGAGATGACTTGGAGCCCATCGGTCGCCTCTCTTTACTGGAGCCTATTTCGCGCAGTGCAGAGACGTATTTCCAATCCGTCCCAGCCTCTGTCGACAATGACGATCAACAGCGAAACCGCGCTGTCATGTTTCAGAGTCGTGGCAGCTTACTGCTAGCTGAAGACCAAGTTAATGAGGCGAAGACAAGCTTTATACAATCTCTACATATCCTTCAGCAACGAGCTGCGCAGCAACCTAAGGACGCGCAACGTTTGCATGATTTAGCATTGGGACTTGAGCGTGTCGGCAGTGCCGACGAAGTTCTGGGAAACATGGTTAGTGCGCGCACTAAGTTTGAGGAAATGCAGGGTGTCTTTGATCGGCTGCGCGCACTGTCCACTGATCCTTCCAACCACTGGCAAGTCGATGCCGCACTACCTCACGAAAGACTCGGTGACTTAGCTCGACAACGAGCTGATTATGCAGTTGCCAAAAGCCATTTCATTCAAGGTCGCGATCTACTTCTTGGGATTAATGCAAAGACCGAGGCGCTGTCGAAGAGACGAGCTGTCATGGAAGAAAAGCTCGGTGCCACTGAAGAATCCATGGGCGACTCACAGGCAGCCAAGCAGCATTATGAGCTTGCTTTGAACCATCTTACAAACACTCTGAAAAGCAACACAGTCAAAGCTTCAGCAGCCATTCTTCATGGAAAATTAGCAATGGTATGCGCACCAAATGAGGCACTCTCTCATGCTAAGTTGCAAGCAGAAGCCTTCACTCATTTGGCTGCACTTGACCCACTCAATTTAAATTGGCAGAAACAACATGCCACAGCTCAGCTACAACTCGGTGTATGCCAGGAAGCCATGGGAGCCTTAACGGAAGCCATTTCATCTTATCGCCAAGCACTCGATCTTATCCGACCAAACCAAGCGAAGGAACAGGCTGCCGTTCATTTGCGATTAGCGGCAGCTTTGTTTAAATCCAATTCAGTCAAGGAAGCCAAGGAACAGGCACATGAATCCATTCGCTGTATGAGCAGCCTCGAGATGACAGCAGAACTGCAGGATTGGAAACGCACGGCTGAGGCCCTGACTAAAAATTAACAAGCCCGTTACGGCTTAAAAAGCCCATCATCAGGGTCACCATCACCATCAAGATCGTCAATAGCATCGGCAGCAGCGGCATGGAGCAGCTCTTCATTTCGAGCGTCAATGTCTGAAGGATCGTCAAACTCGTCCATTTCAAAATCTTCATCAGATTCATCAGCATCCTCCTCACCTTCGTCTTCGGGGCTGCTGTCATGAAACTCCGCCACCTGTTCTGCCTGGCGACGGCCCGCGTCAGCGATGAGGTCTTGAGTGGGTAAAGGCTGGAACTGATCCGCAAGCAACCCAGCTGAGGCAACGAGGCGGTTGAGATCAATCTCCAGCGGCTCGGGCAGCTCCGCCTCTGTCGGATTGATCAGCAAAACTTGGCCTGCTTTTAAGGTCACTTTTTCGCGACTCAAAGAATTTAAAGAAATCGTCATACTCCCTTCAATCACGACGACACGAATGGCATTGCCTGGGCTATAATAAATCTGTGCGGTGCCTTTGACGCTAAGTTGGTGACTCGGGGTCTGCACCTGGATACGACGACGAAAAAAACTTGGTTTGGAGGCTACAAGTGTCAGCCCCTTCTCCAGACTGATCATGTCCCGAGATTGTAGAAGTATGCTGGTATTTGAGCCCGTTCGGATGAGTCCATTATCCAGGGAAACCTCAGAGCGGCTCTTTGAACTGGTGGTGAATCGCCCGCCTGGCTTTAACGCGGTCATGGCAGGAGCACTGGACTTACCAAGCGTGATTTTGACCAGAGCTTCCTTCGCCTCGACCGAGACAACCATGAATGCAATGAGTAGAGATAGAATTGTTTTCATGCTGTTAATAGTTCAGTTCAAACCCGACAAAAGCGCCTGAAAGCACGTTGCGATAATTGTAAGCTTCTTGATTGGAGCGATTGTAAGTGATGCTGCTGGAAATACCGATACTAGCCCAGTCGCTCAGAGCATAAGAGGCACCGGCAGCAACGACATAATGCCAGTCATTTCTACCCAAATTTGGACTAGTGTTATAACCGGCACGCCCAGTCACACGGGCACTCAGATTCTGTGTTAGCCGAAGAGACCAGCCAGCAAAAGCAGCGTGCTGGTGACGTAGAGCCAGGTCGGGATTCGCCGCTAGATTAGGCTCGGAGCTGAGCCCCATAAAAAGCCGCTGGCCTCCTGCAATTTTCCAAGACTTCACCAAGGAAAGAGCCATCGAATGACTGTCCAGCAAGCGGCTGCCAAAACCCGGCTCACTGAGGTGATCAAACTGATAGCGCAGCAGGAAAATTGCACCACCAAGCCAATCCGCCTTATAGGAAAGTCCCGTCCTGAATTTAGTCAGATCAAAGTCTAGCGAGTTGTATTGATCATAACGGATAAAGTCCTGTCTCAATGATGCCTCAAAACTCCAGGGACCTTGGATGCCATTGGAATAGGAAACACCCAAGCCTGACTGCATGAAGAAGTCATCCACTCGTGTGGGAGCCAGCGCGGCGTTGTCAGTGAAGAAACCATGGGTATCGATCTCAAATCTCCACGGATTCCAAGCAGCCTGACGCACAATGAGCACCTGATCTCCGAATTCGTTATTGGCCTCAGCATTGGCGATTGGTGCTAACTTCTTCTTTTCATCACTGGTTGGATCGCTCAGCGTCGCTGCGAAGCGCAATGAATCGCGAGCGATATCCACCCGAGAATCGTCGGTGGAAGCTGCGTGCCCAGTGGCAAGAAGGCCTGCATGAATCGTGAAAAGAAGTGCTTTCGAAATCATCTATGAATTGGGGACGTCTGGGGCCTTTTAACATCTGGACTTCATCGCCGCAATGGTTTGTGTTAAACCTTTCTCATGCCGCGCCTGCTTCCTGTCTTTTTAAAAATCCTAGCTAGTCTCTTGCTCCTTGTCGGATGCAAGCAGGTCCGACCTGGAACAGACCCAGACGCGCCGATGTTTGGATCCGCAAAAACAAATTCAACGTTTTTAGTTAGCTCAGAGGAACCCGTGGGCGTCGATGAACTGGCGCGCATTGCTCGAATCATCGGTCCCTATCGCCAGCTTCAGTCACAGGAAATGGCAGCCCTTGAACTTCGGCTGGAAAGAGAACTCAACCGCCTCGTGGAGATTGAGTATCAGCAGATGCTTAAGGAGGAAAAAAGCGGCAACTTGCCCCGCCAGTATGGTGAAAAGAAGGTGACTCGTGAAACAGCGAGAGAGAGACTTTTGGCGCGACTGGGTAAGGATTTGGCACTGCCTCTGCTGACGTCTGACAATCGTTCTGCCGTGGTCTTTAGCCGAATCTCCAAGGGTGACATCAAGATTTCTCCCACCGCTTATGAGATCCAGCATTCAGCAAAGGATGATCTCCCGCAGCAAGTCATCACACCATCCGGCTTTAAGGCTACTGTGATCGACCCTTTGCCTTAGCTTTGAGGAATACAGGTATCATGCCAAAGTCCGACATTCTGCCAAGCCTGCACGCAGACTAGCCCAGGGCTCTTGAGCAGAGACATCCTGCGGGTCTGGAATCGCTGCAAGATCATCAGGCAGTTTGGCTGGCGAAAGGATGGCCAAGAAGACCAGCGGTTCCATGTGTGGATTGTAGGTCGCATGGATCGTTCCCGCTGGGATATGAGCCATTTCACCGGCCTTCAGGATGCGTTTTTCAGTGCCCACCCACTGCTCAGCGCGGCCATAGATGACATAGATGATTTCTTCCCGATGCGGATGAAAGTGGAACGGATGGCAGTGCATCGGGTCCATATTAGCCCGCACCAGCAGCAGCTTTTCAGCCTCCACCAGATCAGGGCGGCACAGCCATTCATTATTCGTCCACGGATTCGTCTCGCGGGCAGCGTCGTCGATCTGGATAAAGCGGGCAGGTGTGTCAGACATCATTCCAAGCTAGCTTAAACTGCTCCCGGCGCAAATGGGCTCGACACACTGCCCCACACATCCTGCTATCTGCTTTGCAACTAAGCTTCCACTTTGGGGCTAGATTCAGGCTCCGCTGATTTCAGCTCGACAGCTTCTGGCTCAGTCATTGCCGCGCTAGTCTCCGCGCTGCTAATGCCTAGACTCGGATCACTCAGCATCACTCCGAGAAGTCCGGCAAAGCAGCTGGCTAACGTTCCCGAAAAGGGCTCAAACAACAGGCCATTGAGCGCCAATAGAGGCGTCAGCAGGCAGGTGAGGAAACTCAGGGCTAAGAGGTAAAGATACTTTTGCCAAACTGCCGGCAGCTCCAATCCCAGCCAAGCGCTGCTAAAAGCGGCCAGTGTGTAAAAACCGTATTGCAATGGCAGCGAGATTTTAATCCCCTCCGCAGGTAGCACAAGGTAACGAGGCAGGCGCTCTGCCAACCATTGGGCAGCCTGGGGAAAGACACCAAAATGATACAACGCCAACATGGGCACGCAGATGAGAATGCCAATAAAGAGAACGGTAGGGGTGCGATTACGATCCATAAGTGTCTGAGGTGAAAGTAGGTTCTGGCTGGCGATAGGAGCTGACCACGAGATTGCTAAGGAACTGGTCTGGCTGCTCCACACTTTCCTTCGTCAGGTCAAAAATCGTCTGCCCCGTGCTGCGAGCGACCAATTGCAGGCCAAACGGAAAGTCTTTAAACAATCGAGCACACAGCGTATCCACAGCACAACCTTCTCGCTGAGCACGCTCCTGCAGGGCTAGAGTGACCTCTTCTTTAAAGACCAGCGTGATGCCATGCGCTGCGGCAAATTGGGTGGCAAAATCATGCACTTCAGTGTGGCGGACCTTTGCTGGCAGACTCAGTGCCTGGACACGGCAGTTCTCCAAGGCTTTCCCAGTATCTTTGACCAGATCACCATTCACGATCAGTTCCGGCAGGCCTAAGCTTGGCAGCTCGAATTTAAAATCGCGCAGCACCTTTTCCCAAGCTGTGACAAGGCCACGAGCCCCGGTTTTTTCCTCAGCAGCAGTGACGGCCACAGCGCGCAGCGCCTCATCTTCAAAGGTGGCACGCACGCCATAGGCATGGAACTCACGCTCATATTGGCGGATCAGGCTGCCTTCGCTATTCTTCATGATTTGGAACAGATCATCCGCCGTCAGCGCCTCGCAAAACACTCGGACCGGCAGACGTCCGATGAATTCTGCTTCAAATCCGTAATCAATAAAATCCTTCGTCCGCGCTTGCCTCAGTAGTTCGTCGGAGGCTGGTTTCTCGGTCATCGCCGCGCCAAAGCCGATGGAAGCTTTGCTCTGGCGTTTTTCGATGATTTTCTCCAACCCAGAAAAGGCACCACTCACAATGAAGAGAATGTTTCGTGTATTCACCACTTCACGACCCGTTCGGCCCTTTCGAGTATCAAACATCATCTGCATTTGGCTGCGGATATCATTCGGGGCATAGAGAGCGACTTCCGTTTCCTCCATGAGCTTCAGCAATGCGGTCTGTACTCCGCGACCACTGACATCGCGTCCGACTCGGCCTTCGCCGCCGGTGGCTAGCTTGTCGATCTCATCCAGATAAATGATACCGTGCTCGGCCAATTCCACGTTCCCATTGGCCTTCGCCACCAGATCACGAACCAGATCATCCACATCACCACCGACATAGCCAGTCTCGCTAAATTTGGTGGCATCGGCCTTCACAAACGGCACCCCGATCAAATCAGCGATGTGTTTCACGAGGTAAGTTTTACCCACGCCTGTTGGCCCCGTGATGATCACGTTTTGTTTGGTGAACTCCAAAGGCTGCGCACCTTTCTGGGCGCGGTTCTCACGCAGCATCCGGGCATGGTGATAATGATCGCACACCGCCGTGGCCAGAACCTTTTTTGCCTCATCCTGGCGGATCACGAATCGGTCCAAGTAAGCTTTGATATCAGCGGGCTTGGATTTGAAATCAAAAGCTTGTGACGCGTCCTCCTCCTCAGCTTGCGGAATACCATCTTGGGCCTCTGGGGTAGAGCGCAGATCATGACCCTCAATCCGAGAAAAAACCACCTGTCCACCCAAGCTGTTCTTGATGAAATCCTCTAATTTGCGCGTGATCTCCTCAGGGGAGGGCATGGGCTTTGGCGAATCTGGCGTTTCCTGGGGGGTGTCACTCATTGGGTGTGAAGTCTGCGCGAGGCATGACATCGAGGCAAGAGCCACGAATGCAGAAATCCTTTAGTTTAGTTAAATTTCTTCCAGCCATTTTAAAGGATTCTCAGACCGTCCTTTACAGTCCGCCGCGACTGTGCAAGATGCCGCGCTTTCACGGCTGCCAATCGTTAATCGAGCCTCAAAATTCGTCATTTTCAGCCCGCGAAAGCGCCCAAATCATACGCTTTCCACAAATCTCATATCTGAATCTTCAGATCTCCCACCTCCCCCATGCCTAAAGACACCTCCATCAAAACCATCCTCGTCATCGGTTCCGGCCCCATTGTTATCGGCCAAGGCTGCGAGTTCGACTACTCTGGCGTTCAGGCCTGCAAGGCCTTGCGCGAAGAGGGCTACCAGGTGGTGTTGATCAACTCCAATCCGGCCACGATCATGACCGACCCGGAGTTCGCCTTTAGAACCTACATTGAGCCGATCAATCCTGAGATCGTGGAAAAGATCATCATGATCGAGAAGCCAGATGCGCTGCTACCGACCCTTGGCGGTCAGACAGCGCTGAACTGCGCCATGTCTCTCTGGAATGCCGGTACTCTGACCAAACATGGCGTGCGCATGATCGGAGCCAATGCCGAGGCCATCGAGAAGGGTGAAGATCGCCTCAAATTTAAGAACGCCATGCTCAAAATTGGCCTCGACCTGCCGCAGTCCGGCGTGGCGCACACGATCGAGGAAGCCCGCGAGATTGCGGCTCAGATTGGCACGCTGCCGCTCATCATCCGCCCAGCCTACACGCTCGGAGGCACTGGCGGCGGTATTGCGTATAACAAAGAGGAGTTTGAAGCCATCACGGCCAGCGGACTCGATCTCTCGCCTGTGACGGAAGTGCTCATCGAGGAGAGTTTGCTCGGCTGGAAGGAGTTTGAGATGGAGGTCATTCGCGACAAGGCGGACAACTGCGTCATCATCTGCTCCATCGAGAACCTCGACCCCATGGGCGTGCACACCGGCGACTCCATCACCGTCGCTCCCATCCAGACGCTCACGGATCGCGAATACCAGATCATGCGCGACTTTTCCTTCGCCTGCATCCGCGAGATCGGCGTGGAGACGGGTGGGTCCAACATCCAGTTCGCCGTGCACCCCGACACGGGCCGCATGATCGTCATCGAGATGAATCCGCGCGTCAGCCGCAGCTCCGCACTCGCGTCGAAGGCCACTGGCTTCCCCATCGCGAAGATCGCCGCGAAGCTTGCCGTCGGTTACACGCTCGATGAGCTAAAGAACGACATCACGCGCCACACGCCCGCCGCGTTCGAGCCCACCATCGACTACGTCGTCACCAAGATCCCGCGTTTCACCTTCGAGAAGTTCCCCGGAGCCAACGAAACGCTCACCACGCAGATGAAATCCGTCGGCGAGGCCATGGCCATCGGCCGCACCTTCAAAGAGAGCCTGCAAAAATGTCTGCGCAGTCTTGAGATCAAACGCTTTGGCCTCATCGGTGACGGCGCCGATAAGGAAGTCGATGACGAGACGCTCACCACCAAGCTCACCGTGCCAAACGCCGAGCGCATCTTCTTCCTCGGCCAGGCCTTCGCGAAAGGCTGGGATGTGGAGAAGGTCTTCTCGCTCACCAAGATCGATCGCTGGTTCTTGAGGCAGATTGAGGAGATTGTGAAAGAGCAAGCTCAGCTTGCGTCGTCTGATCTTCGTCGCGCCAAAAAGCTCGGTTTCTCTGATCGTCAGATCGCCATCGCCAAAGGCATCAAGGAAGGTGAAGCGCGTACTGAACGCAAAGCCGCAGGCATCATCCCCACCTACCGCCTCGTGGACACCTGCGCTGCCGAGTTCGAGGCCCACACGCCTTACTACTACTCCACCTACGGCATCGAGGACGAAGTGCGCGACAACGACCGCAAAAAAGTCATGATCCTCGGAGGCGGCCCGAACCGCATCGGCCAGGGCATCGAGTTCGACTACTGCTGCGTCCATGCCAGCTTCGCCATGCGCGAGCTGGGCTTCGAGACCATCATGGTCAACTCCAACCCCGAGACCGTCTCCACCGACTACGACACCTCTGATAAGCTCTACTTTGAGCCCCTCACGCTCGAAGACGTGCTCAACATCTACGAGCGCGAAAACCGCCACGACCAGGTGCTCGGCGTCATCGTCCAGTTCGGCGGCCAGACGCCGCTTAACCTCGCCAAAGGGCTAGAAGAAAACGGCGTCCGCATCATCGGCACCAGTCCCAAGAACATCGAACTCGCCGAAGACCGCAAACTCTTCGCCGCCCTGCTCGACGATCTCGGTTTGCACCAAGCCCCCAGCGGCACCGCCACCAACCTTGAGGAAGCTCTCGTCGTCGCCAATCGCGTGGGTTTCCCCTGCCTCGTGCGCCCCAGCTTCGTGCTCGGTGGCCGCGCCATGCAGATCGTCTATAATGAGAACGAACTAACCACCTACATGCGCACGGCCGTGGACTATGGTGATGCCGCGCAGCAGCCAGCCTCCGGCAACGCCCACACCGCGAACAAACCCATCGTCTCTGCTAGCCATCCCATCCTCATCGACCGCTTCCTCGAAGACGCCACCGAGGTCGATGTCGATTGCATCAGCGACGGCGAAACGACCGTCATCGGCGCCATCATGGAGCACATCGAAGAAGCCGGCATCCACTCCGGCGACAGCGCCTGCGTCATCCCGCCCTTCAGCCTCAGCAACTCGATGCAGGACCGCATCCGCGACGCCGCCAAGAAGCTCGCCAAGGCCCTCAACGTGCGCGGCCTCATGAACATGCAGCTCGCCGTCAAAGGCGACGACTTGTATGTCATCGAGGTCAATCCCCGCGCCTCCCGCACCGCCCCCTTCGTCAGCAAAGCCATCGGCGTCCCGCTGCCAAAACTCGCTGCCAAAATCATGGCCATCGAAGGCATGAGAGCCATGGGCGTCGCTGAAGACAAACTCCCCACGCTGAAGAACCTCGGTTTCACCGAAGAGGTCATCCCCACGCATCACAGCGTCAAAGAAGCCGTCTTCCCCTTCAGCAAGTTCACCGGCGTGGACATCATCCTCGGCCCTGAGATGAAAAGCACTGGCGAAGTCATGGGCATCGACTACGACCTCGGCATGGCCTTTGCCAAAAGCCAAATGGCCACCGGCGGCACCCTACCCACCAAGGGCAACGTCTTCGTCAGCGTCAAAGAAACCGACCGCCCCAACGTCGTAAGAATCGCCAAAGGTTACGC
The DNA here is from genome assembly GCA_027489965.1 of Verrucomicrobiaceae bacterium. GTDB lineage: Bacteria > Verrucomicrobiota > Verrucomicrobiia > Verrucomicrobiales > Verrucomicrobiaceae > Prosthecobacter. The sequence continues at coordinate 104,741 of JAIXZA010000174.1, forward strand.
CGACCTCGGCTTCACCCTCTACGCCACCAGCGGCACCGGCAGCGTCATCACCGAGGCCGGTATCCCCGTGAACATCCTTCCCAAACTCGCCAGCGGCCAGCGCCCCAACGTCATCGACCTGATGAAGAACAAGGACATGGCCCTCGTCATCAACACCCCCAGCGGCAAAAACCCCCGCGAAGACGAAGTCAAAATACGCACCGCCGCCATGCAGAACCGCATCCCGATCATGACCACCCTGCGTGGTGCTGATGCCGCGCTAAGGGCAATCAAGTCACTGCAAGGCAGCGAGGTGCAGGTGCGGGCTTTGCAGGAGTATCATCGACAATAGCGTTTCAAACGTGATAGCATCCCGTTCATCGTGTCATCCCTCACCCCAGATCGAGTCGCCGAGCAACTCCAAGGCATCAAGTTTGCCCCGGAGCACATTGCCAGCGACGTGCGCCTCTGGGATGGCGGCCTAACGATCCCCAAGCTCGCTTACTGTCGCGCACCGCACGATCTGCGTAGCGCTGGCATTGCCGTGATCAACGTGCCGATCGGCGGCACCAGCCAACAGGCAGTGGGCAGCATGAAGGCTGCCGGAGCACCTGTTGTCATCACGCTTGGCGGACACCATGATTGGGAATTGTGGAGGCAGTCCTTCACTGGTTCTCCCCATCTGGAGCGTTTCGGCGAGTCAAAGAAGCTCGGCGGATTTCTCCACGAGTATCGCTCCATCCTCAATCCAGATGCCATCTATCGAGCGAAGCTATGGGGACGCATAGACGCCAAAGCTCATCAGCCCGAGATGCTCGATCTCAATTACCTTCCTCTGATCGAGCAGCGATTGGGCGAGAAAGTAGCTGGGTTGCTTGAGGAATGCTTCAGTCATCTTCTTGATGAGTTCGGATGGTCCTACAAAGAAGGCATGTCGCCAGGACGGGCAAAGTGGCTCGTTCAGGCTCCGTTTTGGCTGCTCGCAGCAAAGGTTCTTCGCGACAAGCAGGTTCACTCCTTCAAAGGAGTCAACCTGACCGACTTCACTGCGACGTTCGGCAAGCTCGCCAAACACTATCAGTCCAAGCATGCTGAACCGACTCCTGTCACGGTGGCCAAGTATCAAGAAGCTGCACTGACCGAAGTTGCGCGACGAATCGACCGCTTCCATTCGCTTGAACTAATGAGCACTGAAGCGCTCGGACACATTTACGAGAGCGCCATCATCAACAAGGAGACCCGGAAACGGTGGGGAACTCACTCGACACCAGTCTGGCTGATCGACTACATGCTAGGTCGTCTGCGTCCGCTGATTGCTGACATGCACCCGTCAAAGCGCCGCGTCTTTGAGCCCGCCGTTGGTCATGGCGGTTTCCTTGTCGGTGCGCTTCGAGTGCTAGACGAATTGATGCCCGCAGGAGATCGGCTTCAACGAAAGGACTACCTCCGCAAGCGTCTCTCCGGTGTGGACATCGACGATTTCTCCCAAGAGGTGGCCCGTCTAGCCCTAACGCTCGCAGATGTTCCGAATGCCAACGGTTGGAGCTTGGATTGCCAGGACATGTATGAGGGCGACACACTCGAAACTCGCATCAGCCAAGCCGACATCATTCTCGCCAATCCGCCTTTCGAAGATTTCTCTGCGAGTGAGCGCCCCCAAGGATCTCTCGTGAACAAGGCGGCAGAGGTTGTCAAGCAAGCCATGCTGCATCTCCCTCGTGGCGGAATTTTTGGCTTCGTCCTTCCTCAGACTTTCCTCAGCAGCAAAGAAGGAATCGAAACGCGCCGTCGGATGTTAAACGATTGCGACGTTATGGAAATGACGCTGTTTGCCGACAAAGTCTTAGAGTTCGGCGAGCCAGAGTCAATGATCATCTTGGGCCACAAATCTCCAACCTTAACACGGCAGCGCAATCTAACGATTTATCAGCGCGTCCGTGAAAAGCAGGTTCCTGTCTTCAAGGGTTGCTTCGAACCCTCTAGCAAAGATGAAGTTGATCAAGCTCGGTTTTCACAACTGGCCGATGCGGATTGCACTCTTCCCGTTCTGCCTGAGCTGTGGTCCCATTTGGCCAGACTTCCCAAGCTCCAGGATGTCGCTTTAGTAGGACGAGGTTTCAGCTTTCGTAGCAAAGCCGATCCGGCTTTTGAGCCAGGAACCATCATGCAGTCCAAGAAGCCATTCCCAGGCAGCGTAGCGGGGCATGGTTCTGTAAACGAAGTGAGATATACCCACGAACGTCCAGAAGAGCTTTGGTTTAACCTGTCTGACAAAGCCATCGCCACGCAGAGGGCGGGAACGGTGGTTGGCGTTCCTCAAGTTCTATTAAATCATGGACGCATCAGTCGAACTGAGTGGCGTTTACAAGCTGTGCTCGACGCTGAAGGACACGCAGTAACTGGACGCGTTCTTATGATCAGGCCGCCAGTCGAGAAGCTTTCACTCCTGAGTGTGTGGGGGATAATGAATTCACCTTTGGCACATTTGTATGCCTACAGTCTATCAGGGACACGAGATGTATTGCTCGGCGACATTCAGAAAATGCCATTTCCCGCAAAGGTATCACTCCACTCCACCAAGCGACTTGATCGAGCCGTGAGGTGCTATTTGGACGCCGCTCAACAGTTTAGCGAGCTAAGCAGCAATGGGCTATTGGTCGAATCAGACGATCTTTTTCATGGGATCTCTGTCGAATCGCAATCAATCGAGCAGGCTAAAATGGGGTTGATGTATCTCCATTGGCGCGTGGATGCCGAGGTTCTACGGCTCTATGCATTGCCACCTGAATTGGAGAGGGCTTTGCTGGATACGTTCAGAGGCGTCGAACGTCGAGGAGTGCCCTTCCGCCAGAACGAATATTTCCCAGCCCACTTCACCGATTTACAACGCCTCGAAGACCTCCTCGCCATCACAGGCGAATGGGAACAGACATCGGCACGCAAGACCGAGTTGATCGAGAAGAAAATTCGCAACGAAGCCTCCGACGACGAACTCAAGGAATTGGCTCGCCTGAAGATGCTCACCGAAGCGAGAGGTGAATTGTTCGCGCCACTGCCGTTGCCTCAACTCGCCACCATCAAGGCTCGATTACAATCCAAAGGTCAATGGGAGGGCGAGCCATGACCGTTTCGCCATTTCGCTACCCATCCACGCCGCACCAGAGGCGGCACGGCCCCATTGGCTACTCGGCCTACCAGCAGTTTCGCCCCTGGTTGCGGGATGAGTTCTGCTTCCGCTGCGTGTATTGCCTTCGCAGAGAGGTTTGGGCTTTTCAAGACAGCGACTTCGAACTCGACCACGATGTCGCCAAGAGTCTCGCCCCCGATTTGTGCCGTGAATACACCAACCTGGTTTACGCCTGCCACAACTGCAACAAACGCAAAAGCAACAAACGGCTGCCATCGCCTTCTGAGGTCGGCTATGGTGCCTGCATGGAAGTTTCCATTTCAGGAAGCAATGCCGGCGAGATTCAGGGCCTCAACGATGACGGTTTGCGCTTGATAGACGAGCTATCCCTGGATGGCCCCAAGATCACGGCTGCCCGCAAGACTTACATCGGGATAACCCGCTCACTGGAACAGCACGACCAGCCGTTGTATATGGTCTGGATGGGGTTCCCTGATGAATTGCCCGATTTATGCAACGTCAGCCCTCAGCCAAAATCGAACTCTTTGCCTCAAGGCATTGAGCAATCATGGCTCGCGAGAAAGTTGCGCGATGAATTGCCAGCGATTTACGAGTGAGGTCACGGGTCCAGGAGAACGCAACACTTACGCCAGCGCCTCTTGGCAATACTGGACGCACTTCTTCACCTCCGCGACGGCGTCGGAGCCTTCAGGGATTTTGTATTCCAGCTCGATCTCGGCGGGGAAGGTCCACTTTTCCTTTTTCATCAACTGCAGCACTTCCTTGATCGGTGTCTGGCCTTGCCCCCAAGGCACGTTGCCGCCGTCGGCGGTGCGGTCTTTGAGGTGCAGGTTCGTGATGCGAGCGTGATACTTCTCCAGCACGGGGATCGGTGATTTGCCCTTCGTGCCGGCGACGTAGTGGCCGATGTCGAGGTTGAAGCCGATGTATTGGCCGAGATCGAGGATGGAGTCGAACTTGTCCATCTCCGGCAGGTTGTTCGTGTGGTTGTGGAAGCCGACCCAGATTTTATGCTTATCCGCATGAGAACGGGGTCAGGCGACATGAAAGCCTAAAGATCAAGCGTTCCAGCGATAATTACCCTGTAAATCGACTTTGCTAGAGTGCGAGTGCCTATGAGCACTACACCCTGTACCCTACCCGCCA
>JAIXZA010000117.1 GCA_027489965.1 Verrucomicrobiaceae bacterium
AGCCCCAGCAGGTGGCCTTCAGAATCGCAAACGGGATACACTGGGATATGGCGATTCACGGTCAGCTTCATGGCGTCGGTCATCGGCATCTCAGGTAGTAGTGTGAACAGATTTTTATACATGACCTCGGCGAGTGTCGACTCGGGATTGCCAAGCATGAGATCCCGAAACACAAGCACACCCAGAAGCTTATTCGACTCGTCGGTGACATAGCCGTAGGTGATGAAGGACCGCTTGGTCAGTTTTCGAAGAGCTTCAATGGTGTCACGCACCGTCATTGAAGGGCGAAAGACCGCGACTGATGGCTCGATCAGCCAGCCGACACTGTCCTCGGGATACTGCCGATTGATCATCCACTGCCGAGCTTTTTCGATGGGGGCTGCGGCGATCACTTTGCAGCGATGTTCATCGGTCATCTCTTGCAGCGCTTGCTGCGCGACCATGGGATTGAGAGATTCCAAGACACACACCGCCACCTCCGGCGTCTGTTTTTCCAGCAAATCAGCCGCAGCGTGCGGTGCAAGGTCATGGATCTGCTGGAGTAGCTCGGTCTGGGTCGCTTCGATCATTGGGCAGAAATAAAGCCATGAGCGGGATGATTCGCTAAGGGTTTGATCTTCTATTTTTCATCTGTCAGGCAGCTGAAAGCGACCAGATGGATTGCAGAGACGTTCGTTGAGAATGAAAACTTGTATTGACGGTGCCTCCATCCCTTGGCACCCAGAATGCTGACCATGAAGATTTATCGCTACACTGACAACGACTGGAACCAAATCGCCGCCACACTGGATCGCCGTGCCGAGGCCAGTGATGCTGTGCAAGAAGTGGTCAGCGCTGTGATCAAAGCTGTGCGTGAGCGTGGAGACGCCGCTTTGGTCGAGCTCACGGAGCGCTTTGATGGGGCCAAACTCAGCTCGGATACGCTGCGCATCTCCGCTGAAACGATCTCATCTGCTTGGGAGGCGGCGACTCCTGAATTGCAGACCGCTTTGCAGTCGGCGCATCGGAATGTCTTTGATTTTGCCCGCAAAAGCCTTCGCCAAAACTGGTCTGGTCTGAATGAACAGGGCGGGGAAGTTGGTGAGGTTTACCACCCCTTTGAGCGCGTGGGCTGCTATGTTCCTGGCGGCTCTGCTCCACTGGTATCGACCGCGATCATGACCGTCACCCTAGCGGCGGCTGCGGGTGTGCCCGAAATTGTCGTCTGCACTCCCTGTGGCCGCGATGGCACAGTGAATCCCGGCTTATTGGCTGCCTTGAAGCTGGCTGGAGCCACCGAAGTTTATCAAATTGGAGGTGCGCAGGCGATTGCTGCCATGGCCTATGGAACCGAAACAATCCGCCCAGTGACAAAAATCTTTGGCCCTGGAAATAGCTACGTCGTCGAAGCCAAACGCCAGGCCTTTGGGGTTGTCTCTATCGATCTGCTGCCTGGCCCGAGTGAAGTGCTCATTTTGGCGGATCACACAGGGAATCCAGCCTTCATCGCGGCGGATATTTTGGCGCAGGCCGAGCATGGCAAAGACAGCCAGGCGGGTTTCATCACCGATGATGCAGCTCTCCTGGATGGAGTCGTGGCTGAGGTGGAAAAGCAGAGTCAAACGCTCAGCCGTCAGGCACAATTGGGCCCAGTTTTGGAAAAAGGCGTCTTCCTCATGCTTGCGGCGACTTTGGAAGAAGGTGCCAAGCTCGTGAATGCGTATGCGCCTGAGCATCTGTCACTCATCACGGAGCGTGAGTCAGACATCCTGCCGCTGATCCGCACCGCGGGTGCCATTTTCCTCGGCAATCACTCACCCGTCGCCGTTGGGGATTTCCTCGCAGGCCCAAGTCACACTCTGCCGACAGGTGGAGCTGGTAAGTCTTTCCCTGGATTGACCGTGGACATGTTCCAGCGCCGCACCAGCATCATCCGACTCAGTCAAGAAAGCTGCGCTAAATCAGAGTCCATCGTCCATGCCTTCGCGGCAGTGGAGGGTCTAGATGCTCATGGTCGCTCGGTCAGCATCCGTGTCGGTTGATCAGTTGCCTTTGAGCAAGACCGAGACTGCATCTTTGCGTGATCGACTCTTCAGCTTTTTGAGCTTGGCTTCCTTCGTCAGCTTCTTAAAGGCCCGCTCCGCTTTAAGAGCAGCGGACATGCTTGCGGCTGGCCATGACTTGAGCACTTTGACGGGCCCACGCCCCTTGGTGTAGCGTGCCCCTTTGCCGCTATTATGCTGGGCGATACGTCTTTCCAGATCGTTCGTGATCCCGCAGTAGAGTGTCTCGTCCTGACAGAGCAGAACGTAGAGAACCCAAGTCTTTTCGATGGCCTGTTTGGAGGATGTAAGCCGTTCCTTGGCCATGAATGAAAGAGACCTCGGGCTTATCAAAAGCTGACAGTGGTGCCGGTGGTCGGACTCGAACCGACACTCTGTTAAGAACAAGATTTTGAGTCTAGCGCGTCTACCATTTCACCACACCGGCGTGTGCTGTTTTGCGAGGGGCCATTAGAATGGCGAATCTGCGGAAGATTGCAAGGCTTTTGGTGGACCTAAAATTTCTCGCATCAAAACGGCCTGTCTGATGGTCGTCGGCGAGGCCAGCAGCCCCCTCAGAAGTTCGAGCCCGTCTTGGCGACCGGAGGCGAGTTTTGACGCTGGGGTGACGTGGGTAATTTCGACCAAAGGCGTTGGCACTGGCACGACAATCTGCGCTGCTGTCAGAGGTGGCGGAACGTAGGCCGGAGCTTTTTTGGTCCTAGCTGGGATCTGCGGAGTCGGTGCCGGACGCGGGCTAGGTAGGGAGGTCTGGCCTGCGGCCTCTCGTTTGAGCTGCTCAAAGATTTCCCGAGCAGCGGCCCAAGGGTCAACCGTAGGATTTGGGACTTGGGGTGCCTTCGGCGGTAGCGGGGGCGGAGCCGTGGGCATCTGGACTTGCTTCTTCCAGGCTGCCTCTCTCAATCGTTTTTCTTCCTCTGTCGGTTGGGCCTTGGCTCGCGCGGCCTCCTCTTGGCTTTGTTTGATGAGGCTCCAGATCCATTGGACGAAGCCGCCTAACATCGCAATGACGATGATGGCGATTTGGATGGGATCTATTTCAGCGAGAAACATCGTCCTTAGTGTGCACGATTACTGCGGTCGCGCCACCACGATTCCTGCGTGGCTTTTGATGGAGTGAAGATAGTTAGAGATGCTGGCATCAATGATGACCCGCTTCTTGGTGGCGGAGGCATGCATGAAATGGCAGACGCCATCCTGGGTGCGCAGGGCCAGCCCGACGTGGCTGCAGTACACATGCGGCTTGTGAGTCACGATGCCGATGATGTCGCCGCTCTGGATCTTGGATTCGATCCCCGCGACCGCTTTCTTCGGGATGTAGCGAAAGGGATGAGTCTGGAGTTCTGCTTCCATTTGCGTCATGCCTGGGCGCATACTGGGGTTGTTCTTCAGGTAGCGATAGCTCATCCAAAGAACGGTCATTTCATCAATCTTCCGTCCTTCCAGCGGCACGGTGCTGGCCAGCGACTTCGTGATGTCCTTCACATTGCCACGGCGGTCATTATCACGAAACCACTCTTCCAGGTAATGGATGCGCTCCAAGTAGTTGCCGTGACATTGACCACCACGATAGCGGGTCCACTCGATCTCCCGCAGCAGATCACTTGGCGTGTAGCTCGACTTGGCTTGTCGAAGCATTCGGGCTATCCCAAGAGCGGTTTCAAAGAACGTCCAGCAGTCTAAGCCATCGAAATTCACGGAAGGTGATTCGATATGGTCATCGATCTCCAGAGTAAAGCCGACATACGCTGTTCCTTGCATGGTCAGTGCGGCGCGGGTGAGGCGGTCTGCTAGGGCAAGTTGTGACCACTTTTCGTTGATGGCTCTCGCCACGATACGATCAAATTTCTTTTTGCCGATGAAGGCAGCCGTCTGCGGCAGATGCTCACCAGCCATGGCTGGAAACGCACTGCAAGAAGCAGCAAGAAGGAATCGACGTCGAGTGAGCATCAGCGTTTCGTTTAATAAAGGTCGCCATCTTCTTGGTGCACGGTTTGCACAAGCTCGCCAGTGGAGGAGTCATACCAAGGTTTGGTCTCGGTGTATCCAAAGGTTTGCGGCCAAGTCGAAGATAGCTGCAAAAGCTGCCGGGGGAATTCGCGGAAGAAAGCTGCCGCAGCCTCAGCTCGTTTGCCTTTTTTGAGGTGATGAGAGGCTCCGACCAGACAGATCTCCAGTGTCTGCTGAGAGATGAGCGGTTCCAGTCCATAGCCGATCATGGCGGTGGCATGGGCTCTGTCGGCATCGATCAATAAGAGCACGCCGTGATTGTTTCCACCCTGCTCCACAGAGCTAAAAAGACTGGCCCGATTAAACAGCCAAAAGGCATAGAGTTCAGGCGTCACCGTCTCTGGGATGCTAGCAAAGACCGTGATGCCGACGATGTCCGGAAAGCGCTGTTCCAATTGGTCAATCTCTTTCGCCAGCGCCTGCTTTTCTTTGCGTGAAAGAACTTCAGCCAGATCCGCAATCGGTGGTGTTAGTTGCGGGGGAATACCCAACTGCGCATTGAGTGCTCCCAGAGAAAACTGGCACTGCGCGCACACAGCATCCGTCTCTGTTAAAGACTGGCGGCAGGAGGGGCAGTGCATGGCGCGCTGTTACACGGTTCTTTGGAGGGTGCGCACCGACTTAGACTGGCGTCTTGTTGCCCAGTGCCACATAGGGATCTTCGTTGAGTGCCGCTTTTTTAGAGCCACTCAGCAGCTTGATCCACTCACGCAAACAACCCAGGAAGATGACGGCGACAGCCAGCAGGAAGAAGGCGGTGACGACGGTATCCACCGTGAAGTTGAATTGTTGAGCTGCCCATTCCTTTAGTTCCTTGTCGCTGCCACCTGCGGCGATTTTGTCCGCATAAAACTTGGTTCCAGAGATGAATCCCATCTTCGGGTTGGCATCGAAGAGTTTGATGTAGCCGGCGCTGAAGGTCGCCGTCATTAGTAGTGCCAATGGGGCTAGGGTCACTGCGAGATAGCGTGCTTTGCCCATCTTGATGAGGATGGTCGTTCCAAGACTGAAAGCGATAACCGCCAGCAACTGATTGGCGATGCCAAACAACGGCCAAAGCGTGTTGATGCCGCCGAGAGGATCGACCACTCCTTGATACAAGAAGAAGCCCCATGCTGCGACGAGCAGCGCGCTGGCAAAGACATTGGCCGGAAGGCTGCTGGTATTGCCCAGTGGCTTCCAGAGGCCGCCGAGAAAGTCTTGGAGAATGAAGCGACCCACGCGGGTGCCTGCATCAATGGTCGTCAGGATGAAGAGCGCCTCAAACATGATGGCAAAGTGATACCAGAAAGCCATCCAGCCAGTGCCGAAGGCCCGTGCAAACATCTGCGCCATGCCGACCGCAAATGTCGGTGCACCACCCACTCGGCCAAACATGGTCTTTTCTCCAATGTCAGTGGCCAGTTTTTCCATGCCAGCCACGGTTACAGGGAAGCCTGCAGTGGTAATCATTTCCGTCACAGCTGCGGCTTGAGATGGATCTGTCTGCACGATCTTAGCTGCCCCAGCATTGATGGCAAAATACTCGCCCGGTTGCAGGGCACAGGCTGCGACGAGCGCCATCAGTGCCACAAGCATTTCTGTGACCATGGCTCCGTAAGCAATGCTGCGGATGCTGTCTTCGCGGTCGAGCAACTTTGGCGTGGTACCTGAGGAAATGAGCGCATGGAAGCCTGAGATGGCCCCACACGCGATGGTGATAAATACGAAGGGGAATACAGAACCGAGGAAGACCAGACCTGAGCCATCCATGTATTTCGTGAGTTTCGGCATTTGCAGATCAGGGGCTACCCAGATCACCACGACAGCGAGCACTGCCACGGTGCCGATTTTCATGAAGGTGCTCAAATAATCCCGAGGAGCCAGCAGCATCCAGACCGGAAGCACGGAGGCGGCAAAGCCATAGATCATGATCGACCAAGCGATGGTCTCGCCCTCATAATCGAAGAAGGATTCTAGGCCCCACTCCTTGAGATATCGGCCAGCCCAGACGCTTGCCAATAGACCGAAAATGCCAAAGATTGTGATGTCACGCACACTGACTTTAAAGATCGTATGACCAAAGCCCATGATCAGAGCCAGAGGGATTGTCATCGCGATGGTGAAGAGTCCCCAGGGGCTTTCTGCCAAAGCTTTCACCACGACTAAACCGAGCACGGCAAGCAGGATCGTCATAATCGCCAGCACAGAGATCATGGCGACAAAACCAACAAAGGGATTCACCTCTTCCTTGAGCATCTGGCCCACAGATTTTCCGCCACGGCGGATGCTGGCAAACATCACAATCGCATCATGCACACCACCGCCGAGGGTGGCCCCAATGAGAATCCAAAGCATCCCCGGCAAATAACCAAACTGGGCGGCAAGCACGGGTCCGACGAGAGGTCCAGGTCCGGCAATCGCGGCGAAGTGATGACCAAAGACCACCCATTTGTTGGTTGGCACGAAGTCCTTGCCGTCCTCTTTCGTGTGAGCAGGCGTGGCGCGCTGAGCATCCAGCACCAGCACCTTCGTCATCAGCCATTTGCTGTAAAACCGATACGCCACGGCAAATGAGCATAATCCAGCCACCACAAGCCACAGGGCGTTAATGGTTTCCCCCTTGTGAAAGGCGGAGAAGGCGACCGAACCCGCGCCGATGGCTGAGATGGCGATCCAGAGGAGAATTTGGAATACTTTTGGCATAAGTGACCGCGATGTTAGAGGGCACCGCCTTCACGATCAAGACATGAATGAAGACTAAATCAGGCTTGATCACTTTGACGCTACCTGTTCGTATGTTTGCACTCTGCATGAAATTGATCCTCTTTGCCCTTCTCGCTCCCGCCCTTTCCTTTGCCGCGCCGAAGCCGATCTTCCGCTCGCAGGTCATCGACACAAAAACGCCGAATTATAGCGTGGACATCGACGTGTCGCTCGAAGGTGCCAAGGAGCTTTTCCTCGTCGTCACCGATGGCGGCAACGGCTTTACCGCCGATTGGGCCGACTGGGCGGAGCCTCGTCTCATCCTGGCCGATGGCAGTGAGAAAAAACTCACCGAGGTCGAGTGGAAGTCCGCGCAGTCGGGTTTCGGCAGTGTCAGCGTCAATGCCAACGTCGGTGGCAAAGAACTCCGCAGCGCTGGCAAAGTCATCTCTTATGGCATCGGCACGCATGCGAACAGCGTCATCGCTTTCAACCTGCCTGCGGGCACGAACCGCTTCAAAGCACGCGGTGCTCTCGATGAAGGCGGCACGAAGCAGGGCAGCACCAGCGTCGAGTTCCGCGTTTACACGGAGAATCTCGGCCCGCTGCAAGCCAGCGCCGTCGCGGGAGCTTCGCACGAGCCTGCGGACTCCACCGAGCAGATCGACGTGCATCCCGAGCTCACCGTGCAGCTTTTCGCCAGCGAGCCGATGATGGCTTCGCCTTCCAGCATCGACATCGACCATCGTGGCCGCGTCTGGGTCTGCGAGGTCGTAAACTATCGCAAGCACAACGGCGAACGCGCCGAGGGCGACCGCATCCTCATCCTCGAAGACACTGATGGCGACGCGAAGGCGGACAAATCCACCGTCTTCCACCAGGGCCGCGATGTGGACAGCGCCCACGGTATCTGCGTGCTCGGCAACAAAGCGCTCA